>NZ_CACVAD010000005.1 GCF_902726545.1 Yersinia artesiana | reverse complement strand
TCTTCTGCCTGTCGAAACAGGCTTCGATATCGTCTTGCGAGTGCCCACACAGATTGTCTGATAAATTGTTAAAGAGCGTTCGTTACCCGTTTGCCTTGCGGCGAATCTTACGGTAACGCGGGAGGCAGATAATACGCTTTCCCGCTGAAGAGTCAAGAGTTTATTTGGTTTCTTTCGAAGTCAAACTCAATCATTTCTCTTCCTGACCCGGCGAAGTGTGTTTCGTTGTTCCCGGTCAGTGGAGGCGCATTATAGGGAGTTCCTGACAGCCTGCAACCCCTAATTTCAAAAAACTTTTCAACCGTGTTTTATTTCAACAATTTGCGGTGATAACCACCATTATTGCTATTTTTCGTACTGCAGCGCCGAGAAATCCTGAGTAAAACTACTAACCTGTTGCCAATCGGTATACTCAACTTCTTTACTGGTATCCGTTTCTCCCCCCGTCATGCGCATAATAAGTTGAATCATGACTCTGTCTATCCATCGATAGCGTGGATAACGCAGCGCTCCAGCAAATACGGCGCACAATGTTGGCTGCCAGGGTGTGCTAAGTAAGAATTTGCGCACATAGGCATTGGTTTGTGGTGAGCGCTTCTCTGGTTTGCGCGCAGTGAGATTGACAGCAAAGAACGCACTCGGCATCTGATTAAGTTGTTCGACGTGTTTATTGACGAATTGATTCAATACCGGACTGAAATGCCCATAACGAACAGAAGCACCAATCATCACTTGTTGATACTGGCTCAGATCTATTTGCCCCGCCTCGGCCAAGTCCTGTATTTCGCACGTAGCTGCGGTTGATAATTCCTTAGCTATATAAGAGGCGATGGTTTGCGTTTGGCCGTCTCGGCTGGAGTAAAGTATCAATACTTTCATAGCAATGTTCCTTATGCAGAATTACTCACGCCAGAATGTTGGGGTGAAGAGAACCAGCAAAGTGAAAACTTCCAACCGGCCAAATAGCATTGTTATCACTAGTATCCATTTTGCAGCCGGATTCATAGAAGTGAAGTTATCAGCGACAACACCTAAGCCTGGCCCAAGGTTGTTCAGTGTTGCAGTCACTGCCGCAAAAGCAGAAAACTCATCGACACCCGTCGCGATGATGGCCAACATGCTGATAATGAAAACCAAAGCATACGCGGAGAAGAACCCCCACACAGCTTCCAGTATTCGTTCCGGTAATGCTCGCCGCCCCAGCTTGATGGTGTAAACCGCATTCGGATGAACCAAACGTTTTAATTCACGCGAGCCTTGTAGATAGAGCAACAGGATACGGATAACTTTCAAACCACCACCGGTTGACCCGGCACACCCCCCGATAAACGCGGAGCATAATAAAAGTATCGGCAGGAACAACGGCCACTTAGAAATACTGTCCGTTGTGAAGCCCGCGGTGGTCGCCATTGAGACTACTTGGAAAAATGCCTGATTTAAGGTTTCCAGCCCCGACTTATATACGCTGTGCTGCCAGAGCACCAAGGTACAAACGATAACTAGCGTCAATTGTACAAAGATAAACATACGGAATTCGGGATCACGCCAATAAACTTTCAAACTACGGCCACTGAGTACAGCGAAATGCAGACCAAAGTTACAGCCCGAAATCAGCAAGAAAATACCAATGATGGTGTTAATCGTTGGGCTGTTGAAATAACCGATACTGGCGTCATGGGTAGAAAAGCCACCTATTGCGATAGTCGAGAAGCTGTGAGAGATAGCATCAAACACCGACATCCCTGCGGCCCATAAAGAAAGCGCACAGGCAATGGTCAGCAAGACATAGATAAGCCACAGTGTTTTCGCAGTTTCGGCGATTCGGGGGCGCATTTTATTGTCTTTCAATGGCCCTGGCATTTCAGCCCGATAGAGCTGCATCCCCCCGACACCCAAAATAGGCAAAATGGCCACTGCCAATACGATGATCCCCATGCCGCCCAGCCATTGCAGCATTTGTCGATAGAATAAAATGGCCTTAGGCAGTGAATCTAACCCCACCAGTGTGGTGGCTCCGGTGGTGGTCAGCCCAGAAAAGGATTCAAAAAATGCATCAGTTAGCGAAAGGTTCGGGCGCTCAGAGAATAAGAAAGGTAATGCCCCGACACTGCCCAGCACCGTCCAGAACAGCACTACAATCAGAAACCCCTCGCGCGGCTTCAACTCATGTTTCTGTTTTCGGTTCGGTAGCCACAGCAACAGGCCTATCGACAAAGCAACAAAGAAGGTTTCGCTGAAGGCACGGCCGGCACCATCACGATAGATCAAGGCCACTAGCCCTGGAATAAACATTGTCCCGGAGAATAAGATGACCAGCAGGCCAACAATACGGGTTATGGCACGAAAATGCATTCCGGCACGTTCCTTAGCAATTCACTTGGATGGGGATTATTGCGAAATGGGCGTCAATTGCAACGTACCACGACTGAGATCCCGCAATTTATCCCCGACCTGACTGGCTTGAGTTGCTGGCAATGAGAGATGAAGAGTCACGAGTTGTGCATATTCACTCTGTAAAATCTGGCCTTCAACCTGCTGTAATAGTGTTTCGACCATCGCGAGCTGCGCATAGTCACACTGCAAAGTATATTCTACCTGCGGGACTTTATATTTTACTTCAATCTGTTTTAACGCTTGCTGAACACCACTGCCATAAGCTCTAACTAACCCGCCAGTACCCAGCTTAATACCGCCATAATAGCGCACAACCACCGCAGTAATTTCACCTATCCCACTGCCCATCAATTGAGCCAGAATCGGTTTACCTGCGGTGCCCGAAGGCTCGCCATCATCGGAAAAACCTAATTGCTGTGAATCTGTGGGCGCTCCAGCAACAAAAGCCCAGCAATGATGCCGGGCTGTTGGGTGCTGTTGCTTTACCTGCTGAATAAAATCTTTCGCTTCATTCACCCCACAGGTATGAGCCAGTAAGGTGATGAAACGACTTTTTTTAATCTCTTCGCTGATAGTCACCGGAGCCGCAGGTATCAAAAAAGGCTGCATCAGTCCAGCTTCAGGTCGCGAGTCATGTTTTCAACCCGATTATCATGAATAACAATATTGTCTTCTATACGAATGCCACCATAAGGCTTCAGAGTTTCAATAAGATCCCAATTAAAATGCTGACTGAATTCCCCTGAGCGCCAAGGGGCCAAGAGTGATTCAATAAAATAGAGGCCCGGTTCGATAGTCAGCACCATGCGCGGTTGCAGAATACGGGTACAACGTAAGTAAGGGTACTTGGATGGCGCGCTGAGATGCGCTCCTTTATCATCCTGCATAAAGCCCGCAGTATCATGCACTTGCAAGCCCAGGGGATGGCCTAACCCGTGCGGTAGGAATGGACAAGTAATGCCTTGTTCAACCATCGCCTCTTCGCTGATACCGGTGACCAGATTATGAGTGCGCAGTAACTTCGCAATACGTTGATGCATCTGCACATGATAATCGGTGTAGCGCTCACCACTTTTAATGGTTTTGATCAGTTCAAGCTGTTCATAATTAAGGTCTTTGATCAATGCTGCAAAATCGTTTTCACTGTCTGCGGCATAGGTACGAGTCAAGTCAGCAGCATAACCGTTGTATTCAGCACCCGCATCAATCAGGAAACTACGAATCTCTGCCGGAGGCTGATGCTGCAAGGTGGTGTAATGCAATACTGCCGAATGTTCATTCAGTGCAACAATATTATCGTATGGAACATCAGTATCACGATGACCCGTGGCCATCAAATACGCCTGATTGATATCAAACTCGCTCATACCGGACTGAAATGCTTCATAAGCAGCACGATGCCCGGCAACTGCGGTCTTTTGCGCTTCACGCATACACGCCAGCTCGTAATCTGTTTTATAAGAGCGGTAGAAATGAAGGTAATCCAACACCGGTTTAGGGTTAATGTTTTCCGCACTGAAACCCAGAGCCTGAGCGCGTTGCTGAGCATAACCAATATAGGCAACTCGCTCGCGCTGCACCGGCAATTGCTGTGCAATATCATCGGCATTAGCTAAAGGCTGAATATCAAGTGATTTGGTCCAGAAACTGTCTGGAAGTGGCTCAACACTGTGCCAATAATCTACCGGAGAATAAAACCATAACTTCGGCGTATTAACGCCATCGACCCATAACCAGCAATTGGGAACTTGTGTCACCGGTACCCAAGCTTTGAATTGGGCATTAACCTTAAAAGGATAGTCGCGGTCATCAAGGAAAATACGTTGTAACTCACCGGAATGAATCAATAAAGCATCCAACTGATGGCGCTCTAACACATCGCGGGTGCGTTGTTGTAGGGTGGACAAATGTTCGTTATATAAAGAAGCCAGCGTTTCCATCACAGTACCCTTCGCTATTAGAACTTAATTTTTTAATCTTACCATAGTCGCCAAAGTCATGTTTCGACGACCTCTTATCTACAAGTTAATTACGCTACCTTACGCGCAAAACTGTCGTAAATAAACGTGATTAAAATCAATTATCCCGCTAGAGTGACTGTGATCTTCGCTGCAAAAAATCAATCTCTTGTTTGCAATTAATTAACAAAATATCCACACTTCCTGAATATCTGGTCATACCAGATCACATGCGCTTATTCAGGAGATAGATATGCTCTACCAAAGCGAAACACTAAAGCTTCACTGGCTGGAAAACGGCATTGCCGAATTGGTGTTTGATGCACCAGGTTCAGTTAATAAGCTGGATACTCAAACTGTAGCCAATCTGGGCGAAGCCTTGTCCGTACTGGAAAAACAAAGCGAACTCAAAGGGTTGCTATTACGCTCAGCCAAAGCAGCCTTTATTGTCGGTGCCGATATCACCGAGTTTCTATCCCTGTTTAACGAGCCACCAGAAAAGCTGCATCAATGGTTGGTTTTCGCCAACGATATCTTCAATCGTTTGGAAGACTTACCGGTGCCAACCATTGCAGCAATCAATGGGTATGCGCTGGGTGGCGGGTGTGAATGTATTCTAGCGACTGATTTTCGTGTGGCCTCGCCAGAAGCACGTATCGGTCTACCGGAAACCAAACTCGGTATTATGCCGGGCTTCGGCGGTTCAGTTCGCTTACCGCGGTTATTAGGTGCTGACAGTGCGCTGGAAATTATTGCGGCAGGTAAAGACATTATTGCCAAAGATGCCTTAAAAGTTGGGCTGGTTGATGCCGTCGTTGCCCCTGAAAAGTTGGCAGATGCCGCGTTAGCCATGTTGAAACAAGCGATTGATGGGAAACTCGACTGGCAAGCTGCACGTCGCCCGAAATTAGAGCCACTGAAGCTCAATCCGACCGAAGCCGCAATGTGCTTTACCATTGCCAAAGGCATGGTCATGCAAGTGGCCGGTAAACACTATCCCGCCCCTTTGACTGCCGTCAAAACCATTGAAGCTGCTGCGAAATTTGGCCGCGCCGAAGCATTGAAGCTGGAAACCAATAGTTTTGTTCCCTTAGCAGGCTCCTGTGAAGCGCGTGCTTTAGTCGGTATTTTCCTAAATGACCAGTATGTTAAAGGTCAGGCTAAAAAGCTGTCCAAAGGTGTCAGCGCCCCCAAACAGGCCGCAGTGCTGGGTGCCGGGATTATGGGCGGTGGGATTGCCTATCAATCGGCACTGAAAGGTGTGCCGGTCATCATGAAAGATATTAATGACAAATCCCTCACATTAGGGATGAATGAAGCGGCCAAATTGCTGAATAAGCAGTTGGAACGCGGCAAGATAGATGGCCTGAAAATGGCAAATATCTTAGCAACCATCCAGCCAACATTAGATTATGCCGGTATTGAACGCGCCCAAGTCATCGTGGAAGCGGTGGTAGAAAATCCAAAAGTCAAAGCGGCGGTTCTGGCAGAGGTTGAAACACTTATCGGCGAAGAAACTGTTCTGGCTTCTAACACTTCTACAATTCCGATTGATCAGCTCGCCAAATCCCTTAAGCGCCCAGAAAACTTCTGTGGCATGCATTTCTTCAATCCAGTGCACCGGATGCCGTTGGTTGAAATTATTCGTGGCACCAAAACCTCAGATAAAACTATCGCCGCGGTTGTGGCATACGCCACGCAAATGGGTAAAACCCCAATTGTGGTGAATGATTGCCCAGGCTTCTTTGTTAACCGCGTTTTATTCCCGTATCTGGCTGGATTCGGCATGTTAGTCAGAGACGGCGCAGACTTCCGCCAAATTGATAAAGTGATGGAAAAGCAATTTGGCTGGCCAATGGGCCCGGCTTATCTGTTAGATGTGGTGGGTATTGATACCGCGCACCATGCACAGGCCGTGATGGCCGTTGGTTTCCCTGAGCGCATGAATAAAGATTATCGCGACGCGGTTGACGTGATGTTTGATAACCAACGGTTTGGTCAGAAGAATGGTCAAGGCTTCTACCGCTATACCCAAGATACTAAGGGCAAACCGCGTAAAGAAAATGATGAACAAGTAGATACGTTACTGGCGCAAATCAGCCAGCCGCTTCAGAAATTTAGCGATGACGATATTATTGCCCGCACCATGATCCCGATGATCAATGAGGTGGTGCGCTGCCTGGAAGAAGGCATTATTGCCAGCCCGGCGGAAGGTGATATGGCGTTGGTGTATGGCCTTGGATTCCCTCCATTCCACGGCGGCGTCTTCCGTTACCTTGATACCATTGGCAGTGCAAATTATGTCGAAATGGCTCAACGCTACACCCATCTTGGGGCGCTGTATCTAGTCCCGCCGGGATTGAGAGCCAAAGCCGAACATAACGAAAGCTATTATCCTGTGGCAGCAGCGCTGCTTGATGTTTCTATCAGTCAACCGGCATGAGGTCTGAAAACATGGAAAATGTAGTCATTATTGATGCCGTCCGCACACCGATGGGCCGCTCCAAAGGCGGTGCATTCCGGCAGGTTCGGGCAGAAGACCTCTCCGCTCACTTAATGCGCGAAGTGCTGAGCCGCAACCCTAAGCTGAATGCCGCCGAAATCGACGACATCTATTGGGGCTGTGTGCAACAAACGCTAGAACAGGGTTTTAACATCGCCCGCAATGCGTCTTTACTGGCAGAAATTCCCCATAGCGTCCCGGCGGTAACCGTTAACCGCCTGTGTGGATCCTCGATGCAGGCGTTGCATGACGGTGCCAGAGCTATCATGGTGGGTGATGCACAAGTCAGTTTGATTGGTGGCGTAGAACATATGGGCCACGTGCCGATGAATCATGGCGTGGACTTCCACCCAGGTATGGGTCGCACGGTGGCTAAAGCCGCCGGTATGATGGGATTAACGGCTGAAATGCTGGCAAAAATCCACAATATCAGTCGCCAGTCACAAGACGAGTTTGCGGTTCGCTCCCATCAGCGCGCTTATGCTGCGACTCAGGCGGGCCATTTTGCTAAAGAGATTGTCGCCACCAATGGGCATGACGCTGATGGTATATTAAAACGCTTTGATTTCGATGAAGTTATTCGCCCAGAGACCAATCTGGCTGGGCTAGCGACTTTGCGTCCAGCCTTTGATCCGGTGAGTGGCACAGTGACCGCGGGGACATCATCAGCACTTTCCGATGGTGCCTCTGCCATGCTTATCATGAGCGAATCCCGAGCAAAATCATTAGGTTTAACACCCCGCGCCCGTATTCGCTCAATGGCCGTCGTCGGCTGTGATCCATCGATTATGGGATATGGCCCAGTACCCGCCAGCCAACTGGCACTAAAACGTGCTGGGCTTAAGCTCGAAGATATTGGGTTATTTGAATTAAATGAGGCGTTTGCTGCTCAGTCACTGGCTTGCCTGAAAGGTTTGGGTTTGCTGGAGAGCATGGATGATAAGGTAAACCTGAATGGGGGAGCCATTGCACTCGGTCATCCATTGGGCTGTTCAGGCGCGCGTATTTCTACCACATTACTCAATCTGATGGAGCGCCGTGACGTGCAATTCGGTCTGGCAACCATGTGTATCGGCTTAGGCCAAGGCATTGCTACCATCTTTGAGCGCGTATAACCCAAAACATTTAGGACTTAATACAAGCCCTGAAGTTAATGACAAAGTGCCTGTAGTGGTGAAAACAGGCAGATCGTAAAGACGCCGTAAATACATCCTTGTAGGCTCGAGCCGCGCCATCCTTGGCGCGGACGCTTTACTCTTCTACCTGTCATCACCTTGCAAGATCGAGTCGTTGGGGTTTGTCAGCAGTCTGAGGGCCTGAATACAGGCCCTGATAACGTTTAGTTGCCGTTTTCCCGCCTGTCAGGGGCGGGCTTTTTTATCTGGTGTTTCACTTAAATAAAAGCGAAAGCATCACCATAGATATGCGCTTCCAATGCACCGCGCTCGGCACAAAAACGCTCACGAGCAATCTTCGCCATTTCAAAACGACCTGCGATATAAATATCCTGCTCAGCCAGAGAACCATAATCTTGCAACACGGCACTTAGCACAGTTCCGGTACGACCGCGCCAGCCTTCTTCTGGTTGCTCAACTACAGGGATAACTTTCAACTGCGGATACTGAATCGACAGCGCTTCTAACTCGCTGAGGTCATATAAATGCACAGCTTCGCGCCCGCCCCAATAGATAGAAACTTCACGATCAGGTTGTTCTGCTAACGCCGCCAACAAAATCGAACGCGCATAGGAGAAACCAGTACCGCCTGCAATTAATATCAGTGGGCGATGACTACCCTCGCGGAACCACGCCTCACCATGAGGAATATCCACATCCAACGTTTTCTCTTGCAGAATTCTGTCCATTACCGCCATGGCGTATAAATTCAGCTCCGAAGCCCCGATATGCAGCTCGATAGAATCTTTTTGCAGTGGCGTGGATGCCATAGAGAATGGGCGCTTATCGCGCTCATCCATCACGACCATCAAATACTGCCCAGCGCGGAAAGAAAATGCAGATGCAGGTACCAATTGCACCCGGTACACCGTATCGGTAATGGCCTCTACGGAGGTTACTTTACAGCTTAAAGTTGTCATGCCTTCCCTCTGTCGGGTCATCAAATGCAAAACTAAGGACAAAATGGACGCCGGTTAGCGTTTCGTCTCTTTGTCACTGAAAATGGCGAGTTCATCCCAAATAGCATCAACGCGGGCGCGGACTTCTTCATCCATTTTAATTGGACGCCCCCATTCACGCGGAGTCTCAGCTGGCCATTTGTTGGTGGCATCCAGCCCCATTTTCGATCCCAAACCGGAAACCGGTGAGGCGAAATCCAAATAATCTATTGGTGTATTTTCAATTAACACCGTATCGCGCGACGGGTCCATTCGGGTCGTAATTGCCCAAATAACATCATTCCAATCACGGGCGTTAATATCATCATCACAAACAATAACAAATTTCGTATACATAAACTGGCGTAAAAACGACCAAACGCCCATCATCACGCGTTTAGCATGACCGGCATACTGTTTCTTGATAGTCACCACGGCCAAGCGGTATGAACAGCCTTCTGGCGGCAGATAAAAATCAACAATCTCTGGGAATTGCTTTTGCAAAATAGGGACAAATACTTCGTTCAGCGCAACGCCCATTACCGCCGGTTCATCCGGTGGACGACCAGTATAGGTTGAATGATAAATTGCGTCTTTGCGTTGGGTAATATGGGTGACGGTAAAGACAGGGAAGCTATCAATCTCGTTGTAATAACCGGTATGATCGCCATATGGGCCTTCCGGTGCCATCTCACCCTGCTCAATATATCCTTCCAATACAATTTCTGCACTTGCAGGAACTTCAAGTGAGTTGGAAAGACACTTTACGACTTCGGTTTTATGCCCACGCAATAAGCCGGCAAAAGCATATTCAGATAAAGTATCTGGCACCGGCGTTACCGCAGCCAAAATAGTTGCAGGGTCAGCACCCAATGCGACGGCAACCGGGAAACGCTCTCCAGGATGTGCTTCACACCATTCTTGATAGTCCAAAGCGCCACCTCGATGGGAAAGCCAGCGCATAATTAATTTATTTTTGCCCAACACTTGCTGGCGATAAATGCCCAGATTCTGCCGCTCTTTATGCGGCCCGCGAGTCACCGTCAGCCCCCAAGAGACTAATGGGGCGGCATCCTCTGGCCAACAGTGCATAACAGGGATTCGGCTCAGATCGACATCCTCCCCTTCCCACACTTGCTCTTGGCACGGGGCGGAGCTTAAGCATTTCGTCGGCATATTCAATACCTGCTTAAATTTAGGCAGTTTATCGAACAGGTCACGAAAACCTTTCGGCGGATCAGGTTCTTTCAGGAAAGCCAATAGCTTGCCGACATCTCGTAATGCGCTGACATCTTCTTGCCCCATCCCCATCGCAACCCGCTTAGCCGTACCAAACAGGTTACACAGCACGGGCATGTTATAGCCCTTCGGATTCTCAAAAAGTAATGCAGGCCCGCCAGCGCGTAAAGTTCGATCGGCTATTTCTGTCATTTCCAGATAGGGATCAATAGGCTGGCTAATACGTTTAAGTTCGCCCCTCTGTTCCAGCAACGAGAGGAAGTCACGTAAGTCACGGTATTTCATGCTGATCATTTCGGCGGCTAGGTGATGCGCCATTATAGGCTGTCTTTATAGCAGTTGCTGTCTTTTTGTTAAAAATGAATGCAGGCTAACTCGAAAAAATAGCATGCTGCTATTTGGCATTAACATTTACAAGCACTGATGGAATTTTGTCGATATAAAATATGGCTAACTCTTTACATAACAAATATATATCAGGTGATGTTATTTTTGCTCACTGTATATGTACCCCCACTTTTGCTATGCTGCCAGGTAGTAGCTAAAGGCATATGAAATTATGAAACATTGGCATTTATTATATTGTAAACGTGGTCAACTTTTACGCGCTAAAGAGCACTTAGAGCGACAAGAAGTGAATTGCTGGACACCGATCGTCACTATCGAAAAGATAATACGCGGAAAACGAATTGAAACCACGGAAGCATTATTCCCGAATTATCTATTTATCGAGTTTGATCCGGAACATATTCATACCACAACAATAAGTGCCACCCGAGGTGTAAGTCACTTTGTCAGGTTTGGTGTACAACCGGCGGTCATTCCGGCAAGGGTTATTAGCGAAATGCAATCTCATACAACGGGTAAAATCATTGCGCCAGAGATACCTACGCCTGGTGATACCGTGATTATTACAGAGGGTGTTTTTGCTGGGTTACAGGCAATTTATACCGAACCAGATGGCGAGGCACGCTCAATGCTATTACTGAATATGCTCAATAGTCCAGTATTGCAAAGCCTGGATAATCGTCAATTCGGAAAACAATAAGCTACTTAACTCACAGTGCCAAAGTAGGTATTTCAGTGCCTACCTTGACACTTATTATTGATAATCAATGCTGTTGATAACTAAACAGTTAGCGCTGCATATGATCGTCATGCAGCCATTGTGCGACTTGCTTGGCAAAATAGGTCAATACCCCATCTGCACCGGCGCGTTTAAAGCACAATAGCGACTCCATCACCGTCGGTTTCTCTTGCAGCCAGCCATTTTGTATTGCGGCCATATGCATCGCATATTCGCCAGAAACCTGATAGGCGAAGGTCGGAACCCCAAAGGTATCTTTAACCCGACGCACCACATCCAAATATGGCATACCCGGTTTAACCATCACCATATCCGCCCCTTCCTGCAAGTCCTGAGCGATTTCTTGCAACGCTTCATCGCTATTAGCCGGGTCCATTTGATAGGTTTTTTTATTGCCACCTTTCAAATTGCTACTGGAGCCAATCGCATCGCGGAAGGGGCCATAGTAACAAGAGGCATATTTGGCTGAATACGCCATGATTTGCGTATTTACCAGCCCTTGAAGTTCTAACTGATCACGAATCGCACCAATGCGACCATCCATCATATCGCTCGGGGCAACAATTTCTGCGCCGGCTTCTGCATGTGATAAGGCCTGACGCACTAAAATCTCTTTGGTGATGTCGTTAATGACATAACCGTCAGCATCAATCACACCATCTTGCCCATGAGTCGTGTATGGGTCGAGAGCTACGTCCGTAAGAATACCTAACTCTGGTACTGCGTCTTTTAATGCACGTACAGTACGTTGCACCAGACCATTCGGGTTATAAGCTTCTTCTGCGTGTAGTGATTTCATACCTGGTTCAATGACCGGGAATAACGATATGACCGGGACGCCAAGCTTGGCAATGGCCTCAGCTTCTTTCACCAGCAAATCAATCGTCATACGCGCGACACCCGGCATAGACGAAACGGCTTGCTGATGGTTGTTTCCTTCCATGACAAACACCGGATAGATCAAGTCATTAACTGTCAGCTGATTTTCAGCGACCAGTCGACGACTGAAATCATGACGGCGCACACGGCGCATACGGCGACCAGGGAAGGTGCCCGGGAATGCATAGCTCATATTGTTCTCCTAACTCAAACCAACCGGAAAATCCGGCGGGCGTTTTCATCAGTTTTCTGTCCCAGCCATTGAGGGTCTTCTTGTCGCCAGACAGCAACCTGTTGGACGATATGAGGCAGAAAGCAGGGTTCATTGCGACGAGATGCAGGTTTAGGGTGTATATCCCGCGGCAATAAATATGGGGCATCAGTTTCTAACAATAATTGTTGGGCAGGAATACGCGGCAATAATGCCCTCAGCTCAAGACCACGGCGCTCATCACAAACCCAACCGGTGATACCGATAGATAAGCCCAATGCCAGACAGGAATCCAATTCATCAGCAGTGCCGGTAAAACAATGCACAACAGCTGCGGGGATTTTATCTAGCCAAGGTGAAAGTAGCGTGATGAAACGATCATGCGCCTCTCGGCAATGCAAGAATACCGGCAAAGAAAGTTCTGCAGCCAGGGCTAACTGTGCAGTAAAAGCCATTTCTTGTTCTGCGGGAGTAGAGAAATTGCGATTAAAATCCAGACCACATTCGCCAATGGCGACTACACTGGCATTGGCTGCTAATGCTCTGATTTGCTGTTCCACATCTATTTGCCAACTGCTCGCATGATGGGGATGAACACCTGCGGTTGACCAGCCATAGCCAGGATAGGCCATGGCAAGCTCAAGGGCTGCCTGGCTTTCTTCAGCATTTGTCCCGGTAATCAGCATACCGGTAATGCCAGCCTCTTTTGCGCGGGCCACGACTTGAGGACAGTCTTTTGTAAATTGTGAGCTGGTTAAGTTCACACCGATATCAAACATAAGCGTCCCAAAACAGAAGCCGCCCAGTGGGCGGCTAAAATATCAAAATAGAAACTTAAGACTCTTTAGGATGATTATCGACTTCTTCATCCTCTTCCTCAATATCTGTACGGCGTTGTTTGCCAGTGTAGAAGCGAGCAAAGAACACTCCCACTTCAAATAACAGGTACATCGGAATCGCTAATAATGTTTGTGATAACACATCTGGCGGGGTGAGAAGCATCCCTACAACAAATGCACCAACAAACACATAAGGGCGTTTTTTCTTCAATGCTTCAGGCGTTGTTACCCCAGCCCAGCACAGAAGAATTATCGCAATCGGGACTTCGAAAGAAATACCAAAAGCCATAAAAAGTGCCATGACAAAATCAAGGTATTTAGTGATATCCGTTGCGATAAGCACACTTTCTGGAGCTGTTTTGGCAAAAAAACCAAAAGCTAACGGGAAAACGACAAAATAGGCAAATGCCATTCCCAGATAAAATAAGAAGCTGCTAGATATCAGCAGCGGGACCATCAAGCGGCGCTCATGTTTATACAGCGCAGGGGCTATAAATGCCCAAACCTGATAGAGGATCATCGGCGCTGAAACAAACACCGAGACCATCATAGTCAATTTAATCGGGGTAAAGAACGGTGATGCGACATCTGTTGCGATCATACTGGAACCAACTGGCAGTTGTTTGATCAACGGTGCGGAAACCAGATGGTAGATATCATTGGCAAAAAAAACCAATACGAAGAAAACCACTAAAACAGTGATGATGCAATTCAATAGCCGCTTGCGCAGTTCTATTAAATGAGTAATAAGGGGTTGGGTATCATCAACAGCCATGTTTACCGATCGCCGCCAGGTTGGTGAGTTCGAGGTTGATCAGCACCGAGTGAATCTGTGCTATGGGTGTCAACTGTAGCTGTTTGTACCTTAGTTACGGGTGTGTTCGTAACAGGAACCGGCTCTCTATCTACAGAAGAGATAGACGCAGAAAATGCCTCAACCGGAACAATGGGTTTCTCATTGTTATTAGGGGCAGTTTCAACCGCTGTCGGGGTGATAGCGTTATCAACGTCAGTAGCCGGTGCTTGAGGTGATGCTTGAGCCTTCGTTGCAGACTCTGCGGGCGTAACACCATCATGAATCGCTTCCGGCTCGGTAACAAGCGGATTATGGATCGTGTGCGGTGCTTCCGAACCAATGTCAGAATGATAAGAACGTTTCAGTGCTTCAGCGGCCTCTTTAAGTTCATCCATTGAGGCTTTCAGCTCTGGTGTCAGGTTCTGCAAACCGGCTTCTTCTGCTTTTTTCAGGCTGTCTTGCAACTCTTGAATCTTAAGCTCTTGCGCTAATTCGTTCTGCACGGTAGCCGCAAGTGAGCGCAATGTACGAATCCAACCCGCGACTGTTCTAACAGCGACAGGTAGTCGTTCCGGCCCGAGTACAACCAGGCCTATCACAAGAACCAGCAACAGTTCACTAAACCCAATGTCGAACACAGCTTATCCCTGCTCTTTGTCGTGACTCTTAGACTCTTCAGCTTTAGCAACTGGCTGCTGCTTTTCAGCAATCGATTTTGCAAAGTCAGCATCGTTACTGGTTTTATTAGCATCAGTTGGTGGAGTTTGTGGCTCATCACCCATCGCCTTTTTAAAACCTTTGATGGATGCCCCCAGATCAGACCCTAATGTCCGCAGTTTGTTAGTACCAAACAGCAGAACAACAATCACGGCAATGATTAATAACTGCCAAATACTTATACCACCCATTACATTCACCTCTATATACAAGGGTTATTCCACAGAGGGCCGCATTATACGTCATATAACCTCTGTGAATACCTATCTAACTTACCGCATTTTGAACTAGCGCATAGCTTCTTAAACAAATAAGCGACTTATTGAATAACTTTTACATCACGCATAAGCCGCACAATAAACTATCCACAGATACTTTCAGCGATAAGTCATTAACTGGTTCGTCGCCAACCAATCAACCAAGCCAATACTCCAGCGACAATGAATCCAACTGAGACTTCTACCGCATTGGCCAAGAATAAAATGGTACCACTGACTAATAGTGTAGCGCCAACACCGAACAAATACCGTGATTGACCCTGACGTTGCTGCTGGCCTTGCATTTGAGTTGTGAGTTTATCGACACTTTGCTGTAATAATTTGTGCTGCTGCAAACTGTCATACACAAGTTCTGGTAACTCAGGAAACTTTTCAGCCCAAAATGGTGCTTTTTCTTTCAATGCACGAATAACAGCAGGCAAGCCGACTTGATCTCGCAACCAGCTTTCCAGGAAAGGCTTGGCTGTCGTCCAAAGATCAAGCTGAGGATAAAGTTGACGTCCCAAGCCTTCAACATATAACAAGGTTTTTTGCAGCAAAACCAACTGTGGTTGTACTTCCATATTAAAGCGGCGTGCGGTGTTAAAGAGATTCAATAACACATGGCCGAAGGATATTTCGGCTAGCGGCTTTTCAAAAATAGGTTCACAAACGGTACGAATAGCGAATTCAAAATCTTCAACATTAGTATCACGAGGAACCCAGCCAGAATCAACATGCAGCTCTGCAACCCGCCGATAATCCCGATTAAAGAAAGCAATAAAGTTTTCAGCAAGATAGCGCTTATCCGCTTTATTCAGCGAGCCGACGATACCGCAGTCAATGCCGATATAAAGTGGGTCATGAGGATGCTCATAACTGACAAAGATATTTCCAGGGTGCATATCTGCATGGAAAAAACTGTCACGGAAAACTTGAGTAAAAAAGACTTGAACCCCGCGCTCAGCCAGCAACTTCATATTGGTACCTTGATCTTCCAAAGCTGCAATATCAGATACTGGAATGCCGTAAATTCGTTCCATGACCAATACACTTTCCCGGCAATAATCAGAATAGACTTCGGGAATATAGAGCATTGGACTGTCTTCAAAATTACGACGCAGTTGAATAGCATTAGCTGCTTCCCGCAGTAAATTTAGCTCATCAAGCAGTGTTTTTTCATATTCACGTACAACCTCCCGTGGACGTAATCGGCGGCCATCAGGTAAAAGTTTGGGTACCCAGCCAGCCAGACGGTACATCAACCGCACATCAGCTTTAATAATTGGCAAAATATCAGGACGAATAACCTTGAGTACAACTTCCTGACCGTTCTCTTTTAAACGTGCCGTATGTACTTGCGCGATAGAAGCGGAGGCTAAAGCTTCTTGTTCAAAATCGTCAAACCATGTTTCTAATGGCCCTCCCATCGCGATTTCAATGTGCTTGCGTGCTAGTGCACCATCAAATGGAGCAACTCTATCCTGTAACAACGCAAGTTGATCTGCAATTGCTGGCGGGAAGAGGTCACGCCGTGTGGACATCATTTGGCCAAACTTTATCCAAACCGGCCCTAGCTCCTGCAAGGCAAGGCGTAAACGCTCACCCAGCGGTTTATCTTTATGACGATTAGGCAACCAGAAAAATAGATGACGAGCAATACGTAAAGGTAACGTCAAACGGATATTCGGGATTAACTCATCCAGCCCGTAGCTCAAGAAAACCCGAATGATAAGATACAGGCGCCGAAGTTCTCCTGGCGTCATTGTTTTGTCTCCATGGTTGCCAATCGAGCAGTCAATGCCTCGATTGCACGAGCGGTGGCATCAACCTCTTCGTTAAACCACACCACTTCCAGCGGCGCTGGCGCTATTTTCCATTCTTCAGTTATTGCTTCAGCGACATAATGCTGCTGCTGTTGAAACTGCTTACTGAGAAAACGGTTACTTTTATGGATGACCTGCCCAATAGTTTCCGCGGCGATATCGCCAATATAGGGAGCCAGCCATTCAGCTGGTTCCCATTCGGCAAGATCAAGTAAGGTGATAAGTTGCTGAACGACTTGGATATCGCCTTCGACAATCAATTCACCACTACGCATCAAAGGTGAAAGCTGTTGACGGTCCCGCAACTTTGCCAACACAGCAACGTTCGTTTTCACTGTGCAATCCGCATCACCATCCCATTGACTTAAAACATCGACCTGCCGCTCACTAAATACTAATAGCAGAGGAAAGCTCACCTCACGCAGCTCGATACTCAGCACTTTTCCCGCTAAGCGTAAACGTGCAGCTTTCAAGCTTTTATCACGAAATAACACACTATTTAGTGATGTTTCTATAGCGGCAGTTATTAGTGGCGACAGCAAAGTTGGTTTCAGTGATAAGGATTTAAATATCAGTGATTTTAGCGGCATAGCCATATTCCTGTTAGAACTTGAAACCCCGATGTAACGCAACAATGCCACCGGTTAAATTGGAATAGGTTACGTTTTCAAACCCGGCATCCATCATCATGCCCTTCAGTGTTTCTTGGTCGGGGTGCATCCGAATAGACTCAGCCAAATAGCGGTAGCTTTCAGAGTCCTGCGCCACAAGCTCACCAATCTTAGGCAAAATATGGAAGGAGTAAGCATCATAGGCTTTGCTTAAAGGTTCCAGAAGTGGCTTAGAGAACTCAAGAACCAGTAAACGACCACCGGGCTTTAATACCCGAAACATCGATCGCAACGCCTTTTCTTTTTCAGTTACGTTTCTCAAGCCGAATGAAATAGTAATACAATCAAAGTAATTATCAGGGAAAGGTAATGCTTCAGCATTCGCCTGAACATAGCTGACATTACCGACAATACCTTTATCGCGCAGCTTTTCACGGCCCATACGCAACATTGACTCGTTGATATCAGCCAGAACGACCTCACCCTGTTCACCCACCAGACGAGAAAACTTGGCGGTTAAATCGCCGGTACCACCTGCCAGATCCAATACCCGTTGACCGCGCCGAACACCGCTACAGTCAATAGTAAAACGCTTCCAAATACGGTGAACACCGAACGACATCAGGTCATTCATCAGATCGTATTTAGCGGCTACGGAATGAAAAACTTCTGCCACCATGCCTTCTTTTTGTTCTTTGGCTACGGTGCGAAAACCAAAATGAGTGGTTTCCTTCTCCTGATCTACCATTTTCTGTGCCTGCTTTTCAGTCAATCTTTCGAGGAAGTGTACCAGAACTCCGATGAAAGCCCCACCTCACCTGGTATTGAAGTAACTGCTTAATCGCAGCTTTCTCAACATCATACAGAAGAGGAACATGCAACTAACCCTGATACTTCAGCGGTGCAGAATTATTAATTTCGGATTCTGCATCATCGGATAGCGCTAAATCGTCCTCAGGTTGATCTTCCAGACTGGCTTTCTCTGCCAGAGTTGGACTAATAGGTCGTTTTACCTCGACCCCCAGAGTACGAAAACCTTCAACTTGCCCTATCAGGTTACCACGGCCTTGCGACAGTTTGTTCATTGCCTGACGATAACTTAATTGTGCTTTATCGAGGCTTTGCCCCAACGACTCCATATCATCAACAAATAAGCGTAATTTGTCATAGAGTTTGGCGGCTCTCTCCGCAATACGTTGCGCATTTTGGCTTTGATGTTCGTAGCGCCATAAGTTAGTAATAGTCCGTAAAGCCACCAGCAGTGTTGTAGGACTAACCAACATAATATTGTGCTGTAACGCTTCACTGATCAATTCAGGTTGACGGTCGATAGCAACCAAAAACGCAGGCTCAACGGGAATAAACATCAATACATAGTCAAGCGAACGTAAACCGGGAAGTTGCTGATAATCCTTACGGCCCAGCATCCTGATATGTGCGCGTAGTGACGATAAATGCTCACTTAATGCCGCTTCGCGCTCAATATCATCTTCACTATTAAAATAGCGTTCATAAGCTACTAACGACATTTTAGCGTCAATAACGACATCTTTGCCCTGCGGCAACCGCACAATGACATCTGGTTGCATACGGCTATTACTATCAATTTTTATACTAACCTGAGTTTGATACTCATAGCCTTCACGCAAGCCTGACGCCTCAAGCACCTTCGCTAAAACCACTTCACCCCAGTTCCCTTGGGTTTTATTATCCCCTTTGAGAGCTTTGGTCAGGTTTAGAGCTTCCCGTGCCATTTGAGCATTGAGCTGCTGTAAGCTACGAATTTCATGGGTCAGAGTATGGCGTTCACGAGCTTCTTGCCCAAAGCTGTCCTGAACCTGCTTGCGAAAACCATCTAGCTGTTCCCGTAGAGGTAGCAATAAGCGATCCAAACTTTGCTTATTTTGTTCATCGGCTCGGCGACCAGTTTGTTCAAAGATGCGATTTGCCAGATTTTCGAACTGAGTGGTTAGCCGCTGTTCGCTATTAAGGAGTAAACGTTGCTTCTCCTCTGCGGTCAGCCGTGTTTCCTCCAAACGGATAGTCACTTCGCGCAGTTCAGCTTCTTGCGCACTATTCACTTCTCTTTGCGCCCGTAACTCTTGATTGAGCTGCTCACATTCATTACGCCAATGAGCTAATTGTTGCAGTTTTTCAGTATTTGCCGCGAGTTGGCT
Organism: Yersinia artesiana; assembly: GCF_902726545.1. Classification (GTDB taxonomy): domain Bacteria; phylum Pseudomonadota; class Gammaproteobacteria; order Enterobacterales; family Enterobacteriaceae; genus Yersinia; species Yersinia artesiana. Next base: position 112,611 of record NZ_CACVAD010000005.1, on the reverse strand, counting down.
GTGCAAATTACGTTGTTCTAATTCACTTTGCCGTAATTGCTGTTCATTACGTTGCAAAAGGGTCTGTAATTCTAGAGTATTTTGCTGAGACTGTTGTAATGACTGTTCCAGTAACCGCCGTTCAATATCCTGCTGTGCTTTATTGCGCTGCTGAGACAAACTGGCAATCAGCCAACCTATAAGCCCGCCAAGCAGACAGCCTCCCAGCCCATAAAATAAACTGATATCCACAGTTATCTCCCCCTTTAACCTATGTCAGTCAAGGTAAGGGGATACTGTATGGATGTCCAGAGTGTTTTTCCATTACATACCATCTTGCGAAGCTGTACGCATAAATAATAAGCAGATAAAAAAACGCTTACATTGCGATAAAGAAATACGTTAAAACTGTCAGCCACAAAACATGGCGTCGTACCAAAGCTCATGTAAAGTTAATCTATCCAATGAGATAGCCACTGAATACCAAAAGCGCCAGGAGCAAGAATACCGAATGCCCAGATGATGGCAGATGTGATATTCGCCAACTGGAAATAGAATTTTGGCATAGCGCAAATTCCAGCAACTAGCGGGACTACTGCGCGCAGTGGGCCAAAGAAGCGGCCGATGAAGGCACCAAAGAACCCCCAACGCTCAAAGAAAGCATGGCCACGGACGAGTAGTTGAGGATTGCGGGAAAGAGGCCACAGGGTGCCGACGCGATCTTTATAATGATCACCAATCCAATAGGAGAGCCAGTCGCCAAAAAAAGCCCCTGCTACAGCGGCGGCCCAAATCGGCCAGAAGGAAATCCCACTTTCACCGATTAATGCGCCCAATCCAAGCAAGATAACCGTGGCGGGTAGCAGCAAGGAAAGAAAGGCAAGCGACTCACCAAAAGCGAGAATAAACACGATAGGAATTGCCCATGTTTCATGTACACGAACAAAATCAATAACGACAGTAATAACATCATTTAAGGTCACAGGCATTTTCCTGTTATCGATAAAGTAGCCATTAGCATACTCAATGTGTCGACATTTTTACTTAACAAAAAATAAACGGCCGGGAGGTTCCGACCGTTTATTAGGACTAAAGCTATTGATTTGGGATATCAGGCGTTGGCAGTAACCACCTTATTGCCAGCCATCTCGGCTGATCTGCGGATCCACAGTTCACGCCATTTTTTCAGTGCTGATATCAGGATAATGACACCCAATGTCATCATGATGATAGAGATGATGCCATTAAACAGGTTGTAACCTTTCGCTGCTGAATTGAAGTACACGTGAGTAATCATCCAGTAACCAGCATAGTTTACGGTGACAAACAGGTAAGCCAATGGAATCACACAAGTCAGCATATAAATCCGTTTGGTTGCCAAACGCAGAATAATAGTGGCACCGATAATCAAACCAACGGACGCCATTAACTGATTAGATACACCGAACAGCGCCCAGACCGAGTTGATATCACCGGAATTAAGGAGATAACCCCACAGCGCACAAGCAATAACGCTACATGCTAATGTGCCTGGCAACCAATCGGTACGTTTTAATGGAGCCCAGATATCGCCCAGGAAATCTTGCAGCAGGTAACGGGCAACACGGGTACCAGAGTCAACGGCAGTCAGAATGAATACAGCTTCAAACATCACAACAAACTGGAAGAAGTAAGCGGCCAAACTACTAAACCATGGTACACGAATGAAGATATCCGTCATACCCACAGCTAAGGTGACAGCACCACCGGTACGACCATACAAATCTAAGCCAATTTCCTGACTCAGTTTTGGTAGGTTAACCACTTCCATGCCGAGCACACTCCAGGCTTCGGCGGAAGAGTTAATCGCAAAGTAGTCAGCAGGATGCAGAGATGTTGCAGCGATCAAGGCCATTACCCCGACCATACACTCGGCCAGCATCGCACCAAAACCAACGGGTAAGATGTCACTCCATTTATCGATTTGTTTTGGTGTAGTACCTGAACCAATAAAAGCGTGGAAACCAGAAATAGCGCCACAGGCAATGGTAATAGAGATAAATGGCCAAACTGGGCCAGCCAGTACCGGGCCACCGCCATGGATAAACTGTGTTACTGCTGGAAATTGAATTTCAGGGTTAATAAATACAACACCAACAATCAGTGCACCGAATACGCCGATTTTCATAAAGCTGGAGAGATAACCGCGAGGGGTCAATAACATCCAGACAGGTAAGGCTGTCGCGAAGAAAGCATACATTGGCAGAATGATACTGACGGTATCTGCTTTCAGCATCAGCCATTCACCAAGCCAGGTGTGTTCGATATATGGACCAACAAATACGCACACCATAATGGCGGCGATACCAACATAAGAAGCCCCTTTCATGCTGCCGGTCATGCGTTCCCATAAGCCAACACAAATCGCAATAGGGATTGTCATGAACACCGCGAAAGTACCCCAAGGGTTACGTTCCAGCGCATGTACGACAACCATTGATAATCCGGCCATAGTAATAGTAATGATAAATAGCATTGCCAGACCGGTACACCAGCCCGCGATTGGCCCGAGTTCTGATTTAGCCACTTCAGATAGAGATTTGCCCTGATGTTTCATCGAAGCGAACAGAACAACGGTATCGTGAACAGCACCGCCGATAACACAACCAATCAATAACCACAGGAAGCCAGGTAAATAACCATACTGGGCCGCCAATACAGGGCCAACTAAGGGGCCAGCCGCAGCGATAGCTGCAAAGTGGCTACCAAAGTTCACCCATTTTTTAGTTGGAACGTAATCTTTACCATCTTCAAAGGTGTGGGAAGGTGTTACTTCACTGTCATCGACGCGCAGGACCTTACGAACAAAAAAGATACCGTATAAACGGTAGCAGATCACAAGGACACACGCGGAGGCGATAACAAAGGTAATCGCATGTTGCATGAGCATTCTCTCCAGGGAATTTGTCAGGCGTTAACATACGCTTGATCCCTAAGAGAAATATCAGCGAACTGGTTAAGCGGTAGTTTGCATCATTAAGCGGTTAAAAAGAGCCACTTAGTGGCACAGGCTGCTGACAAACTTCGATAACTCGATCTTGCAAGGTGAAGGCAGGTAGAAGAGTAAAGCGTCCGCGCCAGGGACGGCGCGGCTCGAGCCTCCAGGGAAGGGTCTACGGCGTCTTTACGATCTACCTGTTTTCAGCGTTACGGGCACTTTGTCATTAACTTCAGCCAATTAGTGATGGCTCAATACAGGAGAAATGAGAATATCACTCTCTTGGGAAACCATTACTCCAGGAAATACGACTGCAACTTTTCGCGCTCAATGCCGCCAAGACCAAATTCCTGCTGTAGCCATTGCTCCCGGCTCCCATACCGCTCTTGAATACATCGCAGTGCGGTTTGAATAAACTCTTCTCGAGCCGACAATACAAATGCAAACTGCCCTAGCGCCTGAGAATTTAGTTTTAATGCCAATTCCGCCAGCATGTGTTCACGGAAAGGTGCCAGTGTTGTTTCAGTTAACAGGTAATCTTCCAATACCGTCGATTCATCAGCGCCTAAAGCAAACAACACCAAAGCCGAACCCACTCCAGTACGGTCTTTCCCGACGGCACAATGCTGTACCACGCCAGCAGCCGCATGCTCTGGTGAAGCACTATTTTGTAGCAAACTGACTAACTGTTTATAAGCTTGATTATTAAATGGCAGGCGACGGTACAGCTCTAACATGAAAGCTCTGGCATCAAATGTTGCTAACGTCTCGTTAGTCAGTTTTTCCAGATTGGCGTTAACCTCACTGCTAAGGGGGTTGGCCGGAATATTGTGATAACTGGCCCCTTGCCACACAATATCAGGCTTGGCCTGAACCTCATCCGCATCACGATAATCAAGGATTTGTGCGACAGAACCGCTGCTAAGAACAGCACAATCTTTGGTGCTCAAACGGTCAAGTGATCCTGAACGAAACAATAACCCGCGCTTAATACGCCGGCCATCTGCAACGACGTTACCACCGAGATCACGAAAGTTAATACCACCATCCAGTGGCAGTAGTGAAGGATGAGATAGAGCAGGTGTCGTCATATTTTCCTCTTATTTTACTGTCCATTATAAGAGCTACGACATTAACAGATAATCAGCCGAAAAAAAGAACGGGCCAGTAAACTGACCCGCTCATTTGGTATTCATTGATTCGCTTATTGCGGGTTACACCCATAAGCCGTCTGTATTACAGCAGGTGACGAGCTGCTTCAACGACAATTTTTACTGCGTGGCTTTCAGTTGCTTTCATGGTTTCTTCATTCGGGATCTCTTGTTGGGTGCGGTTAACAATCACCCCAGCGACCATACCGGCACGCAGGCCCTGACTAGCACACATTGTCAGCAAAGTGGCCGATTCCATTTCATAATTCATCACGCCCATAGATTGCCACTCTTCCATGGAACCTTTAAAGCGGCGAACAACACGGCCAGAGTAGGTATCGTAACGTTCTTGCCCTGGATAGAAAGTATCGGAAGAAGCGGTAACGCCAATATGAGTCGTCGCGCCGACTGATTTAGCCGCGTTAACTAATGCCGTGGTGCAATCAAAATCAGCCACCGCTGGGAATTCCATTGGTGCAAAGTGCAAGCTGGCACCGTCTAAACGCACCGCTGCGGTGGTGACCAATACATCACCAACATTAATATGTGGCTGAATAGCACCTGTAGTACCAATACGTAGGAACGTCCGCACACCAAGTTGTGCCAACTCTTCAACCGCAATAGAAGTTGATGGGCCACCGATACCGGTTGAGCAGACAATCACAGCTTTGCCATCGAGTTCGGCACGCCACGAAGTAAATTCACGATGTGAAGCCAGATGCACTGGGTTATCCATCAATTTAGCGATTTTCTCAACACGCTGTGGATCACCCGGAACGATCGCCAGAGTCGCCCCTTGCAAATCATTTTTAGTCAGGCCCAAGTGAAAAACGTCGGATTTAGCCATGTGTGAGACTCCTCTTTCATGAGAGATGTTATGTCCGTCATACTTCAAGCTGCATGTGCGTTGGCTACGTTTAATCTCCAGAATCAGTTACTTATGCAACTCATCGGAATTAATTCACTTGCCGCCTTCCTGCAACTCGAATCATTTAGGAATATAGGGAGGTACAAAGGAATACTTTACTCAAAATCATCACATAATTTCGTGACGACAATCACCTTGATAAAAGAAATGATAAATACAAATACATTAAAAATGTGACTAAAATCACACATTAAGACTATCTAGCCTGAATTTCATACAAACACCACCACCGCAGTAATGATTTATATATGAATAACAATAGTAGGACTCATTGAGCAATGTTGGATGAATATCTTCTTATCAGCAACTGACTTATCTACCATACTCATGCCGCAATAAAATGCTTAATTACTGTAAACCTCATCTCATTAATCCCAAAGATTACCTATAGTTAAAGTCATCAACAGCAAATACCAAGGGCAATGGATAGCTCAACCCAATAAGACTTTACCGAGTCATACTTTCCTCATTTCATAAGGAGACCGCCATGAAAACTGATCAATCTATGACTCTCAGGCAGGCGACAAGCGGATTCACGCCCGCAGTAGATCCTCTGGCCTCGACGATCCGCCATACCGATCAACAAGGTATTCATTGCACAGAAACCACTATCCCTTCTCAAGGCGATGAGTTACCAGCTTATATTGCCAAACCCGCCCAACACCCGGGGCCATATCCTGTGGTGATTGTTGTACAAGAAATCTTTGGTGTGCATGAGCACATTCAAGATATCTGCCGCAGATTGGCGAAGCAGGGTTATCTGGCCATTGCTCCTGAGCTGTTTTTCCGCCAAGGCGATGCCAAAGAATATGATGATATCAATGCGTTAGTTAAAAATCTGGTGAGTAAGGTACCCGATCGGCAGGTCATGGTGGATCTTGATCATACCGCCCACTGGGCATCGCGCCACGGCGGCGATACCAGCAAACTAGCCATTACTGGTTTTTGCTGGGGTGGGCGCATTGCATGGCTATATGCTGCTCATAACCCGCAGTTAAAAGCGGCAGCAGCCTGGTATGGCAAACTGGTAGGAGAAAAAACCTTACTGCTGCCAAAATATCCGGTTGATGTTGCCGTCGACCTCAGCGCCCCAGTGCTGGGGCTGTATGGTGGTAAAGACGGTAGTATCACGCAAGAGCATATCGATACCATGCGTCAGGCATTACGAGCAGCGAATGCGGATGCTGAAATCATTATTTATCCAGATGCAGGGCATGCCTTTAATGCTGATTACCGCCCAAGCTATCACGAAGAATCGGCTCTTGATGGCTGGCAGCGCATGCTTGACTGGTTTGTGCAGCACGGAGCCGCCGCTAATCCCATTACCGAAGATGATAAATAACTGCCATAAAAAAGGGGCGCAATATATGCGCCCAAAGTCTCACAACACAGAGTAAATCGTTATTAATCAGACTTGTTCTTCACGCAGGCGTTGTGCCGCCAGTACCATGTTTGCCAGAGCCTGGCGAGTTTCTGGCCAGCCACGGGTTTTCAGGCCACAGTCTGGGTTAACCCACAGACGTTCCGCCGGGATACGCTGGGCCGCTTTACGCAGTAAAGCTTCAATCCATTCCACACTTGGCACATTCGGCGAGTGAATATCATAAACGCCGGGACCAATTTCATTCGGATACGCGAAATCTTCAAATGATTCCAACAGTTCCATGTCTGAGCGGGAGGTTTCGATGGTAATCACGTCAGCATCCAGCGCAGCAATGGAATCCATGATGTCATTGAATTCGCAATAACACATATGGGTATGAATCTGAGTATCGTTTTGCGCAACCGCAGCATTCAATTTAAAAGCATCAACCGCCCACTGTAGATAAGCTTGCCAGTCAGCACGGCGCAGAGGCAGGCCTTCACGCAGCGCTGGTTCATCAATCTGGATGATACCGATACCGGCTTTTTCCAGATCTTCCACTTCATCACGCAGTGCCAACGCAATTTGCTTCGCGATGGTTTCGCGGCTGACATCTTCGCGTGGGAATGACCAACACAGAATGGTCACCGGCCCCGTCAACATGCCTTTTACCGGTTTATCGGTTAGGGATTGAGCATATTTAGCCCACTCGACGGTAATGGCTTCAGGGCGGCTGATATCACCAATAATCACCGGTGGCTTAACGCAACGTGAACCGTAGCTCTGTACCCACCCATTTTGTGTAAAGACAAAACCGTCCAGATGTTCGCCGAAATATTCCACCATATCATTACGTTCAGCTTCACCATGAACCAGCACATCCAGCCCCAAACGTTCCTGTTCTGCAATAGCTTGCTTGATGTGTTCGCTAATACCGGTGCGGTAGTTTTTACCATCCAGGCGGCCTTGCTTGAAGTCCAAACGCAAGCCACGGATCTCGGTGGTTTGTGGGAATGAGCCGATGGTAGTGGTCGGCCAGGCTGGCAAATTAAACCGCTTACGCTGAGCAGCTGCGCGCGCCTCATAAGGCAGTTGGCGTTCAATATCTTGTGCAGTGATCGCCGCCAAACGTTGTTCTACTTGCGGATTATGCACACGGCTGGAAGCGCGACGAGCACGGATTGGTGCACTATAAGCCGCTAACTCCGCCAGTTTGGCTTCACTTGGTGCGTTCAATGCCTGGGTCAACAGCGCCAGTTCGGCACATTTTTGCAGGGCGAAAGCAAACCAACTCTTCACTTCGGCATCAAGACGTGTTTCTTCACTTAAATCAATCGGGCTATGCAATAAGGAACAAGAACTCCCCAGCCACAGTGGGCGGCTATTCACCAGCGGTTGCAAGCGCTCAAACCAGTGACTCAGATCGGCACGCCATACGTTACGACCATTGATAACGCCCAGTGATAGCAACCACTCTTGCGGCAATTTTGCATTCAGCTCAGCAATATCATCCTGACCGGCAACCACATCAACATGCAGCCCTTGCACTGGCAGAGCGCGGATGGTGTCGAGGTTATGACCGATACTGTCGAAATAGGTGGTCAGCAACAATTTAACCTGGCCTTGCAGCGCCTGATAAGCCGGTTGGTAAGCATCCAGCCACTCTTGTGGCAATTCCAGCACCAATGCCGGTTCGTCAATTTGTACCCACTCGATGCCGCGTTTGGCCAATTCGCCCAACACTTGTTGGTAAACCGGCAGAATGTCTTTCAATAATGACAAGCGATCAAACTGCTCACCTTTCACTTTACCCAGCCACAGATACGTTACCGGGCCAAGCAATACCGGCTTGATTTTGTGACCTAATGCCAGTGCTTCATCCACTTCATCTAACAACTGAGTCCAGCCCAGTTTGAACTGCTGGCCTTGTTGGAACTCTGGCACCATGTAGTGATAATTGGTGTTAAACCATTTGGTCATTTCTGCCGCAGCGGCCGGTATACCGGTTGGTGCCCGGCCACGACCAATGCGGAATAAGGTATCTAAATCAATCGAACCATCGGCATTCTGATGGCGATCCGGGACATTACCCAGCAGCAAACTGGTGGTCAGAACATGGTCATACCAGGCGAAATCACCGACTGGCACTAAATCAACGCCAGCTTGCTGTTGCTGTTGCCAATGGCGGGCGCGCAATTCACGACCCACATTGAGCAATTCTTCTTGCGTGGAGTTGCCTGCCCAGTAACTTTCTTGTGCTTTTTTCAGTTCACGTTTCAGACCTACACGCGGAAAACCCAGTGTGTGATTTAAAATTGTCATCGTCTTATTTCCCATTTAGCCATCCAGATGTTTACACATCCATAATCAGCAGGTACTGTATTAATCACAAGCGCAATTTGCTCACTGTCACTGTGAAGGACTCTCATGATCGAACTGAAACACTTACGCACCCTGCAAGCTCTGCGTAATACCGGCTCACTGGCTGCGGCGGCAACACAACTTCATCAGACTCAATCGGCGTTGTCCCATCAATTCAGTGATCTGGAACAGCGCTTGGGTTTTCGTCTGTTTGTGCGTAAAAGCCAGCCGTTACGTTTCACAACGCAAGGTGAGATCCTGTTGCAGTTGGCGGAACAAGTGCTGCCACAAATCAAGCAAGCGCTGCAAACCTGCAACGAGCCACACCAAACTGCGCTGCGTATCGCCATCGAATGCCATAGCTGTATTCAGTGGCTGACACCCGCGCTGGATAATTTCCACAAAAGCTGGCCGCAAGTGGCGATGGACTTCAAATCAGGCGTGACTTTCGACCCACAACCGGCCTTGCAGCAAGGGGAGTTGGATCTGGTGCTGACATCCGATATTTTGCCGCGCAGTGGTTTGCACTATTCGCCGATGTTTGATTTTGAGGTACGTTTGGTATTGGCACCTGACCATCCATTAGCCAATAAAGCGCGTATCGAGCCGGAAGATTTGGCACAAGAAGTGTTGATGATTTACCCGGTGCAGCGCCAACGGTTGGATATCTGGCGGCATTTTCTGCAACCGGCGGGGATCAATCCCGCGTTGAAAAATGTCGATAACACCTTGCTGCTGATTCAAATGGTCTCAGCACGAATGGGGATCGCCGCTCTGCCACACTGGGTGGTAGAGAGCTTCGAACGTCAGGGGCTGGTGGTGACGAAAACACTGGGAAATGGTTTGTGGAGCCGGTTATACGCTGCCGTCCGAGATGGAGAACAGCGCCAACCGGTCACTGAAGCTTTTATTCGTTCGGCCCGGCAACACGCTTGCGAGAATCTGCCGTTTGTAAAGAATGCGGAGCGACCCAACGCCGGTGTACCCATAGCGAGGCCATTATCACAATTGCCCCAATGATAAAGCTGGGCCAATGGGGTTTTTCTTGCCAAATAGCCAGATTCACCAGTAACCCAGCCGGAACATGCACGTTATTCATGATACCCAGGGTGCCAGCATCAACTTGTGTCGCACCATAGTTCCACATGAAGTAGCCCAAGGCCGAGGCCCCGACACCCAGCCAAACCAGCACCCCCCACTGCAACGGCGTGGTGGGCAGTTTTTGTGGATTGCCGAAAGCAAACCAGGCAATGACAGCGACTATCAAAGCACCAACGTAGAACCATGAAAATGCCACATGCTGCGGGATAGGATGGACTTCCATCAACCGTTTGTAGCCCACCTGCCCGATGGCAAAACAGATGTTTGCCGCCTGAACCAGAACCAATCCCCACCAAAAATGCTCACTGAGATGGTCATAACGGATGATTGCCGCCCCAGCTACAGCCAGCAAAGCGCTGAGGGCATAACCCCACCGCAGGCGCTGACGGCGCAGCAAATCATAGATTAAGGTGACATACAGCGGCGTCATGACGGTGAACAGCAGGAACTCCGGCACCGTCAAATAGAGATAGGCGCGGAAGCTGAACAAATACATGATACCCAGCTGAATTGCGCCCACCGTCATGTACAGCAGAATCACCCGCCAATTGATATTGCGCCAACGCAGGAAAGGCAGGAAGACCAGTGCCGCCAGCCCGACACGCATCAACACCGAGAACCAGCTATCTACCTGGCCGGCCAGATATTCGCCAATCAGGCTAAAAGAGAACGCCCACAAGATAGTGGTAATAACCAGTAACAACACAATAGTTGGCTCTTTGAGGTGATAAAGCGTAATTGTAACGGATGTTAGACACTAATTATTAGCGAAGTAGGTTTACATTTGATTAATAATAAATCAAACGAATGATATCCGCAGTCAGGAATATCATTCGCAGGAGAAAACGCATTTTCTGCGGTTAAGACATCCCGACACCAATAATGGTCAGAATCAGTGGGGTCGTCACCGCCGCGAGCACCGTGGACATCACTAAGCTGGCTGCGGCAGGGCCGGTCAGCACATTAAATTGGCGCGACATCAGATAGACATTTACACCCGTTGCCATTGACCCGAGCAATACCACCACCTGAGTTTCCAGCACGGGTAAATTCATTGTCCACGCCAGCGCCCATATCACCATCGGCTGCACAATCAGCTTCAGAAAACAGATAGCACTGCTGATTTGCCAGCCCTCGCTCACGCGATATTCCGCCAACCCCATGCCCAGCACAATCAATGACAGCGGCGGTGCCACCTGCCCCAGCATAGTGACCGGTTGGTCGATAAACTGCGGCAATTGCAAACCGGTCAGACTAAATAAAGTACCGGATATGATCCCGATAATCAGTGGGTTAGTCAGTACGCTACGGGCGGTTTTCGCAAACCCGGCTATTGTTGGCGAACCATTGCGCGCCCACTCCACGGAGATAGTGACTAATGTCCACAAGATCAATCCGTTAAACACCAAAACCAACGCCACTGCGGGAATAGATTTTTCCCCCAGCATAATGGTGGCAATGGGCAGCCCCAGCATCACGTTATTGGAAAAAATCCCCCCGAGGGCAAAGACCGAGCCGGACACACCATCCAGATGAAATACCCGGCTGGCAATGATTCGCCCGATAACAAAGACCACCAGACAACTGCCAAAAAAGGCAATCAGCAAGCGAGCATCCACCGCCGGGCGCTCAGAGAAATCACACATCATACGAAACAGCATGGCAGGTAACGCGAGGGAGAAGACAAAACGGGTCAGGCCATCAGTAATTGTGGATGGCCATTTACCAAATCGAACCAAACCGTAGCCCAGTGCGAGTAGAACGAACAGCGGTGAAGACAAAACAATCTGGTGCCAGAGCGAAATAACAAAGGCGGGCATGGTTCACTTCCTGTCAAACCGGGCCTGGTCAGCCCGTAAATGTAAGAATGGCTGACCGCTCTGTTTCCTGTTCTGCTTATATCAAAGTCATTGGAGTTACAGGTAGCCGGCAAGCTAACGCCCCTGTAGCTTCAAGGACGAGGATATATCAAATCTATACGGTCAGTACAGACACAGTCAACGCCCCAATTTAACAATTCTTGCGCCCGCGCGGGTTGGTTGACGGTATAAACCAAAATACGCAGCCCGGCGGCTTTGAGTAACGCCACCCGCTCGGCTGTCAGTTGTTTGTGGTTGATATGCAAAGAAACGCAATCCAACTCGCGAGTCATCGCTTGCCAGTTATCATCCCATTTATCCAGCAATAAGCCACGCGGCAACTCAGGAGCTGCCTGCTGCGCCGCCGCTAATGCTTCATACGAAAAAGAGGATAATAACGGCGGAATCGCCTGACCTTGCCATAATAAGCGAGCAGCCAAAGCAATGGCACGGCCAGTCGGGGTTTCAGTCCCGGTGGTCGGTTTAATTTCAATATTTGCCGCCATACCATACTGGGCACAACGGGCCGCCACCTCAGAGAGCAATGGCAGGCGCTCACCACGAAATGCGGTGCTATACCAATCACCGGCATCCAGTTGAATCAGCTTTTCCCAGGGCAAATCTCCGGCCACCCCCCAGCCATTGCTGGTGCGCTCCAGTGTGTCGTCATGCAACAGAAATATCTGGCCGTCTTGCGATAACTTGGCATCAAACTCAATCATTTTGTGGCCGTGACGCGCGCCTACATCAATCGCCGCCAGAGTATTTTCTGGCGCTAATGAACCGCCACCGCGATGAGCCACAATAGTTGGATAAGGCCAGTTTTTACTCATGATTCCATCCGTAGTCCGCTTTCTGAATCAAAAAAGTGCAGCGCCGCAGGAGGCAGATACAAATGCAATATACTGCCCGCCGCGGGCATCTCTTCATGGGATAAACGGGCGATCACACTCTGCCCGCCCCACTGACCATGGGCTAAATTATCCGCCCCCAACAATTCGAGCGTTAATAACGTCATAGGCACACCCTGCGCTGCGGTTCTTTGCTGAGATACTGTTGGCTGAGATACCATGTGCTGAATATGCTCCGGACGGATACCCAGGGTCAAGCGCCGATCTGCCCATTGTGGCCGTGGCACCTCCAGCGGTAGGGTCATTCCATCCGCCAGAATAAAGGCTCGCCCATCCGGGCTAACGGTGCCGGCTAACAGATTCATCGCCGGTGAGCCAATAAAGCTGGCAACAAATAGAGTCGCAGGTCGTTGATACACTTCACTTGGCGTGCCAATTTGCTCCGCCACGCCTTTGTTCATCACAATCACCCGCTGGGCCAGCGTCATAGCTTCAACCTGATCATGAGTGACATACAAACTGGTGGTTTTTAACCGCCGATGCAACTGTTGCAGCTCAAGGCGCATCTGTACCCGCAGCTTGGCATCGAGATTGGACAGCGGCTCGTCGAATAGGAACACCGCCGGTTCGCGCACAATGGCACGGCCCATCGCCACCCGCTGGCGCTGACCGCCGGATAACTCGCGCGGTTTGCGTTTGAGCAGTGGCTCTAGTTCCAAAATACGGGCGGCTTCATCTACGCGCTGGCGAATTTGCTCTTTGCCAAAACCACGGATTTTCAAGCCATAAGCCATATTGTCAAACACGCTCATATGGGGATATAGCGCATAGTTCTGAAACACCATGGCGATGCCACGATCTTTGGGTTCCAAATCCGTCACCCGCAGATTATCAATATAGATATCCCCGCTGGTAGTGCGTTCCAGCCCTGCGACCATACGCAGCAGTGTTGATTTACCGCAACCGGACGGGCCGACCATCACGATGAATTCGCCATCAGCGACATCCAAATCAATCTGCTTTATCACTGGCGTGACGCCATCATAAGATTTGGTTACTGCCTGAAGTTTTAAACATGCCATATCAGATTACTTCTCACTGTCTACCAGACCGCGTACAAACCAACGCTGCATCAAAAGGACCACCGCAACCGGTGGAATTAAAGTCAAAATCATCGCTGCCATCACCTGATTCCACTGAGTTGGAGCGCCTGAGCTGGAAATCATGCTTCTGATTCCCGCCACCGCCGTGCCCATAGAAGCATCGCTGGTAATCAGGATTGGCCAGAGATATTGGTTCCAACCATAGATAAAAGTGATAACAAACAGCGCTGCCAAATTGGTTTTCGATAGCGGCAAAACGATATCCCAGAAAAAGCGCATAGCGCCCGCCCCATCAATGCGCGCCGCTTCCAATAGCTCATCTGGCAAGGTCATAAAGAACTGGCGGAATAAGAAAGTGGCGGTAGCGGATGCCATCAGCGGCAGAGTCAGGCCGGTGTAGCTATCTAACATATTCAGGTTGGCAATCACCTGAATCGTCGGGAAAATTCGCACCTCCACCGGTAGCATTAAGGTGAGAAAAATTAGCCAGAAGAACAGATTACGTAGCGGGAAACGGAAATAGACGATGGCATAGGCAGACAGCATTGACACCGTGATTTTGCCGACGGTAATCGCCAACGCCATCACGAAACTATTAAACAACATCAGCCCAAAAGGCGCGCTGTTATTGCCCACACCAGCATGCCAAATATGGCTGATGTTCTGCCATAAATGCGGCCCAGGGATCAGGGTCATTGGCACCTGAAACACCTGGGTATCATCCAAAGACGCCGCCACAAAAGCCACGTACAGCGGGAACAGAATCAACAGCACGCCGATAATCAGCATGACGTGGCAAAAGATATCCAGCCCACGGCGATTTTCAATCATTGGTAACGCACCTTACGCTCAACAAAGCGGAACTGGATAACCGTCAGGCCAATCACCAGCAACATCAGCACAACCGACTGAGCGGCGGAACTGGATAAATCCAATCCGGCAAAGCCTTCGCGATAAATTTTATAAATCAGGGTGGTGGTCGCCTGCATCGGGCCACCGCCGGTTGCAGCATCAATGACCGGGAAAGTATCGAAGAAGGCATAGACCAGATTCACCACCAGCAGGAAGAAGCTCACTGGCGAAATCAGCGGCAACACCAGATTGAAGAAGCGGCGCACTGGCCCGGCTCCGTCAATAGCTGCGGCTTCAACTAATGAGCGCGGGATGGATTGCAGTGCAGCAAGGAAAAACAAAAAGTTATAACTGATTTGCTTCCACACCGACGCCAATACCACCAGAAACATCGCCTGCCCACTATTTTGGGCGTGATTCCAGTTGTAGCCGAGTGAAGCCAGAAAATGAGTGATCAACCCCAGACCGGGATTGAACAAAAAGATCCACAACACTGCCGCCACTGCGGGGGCTACGGCATAAGGCAGAATCATTAAAGTTTGATAGATACGGCTGCCGCGCAGCACATAATCCACCATCGCCGCCAGAAATAGCGACACCACCAGGCCTATCCCCGCCACCAGTGAACTGAAAATCAGTGTGGTGTAAAACGAGGCCAAATAGTATTCATCGTGAAACAGCGCAATAAAGTTACTCAGCCCAACAAATTCGCTGGAAAGGCCGAATGGATCGAGCATTTGTACTGAATACCACAGCGCTTCACCGGCGGGCCACAGGAAGAAAACGGCGGTAATAGCCAGTTGCGGTAATACCAGCAGGTAAGGTAACCAACTACAGGAAAAACCGGGACGGGAAGATGACATAAAATTAACCGTTTATCGAACAAAATGCTAATGGCAACACAGAGTCATTGGCCTGACGAATACAGCCAGTTTGGGTACCAAAACATCTCACCCAAACTGGCAAGTAAAGTAGCCAAATAATATTACTTGTTGGCTTGCTCGAAACGACGCAGCAACACATCACCTCGTGACACAGCGGTATCTAATGCTTGCTGTGGCGTTTTCTTGCCAGTCCAAACACCTTCCAGCTCTTCATCTACCACCGTGCGAATCTGCGGCATATTGCCCAGACGCAAGCCCTTGGTGTACGGCAATGGCGGCTTATTCAGCATTTGGCGAGTGGCGACATCAGCACCTGGATTCTTGTCATAGAAGCCCTGTTGCTTGGTCAGCTCATAAGCGGCGGTGGTGATAGGCAAGTAGCCTGTTTTCTGGTGCCATTCAGCAGCAATTTCCGGCTGGGTCAGGAATTGTAGGAATTCAGCTACGCCCTTATAAGTATCTTTGTCTTTCCCATCCATCACCCACAGGCTGGCACCGCCAATAATGGCGTTTTGTGGGGCATTTTTGGCATCTGCGTCATAAGGCATCATGCCAACACCGTAATTAAATTTGGCGTAATGGCGAATATCCGCAAGTGATCCGGAAGAGGCGGTGGTAATAGCGCAATCACCGTTATAAAACTTGGCAGTCGATTCATCTTTGCGGCCAAAATAGGTGAAATCACCTTTCTTGTTCATATCAGACAGCAATTGAATATGCTTAACTTGCAAAGGCTGATTAAATTCCAATACCGCATCGGTGCCATCAAAACCATTATTACGGCTGGCAATTGGCTGACCATGCCAGGCACTGAAGTTTTCAATTTGAATCCACCCCTGCCAGCCGCTGGCATAACCACAACTTGATCCTGCGGCACGTAATTTAGCGGTATCTTCGGCCAATTCTTGCCAGGTTTTAGGTGGTTGATCTGGATTCAAACCTGCTTTTTTGAAAGCATCTTTGTTGTAATACAACACCGGCGTGGAGCTGTTAAATGGCTGAGATAATAAGTGGCCAGTTTTAGCATCAGTGTAATAACCCGCAACCGTTGGGACGAAAACTGATTCATCAAAATTAATATTGGCGTCTTTAAATACCTGGAATACCGGCTTAATCGCCTTACTCGCCATCATGGTGGCGGTACCAACTTCATAAACCTGCAAAATAGCTGGTGCTTTCCCTGAACGGAAAGCAGCAATACCCGCCGCCAGATTTTGTTCGTAGTTGCCTTTATAGACCGGCACAATTTTATAATCGCTATGCGACTGGTTAAAGCGATCAGCTAACGAGTTAACTTCTACGCCTAACTCCCCTTCCATTGAATGCCAGAAAGGAATTTCAGTTACCGCCATCGCATTGGCACTGAATGCCAAAGTCAGCGCAACACAAATCGACGTTTTACGAACAGTATTGTTAAACATATCTGGCCCCTGAATAAATCTGTATGGCTCATCTCAATGAATTACGCGGATGAGCGAAATAAATCAGTTTTTGTTCGGAAGCAAACATGACACCTTTTCATGACAGAAATATAACCTTCACATTACAGAAAAGTGACAAAACAATGAAAATACCGAGTCAAATATGTGTCAGACAGGTTAGCGTTTTAAATAACACTTATTAGTGAATAATGACTATTTATTTCCTTAAAAAACAAACCCGCCACGAAGATAATTTCAAAGTTAATTTAACTTAAATACCAACCAATCATTAATAACATCCACAAAGCATAATGATAGATTATTTATCATATTGAATAATAGAATAATTTGAACCCAATAAAATAGGACTAACTCTTACTTGAAATAATGACATTTAAAATGCTAGTGTTCTTTCCGGCTTACGGATGGGTGTATTAACGCAACTACTTAACGCCCTCGTTATCATTGCCACATACACATATAAGCCATTCGTATTATTAACTCCTTTCCATTTATGGATAAGGCTCTCGTATAACACATAACGGACTATTGGATATTTACGATGAAAAAGACACTACTTTCAATGATGACTATGGCTATCTTGGCTAGTGGCAGTGCTAATGCGGTAGATATGGATATTAATGTTACGGCAGAAATTCCGCATAAAGTAAACATGATTCCACAGAGTGCTGGTGTCGATTTAAGTAATGCAAAACTTGCTGCCGACCCTAACGATGACTCTAAGTATATGTATACACAAGCAGTTACTTTAAAGGGAAATGGTAATAAGAGTGTTAATGTTAGGGCTAAAAATGCTTTACAGCTGCGACATAATACAGACAACCAGAGCACACTACCAATTAATGTAGTGACGCTAGGAGGCGAAAATATACAGACAGGTGCTTCGATAACAGCCGGAGGGCAAGATTTTGTTTTGACTAATGGAACAACAGATATTGTGTTGAAGATAGTTGCTGATAAATCACCGTCAACCACCACAGGTACATATGAAGGTGTTTTAGCATTAGAGCTTTCAGAAACGCCGTAATCAAATAAACAGTTATCATTCCTGAGTATTTAATATATACAGCTAGGGTAACCTTAGCTGTATATAGCATTTAAATAAATGAAAATAGTATCAAAAAAATCATTAAATGAAATATTTTTATACGGCAAGTTATGGAATGGAATCCAATGAAAAAATCGCTAATAATTAACAAGGCTACCGCACTTGCTTTATCGCTTGTTTCATTTAATTCATCCGGTAACGAAGATATAACCATTGAATATTTAGTTCCTGCTGGTTTTTCTGCCGCCGAAGAACATAATACACGGCAATTACTGGGTATATTAGATGGAAACCCCCTGCCCAGCCCGTTGTTCTTTTCAGAAGAGAAACAACAATTAAGCTTTGATCAACAACAATATCGCGATAACCATATTGATGAATCATCCATTGCATTATTAGCCGATATTTTACCGCAAATTCCTTATTTACAATGCCAAAATGGTTGTGACTATATCTTATCGGATCATCGCGTCACCGTAGATAAAGTCAATCATGTTGTTACCATATCTAATAACAGCAATCGATATTTTATGCCGGTCACCACTTGGGGGCTGGTACATAACCAATCTGTTGATCTGCGTATGACTGCCAAGAATTACCGCGCTATTTCTGCACGTGGGCAGGGGTATATTGGCCTGCCATGGCAATCATTTGGCTTTGCCCATTGGTTCTATAACACCACTCGAACCAAGAATAATTACGCTTTCGCCAATCAATCGCAATATCAGCAACAAACCCAGATGGGCATCGGCAGCTGGTATCTGCAAAAAAACTTTCAGGCACACTATTTGCGCGCTGGCCGGCAAAACAATCTTGATAGCAGCGCGGGTAGTATTCATACCCTAATCAATCCGTCCTTAGACCAATTCGTCACATTGGGTAGCCAAAGCTATTTAGCCATTGATAAGCCCTCGGCAGGCAGCTTAGTGCTATATGCCACCAGCGAGGGTGATTTTGAAATTTACCGCGACGGTCAACTGATCCGCCGTATTCCAGCCCAACTGGGCCGTAACGAAATTGATTACAGCCAGCTCCCCGGCGGCTATTACACCGCTGAGATTCGTTTAGTGGATCGCACCGGAAAAGTCATCAATCAGGAAAGCCAAATCATCAGTAATATTGGTACACAAACCAATAATGGCTGGTTCCTGACCCTTGGCAAAGGTGCTGTGCGTAACAGTAGCCATCCTCATCTGATGCAATTTGGCCGCAGCATGAGTCTGAAAAGTCTGCAAACTAATGTCACCCTACTAAAAGACACCGCCAGCCACTGGGCCGCAGAAGGTAATGCCTCGCATCCTTTGGGCGTTTCCAGTCTGAATATCACCCCAACGCTGGGAATAATGTCAGGTGAAAAACGCAGTGGGGGATATTTGCGCTTAACAGGTGGGAACTCTGATTTGGGGTATGCATCGGTTGCTCGTTACCAAACACCGGATGTATCAATATACGCACCAAACGCGGGCAGCACCTCAGCCTCTTATAGCCGTCGTTTTGGACCAACCCAACTTAGTTATCAATTCAATCAATATAAAAATAGCAGACAACATCGTATTCAAAGTCGCTGGAACTGGCGGCGACCACAATATGGCATTGCTCTGTCACTCGGCGTGCAAAAGGGCGGCCAATGGAACAGCCAAAATAATTACGGCATATTCCTCAATACCACCCTGTCTTTCCTCAGAAGCAGCGCCAGTATCAACAGCGCCTATACCCGGCAACAGTTAACGACCAGTGCCAGCTATCAAAAAGAGTTTAGTGATAACTACGGTACCAGCACTTTTGGTATTAATGGTAGCACCAGTGGAAAAGCCAATAGCGTGGGTAGTTTTGCCAGTCGCAGAGGGAGTCGTGGCGATGTCTCTGCACGTTTTGGTATTGATAATAAGATAGCCAATGGGGGTTTCAGCTATAACGGCATGCTGGCCATCAGCCCCCAAGGTATTGCACTTGGCCGCAGTAGCTACAGTGGCACCGCATTACTGATAGAAACACCAGATCTGGCGGGTACACCTTATAGCTTCAGTGCAGAAGGCCACCCGATAACTGGCGGCGGTACCTACGCAATCCCCATTCCCCGCTACCAGGACAGTTTATTCATCCGCACCCATAACAACCGCAGTGATCTGGATATGAACATTCGGTTGCCGGTCAATATCCTGCGCGCTCATCCGGGTCAGGTTTTTTCCAGTCAGGCAAACATCACTTTAGATCTGCTGTACAACGGTTTTCTTAAAGACTCACAGGGGCAGCCAGTGAGTGGGGTTATCCAGGAAACCGGTGATAGTGTTCACCCCAATGGGCTGTTTTCTATCCAATCGGGCGTGATACTAAAAAATATCACGGTTCAAAGTGCTTCTGCTCGTTACCGCTGTGATATGCGCCAGCAACACAATCACATTTACCGCTGTCATTTGGATTAAAATCAACAGGAATGGTTATGAAATACGCTTACTTATTCTCCGCAATTGCCTTATTGATTACCCCTATTGCTGCCACTTATGCGCAATTAGTGGCTATCCCCACCCGCACCACGATAGAGGCGTTGGATCAACATCGCACGGTGCAGGTTTATAACAGCGGGGATAAACCACTTTATTTGGATATCACATTACAGCGCGTTGATAACCCAGGAATCAGTCCAGAACTGAAAACACTGATAAGCGATATCACTCAACCTGAAATGATTTTCAATCCTAACCGCATTACCTTAGGCCCGAAGCAAAAACGCGACATTAAGTTATTACCTTTGAAAGTGCCCGCACAGGAAACACTTTATCGCTTGTATATCAACCCAGTAGTTGATGTTAAAGCGATCAACAAGAAAGAGGATAATAAGAAAATTCATGCCCCCGTGACCATCAGTATTGGCTACGGGGTGCTTATTCATCATATTCCCTCTCTGGCTGCGCAAACTCGTCACTGGCAGCATCAATGTTCACCTGATGGCACCATTACCCTCAACTCCACCGGTACCGTTCACAGCAAATTTGCACAGTTGAAATCGGGTGATAACCCAACACTGACAGATAGCCTGAATCTCTACCCTGGCACTCCCGTCACGCTGTCAGCCAAACAACTTACCGGTGAGGCAGATAATGAAACCTTTACTGTTCATTGCGGCTAGCGCCCTGCCCCTTGCTGCTTTTGCAGTCATTGATATTCAGCCACATGTACAGGAAGTGCAGCAGGAAAGTACGGTGGTTACAGTCACTAATCATGGCGCTGAACCTGAATACGTCACCGTGCAACTGTACCAGCTCAATAACCCCGGTGAACCACCTGAGCAGGAATCATTAACCCCGGTCGGCGAGCAACTGCAACCCGCCCTGTTTGCCGCCCCAGCAAAAATGACACTGGGGCCGAAACAGAGTGGGAGGATATTACTTAAAGCGCTGAGTACGCCGGATAAAGAGCAAGTTTATCGATTAGCAGTTATACCGGTAAATAGCCGAAAAGTGAGTGGGGACGGTGCCGTATTAGGTGTGCAACTCAGTTATATGGGGTTGATCAGGCACCTGCCAGCATCCCAACAGCATCAATGGACACACCGCTGCATCAATGGCGCGGTGGAATTACACAATACCGGTAATACTCGCTTGCAATGGTATCAATTAGAAGCTCAGGGCCGAGTTATTGATGATTTTAATCTTTATCCCGATAAACAACGGCAACTGGCTGTCAGCGAAGTGAAGGGAATGGTCGAAGATAAAACTTTCAACTTGCGTTGCCCTGCGGGCTAAAATAAGGAACGCTATGAACACACTAAAAATTGCGCTGATATTACTCTTACTCCCCAGCCAAGTCAGAGCCGATGATATTCCTCTGGGGGATATTAACGTCGCACTTGAGGTCACCGCACAACCCAGAATCGAGGTTGAAACACCCCGTAGCATTAACCTAATAAGCAGTCCCAAGAACAATGGGCTTTATTTGGCTAGCGTCCCAATAGCTGTAACTCTGCGCCGGCAAGAAAGCTTCCGTGTTTCAGTCAAACAACCGCTAACTCTCACCCGTGACACCGGTGTTGTTCAGGAGTTTTATCCTGCGACAATCTACTTGGTTTACCCGGTAGCAGCAGGAACAGGTATAGGTGCCGCAAAAAGAGAGTTATCGCAAATGCCAGAAACTTTCAACGTAGCTAAGGCCACCTCAAGTCATCCCAGAACGGATCTTTTATTAAATATTTACGCTCGGGCACCCGAGGGGCCAGATATCGCCGGTCAATATCACGGCCAGCTAACATTATTGTTTGAAACAAATAGCTGAGGCTAATAACGGACAGTCATGGAGAGACCATCAAGTGAATATGAACTATAAGAAATTAATAATGGGGATATTGTTATTAGTGCAACTCCCTGCCGCCAACGCAAATAGTGAAATGACACTCTATACCTCTAACCAAAATAAGGGCATAAATTATAACCAGTGCTCGATAAAATTATTAGACGATAACAACGTAGAAATTTATTTTCAAACGCAAGGTCTTAGTTTTATGGACGGTTCAGGGCTTGCTCCTGTTGGTGCAGCTTATGCGCTAAAAGAAAATGGTATCAAAGTTGATGGTGACTATTTTGGCAAGAAATTAATTAAAATCTCTCCTAATCGTGTGTTTCTTTCATTTTATTTTTATCACGCTGATGGTACGCGAGATTCAACTATTCAGTTAAATGAAATCAGTAACATTTCGCTCAATGGTATTATTCCTTCTGGTTCGAAGGAGAATGCTCAAGAAATACAGTTCGATAATCAGTCATTATCACTCAGTAATAATTATAATGTATCTTTCAAAATTTCCGCTAATAAGCTAAATAATATTAGTATCGCGGCCACGGTGGGTGGTGAGTTCAGTTATAAAGAGCAATCTTACTCAGTACTCTCATCAAAGGGCGTCTCTTTTAGCCCAGATGGCACACAATGCAGAGACTTCGATCCTCAGGCAGATATCGCGCCAGAAGCACTAAAAATTGATCCTAAATTCCGGATGGACTCAGCCGTCTGGCAATTAAAAACACTCGATCTGGATGAACTACTCGATAATACTGCCAACAATCGTGGTTTGCCCACTCAAATTATCGATGCAGCAAAAAATCGTTTCTGTCTCAATTATCGCGCAATTGCTACGCGAAATAATAGTTATATGATTAGCGCCACGAATATCAATGGACTGGCACTAAACAATCAACATTTTCAGTTAAAAGAACCAGAAGGAAATAACTTTATTAACTACAAGGTAGAGTTGCGTAGTTATGAGAATTCCGGAGCAGATTTTGAGCTTCCCAAAGACAAAAAATATATTCAATTGAAAAATGATAATAATCAGGTGATGTCAGATATGTGCTGGGAACCTAATATAACGCTGTTCAGTACGGATACCACAGGCAAAGGCAGTTATAGCGATACACTGAATTTTACTATCACACCTTTAGCATAAAGAAATTAATAAGGCCCAGACTTGGGCCTTAAAAAATAATAATACAAAAGAGTTAAATAGTTAACCGCCCAAATAAGCTGAACGCACCGCTTCATTTGCCAGTAAAGCCGCGCCCGTATCCTCCAGAACAATACGGCC
Source organism: Yersinia artesiana (assembly GCF_902726545.1). Classification (GTDB taxonomy): domain Bacteria; phylum Pseudomonadota; class Gammaproteobacteria; order Enterobacterales; family Enterobacteriaceae; genus Yersinia; species Yersinia artesiana. The sequence goes on along the minus strand of NZ_CACVAD010000005.1, from coordinate 89,140 downwards.
ATTTTCCAGCACATAACCGCGGTCTGCCAACTTCAGTGCCTGATTCGCGTTTTGTTCAACTAAAAAGATGGTCATCCCCTCTTCCCTTAGCTGTTGAATAGTATCGAATATTTGCAAAATAATAATCGGGGCCAGCCCCAGAGACGGCTCATCCAGCAGTAATAATTTAGGCTGGCTCATCAAAGCACGGCCAATCGCCAACATTTGTTGTTCGCCACCTGACATAGTGCCAGCGCGCTGAACACGGCGTTCGAATAACCGTGGGAATAAGTCGTAAACCCGCTCGATACGCTGTTGATATTGCTGGCGATCAGCAAAAAAGCCGCCCATCGCCAGATTCTCTTCCACCGTCATGCGGGAAAACACCCTGCGCCCTTCCGGCACAATGGCAATCGCCTCGCGCATAATGCGTGCCGTCTGCCAGCCGGTAATATCCTGCTCGCCGAAAATAATACTGCCTTCGGTGGCACGCGGTTCGCCACACAATGTGCCCAACAGGGTGGTTTTACCCGCACCATTAGCACCAATCAATGTGACAATTTCACCTTGTTGGATGTGCAAACTAACTTGATGTAATGCCTGAATTTTGCCGTAATGGGCTGAAACTTGATTAAATGACAACATGTTAGGTTAATGCCTCGCCCGTTTTTTATTGGCCTGATAATAAGTTATTCACCCAAATAGGCTCGGATCACATCTGGATTATTACGAATTTCTACTGGTGAGCCTTGTGCCAACGGCGTTCCCTGATTCACCACATAAATACGATCAGAAATCCCCATCACCAGTTTCATATCATGTTCAATTAACAAGACCGAGACTTGGTGTTGATCACGCAATTCCATAATCAACTGGTTCAGTTCATCCGTTTCTTTCGGGTTCAAGCCAGCAGCGGGTTCATCCAGCATCAATAGCTCAGGACGAGTCACCATACAGCGGGCAATTTCCAAACGCCGTTGCTGGCCGTAAGCCAGATTCCCCGCCTGGCGATTGGCAAGATCCAATAACCCGACACGCTCTAGCCAGCTTGCCGCTCGTTCCAATGCATCAGCTTCTGCCCGCCGAAAGCCCGGCGTTTTCAGCAAACCGGCAAACACACCACTTTTAAGATGCTGATGCTGTGCCACCAGTAGGTTCTCTACCACCGTCATCTCGCGGAACAAACGCACATGCTGGAAAGTACGAATCACCCCCATACGCGCAATAACTTGCCCAGCTAACCCTTCAATATGGCGATCACGTAGTTTTATTGTGCCGCCCGTCGGGCGATAGAAACCGGTTAGGCAGTTAAAAATTGTGGTTTTACCTGCACCATTAGGGCCAATCAGCGAGACAATCTCGCCTTGATTGAGATTCAGGCCAACATTGTTCACCGCCAATAACCCACCAAAGCGCATCGACAGCCCTTCGACCGCTAACAAAGGTTGCGTACTCATGCTTGCTCTCCTTGTTTAGCTTTGATATCGGCGACTTTCAGCTTCAATTGTGGTCGCTTCATCGGCAGCAAGCCCTGTGGACGCCAAATCATCATCAATACCATCAATGCACCCAATAGCAACATACTGTACGCATTGAGATCACGCATTAATTCGCGCGATACCACTAGCAATATCGCCGCCAGAATAACGGCGAACTGCGACCCCATCCCACCTAAAACCACAATCGCTAAGACAAAAGCCGACTCGACAAAGGTGAAGGACTCAGGGCTAACAAACCCTTGTCGCGCAGCAAACAGCGTGCCCGCAAAGCCAGCAAAAGCAGCACTGATGGTAAACGCGGTCAGCTTGATTTTGGTTGGGCTTAAACCTAATGAGCGGCAGGCAATTTCATCTTCGCGCAGCGCTTCCCAGGCCCGCCCCAGCGGCATACGCAGCAACCGGTTAATCACAAACAAGGTCAGGATCACCAGCAGTAGGGCTACCATATACAGAAAAATGATGCGATCACTTGGGTCATAAGTCAGACCAAAGAAGTTATGGAAAGTATCCCAGCCCCCGTCTTTTGCCGTGCGGCTGAACTCCAGACCAAACAACGTCGGTTTAGGAATTTGGCTAATCCCATTCGGCCCGCCGGTAATTTCCGTATTATTGAGCAGCAAAATACGCACAATCTCACCGAAGCCCAATGTCACAATCGCTAAATAATCCCCACGCAGACGTAAAACTGGGAAGCCCAATAGGAAGCCCGACAGTGCCGCGACAATCCCCGCCAGCGGCAAACTCTCCCAGAAACCCAAACCGTAATAGTGATTTAGCAACGCATAGGTATAAGCACCGATAGCATAAAAACCACCGTAACCCAGTACCAACAGGCCTGATAGCCCAACTACGACATTTAATCCCAGGCCCAACATGACATAAATCAGTGTCAGGGTCGCGATATCAACGGAACCTCGAGAGACCAAAAATGGCCAGGCTATTGCGGCGATAATAATCGCAGCCGCCAATAATTTCTGGCGCGGGGTGGTGCCGTCAAAGCTGGGCAATACCCAGGCCGGGCCAGAGACTTTTTTAATCCCTTGCTGGATGAACGGGCGCACCAATTGGAAGAAAAACACCACGATACAAGCCGCGCCAATCCACAACCAACGCACTTCCGACGCCCCTTGTACAATGAGTTTGGTGCCGTCTAACTGCAACTGCAATCCCATCACAAACGAAGCGAGAACGAGCAAGACAAAACTGGAAATAATGGCATTAAGGAAGTTGAGCTGTTTCATACTTTTTCAACCTCCGGACGGCCTAAGATCCCGGTAGGCATCACTAACAGCACCACAATCAGCAGTGCAAATGAAACTGCATCTTTGTATTCCGTGCTGAGATAAGCAGAAGTTAATGCTTCCGCGATCCCCAGAATCAAGCCACCGATCATCGCGCCCGGAATACTGCCGATACCACCGAGTACAGCGGCGGTGAATGCTTTCATGCCGGCCATAAAGCCGATGTATGGGTTAATAACACCATAAAACTGCCCCAACAAGACCCCAGCAACTGCGGCCATCAGCGCCCCGATAACAAAAGTCAACGAGATAACCCGGTCAGTATTAATGCCCAGCAAACTGGCCATTTTTAAATCTTCGGCACAGGCACGACAAGCGCGGCCCATACGGGAATAACGAATAAAGAGTGTCAGCGCCAACATTGCCAGGAAGGTCACTATCCAAATGGTCAACTGCATGGTGCTAATGGTCGCGGCAAAACCATTAGCTTCTGCCAGCGTCCACTGGCCTGTCACCAAGCTCGGTAAAGCCAGATCCCGCGAGCCTTGGTTAAGGCTAACGTAGTTTTGCAGGAAGATAGACATCCCGATCGCCGAGATCAGCGCGATCAAGCGCTTAGAGCTGCGAACCGGTTTATACGCCACTCGCTCAATACTCCAACCATAAGTGCTGGCAATGACAATTGAGACAAGAAAAGCAGAGCCTATCAATAACCAACTGGCATCAATCCCCACCATCATCAATGCGGCGATCACGATAAAGGAGACGTAGCTGCTGATCATATACACTTCGCCGTGAGCGAAGTTGATCATGCCGATAATGCCGTACACCATGGTGTAACCAATGGCGATCAGCGCATAAGTGCTGCCCAACGTCACTCCGTTGAACATCTGTTGCAGGAAATAAAGAAACTGCTCTGACATACCCTAACCCTTTGATTCACTTGCCTGGCTGCCCTAGCCAACTGCACCTAATCTACTGTGTGCAGTAAGGAAAAATCCCCCCGGAACGTGGGGGGATGCAGTTGGTAAAAGGGGCCGGATTGCTGCAACAACAACCCTATAACTTATTGATTCTAATATTATTTGACTGCGGTAGATGAGCCATCCGCATGCCATTCAAAAATACCGAATTCAAACCCTTTCAGATCGCCTTTTTCATCCCAGCTCAATGGCCCCATCACTGTTTCCACCGGCTTACCGGTTTTCAGATCTTTGACCAAATCGGCAGGTTCCTGGCTACCACTACGTTCCATCGCGGTGGTCAGCGATTGCAGTGCGGCATAGGTTGTCCAAACGAATGGGCCAGTTGGATCCAGTTTCTTCGCTTTCAACGCATCAACGATAGGTTGGTTAGCAGGAACCTGATCATAACGTTTTGGCAAAGTCACCAGCATGCCTTCAGAAGCATCACCTGCGATATTAGACAGTGAGGAGTTACCAACGCCCTCTGGGCCCATAAAGCGTGCGGTCAAGCCAGCCTGCTTAGCCTGACGTAGGATTTGCCCCATCTCTGGGTAGTAACCGCCGAAATAAACAAAATCGACGTTCTCTTTCTTCAGGCGAGCCACCAAGGTAGAGAAATCTTTATCACCTGCGGTCACACCTTCAAACAACACAGGTTCTGTACCTTGTTTTTTCAAACTATCACGCACAGAGCGCGCCAAACCTTCACCGTATTGCTGCTTATCGTGTACCACAGCTATGCGTTTCGGTTTGATGGTTTCAAGAATATATCTAGCCGCAGTTGGGCCTTGATCCGAGTCCAGACCCGTGGTTCGCATAATCATTTTGTAACCACGAGTGGTTAGATCAGCATTGGTCGCAGCAGGGGTGATCATAATCACGCCTTCATCTTCATAAATATCTGAAGCAGGCTGAGTTGAAGAGGAGCACAAGTGGCCGATAACGTAACGAATACCATCGTTAATGACTTTGTTAGCCACAGCTACAGCTTGTTTCGGGTCGCAGGCATCATCGTATTCCACGCCAACCAGTTTATCGCCTTTAATTCCGCCTTTGGCATTGATATCAGCAATAGCCTGACGTGCGCCGGTAAACTCCATGTCACCATACTGGGCAACCGGGCCGGACATCGCGCCAACAATGGCAACTTTAATGTCTTTCGCCAGCACAGAATGACTCATCGCCATTGCTATACACCCAGCCAGCAACACTTTACCTTTTGTTAATTTCATCCGCGAATTCCCCATCTGTCATTGTGAACGTGCTTGTTGTGTTGGTCTTAACGTTTTATAGCGCCGTAACGTTTTATTCATAAGTAATAATGATTTAGTCTTAAAAATAATACTTTTTCATAATAAGACTTTATTTTTCATACCATTAAACAGGAGTTTTATGCTGTAAATCAACTGAGACAAGCAGAAACAAGCGGTGTAAACAGCATAAAATTAGGATTAAATTGAATGGGTTTTGCACAAATGCTAGTGAGTTGTGCTGGTTATGTGATCATTTACTCTGTTAAAACTCGGAAAATGCAGTAGCGAAAAAACATTTTCCCCCATGAACGTACAGAAAAACTTACACAACTCTCTGACCTGTGATCTAGTACAATAAACCACAGCCCTATAACCCTTATATCTTTGCGGTCTATTGACGATGAAACTGACTATTGAACGTTTAACAAACCTTACTCATCAGGATCTTATCGATTTAGCTAAAATTTGGCCTGAACAGCAACAGACCACTTGGCTGCAATGGATTAATGACGGCAATCCACTCTTCGCTGCACGATTTAATGAGCGCTTGCTCGGAGCAGTAAAGGTCAGAGTAGATGGTCAACGGGCGGAGCTTGAAGATTTGTGTGTCAGAGAAGTGACGCGCCGGCGCGGGGTAGGGCTTTATCTTATCGAACAAACGTTACGTCAGTTACCCGCAGTTCAACAGTGGAATTTAGCTGATAAGCAAGTGATGGCCACAAACCACGAGGCAATGGATGGTTTTATGCTGGCCTGTGGTTTTAGCCGCAATACGCAAGGCTGGCAGCGATAACCCTCTAAATTAAACCTGTGGTGAATAGCAGAAAAGCAAAAGGGCGATATTTCTATCGCCCTCTTTTCGTATTACACAGCGTTGTGTCGCCGTATTAGGCTTCAATCGCCATACGTAATTTTTTCATCGCATTCTTTTCAAGCTGACGAACACGTTCAGCAGATACGCCGTACTGATCAGCCAGTTCCTGCAACGTAGACTTGTTGTCATCATCCAACCAACGAGCACGAATAATATGCTGGCTACGTTCGTCTAGCCCTTCCAGAGCATATGTCAATTTGTCTGCCGCGTGGTTATCCCAATTATCCTCTTCAATGCCATCGGCAAAGTCTGAGGTTTTATCCTGCAAATACAGGACAGGAGCCATAGATTGACCATCACGAGCTTCATCATCTGGAGATGGATCAAACGTCATATCCTGTGCGGACATACGTGATTCCATCTCGCGAACATCTTTACTGGTCACACCCAGTTCTTTGGCAACCAGCTCGACTTCATCCTGGTTGAACCAGCCCAGACGCTGCTTAGTCTTCCGCAGGTTAAAGAACAACTTACGCTGAGCTTTAGTGGTCGCGACTTTAACAATCCGCCAGTTACGCAGAACATATTCATGAATTTCTGCTTTGATCCAGTGTACCGCGAAGGACACCAAACGCACCCCAACTTCAGGGTTAAAGCGGCGAACTGCTTTCATCAAGCCAATATTACCTTCCTGAATAAGGTCAGCCTGTGGCAAACCATAACCGGAATAGTTACGGGCAACATGAGCAACAAAGCGCAGGTGAGACAGGATTAGCTGTTTAGCCGCCTCCAGATCGCCCTGGTAATGCAGCCGTTCAGCCAGTTCCCGCTCTTCCTCTGCTGTCAGCATTGGATAGGCATTGGCAGCCCGAATATAGGCTTCCAGACTACCTTGGGGTACTAAGGCTAAAGTTTGCATTTCTTTGGTCATTCGAAACCCTCTCATTGCATGCATGTTTAGTGCAGATTTCTCTCAGCGCCAATATTTTAGCATCTGCTTAAACAGATTCAAACGCTGTGCACCTTATCATTTCACTGTGCTGTTCGACCGATTATTGCCGTAAAAGTTCAAACTAGATCACAATTTCAACTAATGATCTTAGCAGATAAATCGCTGTGCGTGTCAGGGAGAACTCATGGAATTAGCCGATAACAACGACTCTTTCCCCGCATTAACTGAGCGCCGCAGGGAAAGAGTATAACAAACATTTATTACTGCGGTGTAAATCGGCGTAAATGTTGAACCGTCGCCAGCCAGGCGGCGATCCAGCCAATCATCGCCGAGATTAACACCAACAACAGGCATTCATCCCAGCTCAAACCATGCAGAGTGAAGCTGGTGCCAAACACGGTGGCTACTTGCGTAACAACGGAGCCAAGCTTCCATACCAGCGCTTCCGAGAGAATCAGTGATAACACCGCACCACCGAAGCCCAGCATCGCGCCACCATTCAAGAATGGCCGCAGAATAAACCCATCGGTTGCACCAATCAGCTTCATGACATTGATTGTATCGCGGCGGCTAAAGATGCTCAGACGCACACTGTTACCAATAACCAGGAATACCGCAACCACCATCAATACACCAATCATGGCCGCAACTTGTCCAACCAAGCCGGTTAATGCCGCTAAACGAGCAAACCAACTGTCATCCATACGAACTTCCGCGACCCCTTCAACCTTACTCACCCGGTCGCGCAGAGTATCGAGGGTGCCAGAGTTTTGGAAATCCAGCTTAGGCGTGATAATCGCCACTGCGGGCAACGGGTTTTCTTCCAACATATCCAGCGCACCGCCAAAACCAGACCAGTTGCGGAACTCACCCATCGCTTCTTCCCGCGACAGATAATTAACTTTCTCCACACCGGCTTCTGCTTTCAGCGTAGTCACGACATTTTCAGCCGCATTATCATCCAGCGCTTTATCCAGATAGACCGTCAATTGCGGGGTTGGATACCATTGATCCGCCGCCTGACTGACGTTTTTCCACACGATATAACACACGCTTGGCAAGGTCAGTGAGATGGCAATCACCATCACGGTTAACAATGTCGCCAATGGTTGGCGCATCATATCGGCAATAGCATTGACCCACGAATAGCGCCACTGCTCGCGCCAACCACCTTTCAGCGCCTTGGTTTTTGCTTTCTGCGCACTATTATTCGCCATGATGTGCTCCTGACATCCGCCCCTGACTTAATGTCAGAATCGGGTAGCGACGCCGGGCAATCAACGACGTGTCGTGGGTTGCCATTAATACGGTAACGCCCACACGGTTAAACTCTTCAAACAGACGCAAAATACCTTCGGATAACGCATCATCCAGGTTACCGGTCGGCTCATCGGCCAGTAATACTGCTGGCTTGTTTACCACCGCGCGAGCAATACCAACACGCTGTTGCTCACCACCAGAAAGCTGAATTGGGAAATTCTTTGCCTTATCCAATAACCCGACTTTATCCAGCGCGGCTGACACCCTGCGGCGAATATCTTCGGTACTGGCACCAGCAATAATCAATGGCATAGCAACGTTGTCATATACTGTTCGGTCTAACAGCAGGTGGTGATCCTGGAAGATCATCCCGATCTGACGCCGCAAAAAAGGCACTTCGCGGTTTTTCAGGCGGCTGATGTCGTGACCACCAAACCAGATATGGCCGGCACTGGGGCGCTCAATGCCACAAATCAGTTTCAGCAGAGTACTTTTCCCTGCACCGGAATGGCCGGTCAAAAACGCCATTTCCGCCGGACGCAGATGAAAATCTACCCCTTGCAGCGCCTGTCGTCCGCCCAGATAAGCTTTACTGACCTGTTCAAAGCGAATCATCCGTATTAATCCTCTCGGGCAAAAAGAGCCTCAATAAAATCGTCAGCCTTAAATGGCCGTAAATCCTCTATACCTTCCCCAACACCGATATAACGAATTGGGATACCGAACTGATCTGCGATGGCAAAAATCACCCCGCCCTTAGCGGTACCATCAAGTTTAGTCAGGGTGATTCCGGTCAGACCTACTGCTTCATTAAACAGTTTTGCCTGACTAACCGCATTTTGTCCGGTACTGGCATCTAACGTCAGCATAACCTCATGAGGGGCATCGCCGTCCAGCTTTTTCATCACGCGGACAATCTTCTTCAGCTCTTCCATCAAGTGGGCTTTATTTTGCAGACGCCCGGCGGTATCCGCCAACAGTACGTCGATACCACGCGCTTTAGCAGCCTGAATCGCATCGAAAATAACTGACGCCGAGTCTGCACCAGTATGCTGCGCGACGACAGCAATCTTGTTGCGATCACCCCAGACTTGTAGCTGTTCTACTGCCGCTGCACGGAAAGTATCACCCGCAGCCAGCATGACGGATTTCCCTTCAGCCTGGAATTGGCGCGCCAACTTACCGATGGTGGTTGTTTTACCCACCCCATTAACGCCAACCATTAAGATGACATACGGATTTTTACCACTGACATCCAATGGCTTGTCTACTTTGGACAAAATTTCAGACATTTCCTCTTTGAGCTTGCCATACAGAGCTTCGGCATCTTTGAGTTGCTTACGGCTGGCATGTTCTGTCAGAGAGGTAATAATTTTACGGGTTGTTTCGACGCCAACATCGGCGATCAGGAGCTGTTCTTCCAGTTCTTCAAACAGATCGTCATCGATTTTCTTACCGCTGAACAGCCCCATAAAACCGGAGCCAAGATTCTGCTTGGTTTTGATTAAGCTGCGTTTTAAACGGGCAAAAAAGCCTTCTTTGGTTGGCCGCTCTTGTTCTTGAGCCACAACCGCTACGACTTCCTCTTCAGCTTCAATTTCTTCTTCAAGAACAACCGGTTCTTCAATAACCTCAGCCGGAGATTCTTCCACAATAATAGTTTGCGGTGCTGGTGTATCAATAACGACATTGTGTTCCGTCAACGGCAATTCTGGCGCACTGACTGTGCCTTCATTCCATGAGCTAACATTGTCTTTATCATTTTGATTTTGTGAGAAATGGTGCTGTAAATACTGAGGATCTTCAGCGAAGTCTATAGGCTCGTCAACAACCTGCACAGCCGGTTCCGCTCCCACTTCTGGCAGAGTTTCAGCCGCGGCTTCACTGATCGCGGCGCTATCCCATTCACCTGGGGTCAGTGTAGAGTGCTCAGCCACCGGCTCGCGCCCTTCTGCCTCGATAGAGGTGTTCTCAGGTGCTATTTCAGCCTGTCTCTCGCTGATAGCTTGTTCTTCGGCAGCATGCTCAACTGCATCTTCTTTTTCAGTAGCCAATGGCTCTGCGGTGTGTTCTTCATTCTGACGGCCTAAGCCCAGCCAGGAAAAAAATCCACGTTTTTTTTCTTTTGCCATTTTTGGACTCTAATTACTTTGGGTTTGCATAAATAAGATAATAGTTCGCAAGTCTACCACTTTCCCCTGAACAGCAACACGCGCACGATACTGCTTTCTATTGTGAATTCAATCAACAAAGGTTTAACGTTTCCCCCACACTGCACACATAGGTAGAATAGGGATAACTTTTATATTCAGTGCTGCAATACTGGCCAACTTTCAAGCAAAGCAATCTATGGCAAAGCGACCTTTAAAGCGATCTACAACAGCAAAACAAGCCCCACAACAGTCGGCAGGCCAAATCCGCATCATCGGCGGTAAATGGCGTGGGCGCAAATTACCGGTGCCGGTTAGCCCAGGGCTACGCCCTACTACCGATCGAGTCAGAGAAACACTATTCAACTGGCTCGCCCCCATGATTCAAGGTGCCCGATGTCTGGATTGCTTTGCCGGCAGCGGTGCTTTGGGGCTGGAAGCACTATCCCGCTATGCCGATTTTACCGTTCTGTTAGAAGCTGACAGGCATGTAGCGAAGCAACTGAGTAACAACCTGACGTTATTGAGTGCCAACAATGGCCAAGTGGTCAATACCAACTCTTTACAATGGTTAACTCAGCCAGGGCAACCTTTTGATCTGGTTTTCCTTGATCCCCCTTTTCGTCAAGGCTTGTTGGCTGAAACCGTCAATCTACTGGAGAAATTCAATTGGCTGACGGCTAATGCCTGGATTTATGTTGAAGCTGAAGCCGAAAGTGCCGCCGCTGATGTCCCTGCCAGTTGGCAGTTACATCGAGAGAAAATTGCCGGACAGGTTGCCTACCGCCTCTATATTCGTAACAAAGATGTTCCCCAAGACCGGGTATCAGTTGAAGAACAGGAGCAACATCATGTGGATTAATTTAGGCCGGTTATTGATGTTAGGGGTATGGTTTTTCCTACTGCTGAATCTATTCCAGCCGTTCCCTAAGCCTTTGAGATATTTTATTGATGTCGCAATGATCTTCATGGTCTTGATGCATGGCTTACAACTGATATTACTTAAATCCACTCAGCCAAAAGACCAGACAATCAGTGGGTTACAGCAATTTAAAATTTTTGTGTTCGGAGTTTTCGAACTATTGGCCTGGCAGAAGAAGCAACCACCACTGCCTAAAAAATAATAACCGTCATCGATATATATATTATTTTGCTATGACAACGGGTGGTTTATTTAGCAACTGAATTTGGGGTAAAGCCAATATAGCGAGTCCCCTGGAGGCGTAGAGTGCCCTTTGCGCCTTGCTCAATGCGATTATATTCCTGCAGTGGAAGTACTATCTTGATTTCGTTGTTCTTTTTTACTTCTATCCCGCTCAGTAATGGTTGAAAATAAACTTCATAGCGTTTTTCCTCCGCCACAATCTCTTCACGCTGCCGTGAACGACGATTGGGGGCCAAGACTTCGCGTTTATCGATAACTTCAACTTGTAAACTGCGTACAGGTGAGCGGTCATTTTCTGCGTCTTGCCGTTTCTTCTGCCAATATTGACGTGTTGCCAACACCACAATCAGTACCACCACGGCAATAAATATTAATGGAGGTTTATTCATAAAATCTTGCCCACTAAATCTTACTCAAAAGAGGGATTTAAGGTTTATTACCCGGTAGATAAGGGAAACTCATCACGTTACTGCCCAACTCGGAGATTCGAGCGCTGCCCTTTTCAGTTACCGCATCAATGCGAATCACTGAATGAAGGGGGATATAGCTACGGTTAACACCGGAAAACTCGGTCTTCAATTTTTCAGTTGAAGGATCAACCAGTAAAGACGATTGGTTATCAAAGACAAAATCAGCAATTTCAATAAACCCAAACAAAGTGCTTGGGCCGACCTCGCGGACATAAAGCTGATAATTCTTACCGTTATTTATAAACTGAATGCGATAAAGCAATTGTTCATTGGCCATGTGCTATTGCCTCTATCCCTTGATTTAGCGAACGGAAACCGGCGTTAACATAACATGTGGGCCAGACAAGACCAAGACTTCAGCTAGCCAATCCCAGCGCTAAATCTGATTATGCGTACTGCTACGCATTAAGTGGCACAAATCATGCAATTCACTGTAGTGTGGCTATCACTCTTGTCTTCCATCCCTTACACTTAATTAATGTATTATCAAAGTTGTTGGCATTGCGGATTATCATTACAACACAGGTACTTTCACTGAAACCTGTATAGAAAAAAGGATAAATAATGAGCTGGCCATTCCTTGCCGTATTCTTTTCTGGTTGGTTGTTTGTCGATGCAACTTACCGAGGCCCACGCTGGCAACGTTGGGTATTCAAACCCGTCACTCTGTTACTGTTGTTGTTACTTGCATGGCAGGCACCTATTCTTGGTCCGGCAGGCTATCTGATTGTTTTAGGTTTGTTGGCAACACTGATAGCAGATGCCTTATTGTTGCTACCCAGTGAGCGCTTACTTTATGCTCTGGGTGCATTTTTCCTCTCCCATTTATTATATACCATCAGTTTTGCCAGCCAGATGACATTCACCCTATTCTGGCCGCTTCCCTTGGTACTCATTATTGTGGGTGCGTTGCTGTTAGCCACTATTTGGACCCGGCTGGATGAAATGCGCTGGCCTGTCGTTGCTTTCGTCGGAATGACATTACTTATGGTATGGATGGCAGGCGAACAATATTTTGCGCGCAGCACGGATATGAGCTTCTCATTGCTAACCGGGACGGTGCTATTGTTGGTATCTCACACCATCTGGTTGCTAAACCGCTATCGTTTTTCTTTCCGGGCTTCAGATGCCATCGTCGCTGGATGCTACTTTGTAGGGCACTTCCTGATTGTCAGGTCGCTATATTTGTAATTAACCTATTACTGCGCAATATAATTTTGCGAAGTCCATTTTGCGATAGTAATGCGGCTATGGGGTTCCAAGGATGGAGCCTAAACACCAAGCGCGGCATGCACTCCTTTCCGATATACCTTTCTTTTGGTATCTGCCCCTTTTAGCAATTATTCTCATTTACCCTCTTGACTCTGGAGTTGACTCCAAGGTGTAGAGTGCAACCATACCGGCAAAATCCTGTATATCTTTTACATTCTGTCCAGGAGGTACCATGCATTCACATTCCGAACATCGACATTCAGCCGAACCACAAAATCACTGCGGCTGTGGTCATACTCACGCAAAAAAACAAACAGGTTGTAGCAGCCAACCAGTGGCTAATGCCAGCAATGAAAGCACCAACTCAGTAAGTGAGCATTCACACCATGAGGAGGGATGCTGTAGTCAGAGCAGTCATATCGATGACGATGATGAGGAAAGCGATAGGCTAACTAACGCAATACCTGCGGGTAGCCAACGTTTTAGTTGGCAAGTGAAAGGGATGGATTGCCCAAGTTGTGCGCGTAAAATTGAAAATGCAGTCAGTAACCTGGCCGGAATTGAAAATGTAAAAGTTCTGTTTGCTACAGAAAAACTGGTGGTTGATGCCCGTTCAGACATTCGTCCCCAAGTTCAGCAGGCCGTTATACAGGCAGGGTTCAGCCTGCGCGATAGCCAGTCCCCCACGGCGGGCAAAAAAATTGAGTCAGAAACACGCTTTCGTGAATATCTACCAATTGCATCATTAACCACGCTGATGCTCCTCAGTTGGGGAATCTCTTTATTCAGTGTTGAGCTGAGCGAATTAGCCTTTACCGTGACCACCATTGTCGGGTTGATTCCGATTGTCACTAAAGCCTGGAAGCTTATTCGCTCCGGCACACCATTTGCGATTGAAACCTTGATGAGCGTCGCGGCTATTGGCGCGATGTTTATTGGTGCGACTGCCGAAGCAGCTATGGTATTGCTGCTGTTTATGGTCGGCGAGTTACTCGAATCCTATGCAGCAAATCGCGCACGTCGTGGTGTGACTGCACTCATGGCGTTAGTTCCTGAAGAAGCCTTACTACTCAAGGATGGTGAGCGCAAACAGGTTCCTGTTGCCAGCTTGCGCCCTGGCGATATCATTGAAATCTCACCGGGGGGCCGTTTACCTGCTGATGCTGAATTAATGACTCCCTTCGCCAGTTTTGATGAAAGTGCTCTCACCGGTGAGTCTGTTCCTGTTGAACGCCGGCAAGGTGAAAAAGTCGCGGCGGGGAGCTTATCAGTTGATCGCGCGACCGAAATGCGGGTTATCTCTGAGCCGGGTAATAATGCCATTGACCGAATTTTACAACTCATTGAATTAGCAGAAGAACGCCGTGCGCCTATTGAGCGTTTTATTGACCGTTTCAGTCGCATTTATACCCCTGCCATTATGCTTCTCTCAGCACTGGTGATGCTGGTTCCGCCTTTGGCTTTCGCCGAGCCTTGGGAAACCTGGATATACCGAGGTCTGACACTACTGTTGATCGGCTGCCCATGCGCATTAGTCATTTCCACTCCGGCAGCCATCACCTCAGCACTGGCGGCGGCAACGCGGCGCGGAGCGTTGATTAAAGGTGGTGCCGCGCTTGAGCAGCTTGGCCACATTCAAACTGTCGCTTTTGATAAAACTGGCACGCTGACTGAAGGTAAGCCACAAGTCACTGATATCTTGCCCGTTTCCGGTGTGAGTGAAACTCGCCTGTTGTCACTGGCTGCGGCGGTCGAAGCAGGTTCGCACCATCCTCTGGCTGTCGCGATCATACAGCGAGCGCAGCAAAATACCCCGATGCTGCCACTCGCCGAAGAACGGCGTGCACTGGCTGGCATTGGCGTTGAAGGTATAGTTAACGGGTTAGTAGTTCGTGTTAGCGCACCCAGTAAAATATCGCCAGAGTTATTAACCGCCGAGTGGCTCGCGCAGTTCGATGAACTGGAAAGCAGTGGTAAAACGGCTGTTGCCGTACTGGAAAATGAGAAATTCATTGGTGTCGTGGCGTTGCGAGACACTTTACGTACCGATGCCAAACAAGCCATTGATGCCCTGAAAAAGCTGGGGATTCAAGGTGTGATGTTAACTGGTGATAACCCTCGTGCAGCGGCGGCCATTGCCGGTGAACTGGGAATTGATTACCGCGCTGGATTGTTACCGGCAGATAAAGTGCAGGCCGTTATGGCACTGAATGCCACACACCCGACAGTGATGGTTGGCGATGGCATTAATGATGCTCCCGCCATGAAAGCGGCTAGTATCGGTATTGCGATGGGCAGCGGCACTGATGTGGCCCTGGAAACAGCCGATGCGGCATTGACTCATAATCGGCTGACCGGGCTGGCAGAAATCATTTTGTTATCACGAGCTGCCAACGCCAATATTCGCCAGAACATTACTATCGCATTAGGGCTAAAAGGTATTTTCCTGGTGACCACATTGCTGGGTTTGACCGGTTTATGGCTAGCGGTATTAGCCGACTCTGGCGCAACCGCCTTGGTGACAGCAAACGCGCTGAGGTTATTGCGCAAGCGGGATATTTGACAACAAGGGCAAAGCGGCTTTTTACTCCGCTTTTGCCCCTTTTTTGACCAGATAGCGGTAAGGCGTCTGCCCGGTATCTTGTGCCAGCAACTGATGGTCCATAAAGCGGCAAAAACCGGGAATGTCACGGGTTGTGGCGGGATCGTCAGCAATAATAAGCAAAGTTTGACCGTCCTCCATATGCCGGACGGTTTTACGCACCATCATCACTGGCTCAGGGCAGCGCAAACCCAGTGCATCAAGTGTTTTATCCGGATTGGCAAAAATATCGGTCATTGCGGTTCTCTTGTGTGTCAGTCAACAGGTTAATAGCAAAAATGTAAGCAGGCTTACGAAGCGAGATAGTTTACTCCGCCGGTTTTTAGGTGCAAGTGGCACAATCGCTTTCGTGAAAAGGCCATCGTTTGCGCTAAAATTAACCATTGCATTCGTTGCGCAAACGCGTATTATGCCGCGCGTCGCAGAAATTGCGGCACATTATGTTTGGGTTCCCTCACCCCAATAACCAAAAAGGTCACATTTATGTTTTCGTTTACTGCCCAACAGCGGATGACCGCTTTGGTATGGCTGTCGCTATTCCATATTGTCATCATCACCTCCAGCAACTATCTGGTGCAATTACCGATATCTATCTTCGGTTTTCACACTACCTGGGGGGCTTTTACCTTTCCGTTTATCTTTTTAGCTACCGACCTGACCGTGCGGATTTTTGGTGCTCCCTTAGCGCGCCGGATTATTCTGTCCGTTATGGTGCCTGCTTTACTTATTTCGTATCTGATTTCAGCCCTGTTCTATCAAGGAAGCTGGCAAGGGTTCCCGGCATTAACCAGTTTTAACCTATTTGTTGCGCGCATCGCCGCTGCCAGCTTTATGGCCTATGTGCTGGGTCAAATTCTTGATGTTCAAGTCTTTAACCGCCTTCGTCAGCGCAGTGCATGGTGGGTTGCCCCAACCGCTGCCATGTTCTTTGGCAATATCAGTGACACTATGGCGTTCTTCTTTATTGCTTTCTATCGCAGTTCTGATCCTTTTATGGCGGCAAACTGGGTGGAAATCGCCTTGGTAGACTATAGCTTTAAGCTGCTGATTTGCATGTTATTCTTCTTACCTGCTTATGGCGTGATGCTCAATGTATTACTGAAATACTTTGCCCGGAAGACCGAACAGCAAACGTTAATGCAGGCGAACACCGCTGAACAATAGATTGCTTTTAGCGTCTGAATAAGGTGCGATAATGCTATTCATCATTGATAAGGGATTCCCATGCATAAAATAACCAAGTTTCTTGCTGTTGGCCTGCTGGTTGTAGGATTAAGTGCCTGCGATAGCGGCAGCGATAACAATGTAGGCCAGCCAGTCAGCTTGTTGGAAGGTAAAGTCGCATTTAATCTCCCAGCAGATTTATCTGACCAAAGCGGGAAAATGGGTAGTCAGGCTAACAACATGCACGTTTATGCCAACAAAACTGGTGATAAAGCGGTTATCGTGATTTTAGGTGATGACACCAATGAAGCGTTGAATGTGTTGACTGATCGCCTGGCCGAGCAGCAGCGTGCCCGCGATGCCAATCTACAGGTCGTGACAAATAAAGCGATTAAGGTCGATGGGCATCCTTTCCAGCAATTGGATAGCATTATTACCAGTGGTGGTCAGAAAGCCTATTCATCCGTGTTGATGGGGATAGTTGATAACCATTTGATGACAATACAAATTACTCTGCCAGCCGACAATCAGCAGCAAGCACAAACAGAAGCTGAATCTATTATCAGTACCTTGAAGCTGAAATAATCTCCTGCAATAGAGCGCGGCTTATCCGCGCTCTAAGAGTTAATGACAAAGTGCCCGTAACGGTGAAAACAGGCAGATCGTAAAGACGCCGTAAACCCTTCCCTGGGGGCTCGAGCCGCGCCTTCCCTGGCGCGGACGCTTTACTCTTCTACCTGTCATCACCTTGCAAGATCGAGTCATTGGGGTTTATCAGCAGTCTGGAAACGCGGATAAATCGCGCTCTGTCCGTATTATCGAGCCAATGCTTGTGCTAATAAGGTAATCGGATGCTCGCACTTCTTGCTGGTCGACATTTCTATCTGCCATTTACAGGTTTCGCAGTCGGTAATCACCAAATCAACACCGCTTTCTTCGATTTGTTGGAATAACGATGCCCCAATCCCTTGGGATGTTGCGTAGTTCTCTGATTTAAAACCATATGTTCCGGCAATCCCGCAACATTGAGAGTCCAAGACCACCAGCTCAATACCCGGAATGCGCTGTAATAACGCCAGGGTATAAGCCGTCCAGCCCATTTTTTCCATATGACAAGGTGTGTGATAGGCAATGCGCAGCGGTTTGTTTTGGTTTGAGAGCAACGGTTTTAACGGTAATTCGCGCCCTTGATCCAATAATCGGTAAAGATAACGAGTCGCCAGTTCCACTCTGTCGCGCACCGGTGCGGTATCGACATCCAGCAAGTGTGGATATTCATCGCGCAACGTAAAAGTACAGCTTGATGAGGTGGCGACCACCGGAATATCTCGATCAATCACAGCATCAGTCAGGGACTCCAGATTCACCCGCGCCTGTTTTTTCGCCTGTTCGATAAACCCATTCGCAATCAGCGGTACACCGCAGCATTTCTCACGTTTCAGTAATTGAACACCAATATTCATCGCATTGAAGACACTGACTAAATCTTTGCCTAATTGCGGATGGTTGTAGTTAACAAAGCAACCATGGAAAAACGCCACCTGTTCGGCATATTGCTGCTGTTTCTCAGCTTGCTTGTGATACCAGCGGCGGAATGTGCCAAACGAGTATTTGGGTAACTCGCGTCGATGGTCAATTTTCAGCGCTTTATCCAGCAAGACCCGCACCGGCTTTAAACCCGTGACCGCATTGATGACCGGAGCAAATGGCGTTGATAGCGTCCCCATGATATCGGTGTGACTGAGGATAGCATCGCGCAGCTTGGGCTTATTACTGCTGTAACTGGCTTTCGCGCGCTGGATGATGTCGCCAATTTTGACATCTGACGGGCAGGCCACTTCGCAACGTTTACAGTTAGTACAATACTTCAGTGCGTCATCATATAACGCCGGATCTTTTAGGCGTAGCCGTTCACCATCAGGGCCGGCCTGTTTTGGCCCCGGATAAAGTGGGTTAACTTTCGCCACCGGGCAATAAGTGGTGCATACCGTGCATTTGATACAACTTTCGAAACTCTTATCCCGTGCCAAATGTGTATCCTGAGTGTCTTCGTGCTGTGGTAACCACGTCATAATGTCACCTCCATAGCGCTGACAATCTGCTCTGCTACAAACAAGGCACTGGTGAGAGAAACGCCCGCGCCACAGCCCTGTTGCAGCGGATCGTATCCTCCGAGCACCGCGCCAATAACATGCAGGTTATCCAGCGCAACTCCCCCGCGCAGCGCCCGTAGCCGGTTATCAGTGTTGACGCCAAATTGCAGATAAGGTTGCGGCGCAAACATATTGCTGTTGCTCCAGTCTGCGCGGTTGGGTAGCGATAAAATATCCAGATCCAGTATTGGCTCATAGACATGCTCAAAGGTTGCTACCAGCCCATTACTGAAGAAACTGCCACTCGCCAGCACCATCTGAGCCGCACGCAGTGGAATATCACCATGATTACGGCTATACAGTCCGGTAATTCGGTTCCCCACCAGTTCGGCACGCAATACCGCATCACCCGGCATGACAATGCCGCCTAATTGCTGGAAACGGTGGCGTAGCGCTTGATGTAAGCGCATGCCGAGTAATGACGGCGGCAGTGTCGGCAACAATTGAATCGGTTTACCAACCGCCGCACGTAGTGCGTCCAATGGCGCGGATTCATCCAGCCCGATGCATGCTGGCAGCAAAATCATTTCTGCGGTAGATGACAAACGAGCCAGCTCATCGGCCAGCGGTTGCAAGTTTTCGGGTTGATCTAGTACACGCGCAATATTCACCGCGCGGAATTCGCTAGGGTTATCGCGTAAACGGTCCAGTGCCGGTAAATGAAGATAATCTGCTGTGACTTCAATACCCTGTTCCTGCAAGGCACTGGCGACCATCTGCGGCTGAAAATCGAGGAATCCCTCAATACCAACCACCGCCACTTTTTGCCAAGGTAACGGGCCTTCTAATGGTGCAATCGGAATATCCGCTGGGCTGAGCCATGTGGGTCGACAGTTGCCCATCGGCGTCAGGCGCAGGTGGTTTTTGGCCGCACTGCCAACCAGATTCAGGCCGCAGCGGCTTAGCAGAGACTCGGCTTGTTGCGCCAACTCACCCACCTGACCGGTTTGCCCCATCTTGCTATAAGGGTGCTCCGGCGCTAACTCTGCTAGCGTTTCAAGTGCAGAAAGTGGCTGACTAACCGCCTGCCCATTAGGTAATTTCGCCAAGAGATCCAAAGAGCCAGAAGAGAAATGCAGCGCATTTTGACCGGCGCTGACAATCGCGCAATATTTACCTTGTTCGGCGAGGCGGATACCGCACACCAGCCCAGCTAATCCACCACCGATGATAATCACATCAAATTTCATCTGGTTTCTCCTGAACATTGGCCGTATTCGGGCTGTCATCCAAGCCACAAAGCCCTTGATAAACCCAATGGGTAAACTCGCTTTCCCGCAAGGCGTCACCCCATGCTATCGGGCGCACACCTTTCCAGCGCTCATTCAAAAACTGCCTAAGCTGTTCACGGGATTGCTGCGGCGTGGTCACTTTAAAGCGGCTGAGTAAACCCGCTGCCCGGCAAGCACAAAGCTCACCCTGACAAGTCCCCATGCCAACCCGGGTGCGACGACGTAGATCCAGCAGGTTATTAACCGACAATGATTCAATGGCATAGCGCACTTCACCGGCCGTCACCGCTTCACATTCACACACTAAACTGTTGTCCAGGCGGTTTCCTGCCAATAACTGTGTCGCACGGTCACCATGACGATAAACCGCCGAGCCACGGATACTGGCAGGTAAAGAAATTACTTTGCTGAGCGTTTGCTCGGCTGATTGCTGTGAACCAGGAAGTGGCTCTTGGGCTGTAGTGCAAGCCGCTGTCACGCCCAGCTTTTCACATACTTTATCCGTTGCCCATTCGGCCATCAGCCGGTAGGTCATCAACTTGCCACCGGTGATGGTGATAAAGCCTTCCAGCCCATCGCGGCTGGCGTGATCGAGTAATACAATGCCGCGACTCACATTGCGCCCGGAAGGATCATCATCACTGGCAACCAGTGGTCGAACCCCGGCATAAGCACGCAAAATGCGCGTTTGCGCCAGTTGCGGCGACAGTTTGGAGCCTTCGCGAATTAAGGTATCCACCTCTTGTGCCGTTACGACCATATTGTCTATCTGGTCATATTCAATATGGGTGGAGGTGGTGCCAATCAGTGAAATGGTATCGCCCGGCACCAGAATGTCGGCATCTGCGGGTTTACGGCAGCGGTTGATCACCATGTTGTTGATCCGATGTCCCAGGATCAACAGCGCGCCTTTGGCGGGGAACATGCGAATGCGAAGATCGGCGTATTCAGCAATGTGCTGACCCCAGATCCCCGCCGCATTCACGACGATTTGCGCATGAATATCATATTGGCGCTGATTTTTATGATCGAAAACGCGCACGCCACTTACCCGGTCACTGTGGCGCAATAAGCCGATAACTTCGTGATAAGTCAACACATTGGCTCCGTGCTCACGGGCATCCAACATATTGGCGGCGGTTAAGCGGAAGGGGTCAACAGTGCCATCAGGTACCCGCACGGCCGCAATCAGCGCAGGGTTCGCGGCAGGTTCAAGCCGTAATGCTTGTTTGGGATCAATGGCTTCAGCCTCGATCCCCGCCTCCTGGCAGCGGGCAATAAATTGTTCCTGATAGTCGAGGGAGTCTTCCGGCAAGGTGATAAACAAGCCATCGGTTTGCTCAATACAATGGCGGGCAATACGTTTCAGTATCCGGTTTTCTTCAATACATTCACGCGCGGACTCACCGTCAGTCACAGCATAACGCGCACCACTGTGTAATAAGCCATGATTGCGGCCAGTAGCACCAGTGGCAATGTCGTGCCGCTCCAAGAGCGTACAAGCCAAACCCCGTCGGGCGCAGTCTCGGGCAATCCCGGCACCGGTCGCACCACCACCAATGATGATGACATCCGTTTCTGTGTAAGGAGAACTGTTCGTCATGAAAGACCCCACATTATCAGACAGCCGCCTGGCGGCTAATTATGAATCTATTGAGCCACAGTCTTTATGGTTATTGTTTGATAAGGAACAAAAACGAACGAAAAACGAAAGTAATATGGTGTTTAAAAACCATGATTGTGATCAAAGTCACAGGTAATTTGTCATTACCGGTTTCAAAATGTTAACCAATCGCTCAAAATTGCCGCCGCGTTCATATAACTGTAACAAATGCGCCATTACTCACAGATAAGTTCAGTGAATTTATCTAGCATGGTGCTCGTTATGGAACATAAACGACTGTAGCTTCGCCGTTTAACTACCGGCAGCCCTTAACAAACGGATAGATATCAGGCTATACCGGAGTCAAAAACAACAAAAAGCCATCGGAGGCACTTATGTTGAGTATTTTTAAGCCCGCGCCACATGTGGCACGGCTTCCCGCAGACCAGGTCGACCCCACTTACCGCCGCTTACGCTGGCAAATCTTCATGGGTATATTTTTCGGTTACGCAGCCTACTATCTGGTGCGTAAAAACTTTACTCTGGCCATGCCGTATTTGATCGAACAAGGATTCTCTCGTGGGGATCTGGGTTTCGCACTATCCGGTATTTCTATTGCTTACGGCTTCTCAAAATTCATCATGGGTTCGGTTTCTGACCGGTCTAACCCACGGGTGTTCCTCTCCGCCGGTTTGATTCTCGCCGCTGCCGTGATGCTGTTTATGGGCTTTGTGCCTTGGGCAACATCCAGTATCGCAGTCATGTTCGTGCTATTGTTCTTATGCGGCTGGTTCCAGGGTATGGGGTGGCCGCCATGTGGCCGTACCATGGTGCACTGGTGGTCGAAGAAAGAACGTGGCGGCATTGTTTCTATCTGGAACTGCGCCCATAACGTGGGTGGTGGCTTGCCGCCATTGCTGTTCTTGCTGGGGATGGCATGGTTTAACGACTGGAAAGCCGCGCTCTATATGCCAGCATTCGGTGCCATTTTGGTGGCATTGATTGTCTTTGGTTTGATGCGTGACACCCCACAATCTGTGGGTTTACCTCCGATTGAAGAGTACAAAAACGACTATCCGGATGACTATAGCGAAGAAGCGGAAGAAGAGCTGACGGCGAAGCAAATCTTCATGCAATACATTCTGCCAAACAAGCTGTTATGGTATATCGCGATTGCTAACGTTTTTGTTTATTTGCTGCGTTACGGCATCCTCGACTGGTCACCAACCTACCTGAAAGAAGTAAAACACTTCGCGCTGGATAAATCCTCATGGGCTTATTTCCTGTATGAATACGCTGGTATTCCAGGGACGCTACTGTGTGGTTGGATGTCCGACAAAGTGTTTAAAGGTAACCGTGGTGCTACCGGTGTGTTCTTTATGACTCTGGTGACTATCGCGACCATCATTTACTGGCTAAACCCGGTGGGTAACCCTGGTATCGATATGGCCTGTATGATCACCATCGGCTTCCTGATTTACGGCCCGGTGATGTTAATTGGCTTACATGCCCTTGAATTAGCACCGAAAAAAGCAGCAGGTACCGCAGCAGGCTTCACCGGCTTGTTCGGCTATCTGGGCGGTTCGGTCGCGGCCAGTGCCATCGTCGGTTACACCGTTGACTACTTCGGTTGGGACGGCGGCTTTATGGTCATGATTGGCGGTAGCATCCTGGCGGTTCTGTTATTGATTGTGGTGATGTTCAGCGAGAAAAAACATCACGAAGAACTGGCAAGACAGGCCGAGATGGATAAAAAATAGGATCATAAATTTGTATCCTAATGATTAAGTAGCTTACAGGCTGTGCCGTTATCTATGGATTAATAGCGACACAGCCTTTTTTACCCCTACCCTATATACCCAATAGATTTCAAGTTGCAGGAAGGCGGCAAGCAAGATAATCCCGATGAGCTGACACCAGTCAGTGATTCGGGTTAACGAGCGTAGCCAACACATCTGCGGCTTGAAAGATGACGGGTATAAATGGAGCAATATCAATGAAAACCCATCTGAAGTCACTGGTAGCAAGTATGATTCTGGCATCCTCAGTCGCCGGCATAGCGCATGCGGCAGAACCCGTAGCCAAAGATAAATCAGCCGATAAAGTGGTTATCGCGCACCGCGGTGCCAGCGGCTATTTACCTGAGCACTCACTGCCAGCCAAAGCTATGGCTTATGCACAAGGCGCTGATTATCTTGAACAAGACTTGGTGATGACCAAAGATAATGAGTTGGTGGTGCTGCACGACCATTATCTGGATCGCGTGACCGATGTCGCTGAGCGCTTCCCAGACCGCGCCCGCAAAGATGGTCGCTATTACGCCATTGACTTTACCTTACCGGAAATCAAGTCACTGAAATTTACCGAAGGCTTTGATATTGATAAAGAGGGTAAAAAAGTACAGAGCTATCCGGGCCGCTTCCCGATGGGCAAATCTGACTTCCGTGTGCACACCTTCCAGGAAGAGATTGAATTTGTTCAGGGGCTGAATCATTCGACCGGTAAGAACATCGGTATCTATCCTGAAATCAAAGCGCCGTGGTTCCATAAACAGGAAGGGAAAGACATTTCCACCAAGGTGTTGGAAGTGTTGAAGCAGTATGGTTACACCACTAAATCCGATAAAGTCTATCTGCAATGCTTTGATGCCAATGAATTAAAACGCATCAAGAATGAGCTGGAACCGAAGATGGGTATGGACCTGAAACTGGTTCAACTGGTGGCTTATACTGACTGGAATGAGACTTACGAACAGAAACCTGATGGCAAGTGGGTTAATTACAGCTATGACTGGATGTTCAAACCGGGAGCAATGAAGCAAGTCGCGCAATATGCCGACGGCATCGGCCCTGACTATCATATGCTGGTGGTAGAAACCTCGACGCCAAATAATATCAAGCTGACCAATATGGTGAAAGAAGCACATGCCAACAATATGATGGTTCACCCTTTCACCATCCGTGCTGACAAGTTGCCTAAATACGCCACTGACGTGAACCAACTGTTTGATATTATCTACAATCAGGCCGGGGTTGACGGGGTATTTACCGATTTCCCAGATAAAGGTGTGCAATTCCTGCAAAAACAAGGACAGCACCAGTAAGTGACTTGTCTGAGATAACTTAACATCTGAGATAACTTAAAATAGGAAAGTCAGACTACTGACAAACTCCGACAACCCGATCTTGCAAGGTGAAGGCAGGTAGAAGAGTAAAGCGTCCGCGCCAGGGAAGGCGCGGCTCGAGCCCCCAGGGACGGGTTTACGGCGTCTTTACGATCTGCCTGTTTTCACCGATACGGGCACTTTTTCATTAATCTCAAATGGCGAACTCATCTACAGTTCGCCATTTTTTCACTGCAATCAATTCTTTATTTATCAGTACCTAAGAACATTTTGCGCAAATAATGCGGCACAGCGTCATCGGCATTAGAACCAATCACTTCCAGATTCGGCAACATATCTTTTAGGCGCTGATGAGCATCGCGCATAATGCAGCCCTTGCCCGACATAGAGAGCATTTCCAAATCATTCATACCATCGCCAAACGCGATACATTCTTTCAATGAATAACCAATGATTTTAGCGACTTGCTCAAGTGCGTGGCCCTTGGAAACACCACCGCCCATCACTTCCAGACAGGTTGGGAAAGAGAAGCTGACATTTACCCGATCGCCCCAACGCGCATTGATAGCTTCTTCCAAAATCAATAACTTATCATGATCGTCGCAGGTAAAGTAGACCTTACATACTCCGTCGGTCGGCAGTAAAGCCGGTTCGAACACTTGATATTTGAACACCGACTCGCGGAAGAACTCTTCCTGAGCCGGGCTTTCGCGGTTCATGTACCATTCGTCATTCAAATAGACGTTGGTCAGAATATCTGGATTGTGATGTTCGATATTGTACAAATCACGGGCGATATCCGCATCGAGGTTATGGCTGAAAATCAGCTCCCCGGCCGTGTTGTGCACGCGCGCGCCATTGGAGGTTATCATAAAAGCACTGATCTCCAGATTGTCGCGGATTTGCGCCACATCAATATGGTGGCGGCCGGTCGCAAACACAAAGTGCACATCACGCTGCGTCAGCAACTTAAGTGTCTCTTTGGTATAAGGCGTCAGTATGTGGTCAGGTGATAGCAGGGTGCCATCTAAATCGGAAGCAACAACATGATACATAGCGGTATGTTCTAACCTCTGGTGGTGTCGGGGTTTTGAGAGCCGACTGATGATTGATGTTGCGCAAAAAAGCGCAATATGGCGCTTAGCGCCTCGGCACGCAGCTCGTCCCGCTCGAACAGGATCTCATGGCGTGCACCTTTAATTAACTTAGGCTGCCCCCCTTCGCAAGGGTGCCCCGCCAGAGTCATTGCCTGAGAAAATGCATTGTGGGCCGGGTTATGTACCACCCGGTCCTCACTGGCCTGAAGTAACAGAACCGGTGTGGTAATTTTGTCTGCCTGAGCAATAATTTGCTCCCCCACCAACAGGCTTTCACGGATCCAATGGTAGGTTGGCCCGCCGACGCGGATTTCTGGGGTGTCAGCATATTGGCGCAAATAGCGGCGATAGCGTTCGCGACTGTGAGTCAGCATATTGACCACATAGGGCAATGGCCGCCACTGCCCGGTGCCTATTGCGTAGTAATCCCGCAGCTTTTGATGTTTCTCAGCCCAATCGACAATTCGGTGGGCCAGCCAGCCCGGCATCGGCAAATGGATGCCAAACATGGGTGCGCAGAGCGCTACAGCATTAAATACTGTCGGCTCTCGCGCCAGATAACGGGTCAGAATCGCCCCCCCCATCGAGTGGGCCAACGCAAAACACTGCTGATAATGGCTTCCGGTTATTTCACGCTGCACCAGCTGCGCAAAATCTTCAATGTAATCATCAAATTTGATCACATGCCCGCGGTTACGATCATCAAGTATTCGCCCGGATCGGCCCTGCCCACGATGATCCAACACGATAACATCATAGCCTTGCTGGAATAGATCATAAGCCACTTCGGGATATTTAACGTAACTTTCAATGCGGCCAGGCACCACCACCACCACGCGGGTATGTTGTGGTGAACAAAAACGAACATAGCGAATGGGAATATTATCAACCCCCATAAACTCATCTTCATCCCGCTGCAGCCAAAAGTCTAACAGAGGGCCGTTCACAAAAGCAGCAAATTGCTCTTCGCGGGTCAACCAGTTATTCATATGATTATCAAACGGCATAGCGTGGCTCGATATAGCGTGAGTTATAAATCATGAGCTTATAAATCATGATGTTGTGAATCATGGTTTTATAAAACATAGCTGATTGCAGCCTCTGACCTGAATTGCTCGGTATTCTGTGAGCCATAGCACAACTATTAGCAATAGAGTATTGTGGCATAAATTTACACATTCAGGGAACTTTGCCGATGACCTTAGACTGGTGGTTAACTTATCTGCTGACGACACTTATCCTCAGTTTGTCCCCCGGATCGGGTGCCATTAATACCATGAGCACCGCCATCAGCCACGGTACGCGCGGAGTGATTGCCTCCATTTGCGGATTACAATTAGGGCTGGCCGTGCACATTGTACTGGTTGGTGTCGGCCTGGGCGCACTGATTTCACAATCGTTACTGGCATTTGAACTATTAAAATGGCTCGGCGCGGCTTATTTAATCTGGCTTGGTATTCAACAATGGCGCGCGGCCGGTGCGCTGGATCTGCATGCATTAGCCAACAGTATGCCACGGCGAAAACTGTTTAAACGCGCAGTATTTGTTAATCTGACCAACCCGAAAAGCATTGTTTTCCTGGCCGCATTGTTCCCACAATTTGTTCTGCCGCACCAACCGCAGGTGGCGCAATATCTGATTCTCGGCAGCACCAGTGTGATAGTCGATATTATCGTGATGATTGGTTACGCGACTCTTGCCACACGAATTGCTGGCTGGATTAAATCACCACAGCAAATGAAATTATTGAATCGGATATTTGGCGGTTTATTCATGCTGGTAGGCGCATTATTAGCCACCGCGCGCAAAGTATAAAATGCATTGATATGCCCTGACCGGATAATTCACCGGTTGGGGAACTCGCTAGCGAGACAATATCAGATGGATACCAAAACCGGCGAAGAGTACCCCAGCCAGCCCATCAATCCATTTGGATAGCCGTTGATAACCACGGCGCATCACCGGCAAAGCAAAGACACAGGCCACAATGCTAAACCATACAAAAGTTTCCGCCACAATCAGCACAAACAACCCCCAGCGCGCGCCAGCAGCTACATTATCACCAACAAACAATGAAAATACGCTGCCAAAATAGATAACCGCTTTGGGGTTCGATAAATTAGTTAGAAAGCCACGCAAGAAAGTCCGGCCACGCGCAGGAAGTGCAACTTGCACCTCAGCTTCTGAAGTGTCTCGTTTGGCACGGGCCGATCTCAGCAGTTGCCAACCCATCCAGCACAGGTATAGTCCGCCGCCGACCATAATAATCTGATGCAACCACGCCATTTTCTGCAAGATAAGATTTAGCCCCATCAGAGCAACGCCAGCCCAAACCACAATCCCCAAAGAGATTCCGGTCACTCCCATCATCGCTTCGCGGCGTGAGCGGCTGGCCGCAGTTTGCGAAACAAAAAAGAAATCAGGCCCTGGGCTCATCAGAGCAACCAAGTGCACCAGCGCGACGGTCAGAAATAGCATTAGCATGAGGCGTTTCTCTTAACAAATAAGCGGCGAGTTAATCATCGTTGTTATCTACATGGTCGCGGATCATCGCCATAAACGGTGCGCCAAAGCGCTCCAGCTTACGTTGCCCGACGCCATTGACACTCAACAGTTCACTGGCAGTAATTGGCATCTGCTCCGCCATCTCCAGCAAGGTGGCATCGTTAAACACCACATAAGGCGGAATATTGCCTTCGTCGGCGATAGATTTACGCAATTTGCGCAATTTGGCGAACAACTTGCGATCGTAATTGCCGCCATAGGATTTTTGATTGGCGCTACTACGCACTTTCAAACTCTGAATGCGCGGCACTGCCAGTTGTAGTGGCAATTCAGCACGTAATACCGGGCGGGCAGCCTCGGTCAACTGCAAGGCGGAGAACATGGCAATATTCTGGCTCAGTAATCCGAGGTGAATCAGTTGGCGTAGGACACTGACCCAATGCTCATGACTCTGTTCACGACCAATACCGTACACTGACAGTTTGTCATGACCAAATTCACGAATACGCTGGTTATTGGCCCCGCGCAGCACCTCGACGATATACCCCAAACCAAACCGCTGCCCGACACGATACACACATGACAGCGCTTTTTGCGCATCGGCCAGCCCATCGTAGCGCTTAGGTGGGTCGAGGCAGATATCACAGTTACCGCATGACTGCTGTTTGCCTTCACCAAAATAGTTCAGCAAGACTAATCGGCGGCAGGTTTGCGCTTCAGCAAAAGCCCCCATCGCATTGAGTTTATGCCGCTCAATATCTTGTTGCGCACCAGCCGGTTTCTCTTCCAGACAACGGCGCAACCACGCCATATCAGCGGGGTCATACAGCAACATCGCCTCGGCGGGCAAACCATCACGACCGGCACGGCCCGTTTCCTGATAGTAAGATTCGATAGTGCGCGGAATATCAAAATGCACCACAAAACGAACGTTGGGTTTGTTAATCCCCATCCCGAAAGCCACGGTGGCGACCACCACTTGCAAATCATCGCGCTGAAAAGCTTCCTGCACCTGTGCGCGGCGCTCATTGTCCAGCCCGGCATGGTAAGCCGCCACACTTAAACCACGGCTTTGCAGGCGCGCGGTGGTGTCTTCTACCTTAGCCCGGCTATTGCAGTAAATAATGCCACTTTTGCCACGCTGGTCTTGAACAAAACGCCACAGTTGATCAAGCGGTTTGAACTTCTCAACCAGGGTGTAACGAATATTGGGGCGATCAAAGCTGCTGACCTGAATTAATGGATTATCCAGATTGAGTAACCGCACGATATCGCCGCGCGTGGCTTCATCAGCCGTCGCGGTCAGTGCTATCACCGGTAAATTAGGGAAACGCTGCTTTAACTGACCAAGGGCACGGTATTCCGGGCGGAAATCATGACCCCATTGAGAGATACAGTGTGCTTCATCCACCGCCAACAGCGCAGGACGCCACTGGTGCAGTTGATCAAGAAAGCTCTCCATCACCAGCCGTTCAGGCGCGATATACAGCAGCTTAATCTGACCGCTGCGACAGCCGTCCATCACCGCCAATTGCTGCTCGCGTGTTTGTGATGAGTTTAAGCACCCCGCACCTACGCCATAGGCCAGCAGTTGGTCAACCTGGTCTTTCATCAGGGAAATTAAGGGGGAGACCACCAGCGTTAAGCCATCCGTCACCAGTGCCGGGATCTGATAACACAAGGATTTACCGCCGCCCGTTGGCATCACTACCAGGCAATCTTGCCCTGAAAGGGTGGCGTTGATAATTTCTTGTTGTCCGGGCCGGAATTGCTGGTAGCCGAAAGTATCTCGCAATACCTGCTCTGCCAGTAACTCCCTATTTATCACTGCTGCGGTTGACACACTTTTCCCCAACTATGAGATCTGCACAGGCCGGTTAACCGGCCTGTGTCTGAAACTTTTCTAACGCCGGATGACGTTAAAGGACATCGTTCAACATGATACCCACACCCACCCGTGTTTGCCTAAAGTTATAGTCAATCATTGACTCACCATAGCCACTGAACACTTGGGTATAGAAACGAACATGCTTGGTGATTGGGTAGCTCCAGCCCATTTCAGCACCACCATAACCGGTATTCCAGTTATAACGGCCATCCAGACTGAATACACTTTCACCCAAGGCATAGCCCACTTTCAACCGATAATAACCCATGTATTTATTGATATCCGGGTTGTCATCTTTGCTGTCGCTTTCAGGGATACGATACCAAGGCTTCAGGTCGATTTCCAAGTTGCCGCGTTGAGCCATCAGGCGGGTATAAACGCGATCCCAGCTACGTGAGGTAGGATCAGCTTTACCGTTAGACTGATGATTATAACCAAATTCTACTTCGCGGAATGTCCAACCAGCCAACTCATAATCCGTTGCCCAGGCCAGGAATATCTGCGGTTCATAGTTGGTTTCACGGAAGGGTGAGGACTCATCGCTGTTTGATGCTTGCCACCAGGAACGCTGAGTATAGGATGCACCCAGCAACGAGTTATCACCGGCAATACCGCGCCAGATAGGGAAACCCAAACTCAGTTGGAACTTAACTTCGTCTTTCTTGGCATTCTCAGCCCAATCATAAGAGCTTATCGCATCCTTATTGATGTCGCTGGTATAGGTATAGAGTAAGTAGTTGGTTTCATACGGATAAAGCAAGAAAGGATTATCGTGATCTTGCAACATTGCCGCAATAATACTGCCACGCACCGCTGGCGCGTCATGAATCTTCTCAACCGTTGCTTCTTCTGCCTGCGCCAAAGTCGGCACCAGTAATAAAGCGATTAAAATCTGCCAAAATCTACCCATCATTCCCCCGTCACCTTACGAATTATTTCTATTTGTAATGAAAACAGCTCATTCTACACACAAATGTTATCTGGGATTAGTGTTGTTTATATTTATGATTTAACGACTGGAAAACAACAAAATAGGAGCATAAAATAAACAAACTAATAACATGAGAAATTATCTTTAAGAGAAAACTAATGCCTGTAACACCGTTAACCTTGGAAAGTGCCCGCAACCTCATCGGTGAAATCTTCGTTTATCACATGCCTTTTAATCGCGAATTAGGATTAAAATTAACTCGCTTCGAGCAAGATTTCGCCGAAATTACTTTTGATAATAATGACAAACTGGTCGGTAATATTGCGCAGCGGATTTTACACGGCGGTGTTATTGCTGCGGTGCTGGATGTTGCGGCGGGTCTGGTGTGTGTTGGGAACAGCCTGGTTCGCCATGAACCGCTGATTCAGGAACAACTGCAAATGAAGCTGGCCAAAATGGGAACCATCGACCTGCGTGTCGACTATTTACGCCCTGGCCGCGGCGAGCATTTTATTGCCAGCAGCCGCATTTTGCGCAGTGGCAACAAGGTGTCTGTTGCCAGAGTTGAGCTGCATAATGAAAGCCAAATGCATATCGCCAGCGCGACTGCGACCTATCTGGTTGGCTGATGCGGCCTATTGCGGTGATGAATAATAACGTGAAGTTAAGTACACTCACCGCATCTCCTTTCTTGTTCTGAGCCACACCATGGATAAACAACGAACCCGTCAGGGCATTTTCTTTGCTCTGGCAGCCTATTTTATTTGGGGCATCGCCCCTGCTTATTTCAAGCTCATCCAACAGGTGCCGGCTGATGAAATTTTGACTCATCGGATTATCTGGTCATTTTTCTTTATGCTGATTTTGCTAACTGTTAGCCGTAATTGGCCACAGGTCCGCAGCGCCATTAAAAACCGTAAGCGCCTGCTATTACTGGCGGTGACCGCGGTGTTAATTGCCAGCAACTGGCTATTATTTATTTGGGCGGTCAACCACAACCACATGTTGGAAGCCAGTCTGGGCTACTTTATTAACCCGTTGGTTAACGTGTTATTTGGCATGCTATTTCTCGGCGAGCGTTTTCGCCGCATGCAATGGGTTGCGGTGGCACTGGCGTTCGGTGGTGTGCTCATTCAGCTATGGCAATTTGGCTCGCTGCCGGTGATTGGTTTGGGTCTGGCGATTACCTTTGCGTTATATGGCCTGATTCGCAAAAAACTGGGGATTGATGCCCAAACTGGCATGTTGGTTGAAACAATGTGGCTATTACCGATCGCGGCAGTTTACCTGTTCTTTATTGCCGATAGCCCAACCAGCCACATGGGCGCCAATGCCTGGTCGCTGAATGTGCTATTAGCCGCCGCAGGGGTGATTACCACTATCCCACTGCTGTTCTTCACCGCTGCTGCCACACGTTTACGGCTGTCGACGCTGGGCTTCTTCCAGTATCTGGGGCCAACGCTGATGTTTATTCTGGCGGTCACTTTCTATGGTGAGACTATCGGCAACGATAAGATGGTCACTTTCATCTTTATCTGGGCAGCACTGTTGTTGTTCACACTGGATGCGCTCTATACCCAACGCAAACTGCGCGGCTAACAGTTCAAATGCTAAAACTCATTGAGTTATGAATTGATAACCAAAGAACTTGAAGTTGCAGGTAGGCAGCAAGCGAACTCATCCCGATGAGCTTACATAAGTAAGTGATTCAGGTGCGTGAACGCAGCTAACACCCCTGCAACTTCAGGGGCGAAGGCTTTAGAGCCAGTTTTTGCGTTTGAAATAGAGATATGGTGCCAGGCCAGCGATAATCATTAAACCAATCGCCGCCGGATAACCAAATGACCAACGTAGCTCCGGCATAAACTCAAAGTTCATCCCGTAGCTGGATGCCACCAACGTAGGCGGTAGGAAGACAACCGATACCACCGAGAAGATCTTGATGATACGGTTCTGCTCGATGTTGATAAAACCCATCGCCGCTTGCATCAGGAAGTTAACTTTCTGGAATAAGGATTCATTGTGCGGCAGCAGGGATTCGATATCGCGCAGCACCTCACGAGCTTGTTCCAGTTGGCCACTTGGCAAACGCGCTTTACGCACCAGGAAATTCAGCGCCCGCTGGGTATCCATCAGACATAACCGCACTTTCCAGCCGATATCTTCCTGTTCCGCCAATGTGGAGAGCGCAGCATCATATTCATCGCCCTGCTGGCCCTCCATGATAACGCGGCTCAAGGCTTCTAAATCGCTGTAAATATTCTCGATTTCATCTGCCAACTGTTCGATTTTGGTTTCAAACAAGTCCAGCAGCAACTCATAGGCATTACCATCAACCAGTGTCTGGTTACGCGCGCGCATACGATATAAACGAAATGCCGGTAATTCACGTTCGCGTAGGGTATACAGGCGGCCATCCCGAATAGTAAATGCCACCGTTGAGTTACCCGCGTGGTCTTCAGCATCTTCATAATAGAAGAAGGAGTGGATATGCAGGCCATCCTCATCCTCAAAGAATCGTGCGGAAGCCTCGATGTCGTCCAATTCTGGCCGGGTCGCCAGGCTTTGCCCTAACTCATTCTGGACGCGTTCCCGCTCCCCCTCTTCTGGCTCGACTAAATCGACCCAAAGTGAGGTTGTCAGGTCATCTGATTCATCCAGCTCCAAACGGGATAAGCGATTATTACTTAATTTAAATGCGCTCAGCATGTGCCAAAACTCCCTTGCGGTGATGGATAGGGAAAACGCATTGAAGCACAGAAACAGGTGAGTATTGAAATACCGTTTGTTTCAGACCGTTAGGAGATCTGACTCACAGCGACGGTTTAGCGGGGCCGCTGACAACCACGAAGGCTATCAGCAAATAAGAGGATAGCCTTAGAAGTTGCACCATATGAACAGGTTATTGAGCCAGTATCTACTGGGTGTGTCCAAGGCGAATGTCCTCATCAAGAATAGTGCGCGCATGTTACGCCGAGAAGAAAAAGTCTGTCAACCGGTTAAAAGATGTTAATTGATGAGCACAAATTTCAGTTCTTGCCGATAATCTCACCAATAGCAAAAGCAGGTAAGAACACACCGGGTTAATAGCGGTAAAAAGTAAAAAACCGAAGCCAGCTTCGACTTCGGTTTTGTGTATCCTGAATGTTTATTAAGCCGATGACTCAGCAAAATTTACAAACAGGCTTTCCCTTGGTATTGGCAAGAATAATCAACGCTTTATATTTTTAAACTGCTTAGTCGTGTCCGTCAGCGCAATTTCTGTCGGCAGCCTTTCCATTGAGCTGGCACCGTAGAAACCATCACATTGCGGGCAATTATCCATGATGTATTGCGCATCTTGCGGGGTAGAAATCGGCCCGCCGTGACACAACACAATCACATCTTCACGTACTGCTTTTGCGGCAGCGGCCCATTCATTAATCAGAGGAACGCAATCTGCCAGCTTCAATGCCGTGTCAGCGCCAATATTACCACCGGTGGTCAGCCCCATATGAGGGACAATAATATCAGCCCCCGCTTGGGTCATAGCGACAGCATCTTCGGCACTGAAAACATAAGGTGTGGTGAGTAAATCTTTCTCGTGGGCAAGACGGATCATGTCCACTTCCAAACCATAACCCATGCCAGTCTCTTCAAGGTTGGCACGGAAGTTCCCGTCGATTAACCCGACAGTTGGGAAGTTCTGCACGCCAGAAAAGCCCAATGCTTTCAGTTGGTCCAGGAACTGGTCGAACTGACAGAATGGATCCGTGCCATTCACCCCCGCCAGCACCGGTGTATTCTTGACCACTGGCAGCACTTCTTTTGCCATATCGACCACAATTTCATTGGCATTGCCGTAGGCCAACAGACCAGCCAGCGAACCACGACCGGCCATGCGATAGCGGCCTGAGTTATAGATGACGATTAAATCAATACCACCGGCCTCTTCACATTTGGCCGATAGCCCCGTACCCGCACCGCCACCGATAATCGGTTCACGGCGCGCAATCATTTCCCGAAATTTAGCCAATATGGCCTGGCGTTGAAATTTTGGCATATGTTTCTCCAGATATTTTATGGCCCTAAACCCGTCATACTTCGAACTGCATGTGCGTTGGCTGCCTTCGCTCACCCCAGTCACTTACTCGTGTAAGCTTCTGGGGATTTACTCAGTTGCCGCCTTCCTGCAACTTGAATTATTTAGGGTGTAATGGGATGGGCTCTTTGCTATTTCTTTAAATTTTTCAACCGCTGCCTGGGCAAACTGTGGATCATTAATATTGAACGGATAATGCACCAGACGGCGTTTGTCAGTTTGAATCACGGTTTCTTGCAGCGTATGGATAAAGGCTTGCAGTGCTTTTTCGTCCCAGAAAGGCTGGCCCGGAGCATCCAGCGCTGAGAAGCCACCCTCTGGAATCAAGAAACGCACTTCCCCCTCACAACGATTGAGCTTCTCGCCAATCCAGCGCGCCATCTCAATATTCTCTTGCTCGGTGGTGCGCATCAGTGTGACTTGCGCATTGTGCTCATAGAATAAGCGGTCAGCGTATTTCGTCGGAATAGTAGCCGGGCTGCCGAAATTGACCATATCTAATGCGCCACAAGAACCGACATAAGGGATTTGGCTGTGAGCAATGGCATCGAACCTTTCTGGCCCACAGGCTAAAACACCATCAAATAATAGATCGCAGACTTCGGTGGTGGTCAGATCCAGCGCCCCTGCCAGTAAGCCACTTTCCGCTAATTTTTCCATGGCCTTGCCGCCACTGCCGGTCGCGTGGAACACCAGGCAATCATATTCTGCCGATAACGCAGCACTAACAGCCTGAATACACGGGGTTGTCACACCAAACATGGTCAAACCCAGCGCAGGTTTGTCAGCGGTGGCTAACTCTTCTTTGGCAAATGCTTCTTTGGCAAAATAAACCGCACCGGCAATTTGATGGGCCGCATTGCTCAGTACGCGGCGGGAAATACGATTCAGCCCGGCAATATCCGTGACCGAATACATCATGGCAATATCACTGGCGCCGATGTAACCGGAAACATCACCAGAAGCCATTGTTGATACCATCAGTTTAGGAATGCCGATGGGTAAGCTTTGCATGGCGGGTGTAATTAGCGCCGTACCACCGGAGCCTCCCAAACCTAACAGTGCAGCCACATCATCACGGCTGGCAATAAAACGTTCAAAAGCCACCGCCATCGCACTTATCGCCCGCCCCCTGTCACCACAGAAGACGGCCTGACGCCCATCAGGATGATGGCTTGCCACCATTTCAGCCGTGATATCAGCGCCACCTGCTCGCTGAGCCTCTTTAGTCGACAAATCAACCGTAACTGTCTTCAGGCCGGTTGCTTTAATCAATTCACTGACATAGGCCAGCTCGTCGCCTTTGGTATCTGTCGTAGTCGCGATAAAAATATGACGGGGCATCTGAACATCCTTCTGTGAGTGCGGAATGTCACAAAAAATGAAGCGCGTTGGTTAAGATAGAATCATATTGAGACTGCCGTATCATTATCGCAAAGTGCATTTTCCAAATGTGAGACTGCAGTCTCAAAAATAATCTGAATGTGAAGGGCATTCATGGCGATTTGTGCCAACGGTTTGTTATAGTGGGCGCAAATACGATCTCAAGCCTATGGAGTGACCGTGAGCCATCAAGATAAACCAGAGCACGCCTCTCCATCACTAACCACTATCAGGGCCAGAACCCGGCGGTTACTTATCGATACCGCGATGTCGATGTATGAACAAGGTGCGTTTCCATCAATAACTGAAGTGGCAAATGCTGCCCAGCTTTCCCGTGCAACGGCTTACCGCTATTTCCCGACGCAAAGTGCCTTGGTTTCTGCCATGGTCGATGAGAGCCTCGGGCCGATATTGGCGTGGCAACCGACTCAACCTGATGCCCGTCAGCGGATTGCTGAATTATTGTCTTTTGCTTATCCGCGGATGTTGCAACATGAAGGTGTGCTGCGGGCCGCGTTGCATTTATCGTTACAACAATGGGCCGACAACCGCAGTAATCCAAACAATGAAGAGAAGCTGGTTCGTGGTAACCGTAAACGGTTGTTAAAGCTGGCAGTTGAGCCATTGGAAGGAAAGTTACCGCCAGAAGCACTGCAACGCGTGATTTATGCCTTTTCGTTAATTTATGGGTCAGAAGTGTTTATGGTGCTGAAAGATATTTGGCATTTGGATGACGCCGGAATTCAGGATGTTACCCAGTGGATGGGCAAAGCCATTCTGCTACAAGCGGAAACCGATGCAAGGCAGGCGGCTCAGGATGAGAGCCGCATGAGTCAGTGATTCGGGTGAGTGAATGCCGCTAACACCGCTGCGGCGTCAAGGCCGCAGGGTTTACCCAAAGTCATTGGCGTTGCAGCAAGGCAGCAAATGAACGCATCCCGATGAGCTGACATGAGTCAGTGATTCGGGTGAGTGAATGCCGCTAACACCGCTGCGGCGTCAAGGCCGCAGGGTAAATTTAGACGGCTTCCAGCCGTGCGTAAGCCGCCACCAACCACTTAATCCCTTCACCGGGGAAAGCTACTTGCAATCGACTGTGCTCACCGCTGCCTTCCAAATTGACGATAGTGCCTTCACCAAACTTAGGATGTCGCACCCGCTGGCCCAGTGAGAAGCCGCTGTCATTTTCGTTCATTGGAGTCCCCATTCTACGGTGGTTTACCGGGCGGGAGACTGTCGCGCGTAGCCGCACTTCTTCGACACACTCTTGCGGTAATTCGCCGATAAAACGTGATGGTCGATGATTTACTTCTTTGCCGTACAAGCGGCGGCTCTCGGCATAACAGAGGGTCAGTTTCTGCATCGCGCGCGTGACCCCAACATAGGCCAGCCGCCGTTCTTCTTCCAGACGCCCACCTTCATCCAGTGACATCTGACTTGGGAACATGCCCTCTTCCATACCCACGATAAATACCTGCGGGAACTCCAGCCCTTTTGCTGAATGGAGAGTCATCAATTGTACTGCATCCTGATAGGCATCGGCCTGCCCCTCACCGGCTTCCAGCGCCGCATGAGAAAGAAATGCCTGTAGTGGCATCAGATCCTGATCTTCATCCTGATAGCTGTATTGGCGGGTCGCGTTGACCAGTTCTTCAAGGTTTTCAACACGCGCCTGACCTTTTTCGCCCTTTTCCTGCTCATACATCGACCACAAACCAGAATCGCGAATCACTCGATCAGTTTGGACATGCAGCGGCATATCAGCGGTTTCATGCGCCAGTGAATCCACCAGTTCGACAAAACGTTGCAGCGCAGAAGCCGCTCGGCCTGCCAGCACTTTTTCCTGCAACATGGCACGGGTTGACTGCCACAAGGTTAACTGACGGTCACGCGCGGTTTGGCGAATCACATCTAATGTGCGATCACCAATCCCACGAGTCGGCGTATTCACCACCCGCTCAAAAGCGGCATCATCGTTACGATTGGAAATCAGGCGCAAATAAGCCAGTGCGTCTTTGATTTCCTGACGTTCGAAGAAGCGCTGACCACCATAAATACGGTACGGCATCGCCGTTTGTAACAAAGCTTCTTCCAAAACACGCGATTGGGCGTTACTACGATACAAGATGGCACAATCATTCAGCGCACCGCCGTTGTCTTGCCAGGCTTTGATACGATTTACCACAAACCGGGCTTCATCCAACTCATTAAAGGCACAATAGAGTGAGATAGGCTCGCCTTGCGCCCCATCAGTCCACAAGTTCTTACCCATGCGCCCGTCATTATTAGCAATCAGGGTGTTTGCCGCCGTCAGAATATTGCTGGTCGAACGATAATTCTGCTCCAATCGGATAGTTTCAGCGCCGGGAAAATCTTTCAGGAAACGCTGGATATTCTCCACCTGCGCCCCGCGCCAGCCATAAATTGACTGGTCATCATCGCCGACAATCATCACATTGGAACGATCCCCCGCCAGCAGGCGAATCCAGGCATATTGAATGTTGTTGGTATCCTGGAACTCATCCACCAGAATGTTGGTAAAGCGCTCGCGATAGTGATTCAGAATGTGGGGCTTATTCAGCCACAGCTCATGCGCGCGCAATAATAGCTCGGCAAAATCCACCAGGCCCGCGCGGTCACAGGCTTCCTGATAGGCCTGATAGATGCGCAACCAAGTGGCTTCAACCGGGTTACCGTAGCTCTCAATATGCTGCGGACGTAGACCTTCGTCTTTTTTGCCGTTGATGTACCACATTGCCTGACGCGGCGGCCATTGTTTTTCATCTAAATTCAAGGCCTTAACCAAGCGCTTTAATAACCGCAACTGGTCGTCACTGTCGAGGATTTGGAAATCTTGCGGCAGATTGGCATCCATATGGTGAGCGCGCAGCAACCGGTGCGCCAAACCGTGGAAAGTGCCAATCCACATGCCGCCCTGACTGGTGCCAATCAAATGCTCAATACGGTGGCGCATTTCGGCCGCCGCTTTATTGGTAAAGG
Organism: Yersinia artesiana; assembly: GCF_902726545.1. GTDB lineage: Bacteria > Pseudomonadota > Gammaproteobacteria > Enterobacterales > Enterobacteriaceae > Yersinia > Yersinia artesiana. Next base: position 49,416 of record NZ_CACVAD010000005.1, on the reverse strand, counting down.
TCACCGCGATAATCGAATACGGGGAGGCATTTTCTACCGACAACAGCCAGGCAATACGATGAACCAGTACCCGTGTTTTGCCACTGCCCGCACCGGCCAGTACCAACAGGTTGCAGCGTGGTGCAGCCACGGCTTCACGTTGTTTTTCATTCAGGCTGTCGAGCAGATCAGAAACGTCCATAGGCACCGTTTATCGGGTAAGGGAAAATAGCTAAATCGCCAGCTATCCGGCGATTTTAACATCATTTCACTGTGAATTTATACAGAGTTATTGCAGAGGATTATAGCAATGCTGTCAGGGAAGCCAACTGCGAAATCTCAATATGTGGCAATAACCGGCTGTCACTGGCCGTCATCAGGCTCTGTTGGCGGTCATTAATCCAGCATGCTTGCATGCCACAACGCAGTGAACCGGCTACATCTGTAGTCAGGTCATCACCGACATGTAAGATATTTTTCAGCGGAATATCCAGATGATTCGCCGCTTTATGATACATATCGCGGAAGGGCTTGGCGCGACCATGCGGGCCGGAGCGCAAGACAAACTGAAAATAATTATCCAGACCACAGGCTTTAGGGTCCGCATTGCCATTGGTGATAGCCACCAGCGGATAATGTTCAGCCAGCGCGCTTAAGGTGTCGTGAGTCGCCGGCGGCACATAAATACGGCTACGCCATAGGGCAAAGTTTTCCATAGCAGCATCAGCCCCACATTGCGCTTCTGACTTACTCAAGCCATGACGCATCAACCCCAGCTCAATAGCATGCCAGCGCCACTGAGTGACATCGTGGTAAATGTCCGGATCTTGCTCCAGTAATTCACGGCGAAAGTGGTGTAAATCTGCGGCTTGTAACTGCGCCAAATTGGGGTGGTACTGCTGTAAAAATGCCACAGATTCTTGTTCTGTGCGGGATATCACCGGCCGATTGTCATACAAGGTGTCATCCAAATCGAAGGTAATGGCGGAAATACGTTCAAGTGGACGATAAAAATGCATCAGGATTTGCCTCGTTTGGCCCGTGGATGAGCAGCATCATACACTGTTGCCAGATGTTGAAAGTCTAGATGAGTATAAATTTGTGTGGTGCTCAGATTGGCGTGGCCGAGTAACTCCTGCACTGCACGCAGGTCGCCGCTGGATTCCAGCATGTGGGTGGCGAAAGAGTGGCGTAGTTTATGCGGGTGAATATGGCTACTGACCCCTTGCTTGACACCCCATTCGGCAAAGCGTTTTTGCACATTTCGCGCTGAAATCCGCTTCCCGGTATTAGCTAAAAAGATGGCGTCATCCTGCGGTTCAAACAATTCACGCAGTTCCAGCCAATGCTCCAGCCACTTGACTGCCGTCTTGCCGATAGGCACTTTGCGCTCTTTACTACCTTTCCCCATCACCCACACTTCACCGCTCGCCAGATCGACATGTTTGCAGTTCATTCCGACCAGTTCAGATAAGCGCAAGCCCGCGCCATACATCACTTCCAGCATCGCCCGGTCACGTACAGCCAGTGGGTCATTCAGGTCGATATCCAGCAGTTTATCGACCTCATCGACATCAATATTTTTCGGCAGATGACGGCCAGAACGCGGGGTACTGACTCCTTTAGCCGGGTTGGCTTGCAGTATGCCCTGACTGACCAGCCAGTTGAGGAAACTGCGCAAAGCCGAGAGCCGCAAAGCCAGGCTGGATGAGTGCAAACCGGCGCGTTTGCTGCGCGAAACCAATGAGCGCACTTGAGCGGCATCCAGTGTTTGCCAGTGTGCCAACCCCATCTGTTCGCCCATTTCCATCAGCGCCTGCAACTGACGCCGATAACTGGTGACAGTCAGCGGGCTGAGTTGGCGCTCAACTTTGAGGTAACGCAGAAAAGCCTCTACCTGCGGGGCAAGTGAAGTGCTGAACTCGGTCATACCGGCTCTATCCAACGCTCCAGCAGACTCGGCAATAACATGGATAATTGATTCAGCATCACGGTGCCCATGCCTTGCTGATAATGCTGGATATCACGACTGCTGAAAATGATAACCCCCAGATCGCCCTCTTTGCCCAGCAACGACAATGCCACAGACCCGACTTGCTTGGCCTGCGGCAATAACAGCAACAGCTCCGGCCCATTCAGGCTGCCAAGATAATGGCGAGCATTCCCCAGCCGCTGAATGCGCATTGGCTCAAAAGCGTGGCGAGACAGACCTAAATGGGTGAAGTCAGATGGCGCGCCGATTTGCCAACGGTCAGTAAACAATCTGACATTTGCACCAGCCAGCCCAAAATCTCTGGCCCAGCGCTGCAAACGATTGAGCATATCTTGCAAGCTACTGGCGGCGGCAAGATTGCCTTGTAGTTGCAGTAACCGGTTGAATAACACTTCATTCAGACCCGCCTGCTCCATCAGTAATGTAATCTCTTCTTCCAACTGACCTATCTGGTTACGCTGACGCCCCAGTTGCCACTCCACCAGCGAGACTGTGCCTCTAACCGGATGGGGAATATGCATCTGTTCAACCAAACGAGCATTGCGGATAAAGAAGTCGGGGTTTTGCAATAAATACTGCATAACGGTATCGTCATCTAACTCGATACCCGCTAGCGCCTGCTCCTCAGAACTTTTCATGTCACACCCGTCATAATGAACCTTTATACCCTAAATAATTCGAGTTGCATGAAGGCGGCAACTGAGCGAGTCCCCAGGAGCTTACATAAGTAAGTGACTGGGGTGAACGAAGGCGGCCAACACACATGCAGCTTGAAGTATGACGGGTATATTATAAATGAATGAAGCCATCATACACATGGGTTGCTGGCCCGGTCATATACAGCGGGTGACCCGGCCCTTTCCAACTGATATGCAAACTGCCACCCGGCAGTTCAACATGCACCTCTTCACCCAACAATTCTTGCTGAATGCCAATCGCCACGGCTGCACAAGCCCCGCTACCACAAGCCTGAGTTTCACCGGCTCCGCGCTCATACACCCGCAAGCGGATATGTTCACGGCTCACAACCTGCATAAAGCCGATATTAGCCCGTTCGGGAAAGCGCTCATGGCTTTCTAATACTGGGCCTAGCAAGGCAACATTGGCAACCGAAACATCATCAACCTGCATCACACAATGAGGATTGCCCATCGAAACGACACCACATAACACGGTGTGTTCAGCGGCACGCAAAATGTAGGTTTTTTCAGCTTTAGCCGCACGGAAAGGAACACTCTGCGGTTCGAAATTGGGTTCGCCCATATTGACGCACACCAGTTCGTCTTCAGTCACACTCAGTATCATGCGGCCAGTTTGGGTGCTGACACTGATATCGCGTTTATTGGTCAGCCCTTTCAGGCGGACAAAACGGGCAAAACAGCGCGCGCCATTGCCACACTGAGAGACTTCGCTGCCGTCGGCATTAAAAATACGGTAGTGAAAATCCAGCTCAGGATCGTAAGGCGGTTCAACCACTAACATTTGATCAAAGCCCACGCCAGTGTGCCGGTCTGCTAATCGGCGGATCAACTCCGACGAAAAGTAAACATTTTGGGTAACTGCATCGACAACCATAAAGTCGTTGCCAAGACCGTGCATTTTGGAGAACTGCATTTCATACTCCGCTGACTTTTATTGACCGGCTAAATTTTCGGTACTGGCTACATTCGGTACTGACTCAATCTGGCGGCGTAAAGGATTGTCACTGTGGCCCAGCGATACTTTGGGTCGGTTTTGAATCGCCCGGTAAACCCTGCTGATTTTTATCGACCTGCCCGCTGTCTTGTTTTGTCGTTTCAACTGTAGGTTTATCTGCCGGTGGGAAATATAACGGACCTTTCAGACCACAACCGCTCAGCGCGAACACCATCATCGCAGTCAGTGGCCAACATAGTTTCTTTTTCATTTTTTAACGCCTGTAAATTGTTTTGACGCCGGTAAATGTGTTATTGCCTGTGATTCACGCGTCCAAGGCCTCTATAATCGCAGGTGGATCATGAAAAGCAATAGGAATTGAATATGAACGACAGCGAGTTTCATCAGTTAGCCGATCAATTGATGCTTTGCATTGAAGAAACACTGGATGGTTTTAGCGGCGATAGCGATATCGATTATGAAACCAATGGCGGGGTGATGACCCTGACTTTTGAAAATGGCAGCAAAATTGTTATCAACCGCCAGGAGCCACTACATCAGGTATGGCTGGCAACTAAAGCGGGCGGTTATCATTTTGATTACCGCGAAGGGCATTGGTATTGCTCGCGCAGCGGCGAAGAGTTCTTTACCAAATTATCTGAAGCTGCGACCGCGCAAGCTGGTGAAGACGTAAGTTTTATCGAGTAGCTCAAACGGGTAAGAGCGCGCAACTAACTCCCTGCGGTGTCAAGGCCGCAGAGGGTTAGTGTAGCTGAAACTGCTGCGCCGGTGCGGAGGTTTCTTTATCAGCAATATGCAGATGAGATAACGCATTACTGCGGAAAGGGATCACCTGAGTTCGACCATCTAATTGCACAATTTGGTAGAACTGCGGCAAGTTGAAGTTGATAAAGCTGGAGCCGTAGGTAAAGCGGTCGTGAGAAGATGAATAGAAACGGCTGACATCCCGCACTAACTCCTCTTTACTGCCCTCGCAATGATGATAAACCTCAACGCGGTTTGTCTCATCCAGGATATAAATATTAAATCCTTTCTCATCGGCGGTGCCTTCGAAGAAGAACTGAATAATCCCCTCGCTGGCAAAACCATCCACAACCGGTGGTAAATGAATTTGGTCAGTTTCGACCTGAATCGATAACCCATGCAGCTTGTTATTGGATATCGCGCCATAGAATTCGACAGCATTTTCCAGTTTTTGTACTGAGACACTCAGGCGCTCAAAGAACAAGCCCCAAGTCTGGCCGGAAACTCGCACCGCTTTGAAACGGCCCGGTTCCTGGCGGGTACTGGACAAGCGCAGTTCAATACATTCAGAAACCAATTGCTGGATACGGGTACGAATCAAGCCACGCAAATGTTGGCTATAGCAGAATACATCCACGGATTCTGGCGGAGCCGCATCCTGATGCATTTTGCCTAAAATGGTTTTCAGCGCTTCCAATACCGCCTGTTCACCGCTGAAATGCAGTGTCCGCACTTCATTCCATGAATTGCGATACAACAAGTCGATACTGCCAACCAGGCACTGTTGCTGCTCGCCAAAACTGAAAACATCCAGTTTACGGAAATCAAAATGCACCACTTGATTACGGAAAGCGGCAGTTGGGTCATGTTCCAGATTGACGATAATCGCCAAATGGCGAATCTCGCACGGGCTATACAGCGCTTTCGGTGTCGGTGCTGGCAGACGCAATGGGAAGTGGTGAGAGATATCTGTCACCAACTCTTGCAGTTTGACGGTATCGCACAGATTGGCACTTTTAATATGCAGGCGCGTTTTGCTGGTCAACAAGCCGTTGAAATAGGCCCATGACACCAATTTATTCAGGTAACGGTTATATTCCAGCGGTTGATGGCTGACAATCGTCTCCATCGACGGCGCTTGGTTATACAGATACCAGCCCGGACGGTTAGCACGGCCCGCGGGCACATGAATAAAGGTCAGGTGCTCTTCGGAAAGATCCGGTGAAATTTGTGGGTTAACCAGGGTCACTTTACCCGGCAGGGCTTCAAATGCCGCATACAGTTTTCGGGTCAGAACGCCGATATCCTGCGGGCTGGCGCTAACGCTCAAGTTGTTGCGCCGCGCAAAGCGAATCAAATTACGATAGCTTTGCATCATGGCATCTAACAGCTCGTTATGTGCTTCACGCACCCGTTCAATCTTCCAGTTTGCGCGGTTATCCAACACCGCCAGACTCTCGTCACTCCAGCCCCATTCACTGACCAATTGGCTGAGAATTTCACGCCGCCAGCCCGCACTTACGGGGCTGCGGGATAATTTCTCGCCCACTTTCAGATAGAAACAACGACGCACCAGGTTCAAACGGGTGGTGTCATTAATTTGAGTCAGGTAGCGGGTGACGCGATCGAGCATCATGCAGTAAGCATCAAGGCCAAATGCCACAATCTCACCGGCATGCAGGCGCTGTTTGATTTCCATCGCCAACAGTTGGGAATTAGGGTATTCCCAAGAATAGGCTTCCAGCAGAAGTGTTTTCAGCACCGCTTTATAAGGCGAGTCGATACTCTTGTACAATTGCCACAAGCTGGCCCCGAAATACTCTTCCGCTGACAGGGTGCTCAAACCGCCCAGATCCAGCCATTCATTCGGGGTTAATACGCCCTGCGCATACAGCGACAACACGTAATCATCGTAATTATTTTCTTCTTCAACCGGAACCATATTCCACAGAATACGTTTCCCTGCCAGACGAACCGCGCTGCGGTAAAATTCATCCAGCAATAAAATATGTTGGGTAGAGCCACAATCTTCGCCCCCCAGACTGCCACTGGCGTTATGGCGGAAGCGGTTTTCATCTATCAGGAAGAAGCTGACTTCAACACCCATTGATGCAGCCCATTTTTCCAGCAGACTACATTTCTTTTGCAGCCGGTTGCGCTCTTCAGCATCAAGCCAGGCTTGGTGACACACCCAGATATCCAGATCGGACGTATGGCACTGACCAATAGATGAAGTGCTACCCATTGAGTAGACGCCGGTAATCGGCAGTTCACCGCCCACACTCTGCTGCAAAGGCTGGCCCCATTTGGCTTCAACCTCAGAGAGATAATCCTGTTGCGTTTCATTGGGCGTGAAAAGGCAGATGCCATGGGGAACGTTACCATCAAGGTAGCCCGGCATCAGTGGATGATGACAATGTAATAGGGTCGGTAGCAGACTGTAGACCTTTTGGAAGGCTGGCCCCATAGCCGCCAAGGCGCGATCGACTCGTAATTGGTTGATCGCATCCAGTCGCTGTTTCAGTGTCTCGATGTAGAGGTACAAGACGTCTCGCCTGGTTGTTCCGGTGCTTAGAATTGTTCCGGTGCTTAGAAAAAAAACCGTGTTCCAAATTCGCTTATGGCTTTTTTTGACTTTCAGCGAAAATGTGGTTTTTGTTGAACTGACCAAAAAACATTTTGTTTGAAGACATATTGTTTGAATAACAGTTAACGAATTATTGCTGGAAACGTGATCAATCTAACACCTTGCCGATTGACCGTAAAGAAAGTAAAGCTATCCCTACAATTATAATGCCTATCTCTTGCCAAAGTCATGATCGCAATGACCCGATATCTGGCAAAAACCTTTAAGGCCTGTGGCTATCACACTGACAGTCTTCACCGGTCAATGGTAGGATGGGCCGTAAAATATAAAAACGGTAACAAGCAATGTTAGACAAAATTATTCGAATTGCCACGCGACAAAGCCCGCTCGCCTTATGGCAAGCACATTATGTTCAACATTTACTGCAAGCCAATCACCCAGGCCTGCAAGTCGAATTGGTGCCAATGGTGACCCGTGGGGACATCATTCTGGACACTCCACTGGCAAAAGTCGGTGGTAAAGGTTTGTTTGTTAAAGAATTAGAGCTAGCGCTATTGGAAGGACGAGCAGATATTGCCGTTCATTCGATGAAAGATGTCCCGATCGCTTTCCCTGAAGGGTTGGGGCTGGTCACCATTTGCGAGCGGGATGACCCTCGCGATGCTTTCGTATCAATAAATTATGCCCATTTGGATGAGCTGCCCGCTGGCAGCATTGTCGGCACGTCAAGCTTGCGCCGTCAGTGTCAATTGCGTGAGCGCCGCCCTGATCTGATTATCCGTGACCTGCGCGGTAACGTCGGCACGCGCCTTGCCAAGTTAGATAAAGGTGAATACCACGCTATTATTTTAGCCGTTGCTGGCCTCAAGCGCCTCGGGCTGGAAACGCGAATTCGTTATGCCATGCCTGCCGAGGAGTCATTGCCCGCGGTTGGTCAAGGTGCCGTCGGTATTGAATGCCGTCTGGATGATGATTTTACCCGTCAACTACTGGCTCCCTTGAATCATCGCGAAACTGAATTGCGCGTGTGCGCTGAACGCGCCATGAATACCCGCCTTGAAGGAGGTTGTCAGGTGCCTATCGGCAGTTATGCCGAATTGGACGGCGATACACTGTGGCTGCGCGCGTTGGTCGGTGCACCCGATGGCAGTGAGATTATCCGCGGCGAGCGCCGAGGGCCGGCTGAAAATGCAGAGCAAATGGGTGTTGAGCTGGCCGATGAGCTGCTATCACGCGGTGCTCGTGAAATACTGGCTGAGGTTTATCAGGATAATCCACCGCTATGACGATTCTGGTCACCCGTCCATCTCCTGCCGGGGAGCAGTTAGTTAGCCGCCTGCGTGCGCTGGGCCGGGTTGCCTATCATGCGCCGTTGATTGATTTCTCACCCGGTGATGACCTGCCCAAACTGCCCGCATTACTGCAAGAGATGCAGGCGGGTGATCTGGTTTTTGCCTTATCGCAGAACGCGATTCGCTACGCTAACCCGCTGTTAAAAAGAAATAACCTGTCATGGCCTACGCAGTTATCTTATTATGCTATTGGTCGTAACACTGCATTAGCATTGCATACCGCCAGCCGCTTGCACGTTACCTTCCCCCCGACGGGAGAAACCAGCGAGATGCTATTATCATTGCCCGACCTGCAACAACTGACAGGTAAGAAGGCACTGTTATTGCGCGGTAATGGCGGGCGAGAGCTGCTTGGTGAAAGCCTGACCGAGCGGGGAGCAACGGTGACTTTTTGCGAATGTTATCAACGCAGTCCTATTTTTTATGATGGCAGTGAACAAAGTGCGCACTGGCAGCGTTCCGGGGTCAATACTCTGGTCGTTACCAGCGGCGAAATGCTACAACAGATCTATACTTTAGTTCCTGATTATTATCGTTCTTCCTGGTTGCTCCGCTGCCGGTTAGTGGTCGTGAGCGATCGTTTGGCGACCCTGGCAGCCCAATTGGGCTGGAGCAAAATCCGGGTCGCGGAGAATGCTGATAATGATGCGCTGATCCGCGCACTGCAAAATTTTCAATAAACCTGAAACCTGACTATGGGATGCCCAATATGACGGAACAAAATACCCCATCCGCACCAGTGGAAGAGACAACCACCGCGGCTGAGAGGCACCAACAGCCAGAACCAGAAGCCCGCCGGGAGAAAAAAACCGGCCCAATTCTGGGTGCCATTGCTATTGCACTGGCTATCGCGCTAGGTGCCGGGCTTTATTATCACGGACACCAGCAGGCTCAGTTACAAGCAGCAGCAAATAGTGCGCTGCAAGATCAGTTAGCCGAATTGAAACAGAGCCAGTTGCAGGAAAAACAACAGCTTGAGTCATTATTGCAACAGCAAGGCAAAGCGCTGGAGGCGGCTGACCGCCAACAAACCTCACTGACGCGCCAACTAAATGAGTTGCAGGAAAAAGTCGCGACGATTTCAGGAAGTGATGCTAAAACCTGGTTACTGGCGCAGGCAGATTTTCTGGTGAAAATGGCAGGGCGTAAGCTTTGGAGCGATCAGGATGTCACCACCGCGGCGACATTACTGAAAAGTGCCGATGCCAGTCTGGCCGATATGAATGACCCAAGCCTTATCGACGTGCGCCGGGCCTTAACCGAAGATATCAGCACTCTTTCGGCAGTCACTCAGGTCGATTTCGACGGTATTATTCTCAAATTGAATCAATTGTCGAATCAGGTCGATAACCTGCGTCTCGCCGATAACAATATTGATGATTCACCGATGGATGCTAATAGCGATGAACTGTCCAGCTCATTAGCCGAATGGCGTCAGAATCTGACCAAAAGCTGGAATAGCTTTATGTCAGATTTTATCACTATCCGCCGCCGCGATAGTAGCGCGGAGCCACTGCTGGCCCCCAATCAGGACGTTTATTTACGTGAAAATATCCGTTCCCGCTTGCTGGTCGCTGCTCAGGCAGTACCTCGCCATCAAGATGAAGTGTATAAACAGTCGCTAGAGACGATCTCTACCTGGGTTCGCGCCTATTTTGATGTGAATGATCCGAATACCAAGGCGTTTCTGGATGAATTGGAGAACCTGAGTCAGCAGTCAATTTCAATGGACGTGCCAGATCAATTGAAGAGCCAGCCGATGCTGGAAAAATTGATGCAAACCCGGGTTCGTAACTTACTGACACAAGCGCCAGTTGCCGCTCAGGGGGAATAAGTATGCTGCGAGTATTACTGTTATTCCTCATTCTGACCGCCGGGATCGTCCTTGGCCCCATGCTGGCCGGTCATCAGGGTTATGTATTGATCCAAACTGACAACTATAACGTCGAAACCAGTGTGACCGGTTTGGTCATTATGTTGGTCTTGGTGTTGGTGGCATTCCTGATAGTGGAATGGATATTACGCCGTATTTTCCGTACCGGCGCACGTACCCGTGGCTGGTTCCTTGGCCGCAAACGCACTCGTGCCCGTAAGCAAACCAAAGCGGCGCTGATCAAATTGGCTGAAGGTGATTTCAAGCAAGTTGAGAAGTTATTGACTCGCAATGCCGATCACGCCGAACAGCCGATGGTGAACTACCTACTGGCGGCGGAAGCGGCCCAGCAACGCGGCGATGAATTCCGCACTAATCAGTATCTGGAACGAGCTGCGGAAGTGGCTGATACCGATCAATTACCGGTCGATATTACCCGGGTGCGGATTCAACTCGCACAAGGGCATGTTCATGCCGCACGTCATGGTGTTGATCGGCTCCTGGATCAAGCACCACGCCATCCGGAGGTGTTACGTCTGGCTGAGCAGGCTTACCTCCGTTCCGGTGCTTACAGTTCATTACTGGAAATTTTACCGGCAATGAACAAAGTACAGGTGCACACCGCCGAGGAAATCGCCGCGCTGGAACAGCAAGCTTATATTGGCATGATGAATCAGTGTATGGCAGAGGAAGGAAGTGATGGCCTGAAACGCTGGTGGAAAGATCAAAGCCGCAAAGTACGCAATGAGATCCCACTGCAAGTCGCCTTGGTCGAGCATCTGATTGAATGTGATGATAGCGATGTGGCCCAGCAGATCATTTTGGATGGCCTGAAACGCCAGTATGATGAACGGCTGGTGTTGCTGATCCCGCGCTTGAAGTCCGGCAACCCAGAGCCACTAGAAAAATCATTACGCCAGCACATCAAACAGCACGGAGCCACACCATTGCTTAATAGCACTTTGGGTCAGTTGATGCTGAAACACGGCGAATGGGAGAAAGCCAGTGAGGCCTTTAAAGCCGCACTTGCGCAGCGCCCAGATGGCTATGATTATGCATGGCTGGCTGATGCTTTGGATAAGTTACACCGCCCTGAAGATGCTGCTCAGGCTCGCCGCGAGGGGTTATTACTCACATTGCGACAGAATGGCGAGTCACTTTGATGGTACGCGAGTAGCTCAGTGAGTGAAGGGTTTACCGCACCTAGGGGTACTTCGGTGGCTCACGCCACTACGACCCCAACGGCACGACTCCCCTTCATTTGGCTTTGTCAGCAGTCTGAGGCTCCTTCTGGGGCCTTTTCTTTACCCCTGATTCGGGTAAGTGCGTGCAGCTACCCCCCTGTAGCTTCAGGTACGAAGGGTATGCAAAAAAAACGCTTGCCGATAAGGGCAAGCGTCTGAAATTTTCAGGTCTACAGACAACAATGTCGGTGCCTCACTCAACGTTATGCCCGGTATGTGATGAAGATATTCAACATCGTTTACATGGACAATAGGCACCCTAAAATCGGCTCTGCATCATCCCTGGGTTTATGAAGCTAAATTGGCTATAAAAACCAGGCTGTCATAATAAGTGGGATGAGCATCTACATAGTAGATAATGCAGTTAGCGTGCCAAGTTTCATAACAGGTCGAACCTTTACCCGAACATCCATAAATAAATTTATAATTTACTGATAAGTAATAACTTTATTTTATAACTGATTTATCCTGCGAAACCTCTCTTTCACTATACTGGGCTCCACTCCACCATGGTGATCTGTCGCTACAAAACGACGGTATAAACTGCCATTTTTTTTCTATATATTTATCATTAGGTTACGCGTCTCCATTTAGAGACAAGGCATTCAACTTTTGTCGCAAAAAACCAACACCTTGCTCTTCACCTCATAAAGAAAAGGGCGGCTCCTGCCATAAGACAAATTTGATCAAAGAGCGCCAACAACGGTTTCTTATGTAAGTCGGACGGATAAGCAGTGGGTAGCAGAATAAAGATGATATGAGAGGGAGAAGAGGGAAATCGATTTGATGCGAACAAGGCTGAGGCAAAGTACAGACGAAAAAAAACCCCGCATTGCGGGGTTTCTTCTGAAATTGGTCGGCGAGAGAGGATTCGAACCTCCGACCCACTGGTCCCAAACCAGTTGCGCTACCAAGCTGCGCTACTCGCCGATTTCGTACTGCTCACTCTACATGGTCTTTCGACCTATGTCCATGTAAATCTTAATAAAATCTACATGTTTTGTGTGGTGCGAAGGGAGGGACTTGAACCCTCACGTCCGTAAGGACACTAACACCTGAAGCTAGCGCGTCTACCAATTCCGCCACCATCGCATGTTCCACAAAATTTGGGGTGGCTAATGGGGCTCGAACCCACGACAACTGGAATCACAATCCAGGGCTCTACCAACTGAGCTATAGCCACCATAACTTCCTACTACTTACAGCCTACTTCGACTTCGTCGTACGCGGCAATCTTACCACCGCAGCTCTTGCACACAAAATTAATGGTGCGCCCGACAGGATTCGAACCTGAGACCTCTGCCTCCGGAGGGCAGCGCTCTATCCAGCTGAGCTACGGGCGCTTAGCGCCGTTGCGGGTGAGGATACTACGGTTTTAATACTTGGCTGTCTAGTGCTTTTTTAGAAGAAATGGTGTGTTTGCTTACGCTTTGCACACTCTGCCGCAAAAGTCAGCCATTGATAGCCCTCACCCCGCCTTGTTCGCTGGTTTTATAGCCGTTTAATTTCGACTGCTACCTTTTTATGCATTCCCAGGCAAAAATAGCAGGCGGTCACTAAGCCAAGGAAAATCACCCCAACCAACAAAGATAACCGGGTATCCGGGTTAAGCCCCATTCCCACCAGCACACAAATCAGGAAAGCGATGGTGAGGTAGTTTACATAGGGGAACATGATGGATTTAAATGGATGCTGTTTCAGTGCCTCAACATGCGCCTGACGGAAACGTAGCTGGCTCACCAACACCACAAACCACGGCACCATGCCCGGCAGCACACTGGCACTGTAAACATACACAAACACCTGCTGTGGATTGGGAATGATGTAGTTAAGGCTAGAACCCACCATCAAACATAAAATGGTGACGGCAATGCAATAAACCGGAACACCGCTGGCCGACAGCTTGGTCAAGCAAGCGGGTAACTGACGGTTCTTCGCTAAGGCATATAGCATACGCCCACCGCTATACATGCCACTGTTACAACCCGACAGCGCCGCTGTGAGCACGACAAAGTTGATAATCCCTGCGGCTGAAACTATTCCTATCTTGGCAAAGGTCAGTACAAACGGGCTGCCCCCAGTGCCAATACCGTCCCACGGGAAGATTGTGACAATCACGAAAATCGCCCCGACATAGAAAATCAGAATGCGCCAAAGGATATTATTGATAGCACGCTTTAGTGTGACCTGAGGATTTCTGGCTTCGCCAGCCGTAATTCCGACTAATTCGACCCCCTGGTAAGACGCCACCACAATACACAGCGCAAACATAAAGCCTTTCCAGCCTCCAGCGAAGAAACCGCCATGGGCCGTCAGGTTATCAAAACCGATAGGTTGGCCATGATTACCAAAACCGAAGAAAATAACCCCTAACCCCACCAAAATCATCACAATGATGGTGGTTACTTTGATCATCGCAAACCAAAATTCCAGCTCGCCATACAGCCTGACCGCCGCGAGGTTAGCCAGTGCAACTATCGCCACCCCAGCAATAGCCGGTAACCATTGGGGGATTTCCGGGAACCAAAACTGGACATATACACCAATCGCGGTAATTTCAGATATTCCCACCGCTATCCACATAAACCAATAACCCCAAGCCGTCAGGTAGCCAAAATAGGGGCTGAGATATTTATGGGCATAAACGGCAAAAGAGCCTGCAACCGGCTCCAGATAGAGCATTTCGCCCATGGAGCGCATAATGAAAAATACAAACAAACCGGCAATGATATAAGCCAGTAATACCGATGGCCCAGCCCATTTTAATGTACTGGCGGAGCCCATAAATAACCCAACTCCAATAGTACCGCCCAGCGCTATCAGTTCGATATGCCGGGCTTCCAGCCCACGGTGTAATCCTTTCTTCTCTTCGTTGTCTGCCATATATCCTCTATAAACCGACTGGTGTGTCTGCTCCGGATGCCCCGGTTGTTGTTGTTATTCAATATAAGATTAACGACCAAATGAAATATTTAGCTTAATTATTAATACAGATTAAAGAATAGGAAAACGGCCCATAGAAAAACGCTGCGCGCACCACAGAACCGTAACCGGCCGGTATCGTTCCGTATCTGAGTCAGATAAGCAAACAAGAAACTAAAACTTTATGGAATAAATATAATTAAATTGATTCCATAATGGAATTAAGGAGTGGTGATATTAATAAGGGGAATGGATAGATGAAGTTTCATAGCATCAGGGCCTTATCGACCCCGACACTAAGAAGGTTATTACAAGCGACCGCTATAATAATAACCCACAAATTTCAGCAATTTGAATTGGCGACGAATACGGCTGGGTTGAGCCAGAAGGCGATAGAGCCACTCCAACCCCATGTTCTGCCATATCTTAGGCGCACGTTTAACATGGCCGGTAAAGACGTCGTAAGTCCCGCCAACCCCCATATAGAGAGCATCAGGATAGACTTTACGGCAATCGCGCATAAACATTTCCTGTTTAGGTGACCCCATGGCAACAGTGACAATTGCCGCACCACTGGCAGCAATCCGGGCAAACAGTGCTTCGCGTTGCTCTGGTGTGAAATAGCCGTCCTGGCTACCCACCAGATTCACATTCCATTGCGCACGTAATTTGGCTTCAGTTTCTGCCAACACATCAGGTTTACCACCAACTAAAAATACCGGTATCCCTTGCTGACCCGCGCGCTGCATCAGTGCTTCCCACAAGTCAGCCCCTGCCACTCGTGACAATTTCGCCTGCGGATATTTACGGCGGATAGCACGCACCATACTGATACCGTCAGCGTACAGATACTCAGCCTCAGTGATCAACTGACGTAATGCCGCATCATCTTCCGCTTTTAGCAGCTTCTCGGCGTTCATTGCCACCAACGTGCCCGTTTTCACCGGGCCACTGCTCAGCAAATGATCCAGCGTCTGCTCCATATCTCGAAAACCCCAGATGTCGAAGCCACGGACACTATATTTGGGAATATCAATAGATTTTGGAATCTCAGTATTCTGTTCCATCATAACCCTTACAGTTGGCTGTTCTCGTGCGGCACGGATAACGGCTTCGGCTTACCAATAATATGGCGCTGCACCCGTTGCTTGATTAAACCCGCCGTATCGAACAACCAATACAACAATTTCGCCAGTATCAAACAGGCACCAAAAATCACACAGAAAAATACTACTCGCGATACAAAGGAATCTAACCCTTCCCGCGCTAACACGATGATGTTAAACACCGCGCCAAAACAGAAGCTTTGCAGGATGGCGGCTTTGTAGCGATTCTTCTCGGCTTTACCTTGTTCATACAACCAGTCGAACCATTTAATGATTAACCCAACTACAATGGCACCCAGCGGGATAAACAATACACCACCCATCACCACCAGAGAGCCTATCAACGTTGGGGAAATAGCCAGCCCAGAGTGGTTATCGAGCACGTCCCAGGTAAAGTAATTAGCGGTATTCAATACCAAGTCTGGGCGAGCTGGCCATAAGGAACTGGGAATAAACACGTAGAAATCACGGATAATAGGTGCCAGGCCCTGAAAATCTATTTTGTCGTAATTCTGGAGTAACAATCCAAGATTTTCCCACGGCGAGAAAGTATCGCGCGTCAGGTAAAGGAATGTATAAAACGCCTCTGCGCCGTTCACGTCCAAGCCGTAGCGTTTCAGCGCCAACCAGAACATGCCGACAATGCCAAAGACGCCCGCCGCTGCCAGCATCCACAGTGTTATCCAGCCGCGCACAATGCCGATAAACAGGAATAATGAGAATGCGATGATGATATTTGCGCGGGTGCCGCCGACAATCACATAGGTCAGGATGCCAAATGCCACCGTACTTGCCAGGAAGAAGAACCAGGCACGCATATCCTGCTTAAGGAAATAGACCACCAACATCGCCGGAATGAAGAAGTAGAAAAAGCGCTTCAGTGCCACACCGGAGACATCGCTGGAGAAGATTTTACTGTAAGAGTCGAGCTTAAATAGCAGAAAACCATTCTGCATAAAGAAGATTCCCACCGTGCCGATAGCCACCAGCGCCAGCAGTATCCACGTCAGATTGGTTTCCACCCGATTCATCGTAAATACCGGTGCGCGGGGCTGGCTGCGTGGCTTGCGCAGACGCGTTTTATAGCTCACATAGTAAATGCCATAAAAGGCCGTAGCCGACAACATGGCATACAGCAGGTACTCAACCGGCACCACCGCGACATCAAACTGGAACACCAGCATGCATGTCAGTGGGAAACCAAAATAGAACGTTAGCAAATAAAGCATTGAAAACAGAACGTTGAAATTGAAGCGTACCCGCCTGAACTCCTGATACGTCAATATCAGGATAAAAATAACGGCTATCAAATAGACGCTGAAAAGACCGCCAAATTGCCCCAGCGTCATGGATGTTCTCCTGCGGCAAGCGCCAGCGCCTGTTGCCAACCTTCAATATAATTAGGGTTAAAGAATGCAATAGCGTGCTTATCCAGCCCCGCCAACTGGCGCTGCGCCTCGCGGATCAATGGTTCATCCAACGAATCACCGTAGAAAAGCACCGGAATATGCTGCTCGGCTAAATCTTGCCAGAACGGATTCTTACGGCTCAACACAAAGGGCACGCCAAACTGGGTCAATAAACACAGAGTGCCAATACCTTGCTGACGATTAAAAATAAAATAGCCCAAGTCGCATTCACGTAGGATATTCAGATAATCGTCGAACGGGATCTGTTCCGTCAGAATGCGCAGGTTATCTTGGGTAAACAACGCCAGACCCGCCTGCCTAACCTGCTCAATATACAGTTCATTATTGGCTGGATACCCCATTGGCAGAATCACTCTGGCATCAGGGCCAAATTGCTGATGAATGGCCTTTAGCGCCTCAATATGACGATTCGTGGTATCACCTGAATTCCCTACCAGAATAGTCATTGGCCCCGCCAACGGCTTGTCAATATTGATGCCAGTTAGCGCCGGGTCCATTCGGGTCGGGAAATAGAGCAGTGATGCCGGAACGCGCGGATGGCGCTGTTGGAAATAAATTAAATCACCCCGAGTGGCAAAAACGTGCCCTACCCGCCCCTGCGCAATACGGCGCAGCAGATAAAACAGGCGAAACTTCCAGCTTTTAGCATCTTCGTATAAATCTGCGCCCCAGATATGCCAATAAACCTGGTGCGGTTTGATTTTCCCACTCAGCAACGCCAGCCACAAAGTAGCATTAAACTGTCCATGCCAGAAAAAACGCGTATCGCGGGAGGCCTGCGCGCGGGCAATCACTGCTTCGGCCAAGGCTTTCTTATTGCTGTGCGTCTCGATTTCCAATTGAGGAAATGATGAGAAAGGAGCCGTCTCTTTTGCCGCGACCATAAAGTGTCGGGCCTGCTCGGCAGGCACACGAGTGCTCAGCACATCATTAAAGAAGCGCAATACAGTCAGATTATGGTGCGGGATATCAGATCCCAGTACATGAATCAGGGTTGTCATTTTTTTCTACTGTAAAGAGTGTTTACGGTGATGAATGTCTACGATACATAAGGAATACGCAGCTACAGAGCGCAAAATAGACGATATAAGTCGCCATATAAGCCTGCGCCGCGCCCAAAGAGCCATTCATTGGGATTAACCAATGGGCAAACCCGGTCAACAGTAAGAACTGGCTGACTTCCGTCAAAATGTAAAAGCGTAAAGAAGCTTTGGCAATCACCAGATAGCCGAATACGTAGGAGCCGACCTTCAATACATCACCGACCAACTGCCAGGCGAATAAGTCGCGCATTGCCGTAAATTGGTGAGAAAATAGCAGCCAGATAGCGAAATCTCGTAACAACCAGACTATCAAACTGGCGGTCGCCACTGCCGGTAACACAAATTTCAGGGAGCGCAGAATTTCACGGGAAATATCTGCTTTCGCTTTAAGTCTTGAGAGTGTCGGCAGTAGATAAACCGTAAATGACGCTGTGATAAATTGTAGATAAGCATCTGAAATACTGCTTACCCCTTGCCAAATCCCGACGGCATCCCAACCATAGCGGTCAGCCAGCAGGTTACGCATCATCACATAAGCAACCGGTAAGGTCACTGAGGTAATCAGCGCCATGATGGTAAATTTACCCAAATGGCTCGCTAATGCTTTGTCCCAGCTAAGTTTAAGATAGCTTAACGGAATGGTTTTGCGCCGAATTAGCATCGCTGCCGCAGGGATAACCACCAGCGCAGGAACTAATGCCAGGCCCACCAGCGCACCGGGATAACCCCCTATGCGGAAACAAATATAGTACGCGACCACCCCAATCAGGCTGCCACCAATCACCGCCAGCGCATTCCCCATCGCATCGCGATAACCTTTGAGAATAGCCAGGAATAGATTGGCGTAGGCAATCCCCATTTGGATAAACGCCACCGCCCGCACCACATTCTGGTAATCCGCATGACCAAATAATGCAATGCTGACCGGCCTGGCCGCCAGCAGAAAGACCAGTGCCAGCAGGGTTGAAAACCCCAGCACAATCGCTGATGAAGTCCCCAGCACAGCACGCAAACGTTCAGGTTGCTGATGGTATTCAGCAACATATTTAGTAATGCCGTTAAAGATACCCGCGCCAGACAACACGCCTAATACCGTAATTAGCTGGCGGAAGTTACCCGCCTGCCCAACACCGCTAGGGCCAAAGGTCACCGCCAGCAGTTTAACCACTAACAGCCCTACGCCAATCTTAATCAGCGTAGAGCCAGCAGTCCAAATCGATGCTTTTGCCAGAGACATATCAGGCGAAGAAACTTAGAACAGTATTAATGACCGTGCTCTGATTCACATCAGTCAGGTTATAGAAGATAGGCAAGCGCACCAGGCGTTCACTTTCTTTGGTGGTGAAGCGGTCTTCACCGGCCATACGCCCAAACTCCTCACCTGCCGGACAGGCATGCAATGGAATGTAGTGGAATACCGCCATGATCTCAGCTTCTTTTAAGTAACTGATAAACGCAGAGCGCTCTTCGATATCACGCAGTTTGATATAAAACATGTGCGCGTTTTGTGCCAGATTGCCAGGAATAACCGGTAAATCTATGCGTCCAGCTTCTGCCAGTGGCTTGAAAGCCTCATAGTAGGCCTGCCACAGCGCCAGACGACGCTGGTTGATTTGATCGGCTGCTTCCAACTGACCCCATAGATAGGCGGCTTGTAAGTCAGACATCAAATAGCTGGAGCCAATATCACGCCAGGTATATTTGTCGACCTGACCACGGAAGAACTGGCTGCGGTTAGTGCCTTTCTCACGGATAATTTCTGCACGGTCAATCAGTGACTTGTCATTGATAAGCGTCGCACCACCTTCACCGCCCGCCGTGTAGTTTTTGGTTTCATGGAAGCTAAAGCAACCAATATGGCCGATAGTGCCCAGAGCTTTGCCTTTGTAAGTCGACATCACGCCCTGTGCGGCATCTTCTACCACAAATAAATTATGCTTTTTCGCCAGCGCCATGATGGTGTCCATCTCACAAGCTACACCTGCATAATGAACCGGCACGATAACCTTGGTTTTGTCGGTAATGGCGGCTTCAATCTTGGTTTCATCGATATTCATAGTATCTGGACGAATATCGACAAACACCATTTTCGCACCGCGCAGTACAAAGGCATTCGCCGTCGATACGAAAGTGAAACTTGGCATGATAACTTCATCGCCGGGCTTGATATCCAACAGCAACGCAGCCATTTCCAGTGAGGCAGTGCAAGAAGGCGTTAGCAAGACTTTCGGGCAACCGAAGTGTTCCTCCATCCACTGCTGGCAGCGACGGGTAAAGCCACCATCGCCGCATAATTTGCCGCTGGTGATTGCTGCCTGCATATAACCCAGTTCAGTGCCGACTACCGGTGGAGCGTTAAATGGAATCATTTCATCCCCTGCATAACCAATACGCGGTGCTCTCAATCGAGGCACCACTGCGAATATAAAGACGTAAAGCAGCAATATTGCTCATCTGAGTGGCTACCCGTAACTGGTGTAGCCCATGACTCTGGCACCACTGCTTTGCCGCCGACATTAATAATGAACCTATACCTTTACCCTGCGCATCAGGAAATACCGCTAACAGGCCAATACGTGCGCTGCCATCGTGCAAATCGCGTAATGTCACAAAACCCGCTGGCTGACCAAATGTATCCATCACCAACAAACATTGATGGTCAAAAGTACCCAACACGGCCTTTTCAGCCCATAATGCATAAAAGCGCCCGCTGTCCTGTGGGTCATACCACGGAGCGCGAAAACGGCTCAATGCAAAAGCTCGGGCAGCGACACTACGCAATAACGGGATATCGGCGGTTGTTGCCAGCCGCTGTTGATAGGTTCCAGTATCTAGCGCAGATGAAGCATTTTCCGTGCCAACCCCATCTTTTTCCTCAACTAACAGGGCCAGATCAACCTCACCCTCAACTAACTTGAAACCAAGCTGGCCGAGGGAGTCAATAAGATCAAGGCGATGGGTCGGTACTTTGGCTTGGGTCAGGGTAAAAGCATCCAACTCAGCCGGGTTAAGTTGCGGGGCTGAGTCGGAGAAGTTAAGTTTTGCACTTTGGCGCTGGAAAAATTCACTTTCCCAGACCAGCGGCTCAATATTGGCGTGGACGGGCATGGAGCAAGTCCAACAGATATTTGCCATAACCGGTTTTCGCTAAAGCCGTTGCAGCACGTCTTACACCGTCGTCGTCTAACCAGCCATTGCGCCAGGAGATCTCTTCCAGACAGGCAATTTTGAAACCTTGCCGTTTTTCAACGGTTTGCACAAAAGTGCTGGCTTCAATCAAGCTGTCATGGGTGCCGGTATCCAGCCAGGCAAAACCACGGCCCAATAATTCAACCGTCAGTTCACCGCGTTCTAAATACATCTGATTGATGCTGGTTATTTCCAGCTCACCACGGGAAGATGGCTTAACTTGTTTCGCGAAATCAACTACTTGGTTATCGTAAAAATAAAGCCCGGTCACCGCCCAATTAGACTTTGGCTGAGTCGGTTTTTCTTCGATAGATAGCGCGCGGAAATTGTCATCAAACTCCACCACGCCAAAGCGCTCTGGATCCATGACTTGATAACCGAAGACAGTCGCGCCATGCTCACGCGCTGCGACGGCTTTCAATTTAGGGCTAAAGCCCTGACCGAAGTAGATATTATCACCCAGCACCAGACAACAAGGCTCATTGTCGATAAATTCTTCGCCGATGATAAATGCCTGTGCCAGCCCATCTGGGCTTGGTTGTGCGGCATAGCTCAGATTGATACCAAACTCATCACCATTACCCAGCAAGCGCTGGAAAGACGGCAAATCTTCAGGAGTAGAGATAATCAGAATGTCACGGATTCCGGCCAGCATCAGTACTGACAGCGGATAGTAAATCATCGGTTTATCATACACGGGAAGCAGTTGCTTAGAGACACCACGGGTGATGGGGTGCAGCCTCGTACCGGAGCCACCTGCCAGAATTATGCCTTTCATTCGATCTCCTGAAACTACCATCTCCTGAAACTATCAGGCAGACGTTATATGCAGCCAACTGCAATTTGAAAGATGAAGAGTATCAGTCACTCAAGCCCAGACGCTCACCGGCGTAAGAACCATCCTGAACACGCTGCCACCAAGATTTATTATTCAAATACCATAATACGGTCTTGCGGATGCCACTTTCGAAGGTTTCCTGTGGCTTCCAGCCCAGTTCCCGCTCAATCTTGCTGGCATCGATGGCATAACGCATATCGTGGCCTGGCCGGTCTTTAACAAAAGTAATCAAGTCACGGTAGTGAGCAATGCCTGCCGGTTTTTCCGGAACCAGTTCATCCAATAACGCGCAGATGGTTTCCACTACTTCAATATTCTTGCGCTCGTTATGACCGCCAATATTGTAGGTTTCGCCCACCACACCTTCAGTAACCACTTGATACAAGGCGCGGGCATGATCCTCAACAAACAGCCAATCGCGCACCTGTGCGCCATTGCCATAGACTGGCAGTGGTTTGCCCGCCAGCGCATTCAAAATAACCAACGGGATCAATTTCTCAGGGAAATGATACGGGCCGTAGTTATTAGAACAATTGGTCACCAAAGTCGGTAAACCGTAGGTCCGCAGCCAGGCGCGAACTAAATGGTCGCTGGATGCCTTGGATGCTGAATAGGGGCTACTTGGCGCATAAGGTGTTGTTTCGGTGAATAAATCATCAGTGCCATGCAGGTCGCCATACACTTCATCAGTTGAAATATGATGGAAGCGAAACGCCAATTTTTTCTCAGCATCCAGCGGTTGCCAGTAATGGCGCGCGGCCTCCAACATCTGGTAAGTGCCCACAACGTTGGTTTCGATAAAAGCAGCGGGGCCATCTATAGAACGGTCAACATGACTTTCTGCTGCCAGATGCATCACCACATCCGGCTGATATTGTGCAAAAACACGATCCAGCTCAGCACGATCGCAGATATCAACCTGTTCAAAAGCATAGCGCTCACTGTGAGCGACTACCGCCAGTGACTCCAAATTGCCGGCATAGGTGAGTTTATCCACCACCACCACGCTATCTGAGGTGCCATCGATAATATGTCTTACCACTGCGGAGCCGATAAAACCGGCTCCGCCTGTGACCAGAATACGTCTCAACGCCATACTCCTTTGGTGTCAACAATCCAGGATTGCTTCACATCTTCAGGTTTGATTGCTTTGAATTGGCTGTGGTCTACCAGCATCACCAGCACATCCGCTTGCTGCAAGGCAGTTGCGGTGTCTTTCAAGGTCACGTGGCCCACCAGCGATTTCGGTAATTGCTCAACATTCGGCTCAACGACCAGCGTTTCGCCGGTGTGCCATTGTGCGATTAGATGGGCGATTTCAACCGCCGGGCTTTCACGCAGGTCATCAATATTGGGCTTGAATGCCAGGCCGAAGCAGGCAATTTTCACTTCAGAAGCACGTTTATCAGTGGCTGCCAAACAATCAGCAACTGCCGCTTTAACACGATCAACAACCCACAGCGGTTTACCATCATTCACCAGACGGGCGGTGTGAATCAGACGGGCCAGTTGTGGATTTTGCGAAACGATAAACCAAGGGTCAACTGCGATACAGTGGCCGCCGACACCTGGGCCTGGCTGCAAGATATTAACGCGTGGATGACGGTTCGCCAGGCGAATCAGTTCCCATACATTGATTCCTTGCTCATCACAAATCAGCGACAATTCGTTGGCAAAAGCAATGTTAACGTCGCGGAAGCTATTTTCGGTCAGCTTGCACATTTCTGCGGTGCGGGAATTAGTCACCACACATTCGCCTTCCAGGAAGATTTTGTACAATTCACTGGCGCGGGCAGAGCACTTCGGTGTCATACCGCCAATAACGCGGTCATTTTGAATCAGTTCCACCATCACCTGGCCTGGCAATACGCGCTCAGGGCAATAAGCAATGTTAATATCAGCCTCTTCACCGGCGTTCTGTGGGAAGCTTAAATCAGGGCGAGCTTCAGCCAGCCATTGTGCCATTTGTTCAGTGGCACCGACAGGAGAGGTGGACTCCAGAATAACCAAATCACCTTTTTTCAACACCGGAGCGATAGATTTAGCGGCTGATTCAACATAAACCATATCCGGTTCATGATCGCCTTTAAACGGTGTCGGTACGGCAATAAGAAACGCATCTGCTGCCAGTGGTTTGGTTACAGCTTGTAGGTAACCGCCTTCGACAGCAATCTTCACCACTTTATCTAAATCCGGCTCCACGATATGGATAGCACCGCGATTAATGGTTTCAACTGCATGGGCGTTGACGTCCACACCAATCACTTTCTTCTTGCGCGACGCGAAAGCAGCAGCAGTTGGCAGGCCAATATACCCAAGACCAATAACAGAAATTGTTTCAAAACTCATAGCGTCACCTGATGATTCTTTAAAGCTTCAAGGATGCGTTGACAGGCATGCCCGTCACCGTAAGGATTATGCGCCTTTGCCATTTGATGATAGGCAGTTTCATCAGTCAGCAAGCGGGTTACTGTTTCAACAATGTCATCAATCTCAGTGCCAACCAACAAAACCGTACCGGAATCGACAGCTTCCGGGCGCTCAGTGGTATCCCGCATGACTAATACCGGTTTACCTAATGAAGGCGCTTCCTCCTGAATACCGCCGGAGTCCGTCAGGATCAGATAAGCATGATTCATAAGATAAACAAACGGCAGGTAATCTTGTGGGTCGATCAAGGTGATATTATCGATCTCTTTCAAAATACGCTTAACCGGTTCGCTGACATTCGGATTGAGATGCACCGGATAAACCACCTGTACATCAGAGCGGCTACATGCAATTTTAGCTAATGCACTGCAAATCCGCTCAAAACCATCACCAAAACTCTCACGGCGATGGCCGGTAACCAGAATCATTTTTTTACTGGTATCGATGAAGGGATAGCGCTCTGCGAGACTGGCGCGTAATTCCGGATTATTCATCACCCGATCCCGCACCCAGAACAGCGCATCAATCACAGTATTACCGGTCACAAAGATGTGTTCGTCCGGTACATTTTCACGCAGCAGATTTTGGCGAGAATTCTCAGTCGGAGCAAAGTGGTACTTAGCCAGGTGACCGGTCAACTTACGATTGCCTTCCTCCGGCCACGGAGAATAGAGGTCCCCGGTGCGCAAACCCGCTTCGACATGGCCGACAGGGATACGATGATAGAATGCAGCAAGACTGGTCGATAACGTCGTCGTGGTATCGCCATGGACCAAAATAACGTCCGGCTTAAAATCCGCCAAAACAGACTTTAGCCCTTCCAGAATATGGCAGGTTATTTCCGTTAACCCCTGTCCCGGTTTCATGATATTCAAATCATAGTCCGGCTGAATATCAAATAAACGCAGCACCTGATCCAACATCTCACGATGTTGAGCAGTGACGCAGACTCTTGATTCAAAGGCTTCATCCTGAGCCAAGGCATGCACCAGAGGAGCCATTTTAATGGCTTCAGGCCGGGTGCCAAAAACAGTTAACACTTTCACAGTGAATCTCTTTAAGGTCAGTTAGCCGCAGACAGACAATGCCTGCAAGTTGGACGCACAATGCGTCCATTACTTTAAGTCTACTACTCAGCGCGACTGGTGCGACGAACCAGCACCACGCCAGCCCCCACCAATGCCCCAATCGCACCCCACATAATCAGCAGGAATACACGACGTGGGCTATCACGAGTAACCGGATCTTCTGGCGTACGTAAGTAGCGGTAAGTCTGGAATGTTTTATCCAGTGTCGGACCGACGTTCAATGTTGCCAGCATGGCGCGATTCTGATCGTAATCAATATCAAAACTTGGGCCGGTAGCCTGTAATGTTTCCAGACGGGCTTCAAGCATTGGCTTACCCAGCATAAACATTTTTGAATCAGGCAATTGCTCAGCTGGAGTATCCGTTTGATTACGGGTAATCCCTTGCTGGCTGGCCACTTTCAATGCTTGAGTCGCAGCGGCAACTTCACGGTCGAATACGGCTTTAGCCACCGCTTCCTGCCGCTTGACTTGCGCTTTCATTGATTGAGTTCTGGCAGACCAGGCACCTTGAATTTCATCATTCAAATGACTAGCCGCGCGTTGGTTGGCAAAATCAATGTAACTGCGCAGCAATTTATTTGAATCAGACGCTGTTTCTGCCGTCAATTTGATGCTGTCATTCAGCATTTTTTTATCATCGCGCGGCGTGAAAACAATATTATTCACCAGCTCGTCCAGCAATGCAGCATCAGCCTTAGCATCACCTTCCATCCGCTGTTTGTAGTAATCGGTTTGTAGCCAAAAATCACGACGGGTATCGTAAGCAGCTAACTGTGTGATGAACTCACCGTAAGCTTCGTCGGAGATACCGGGCTGCTCACTGCTGGCAGTGCTATTGATTCGTGTATCCAGGTTACGCAAGAATTGCTGCTGGGAATAATAACCGCCTAAATTATTGACGGTTGGCTTGTCTGTAATGGCTGCTGCACTCCATTGTTGTTTCACCAGATAGGAAACACCCAGCGCAATGGCAGCAAAAAGGATTGCCATACCGATAATCCACACTTTACCGCGCCAAAGAGTACGGCACAGGCTGCGGATATCTAACTCGTTATCCACAGAAGGCTCATTATGGGTAGACCCGGTTTTATCAGTCGACATAGATTCTGGTTTCATCACTGCCTAAAAGCCTCTGGTTAAGATTCATGCTTATTTTGCGATGCACGGCGCATTCGACGCTTAGTACGCTTGATAAAACGTGCCACTCGCCATGCTCGTTTAATGCAATAGCCATACAATATAAATGCAAGCAAGAATAGTGCCAACATGACCCATTCAGGTACAAATGTCAGTCGTTCGCCGATAACACCCACTGCCGCTAGTACCGCCGCCGCCAGAGTGATCAGGACAAAAGCTTGCCGTGAGGTAAAACCAGCACGCATGATCAAATGATGGATGTGCTGGCGGTCGGGTGAGAAAGGGCTCATCCCTTTACGTAAGCGCCGATACATGATGGCAATCATATCCATCAAAGGAATGGCAATGATCCATAACGCGGTAACGGGGTTAATCGGGTGAACATTGCCTTGGGTGGTTTGTAGTAGTATCCAAATTGCGGTGAAGCCAATGAGCGTACTGCCCGCATCACCCATAAAGACTTTATAGCGGCGGCCTAATAACCCGAGGTTTAGCAAGATATAAGGCAAGATGGCGGCGATCATCGCAAAACACCACAGTGCTAATGCCATTTGTCCACTTTGGTAGAGCAAAATACCCATGGCACCGAAAGAGACACAAGATAGCCCCCCCAGTAAGCCATCAATACCATCCACCATATTGAAAGCATTTACCGCTGCCCATACTGCGAATAATGTGACGACATAACCGAATGGCCCTAATATCATTTCCCACGGACCAAAAGCGTGCCCCAGGCTGCGTAAATAAAGCCCGGCGACCACCATCATGGCAATACCGACCAGCGCCTGAACAAAAGCACGAATTTTTACACTGATATCGAAGCGATCATCTAAAGCACCAACGAACACCAATAAACCAGCGCAACCGAGGTATAAACGAAAATGGGGAATTTGTTGGTTGGTAATCAGAAAGGTAAAACAAATACCCGCAAACACGGATATTCCGCCCACTAATGGGATCAACCCTTGATGACGTTTGCGATAATTAGGTTTATCAACTAATCCAATTTTCTTGGCAACTTTGCGAGCAACAAATAAAAATGCCAAAGAAAACATGAATATAACGAATATTTCAGTACTCATAGTGAGTAAATTCACGTTTAACCGCTCTCTGCAAAAAGATACAACAGCTTAGCATGTGGCATGGCATAAACTATACCTTCCCCCACGCTTTCAGTTATTTCTGAATATGATGACAGTCTTGTTCGTTATTCCCAACTCTATTTTCGCTATTTTCTTATTGGTAATGAGAATAAGTACCCAAATAGGCAAAGCTTAGCGATTTTTATCAACTTAATGGATAACAAACTCGACTATCGTATATTCCAAAAGCAAAAAACGCCACGGCTAAGCGTGGCGTTTTGATTGATTTCGCTAAAACTACGAACGTCTCATGTTATCGAAGAACTGATCGTTGGTTTTCGCTGTTGCCAGTTTGCTGATGAGGAACTCCATTGCGTCGATTTCACCCATTGGATGAAGAATACGGCGCAAGATCCACATTTTTTGCAGCTCTTCAGTGGTTGTCAGTAGCTCTTCTTTACGTGTACCAGAGCGATTGAAATCAATGGCTGGGAACACACGTTTCTCTGCAATTTTGCGCGACAGATGCAGTTCCATGTTGCCGGTACCTTTAAATTCTTCATAGATAACTTCATCCATTTTAGAACCGGTATCAACCAACGCGGTGGCAATGATAGTCAGGCTACCGCCCTCTTCAACATTACGTGCGGCACCAAAGAAGCGTTTTGGACGATGCAAGGCGTTAGCATCCACACCACCGGTCAGGACTTTACCTGAAGCGGGTACCACGGTGTTATATGCGCGGGCCAAACGGGTAATCGAATCCAGTAAGATGATAACGTCTTTTTTATGCTCAACCAGACGTTTCGCTTTCTCGATAACCATTTCAGCAACTTGAACGTGACGGGATGCTGGCTCGTCAAAAGTTGAAGCAATAACTTCACCTTTAACCAGACGCTGCATCTCGGTTACTTCTTCCGGACGCTCGTCAATCAGCAGTACCATCAATACGCAATCAGGGTGATTGTAGGCAATGCTGGTAGCAATATTCTGCAACAGCATGGTTTTACCCGCTTTTGGCGGAGCAACAATCAGCCCACGCTGACCACGACCGATTGGCGATGCCAAATCAAGGACGCGAGCAGTTAAATCTTCAGTCGAACCGTTACCACGTTCCATGCGCAGACGAGAGTTAGCATGTAATGGGGTTAAGTTTTCGAAGAGGATTTTGTTACGGGCATTTTCCGGTTTGTCATAGTTAACTTCGTTAACTTTCAACAAGGCAAAGTAACGCTCACCTTCTTTAGGTGGGCGAATCTTACCGGCAACGGTGTCACCAGTGCGGAGGTTGAAACGGCGAATTTGGCTTGGGGATACGTAGATGTCGTCGGGACCGGCGAGGTAGGAGCTGTCTGCAGAGCGGAGGAAACCAAATCCATCCTGCAATATCTCCAACACACCGTCACCGAAGATATCTTCTCCACTTTTCGCGTGCTGCTTAAGGATAGAGAAAATAATATCTTGTTTACGCATCCGGGCCAGGTTTTCCAGCCCCATATTTTCGCCAAGTGTTATCAGATCAGAAACCGGCGTGTTCTTTAATTCGGTAAGATTCATAATGGTGGGTTCTTAAACTCGGGGTATGTCTCGAACTATGGTCGTGAATGGTATGGCAGCGTCATCCGTGCCTGTTTAATGGGACATTCAATCACCGGCCTTGGGCCAAACTACGCAAGTAATGACTTACGCGAGATTGCGCGACACAACGGTGTAAAGATTGAAGGTGCCTTAGACTGATTTAGTAAAACACTAGACTGTCAAAAACCGATTGAGTTCATACATATTCTCAACACAAATTATTTCGACATAGAGTAAAACTTTAGATTCAAACTATTTAGATGCTACAGACTATTTATTAGGTACTAAAGAATTAAGCTAGATGCTACAAACCCGGTCTCAATACACAGGAATGTTCTATATGCAGTGGAGTAAACTTAACACGCTTCTTTGCAGGCGTCTAGCGGTCAGTGTGAGAAATCACAACTGCCGCTAAACATACCCTACGGCCTTGAAGCCACAGCAGTGTTAGCGACTCTAACTCACCCGAATTACTGACCTGAGTCAGCTCATCGGGATTCGCTCGTTTGCTGCCTTGCTGCAACTCAATGACTTTGGGTATTGTGACGGCTAACGCCGCTTACAGATTCGCATCCAAGAATTCTTTAAGCTGACCCTTAGACAAGGCACCAACCTTGGTTGCCACAACTTCACCATCACGGAACAACAACAGCGTAGGGATGCCACGGATACCGTATTTTGGTGCCGTGCCCTGGTTGTCATCAATATTCAATTTAGTGATAGTCAGTCTGCCTTCATACTCTTCAGCAATTTCATCCAAAATCGGAGCAATCATCTTGCACGGACCACACCATTCAGCCCAGAAATCGACCAGAACCAGGCCGCTGGCTTTCAGCACGTCAGTGTCGAAGCTGTCGTCACTCAGGTGAATAATTTTATCGCTCATGTTCTACTCCAAAGGATTGTGTCTACCTCGTTGGTGTAGCATTAACCAACAATAGGATGACTTTATTTCACCGGATACGCTTTCGTAAAGCAATAGTTAGCTGATATTCTACCACACTATGAGCAAAACACACTTGACCGAACAGAAGTTTTCCGACTTCGCCCTGCACCCGCTAGTTATTGAAGCCCTTGAAAATAAAGGGTTTCAGTATTGTACGCCGATTCAGGCGTTAGCATTGCCACTCACCCTCTCTGGGCGTGATGTAGCGGGTCAGGCGCAAACAGGAACCGGCAAGACGCTGGCATTCTTAGCGTCTACTTTCCATTATTTGCTTTCTCACCCCGCAGAAGAGGGTCGTCAGACTAATCAACCGCGCGCATTGATTATGGCACCAACGCGTGAATTAGCTGTGCAAATTCACTCCGATGCAGAGTCACTTTCCCAGATAACCGGCCTGAAATTAGGCTTGGCTTATGGTGGTGACGGCTACGACAAACAGCTTAAAGTGCTGGAAAGTGGCGTAGATATTCTTATCGGTACGACTGGCCGTTTAATCGATTACGCAAAACAAAATTACATTAATCTCGGTGCGATTCAGGTTGTGGTATTGGATGAAGCTGATCGGATGTACGATTTAGGCTTTATTAAAGATATCCGCTGGCTGTTCCGCCGTATGCCTTCCGTTGATAAGCGTTTAAACATGCTGTTCTCAGCTACACTCTCGTACCGCGTACGTGAATTAGCCTTTGAGCAAATGAACAACGCCGAATATGTTGAAGTGGAACCGTTACAGAAAACCGGCCACCGCATTAAGGAAGAGCTGTTCTACCCTTCAAATGAAGAAAAAATGCGTCTGCTTCAGACGTTAATTGAAGAAGAGTGGCCAGATCGCTGCATTATTTTTGCCAATACCAAACATCGTTGTGAAGAAATCTGGGGCCACCTGGCTGCCGATGGTCATCGTGTCGGTCTGTTGACCGGTGATGTCGCACAGAAAAAACGCCTGCGGATTTTAGAAGATTTCACCAAAGGTGATTTGGATATTCTGGTTGCAACTGATGTTGCTGCTCGTGGTTTGCATATTCCACTGGTAACCCACGTCTTCAACTATGACCTGCCTGATGATTGTGAAGACTATGTTCACCGCATTGGCCGTACCGGTCGTGCTGGCGAAAGTGGTCATTCCATTAGCCTGGCCTGTGAAGAATACGCATTAAACTTACCAGCGATCGAGAGCTATACCGGTCATAGCATTCCGGTGAGTAAATATAATAGCGATGCGCTATTAACTGATTTACCGGCGCCAAAACGTCTGGCCCGTACCCGCACCGGGAATGGCCCACGTCGTAACTCTGCCCCACGTCGCAGTGGTGCACCACGGAATAACCGTAAGCGACCGAGCTGATAAATGATGCTAAGTTCCACCTCACTTTATGCTGCCATCGATCTTGGCTCCAACAGTTTTCATATGTTGGTAGTACGTGAGGTGGCTGGCAGTATCCAAACGCTGGCCCGGATCAAGCGGAAAGTCCGCCTGGCTGCGGGTCTGGATACCCAAAACCATCTATCGCAAGAAGCGATGGAGCGCGGCTGGCAATGTCTGAAGCTTTTTTCAGAGCGTTTGCAGGACATTCCTTTGGATCAGATTCGCGTGGTAGCCACAGCAACCCTGCGTCTGGCTTCAAATGCTGAAGAATTCCTGCAAACTGCGACCGAAATCCTCGGTTGCCCGATTCAGGTCATCAGTGGTGAAGAAGAAGCGCGTCTGATTTATCACGGCGTTGCACATACTACCGGTGGGCCTGAGCAGCGTTTAGTCGTCGACATTGGTGGTGGCAGCACAGAACTTGTGACCGGCAATGGCGCTCAGGCCAATATTCTGGTTAGTTTATCAATGGGTTGTGTCACCTGGCTGGAGCGTTACTTCAGTGACCGTAATCTGGCAAAAGACAATTTTGACCGCGCGGAGTCGGCTGCCCGTGAGATGCTTAAACCTGTCGCGCAACGTTTTCGTGAACATGGCTGGCAAATCTGTGTCGGTGCCTCAGGCACAGTTCAGGCGCTGCAAGAGATTATGGTCGCTCAGGGTATGGACGAGCTGATCACGCTGGCGAAATTGCAGCAGCTCAAACAACGAGCGATTCAATGCGGCAAGTTGGAAGAGCTGGAAATCCCCGGTTTAACACTGGAGCGAGCACTGGTTTTCCCCAGCGGCCTGTCGATCCTGATTGCCATATTCCAGGAACTGGCAATTGAAAGTATGACGCTGGCAGGCGGTGCGCTACGTGAAGGGCTGGTCTATGGCATGCTTCATTTACCGGTTGAACAGGATATTCGTAGCCGAACAGTACGAAATATACAGCGCCGCTACTTGCTGGATACTGAGCAAGCCAAGCGCGTCAGTAAATTGGCCGATAACTTTTTGCTTCAGGTAGAAAAAGAGTGGCGTCTCGATAGCCGATGTCGCGAGTTATTGCAAAATGCCTGTTTGATTCACGAAATTGGTCTAAGCATTGATTTTAAACGTGCTCCACAGCATGCCGCATACCTGATACGCAATCTGGATCTACCCGGTTTTACTCCCGCTCAAAAACTCTTACTCGCAGCTTTGCTGCAAAATCAGAGTGATACTCTCGATCTCTCGTTGTTGAATCAACAGAATGCATTGCCAGTAGATATGGCTCAGCATCTGTGTCGTTTATTGCGTCTGGCCATTATATTCTCCAGCCGTCGCCGCGATGATACCTTGCCAGCCGTCCGACTGCGGGCCAATGGTGAAACACTTTATGTGCTATTGCCTCATGGCTGGTTGCAGCAACATCCTTACCGCGCAGAAGCACTAGAGCAAGAGAGTCATTGGCAGAGCTATGTTCAGTGGCCACTGCTATTAGAAGAATTTAACTAAATTCTTTGTTGTTGGCGGCCTCGGTCGCCTTCCCTTCACTTATATTCTTACTGTAAATCCCCATAAAACTGTCAGATTGTGATCGCCCTCAGTTTAAAAAAGAAACATTGTATGTATTTTTATAAAACACTGTTTCTTTATTGAAAAGGGATAATAATGCAAGCACAGCTTCAACGCCCACGAACTACAGGTATGCTGGTGATTATGGCTAGCCTGATGGTGGGTACTCCGATGGCAATGGCAGCAAAATCAAGTAGTCTCGATGCTCCTCAGCAGCTACAAGTTCCCACTCTCGCCTATGATGAGAGCAGTATTGTTCTGGTATGGAAAGCCCCGGAAGATACCCGCAAAATAGTTGATTATCAGATTTTCTCTGCGGGGAAAATGTTAGGTAAAGCCAGCGATAATAATGATAAATTCTCACCGGCTAAGCCTTATATCGATCATTTCTATGCCAACGATAAAGATAATTTTCAGCATAAAATTGTGATGCAAAACTTTACGGTGATGGGCCTAAAACCGGAAACCAGCTACCAATTTACGGTGAAAGCACAATACGCCGATGGATCGTTATCTGTCGCCAGCAAGCCCATCACAGCAAAAACCAGTGCCAAACCGCAGATTGTGAATGTGCGTGACTTTGGTGCCATCGATGACGGAAAAACATTAAATACCAAAGCTATACAGCAAGCAATTGATAGCTGTAAGCCCGGCTGCCGTGTCGAAATCCCTGCGGGTACATACAAAAGCGGTGCGCTTTGGCTGAAAAGTGACATGACCCTTAACCTACAGGCCGGAGCCACATTATTGGGTTCAGAAAATCCAGATGATTACCCTGCGGGCTACCGTTTGTATCCTTATTCCACCATTGAGCGCCCAGCATCATTGATCAATGCCATTGATCCTAATAACAGCAAGCCAGGCACATTCCGCAATATTCGTATTACCGGTTCCGGGGTAATTGATGGCAATGGTTGGCTGCGCGCAAAAACCGCTGAAATTACTGATGAATTAGGCCGACCGCTGCCGCAGTATGTCGCAAGTAAAAATAGCAAAGTACATGAAGACGGCATTCTGGCTAAAAATCAGGTTGAGAAGGCTGTTTCCGATGGTATGGATTTGAAAAATGCCTATGGTCAACGCCGCTCCAGCCTAATGACATTACGTGGAGTAGAAAACGTGTATCTGGCGGGCTTTACGGTACGTAACCCTGCCTTCCACGGCATTATGAATCTGGAAAACCACAATGTGGTTGCCAACGGATTGATTCACCAAACATATGATGCGAATAACGGCGATGGTATCGAGTTCGGTAATAGTCAGAATGTTATGGTGTTTAATAACTTCTTTGATACCGGCGATGACTGCATCAACTTTGCGGCAGGAACAGGGGAAAAAGCCCAGCAACAAGAACCTATGAAAGGTGCATGGTTATTTAATAACTATTTCCGGATGGGGCACGGCGCGATAGTCACTGGTAGCCACACCGGGGCATGGATTGAAGATATTCTGGCCGAAAATAATGTGATGTACCTGACTGACATCGGTCTGCGTGCCAAGAGTACCAGCACCATCGGCGGTGGTGCTCGTAATGTCACTTTCCGCAATAATGCAATGCGCGATCTGGCAAAACAAGTGATGGTGATGACATTGGATTATGCTGATAGCAATGCCAATATTGATTACCCGCCAGCCAAGATCCCTGCTCAATTCTATGATTTCACATTAAAAAATGTGACGGTGGATAATACCACTGGCAAAAACGCGTCTATTGAAATCAAAGGGGACACCGCAAACAAGGCCTGGCACCGTCTGGTGCACGTGAACAATGTGCAACTTAACAATGTCACACCGACAGCAATCAGTGACCTACGTGACAGCGAATTTAATAAAGTCACTTTCACTGAATTGCGCGGGGATACGCCGTGGCACTTCAGCGATGTGAAAAACGTCAAGGTTGATGGTAAACCTGTCGCGCCTTAATCAATAAGGGATGGGCAGGTTCTGTTATCACCTGCCCACTATTGGTTTTTAGTATTCACTGTGGCTTTTTAGCATTCGCTAATTGCGCTCGAATATTGGCCAGGTGACTCTGGCCTTTTTGCATCCGTTCTTCCGGGCTAACGGCTTTGCGCTCATTTTCCCATTTCAAATCATCCTGCGGTAACTCCATCAGGAAACGGCTGGGTTCTGGCCGAATCAGCTCACCATACTGCCGCCGCTCTTTGCATAAGGTGAAAAACAGTTCGCGCTGAGCGCGGGTGATCCCCACATAGGCCAGCCGCCGCTCTTCATCTACATTGTCTTCATCAATACTGCTTTGATGGGGCAATAAACCTTCTTCCATGCCAACCAAAAATACATACGGGAATTCCAGCCCCTTTGAAGCATGTAGAGTCATCAGTTGAACTTGATCCAGCTCTTCATCACTTTCCCCGCGCTCCATCATATCGCGCAGGGTAAAACGCGTGACAACCTGAGTCAGCGTCATCGGTTCATTCAGCTCTGACCCTTCCAACATTTCAGTCATCCAACTGAATAATAAATTGACGTTCTTCATCCGCATTTCAGCCGCTTTCGGGCTGGGAGAAGTTTCGAACAACCAGCTTTCATAATCGATACCGTGAATCAAATCTCGCACTGCCGCTATCGGCTCGCGTTCCACTAAGCGAATAATGCCATCCATCCAATAAGTGAAACGCTGTAATGACTCCAGACCACGCCCCTTCAGATGCTCGCCCAGCCCTAAATCAAAACTGGCACGAAACAGACTTTTATTACGCACATTAGCCCATTCACCCAATTTTTGAATCGTCGCAGAACCTATCTCGCGCTTTGGGGTATTCACGATACGTAAGAATGCGCTGTCATCATCCTGATTGGTCAATACACGCAAATAAGCCAGTAAGTCTTTGATCTCCGGGCGGGAGAAAAACGAATCCCCGCCGGAGATACGATAAGGGATACGGTTTTGCATCAGCAGCTTTTCAAACAGCCGTGACTGGTGATTGCCGCGATACAAAATAGCATAGTCGCTGTATTGCGTTTTTTTCACAAAATGGTGGGCGATAAGCTCACCGACCACCCTTTCAGCTTCATGATCTTCATTATTGGCGGTAATCACTTTCAGCTCATCGCCATATTCCAACTCAGAAAAGAGCTTTTTTTCAAAAACATGCGAGTTATTGGCAATCAAGATATTGGCCGCTTTCAAAATACGGCCCGAAGAGCGGTAGTTTTGCTCCAGCTTGATCACTTGCAATTGTGGGAAATCTTCATTCAACAAGACTAAATTCTGTGGCCGCGCACCACGCCATGAATAGATGGATTGGTCGTCATCACCGACCACGGTAAAGCGCGCCCGACTACCCACCAACAGTTTAACCATTTGGTACTGACTGGTATTGGTGTCTTGGTATTCATCCACTAATAGATAACGCAGCCGGTTTTGCCAGCGTTCACGCACTTCCAAATTGTTTTGCAGCAATAAGGTGGGCAATGAAATGAGATCATCGAAATCCAATACATTGCACGCTTTTAAATGTGCGTCATATAAGCCATAGCAATGGACGAACAACTTATCGCGCTCGGATCGGGCCAGCGCCGCGGCGGCGGCAGGATCGAGAAGATCATTTTTCCAGTTTGAGATCTGGGATATCAACTGCTGCAGTAAGGTTTTATCGTCTTCCAACCACTTATGGGTCAGATCTTTCAACAGACCCAGTTGGTCTTGCGCATCAAACAGGGAGAAATTGGATTTCATCCCCAGCGCTTTGTACTCTTTTTTGATGATTTCCAGCCCCAGAGTATGGAACGTCGCAATCATCAAACCCCGTGCTTCTTTGCGCCCCAACGTCTGGGCCACACGTTCTTTCATTTCACGCGCGGCTTTATTGGTAAAGGTTACCGCAGCAATATGTTTTGGCTGATAGCCACATTGGCGGATCAAATGCGCAATCTTATTGGTGATGACGCGGGTTTTGCCCGAACCCGCACCGGCCAACACCAGGCAGGGTCCGGTGACAAATTCGACGGCTTGTTGTTGGCTGGGATTTAATCGCATAACACTCGAAAGCTCAGTAGGTAGACGGGGGAACAGGATTGTAGCAGAAAGCGACTGATGACAAAAAACCCGCAGGCACCTTTTGATTTGTAAAACGTTGACCCGCGTGGCCCCATCACGACCAAAATACGTTACACTGGCGCGCTTCAAGGCTCCCTTGAAGATAATCTTCGTTCAAATAACCCTACCCAATAAATTGGTGGTGATTGTTACTATGGCAAACAAAGCTTCTGCACTGCACATCCTGGTTGATGATGAAAAGCAGGCAAACGATATTCTGGCGCAGTTGAATAACGGCGCAAATTTCCAAGAGTTAGCGAAAAAGTTCTCTAACTGCCCGTCAAAACGTAATGGCGGCGATCTGGGTGAGTTTAATAAAGGGGATATGGTTCCGGCATTCGATAAAGCCGTATTCAGCTGCGAACTACTGCAACCTTATGGCCCGGTAAAAACTCAATTCGGTTACCACATTATTAAAGTGTTATACCGTAATTAAGTTCTTCATGCGCCACCTCACTGGCGGCGCAAAATACTCCCTCTCTATTATCCAATTTATCGTTAATGCAATGTATCTTGAAAAATAATCAATTTTCAGAAAATCCCAATTAATATTTTGAGTCCTCAATCTATCGTTAGTTACATCTATACAAAATACCAACTTAACTTTACAAATCACACATTAAATAACATTAACAAACCCTACTGCAATGCACCCGAACAGGGGAAAAATTAGTTTTTCAATAAAAACAACAAGAAAGATCTCATTAGCTTACTTTTATAGAAAATAAAATATATTTAAATACAATGAGTTACATTGATTTCATTTAAATTAGATACCCAGTAGGAACTTTCCCACAAACATTGGTTTGTTTGTCCTATGTGCAGTAAAAGTTACTTTCTATATTATCTCCTCATCAAGTAACGGACGTGAACGAAATAACGACCACCTCCTTACTTTAATGAAAGAACATGTGGAAAGCTGACGAGTATAACCGAATAACATTCGCACATATAGTCATTAACCCACTTCATATTTATTAAGTTAATTACTCCTCCGTATTTAAACGTGAACGAGAATTTAGCTAATTTCTAATTATTATATTGGAGTTTTAAATGAATAAGATTACTTTGGCTATGGCATTATTCGCAGCATCTACAACCGTAGCAATGGCAGCAAGCAATAATACAATTACTTTCCAAGGGGAAGTCACCGCTCAGACTTGTTCTGTTACCGTTAACGGCCTTGATGCAAACCCAATGGTATTATTGCCAACCGTTTCAAGTGGCGATTTAAATGCTTCAGGTAAAACTGCAGGCAAAACAACCTTTACTCTGGGTGTCTCAGGTTGCGCAACTGGTGCTTCTGATATTGATATAAAAACTGTTTTCGTTGGTAACCAGGTAACAACTGCTGGCAACTTAAAGAATACCGGTACAGCAGCAAATGTTGAACTGCAATTACTGAAAGATGCAACCACAACAACCGGTATCGATCTGAATAGTGGTGTAGCACAAGATGGCATCGTATTGAAAGCTGGCGATACATCAGCAGAGCATGATTTTGCGGTTCAGTATTTCGCAACCGGTCAAGCAGGCCCTGGTTCTGTGATCGCTTCTGTACAATATGCAGTTTCTTACCTGTAATATCAGTATCGTAGTATAGAGTATACTCAAAGTAATTGAGGTTGTAGGTCGGTGGTGAATACACCACCCCCTATAGCTTCAAGTACGAGAGATATAACTATTTCTGCCAGTTCCCTTCAGAGGATATACCCATCATGCTTAATATAAATAGCTACCGTTTCCTGCTTGTTACTTTATTAATTCTTATGGGTATATCTTTTGCCAATGCCAGCGTAGTAATGAGCGGCAGCCGCATTGTATATTCGGCAGGTGAAAAAGAGCATAGCGTCCAATTAACAAATAAAGATAATTTTCCTAATGCGGTTCAGGTTTGGTTAGACAGTGGTGATGCTCAGTCAACACCGGAAACAGGTAAAGCACCCTTTATTGTTACTCCTCCTTTCTTCCGTATTGAAGCGAATGCGGGCCAAACATTACGGTTAAAATATACCGGTAGTGGTTTGCCAACGGATAGAGAGTCGGTGTTCTACCTTAATTTTTTACAGGTTCCCCCCGTTAATAAAGCAGAAAAAAATAATAAAATGCTCGTTTTGATGCGTAATCGTATTAAAGTCTTTTATCGTCCAGAAAATATTGCGGG
Source organism: Yersinia artesiana (assembly GCF_902726545.1). Taxonomy (GTDB): domain Bacteria; phylum Pseudomonadota; class Gammaproteobacteria; order Enterobacterales; family Enterobacteriaceae; genus Yersinia; species Yersinia artesiana. The sequence goes on along the minus strand of NZ_CACVAD010000005.1, from coordinate 10,065 downwards.
TCGGGTTGACCAGGTTTCTGGCGCACTGACTTTTAATGTAAGTCAGCAAGGCAAAGATGTTGTTGTAACAGGTAAAAACCCAACGGGGTTCTATGCCACCATTGCCAGTGGTGAAATCATTGGGAGTGGAAAAAAACTCAAAATGAAATCAGAGATGATCCCACCAATGTCTCAAATTCAATGGGTTATTCCAAATTCATCCGTACCTGCAAATGCTATTGTTAACTTTCTGTTAGTTAATGATTTTGGTGGGCAAGATAGCGGTAGCTATAAAATTCAGTAATGGCTTTCCGGCGAAGGTATATTTATGGGGCTTGCACAAGTGGTTCTGAAAAAGAAGTTCTCTGGCCGTAAAAAAGCATTAACACTGTGTATGACTTTAGTTTTACCTGTAGATACTGTTTTCGCTCAGGAAGAATCGCAGGATCTTGAATTTGATGAGTCCCTCTTTTTAGGAACAAAATTTGCCTCCGGGTTGAATCAACTGAATAAAGAGGATTCTGTCACGCCCGGAAATTTTGATGCTGTAGATGTTCTGATTAATAACAAATTATACAAACGCACCACAATTAAATTTATTAAAAATGCCGATTCACCGGAGGTTTATCCCTGCCTGAGTGATGAGTTCTTAACTGCTGCTGGTATTGAGTTAGCCAACAAAAATAACACTACGCCTACAGAACCTAATGCTGCACAGCTCGAATCAGCCCCCTCAGATTCAGCTGATAATACTACCTCGTCAACGGAGCAATGTATGCCGTTGGCGGAGCGAGTAAAAGGCGCGTCTTTTCATTTTGATCAGGCCAAATTGCGCCTGGAGCTTTCTATTCCCCAGGCATTATTACAAAAACGTCCTCGGGGTTATATTGAGCGCAGTGAATGGCAGGAAGGTGAAAAACTCGCATTCGTTAACTACAGCGCAAACTTTTATCGTAGTGATACACAATCCCAGCAAAACAGTACTTCTGACTACGGCTTTGTTGGCCTAAAAAGTGGCCTCAATTTAGGGTTATGGCAATTACGCCAGCAATCAAACGTGAGTTATTCCAGCAACGATAGTTATAGCGATACCCAATGGAATAATATTCGCACTTATGTGCAGCGTCCTATTTCACAACTAGACAGCGAATTAACGCTGGGTGAAACCTTCACCGACAGTACATTATTCGGCACCATGTCATTTCGCGGCGTAAAAATGGCGACAGACCAACGTATGTGGCCAGAATCAATGCGTGGTTTTGCGCCTGAAGTGCGTGGTGTTGCCACCAGCAACGCACGAGTAATTATTAGCCAGAACGGACGTGAAATTTATGAAACCAACGTCGCCCCCGGCCCATTTGTTATTAACGATTTATACAGCACCACCAGTCAGGGCGATCTTAATGTTGAAGTTATAGAGGCCAATGGCAGCCGTTCAACATTTACGGTTCCATTTAGTGCGGTGCCAGATTCAATGCGTCCGGGCGTGAGCCGATATAATGCCGTCGTTGGGGAATCTCGTGATTTCACCAATATTGACAGCTATTTCACTGATTTTACTTATGAGCGTGGCCTCACCAATCAGTTAACTGCCAACAGTGGTATACGTTTAGCACAAGACTATACGGCATTACTTGTTGGGGGCGTTTTAGGTACGCCGATCGGTGCGTTTGGTCTTAATACCACCTATTCCCATGCCAAAGTTGAAGATAATCAAACTCAAGATGGTTGGCGGATGCAGGCCACCTATAGCCAAACATTTAATGAAACCGGCACCTCATTCTCACTGGCCGGATATCGCTATTCGACTAAAGGGTATCGTGATTTAAATGATGTATTTGGTGTGCGTTCAGTAGAAAAGAATGGCGGAACCTGGGATTCATCGACTTATAAACAGCGTAGCCAATTTACCACCACAATCAACCAAACTCTGGGTGGTTATGGACAACTTTCGGCCTCAGCATCGACCAGTGATTATTATAACGATACACAGCGAGATACACAGTTACAGCTAAATTATTCAAATAGTTATCGGGATATCAGCTACAACGTGGCAATCAGTCGCCAGCGCACTGTTTATACCTCCACCCAATTTGGCTGGGAGGGAGATGATACTGATGAAACAATGACAACAGCGCGCTATGGCGATACCGAAAATATCGCGTCGTTAACGGTGTCTATTCCACTGAATATTGGCGGCGGGAATCAATATTTATCCATGTCTGCTAACCGGAATCCGAAAAGCGGCAATAACTATCAGACGTCGTTATCAGGCACCGCCGGTGAACGTAATACTTTAAATTATTCAGTCAATGCGGGTTATGACGATAGTAATATCAGTGGTAGCTCAAATAGTTGGGGCGCGAATGTGCAAAAGCAATTCCCTAATGCCACTGTCAATGGTAGTTATTCTCGCGGTAATAACTATACCCAATATGGCGCAGGTGCTCGCGGGGCCGCTGTAATACACAGTAAGGGGGTCACTCTGGGGCCTTATTTGGGCGATACTTTCGGTTTAATTGAAGCCGATGGTGCTCAGGGCGCGACAGTACGAAATGCACAAGGTGCCAGGATTGATAATAACGGTTTTGCGCTGGTGCCTTCATTAACACCTTATAATTACAATACGGTCGGTTTAGACACCAAAGGCATTAATCGCAATACCGAGTTGAAAGAAAATCAAGGTCGTGTTGTTCCTTATGCTGGGGCCGCAGTGAGAGTGAAATTCGAAACATTGACTGGCTATGCGGTATTAATTCAAACCCAAGCAGCTAGCGGAGAGGGATTACCACTGGGCGCAGATGTTTATAACAATAAAAATGAACTGGTCGGTATGGTGGGTCAGGGCAATCAAATCTATGCTCGCGTGAAAGATAAAAAAAATTCGCTTTATGTTCGCTGGGGTGAAAATAGCAACGAGCAATGTGAATTACCTTATGATTTTGCCAGCCAGGATACTGAGCAAGATATTATCCATATAACAGGCAGTTGCCGCCGTTAACCATTATGAGAAAAATAATGTTAAGACCAACAGAGCAGTTAATATCTTGCGAAGTCTCGCGGCCAACAATGCCTGTTTATTCCCGTCGTCCATATATTGTGGCGGGGGCGATGCTGTTGATCGGGTTATTTAGTACCTCAGCATGGTCAGCTTGTACCCGAATTACCGCGCAAAGTCAGCTAAGTGCGGGCGATGGTACGGCCAGCGCGTGGTCTGGTTCTCTGGATAACAATAATGGGTCACTCGGCTTGCCGGGTGTTATTGACCTCAGCACCGCAGCCAATTTCCAACCTGACGGAACATTATTAGCCGCAGCGACATCCGACTTTACCACTTTTGCCCTGAATACCGGCTATGACCCTGAGCGGGTGCTATTCCGCTGTGCAGCGGCCGATGTTGACCAACTCTTTGAAATGTATGCCACTAACGGGGATAATGACTATGGCGGCAAAAATGAAGATGGTGCGATTGCTGGCAATGTTCCCTCCGGCTTTGCAACTTATGTCCGCAATGTGGTTATCAGACTAACCAACCTGTCCACCGGCGAGTATTACTCACGTTTATGGAAAGGACGCCGTTTAACCGGATTAGATACTGACAGCACTGGTCGTATTTTGGTCAAAGCTAAGAATTTCAGTAATCTGTATACTGAACTATTTCGTATTGATTATGCCCGCTCCGGTACCAACAACGCAGCATCTTATACCTATGCCTATACTCAGCCCAATGCCTATATCGCCTTTAAAGGGCCGGGCATTAGCGGCCCTGTTGAAGGAACCGACTCGGTATCAAACTGGCCCGGTTGGTATTCGACCTGGCCTGCCTCAATTGGGTTGTACAATTATGTGACTTTCCGCCGTACCACCATTTGCGCAGTCACCAATTTTACCCCAACGGTGATATTACCCAGAATTTCTGTGGCAGAACTGAACAGTGGCAGTAGTAGCTCAGCGGAGTTCAGTGTCGATTTCCAGTGCCAGACCGGTATTACCTCCGGCGTTAATGCTGGTGCAGTGGCAATGGGCTTTCTGGTGCCCGCGGCAAACGCCGCTAAGGCACAGGCTTTGGGCTTAATGAATGGTAGCGGTGGCATTAGCCATTTAGTATCAGATAATTATGGCGCCGCCGGAATGGCGAATGGCGTGGGGATCCGTATCTACCGCAATAATAATCCGATATATCTACTCTCAAAGAATGTGACCCAAACCGGTAATAACGGCGGCTGGTATGGCATCTTCCAGGGCGCACAAGAAATAACCGGCACGGTGAGCGGAGGTAATAGTTACACTGAGAACTTTCGGGCTGAGTTAAGCAAAATCAGCGGGCAAACTGTGACGGCAGGAGCAGTGAATGCACATGCGCAAGTGGTTATCCGTGTTCAATAATATGCGTTTCAAACGCACTTTCAATGGCTTGCTGTTATCACTTCTTATGGCCTGTAGTGTGCCGGCGATGGCAAGTGTCGTGGCAGAAAAAACGCGTATTATTTTCAGTGAGGGTAGCACAGAAGAGTCACTGCAACTGGTCAATAGTAATGACTACCCGGTGGCAGTGCAGGTGTGGGTGGATGATGGCGATTTGATGGCAACGCCGGAGAAAGCGATTTCCCCGGTATTAGTGCTGCCACCATTGTTTCGATTACAACCACAAGCTCAACGCAGCCTGCGTTTGATTTTATCCGGTGCCAGTAAATTGCCGCTGGATAGAGAATCTGCATTTTGGCTCAATGTTTACGAAATTCCGCCTAAAGCCACACCTAAAGTTGATGATGAGTCTTCCGTTACACTGGCTTTGCGCATGCAATATAAAGTCTTTTATCGCCCGAAAAACTTACCCGCACCGGCGGATACAGTCGGCAAGGCATTAACTTTTGCCTTAGAACGCAACGGTAATACCACCTCGGTTAGGGTTGATAATCCAACACCTTATTATGCATCACTCGCTTCTTTAACATTGGGGCTGGCCGAAGGGTTACCAGATATGGTCGCCCCTTTTTCCAAGCTCGACTTTCCCCTCAATCGCGTCCCAACAGCAGATAGTAAAACGGTCAATTTTGTTTTAATTGATGATTTAGGTAACCGTAAGCCTTTTAGTCGCGAGCTGAAATAAAAAACTTATCAATATAGACCGCCCAAAGAGACGGTCTATATGATTACTCGCGATATGATTTATTTCTTTAACAAGCCGTTCAGGAGTATTCTCCTGATTAGAGTTAGGGTAAAAAATTATATCAGTACCATCTGGATGTTCACATAGTCGCTCAAATTCAAGAAGGTTTTGAATATCTTCTTCTTCAGATGCATCTTCCACATTAAAGAGTTTCCTTACTAATTCTAAAAATTCAGACTCCGTGTAGTCAGATATAGTTTTTCCTTCCATCTTATTTCACCTCTTTATGAGTTTCTATATGCCTTTTAGGCGTTAATACTCTAATATTGTCAATGTCATAAATGGCCCCATCTTTGCTGATAGGCTTCACATGATGAAATTCATATTTTACCCGACCACCTACTCGCTCACTTTTTCTAGATGATGGGGCCTTCCCATTCTTAATATTCCCTAAATTACCCGATTTAAACTATTTTGATAAAATTGGATCATTCGCCACTGCCCGCCAAAACGCTTCCCTGAATCTATCAAAACTACTGAACTTCCTGCCACCAAGCCCTTAAATCCATTGGCAATATGCGGATAATCAAGATGGGAATGCTCTCTGGCCAAAACACCCATCGGGCCAGAATAGTTTGAATATCACTCATCGCTTTTCTCCTTTTTATATTTAAAATCCTTCTTATGATGTAATTGTCATCAGCCACAGTAATTTCATAAAATAAAAAGGCCTCACTGATTAGCGAGGCCTTTTTATTATCAACGAAATAGTTTTGTGATTCAGAAATTAAAAAGGCAGACATTATTGGTGAGGTATTTAACCACGATTAACACATTACAAGAGTTTTATCGGGCCGTGATAGCATCAATTTACGAAATATTTCCCTTATCGAAATGCAGTTAATCTGAAATAAAAAAGCCCCCCGTTGCTGGGAGGCCTTAATATCAGGTAACACACTATAGTCGATTATTAGCCGGCAACTGCGATACGTTTCATATCGGTCATATAGCCACGCAGCTTATGGCCTACAGCTTCAATTGGATGATTACGAATAGCTTCGTTTACATCGCGCAGTTGGGCATTGTCTACCGCAGTTCCGGCAACACTTTTACCTAAATCACCCGCTTGCAGGGAATCCATAAACTTGGCTTTCAGCAATGGCACGGCTGCATTAGCAAACAGATAGTTACCGTATTCTGCGGTGTCAGAGATAACTACGTTCATTTCATATAAACGTTTACGCGCAATGGTGTTGGCAATCAGTGGCAATTCATGCAGAGATTCGTAATAAGCCGATTCTTCAATGATGCCCGAATCAACCATAGTTTCGAATGCCAACTCAACACCGGCTTTCACCATGGCAATCATCAACACGCCGTGGTCGAAATATTCTTGCTCAGAGATTTTGCCTTCAAACTGTGGCGCGTTCTCAAATGCAGTTTTGCCGGTCTCTTCACGCCAGTTCAGCAATTTCTTATCGTCATTGGCCCAATCAGCCATCATCCCGCTGGAGAATTCACCAGAGATAATGTCATCCATATGTTTCTGGAACAGTGGGGCCATGATCTCTTTCAGTTGCTCAGACAACGCATAAGCACGCAGTTTAGCCGGATTGGACAAACGGTCCATCATCAGCGTAATCCCGCCTTGTTTCAGCGCTTCGGTGATAGTTTCCCAACCGAATTGAATCAGTTTCTCAGCATAAGCAGCGTCAGTACCTTCAGAAACCAGCTTGTCGAAGCATAACAGTGAACCGGCCTGCAACATACCACACAGGATAGTTTGCTCGCCCATCAGGTCTGATTTAACTTCAGCAACAAATGAGGATTCCAACACACCAGCACGGTGACCGCCGGTGGCTGCCGCCCAAGCCTTGGCAATCGCCATGCCTTCGCCTTTAGGATCGTTTTCCGGGTGAACCGCGATCAATGTCGGCACACCAAAACCACGTTTGTATTCTTCACGGACTTCTGTACCAGGGCATTTTGGCGCAACCATCACTACAGTGATGTCTTTACGCACTTGCTCACCCACTTCTACGATATTGAAACCGTGAGAGTAACCCAGCGCTGCGCCATCTTTCATCAGTGGCTGAACCGCCTGAACCACTGCGGAATGCTGTTTGTCTGGCGTCAGGTTAACAACCAAATCAGCCTGTGGGATCAGTTCTTCGTAAGTGCCTACTTTGAAACCATTTTCGGTCGCTTTACGCCATGAGGCACGCTTCTCGGCAATAGCTTCTTTACGCAGGGCGTAAGCTACATCCAGGCCGGAATCGCGCATGTTCAAACCCTGGTTTAGGCCTTGTGCGCCACAGCCGACAATCACCACTTTTTTACCTTTCAGGTAGCCTGCTTCATCGGCGAATTCATCTCGTGCCATAAAGCGACACTTACCTAATTGCGCCAACTGCTGACGCAGGTTCAATGTGTTGAAATAGTTAGCCATGTTATTGCTCCGTTCGGGTTCTGTTTTGTGGGTGCAGCTATTTTTTTAGTGACTGCAAACGAATGTGATGTTTGTGTGCTGATACTGTTTTTCACATCCCCTGTCTGTGTCGGGGATTGTCTTGAACTCACTATATGACAGGAAACTCATTGCTGAAATTGATATATTAACAATGTGATATTGCAGATTCTGCAATGTGGGCTATTTTTCGTACAATACACTGCATCTTCTCACTCCAGAGGCACTCTGTGATGGATTTACGCGACCTGAAATTATTTCTACATTTGGCTGAAAGCCGCCATTTTGGCCGCAGCGCCAAAGCGATGCATGTCAGCCCATCTACCCTGTCGCGTCAAATTCAGCGCCTGGAAGAAACCATCGGCCAACCGCTGTTTTTACGCGATAACCGCACAGTACAGTTGACGGATGCCGGCACTCAGTTGAAAGCCTTTGCTCAGCAAACTTTGCTGCAATATCAACAATTACGCCATGCATTAGGCCAGCATGGGCCATCCCTCAGCGGTGAGTTACGGCTATTTTGTTCGGTGACCGCCGCCTACAGCCATTTGCCGCCAATTCTGGATCGCTTTCGTGCACGTCACCCACTGGTTGAAATTAAACTCACCACCGGTGATGCCGCCGATGCAGTAGATAAAGTGCAATCAAATGAAGCGGATCTGGGGATTGCGGGTCGCCCTGAAGTGTTACCCACCAGCGTGGCTTTTACCCAAATCGGCGAGATCCCGTTGGTGTTAATTGCTCCGGCGCTACCATGTGCCGTGCGGTCGCAGGTATCAGTTGACCAGCCGGATTGGGCCACGATTCCGTTTATTTTGCCGGAACACGGCCCGTCGAGAAAACGCATTGATTTGTGGTTCCGTCGCCAACGCATCACTAACCCGTTAATTTACGCCACGGTTTCCGGTCATGAGGCTATTGTATCGATGGTGGCTCTGGGGTGTGGCGTGGCACTTATTCCATCAGTGGTGGTAGATAACAGCCCGGAACCGGTACGCAATCGTATTTCCCTGTTGGATGATGTTTCGCTGGTCGAGCCATTTGAGCTGGGCGTTTGCGTGCAGAAAAAACGGCTCAGTGAGCCGTTAATTGAAGCGTTTTGGGGGTTATTGTAGTTCGATGAAGAACTAAACAGGGTATCTCCTATCGGGAACAATGTTCCTAAGTCGTTCGGATATTTGGCTACTGATAATCTTATCCGTAGGAGCAGGGTTGATCTCTTTTGAAGGGAAACTGTTTATTGCATCTGCCAATTGGCCTGGATACTCAGCAGTCGGAGTTGCTTTTTGGTTAATGGTATCAGTGTTAAGCGGTGATATTGGGAGCCCCGTCTTGCTAACCCTCCAACTCTGCCGCAATGATGGTTGGCCGATCTCTTTACCAGCACCCCAATTAGTATATTCATAGTTACCATCGCCATTAAGAAATAGAAAGCTACTACTCCCATCGGAGTGATATCTCAATATACCATCATAAATTATTTCCCCGTTTTTAACCCGTTGCTCTCGAAGACCAATTTGCTTTTTATCTGGGCCATAAAATTTACTTTTAGTAAAGGTGTGGTCTAACTTATTGCTAGAGTCGTAGATATATTGAGTTTCATATTTTCCAGTCTCAGAATGTTTTTTGGTGTCAGGGTCAACCTCTCGTACTCTTACAGTTTTCAAGGTAATATTCCCATTCTGATATTTACTGGTAATGTCAGCTATAAATCTACTATTATCTCTTCGTGTCTCCTGAACCCGACTACCGTTATCAACAACAGGCCCGTCTTTAGTCACTAAAAAACGATCGCCATCAATAAGTTCATACTTCTTGTTAGGCTTACTGTCTAATAACTCCTTCTTCACCCTGGTTTCCGCAGGAACAGGTGTGCTTGCATCTGGTGGGGAACTGTTTAATTTAAAACCTTGGTCAGATATTTTTGACTCGAGAACTTGGTGTTTCTGTATTAATTTATCATTAATATTTTTGTGTTCTCTCATTTCTTGAGGTTTAATCTCTTGTGTTTTCTCAAATCTATTAGCCTGTCTGGTTTTTTTATTAACAGCATCATAGTCATATTGCACCACAGTAACTGTCTTCACATTATTATTAAAGTCAGATACTTCAGTCATGTGATTCATCTTATTAGTAGCAGAGTCAAACGTTTTAATTTTAACTGTTTCAATATTATTAATAACTTTCCTTTCTGTTAAAACAGACCTTACTATTTCTTTTCCTTTATATGCAGTCTTATCTTTTACCTTCCAGTCATTTTTTATATAACTCCGTGTTATAGGTTGTAATCGCTCAAAACCTCGACTAAGCGGCATAGCAGGCATATGATTAGATATTGATGGTTTAATTGATGACTTAATTGATGCTAATAATTCACTCATATAAAACTCCATTATATTACTGTAGATTAATAGTTAAAAAACAACAGTCATTAATCACTTAACTTTACTGAAAGCGGTATTAATTTTAATTAACCAATACCGGGAATTATAATACGCAGTAATAACAT
>NZ_CACVAD010000004.1 GCF_902726545.1 Yersinia artesiana | reverse complement strand
AATATTACCAGCATTAATTTTTATACTTATTGTCACTTCTTTTTTTGCTTAAAGATTTTTATTGCCAGATAGTTTGGTGGTTTATGCAAAAACGCTATTGTCCGCGCTATTTTTCGTATCAAACTTTTATTTTTTTGATGAAGATACTTATGTCTCTGACTCAAGTGAATATAAGCCATTATTACATACATGGAGTCTTTCGGTTGAATGGCAGTTTTATTTAATATTTCCATTCTTATGTATTCTTGCATTCAAATACTTCAGACACAATAAATGGCAGTTTATTGCATCTTTATTGGCGTTGTCATTATTATTAGCTCAGTTGCTATCATTTTGGCAGCCTAACTTTTCTTTTTATTTACTACCCACCAGAATGTGGGAACTGCTGGCTGGGAGTATCGTAGCCATTCTTTTAATGGAGGAACAGTTTAATGTAAAAAGCTATTACTTCAAAATAATGCCTTCCATTGGTTTACTCATTATTTTAAGTTCAATTCTGTTTGTTGATGATAAAATTTTACATCCTTCTTTTATTACGGCTATTCCAATATTGGGTACATGCATTATTATCTATTTTTCTCGACAGGATGATATTGCAACATCTCTATTATCAGTCAAACCTATAATTTTTATTGGTGCTATATCTTATTCTATTTATCTTTGGCATCAGCCGCTATTTGTTTTTTATAGAGTAAAAATTGGTAGTATAGATAATAAAACATCTTTAATGTTAACTGTCTTTACAGTAATTCTTGCTGTTATTTCATTTTATTTAATCGAGAAGCCATTTAGAAAAAAACAACTTGTACTATGGAAACGGGTTGTAATGTTGGTGTCAGTACTCATTTTGGTTATCTTTGCTGGTGTGACCATTATTAAGAATGGCTTTGCTGATTCAACGGGAGAACGTTTATCTCCTGTCGCAAAAAAAATGTATCAAGAATTTAAAGTGCCGGAATTTAGACGATTAGACAGTGATACCAAAGGGAGAAATTACCTTTCAGGTAATATGGAGTCGTCATGTGGAAATAGAGATCCTCTGGATGCATGTCGATTTGGTGATCAAAGTTGGGTAGTTATTGGTGATAGCTATGCGGGGTCTTTTGAATATGCTCTACAAACAGAACTAGCCAGACAAGGTAAGGGTATTATATCTCTAACATATGAACAATGTTCTTTTGTATCAGACAAGTTATGGTTTGGAACTGCGCCAGAGTGTCCAGAAATCAATCGCCGGCGCTGGGAAGTAATTAAAGCATTCACAGATAAAAAGACATTTCTCATTGCAGCTAATTATGCTCAATTTAAAGATACCAAACTTGTTGAGGGTGCTTCAGGTCAAAATATAACATCAGAGAAAATTGCGCCTAACCAATTGGTATGGCAGTCTTTAGCCGGTAACATTAATATACTTCTTTCCATGGGGCACCGCGTTGTTTTAGTTTATCCCATTCCTTCGGTGCGGACGGATGTGAAAAGAGATTACTTCAGACTACTCGATATCAGTAATGGTAACGTCGGGAAAGTTTATGATAAAAGTACAAAAGGATATAACGCTGCAATATCATTAAGTGAAGAATTGGATAACTATATTAAACCTAATCCTAACTTAATTATTATTAGACCTGTTGATAGTTTATGTGAAGGGCATAACTGCATGATTATCAATAAAAATGGTGGGTTGTATAATCAAGGGAATCATCTTTCTAATGCTGGGGCTAAATTGGTCTTGGGGCCAATCCCTTTTAGGCAAACCAAGATAAATTCAAATTGATAAACAGCATGCGGCACTGGAGGATCTTTTTTGCAGTCAATGATAGAAAGGTCTTCCAGATTTCCGGGTACATTTTGTGCTATCATAAGAGCCGTTTTCCGTCACTCTCGTCCAGCCTTTACCCCATTTATGGGCTGTAGCGGGGTCAATCAAGAATAAATTCAGCGAATGTATCAAGAAAATACTTCAGTAGATTTGGCCATGAAAACAGATGAGCCAGCCATATTGCCACATTACCCCCTACAGCGGTTTTCCGTCGCGCCGATGCTCGACTGGACAGATCGCCATTGCCGCTATTTTCATCGTTTGTTGACCAAGCAGGCTTTGCTTTATACCGAAATGGTTACCACCGGCGCCATTATCCATGGGAAAGCCGACTATCTGGCTTATAGCGAGCAAGATCATCCGGTTGCATTACAATTGGGTGGTAGTGATCCGCAGGCATTAGCCCATTGTGCAAAATTAGCCGAGCAGCGTGGGTATAATGAAATAAACCTGAATGTGGGTTGCCCATCTGACCGGGTACAAAATGGTCGTTTTGGCGCTTGCCTGATGGCGGAGTCCAATTTGGTCGCTGATTGCATAAAAGCCATGCGTGATGTGGTTTCTATTCCAGTTACGGTGAAAACGCGTATTGGGATTGATGAGCTGGATAGCTATGAGTTTCTGTGCGAATTCGTGCAAACTGTCGCGGAGCGTGGGGAGTGCGATATTTTCACCATCCATGCCCGTAAAGCCTGGCTCTCAGGATTGAGTCCGAAAGAGAACCGTGAAGTACCGCCACTGGATTATGAGCGGGTTTATCAGCTTAAACGTGATTTCCCTGCACTGACCATCGCCATTAACGGTGGCGTGAAAACACTGGCTGAAGCTAAAGAACATCTTAAACATGTTGATGGGGTGATGATGGGGCGCGAAGCTTACCAAAACCCCAGTATATTGACGCAAGTAGATCGTGAATTATTTGATCCTAATGCGCCGGTGGTTGACAGTGTTAAAGCTGTTGAAGCGCTCTTTCCTTATATTGAACAGGAATTGTCGCGTGGCGCTTATTTGGGCCATATCACTCGTCATATTCTGGGTATTTTCCAAGGAATCCCCGGTGCGCGCCAGTGGCGTCGTCATCTGAGCGAAAATGCACATAAGCCTGGCGCTGATGTTTCCGTGGTAGAACAGGCACTGGCTTTGGTGGCTCGCCCACAGCACAGTTCGTAAGAAAAGTGACTATAAGTTAGTGAAATTGACCATGCCTGCCTATTTCTCTGGCAGGCTTATTTTTATTTAAAACAAATAAATTCAATCGGTTATCTGTCTTTTTTAAATTGGCACGTTTCTTGTAATACTCTTGATAAAACCTCAGGCAATATCATTTATAGAATGATATTGCGGTGGGGGATATACAATTATTAAGGAGCTAGCCATGTTCGAAATTCTTTTTGTTATTGGTTTTTTCATCATGTTGATGGCGACCGGCATCTCCTTGTTGGGCATATTTGCAGCTTTAGTGGTCGCGGCAGCTTTTATGATGTTAGGTGGTTTATTTGTGATGATGATTAAATTGCTGCCATGGTTGATTCTGGCCGTTGTAGTGGTCTGGATATGGCGTTCGATGCAAAAACCTACTGTAAGGCGTTACTAAAATTTCGCTTTCTTGCGGCAGCGATCACAGCCTGAAAGATTAGTAGGATGAATCTGGGGGAAAACGTTTTTTTTCTCAAACGAGCTTGCTAGGATGCTACCCGATACGTTTTTGGTATCACATTTTCATCCCTGACAGAACTAACAATAGCTGTATAAACGGCACGCAGTTCTGGCAGTCTACCCTGTAGTACCCCTACACTTGCATTAAAGAAAACAGTGTAACCAGGGCTTCTGGTAGTTAGAGGCCCTGGTTATTACTTTCGATGTGAAGCTTGACGAGAAGAGCCTCGGATGAGCAATAAGTTAAAGAACAATATTAAAGGTTAGAAAAGAACCGATCATAGTTGGCAATGATATAAGAAATTTGTGCATCAAAGGCTTCTTTTGCTAATTGCTTTTCCTCATCACTTTTACATTTCGCTTTGATATCAAAAAAACTCTGTTGCATTAATTGAACTGTGACATCCATTGATTTCTGGAAAGCAGATAAATTATTATTTTCACCATAATTATTTAACAGTTCATCAAATTTTTCATCCGCGTAGTCGCGTAACATCTGGAACTCCACGTTGTTAATTTTATTATCACAATAAATATAGCTTAATAATTTATCTATATTTCTGTTTTGTTCAGTGTTAGTCATTATTTAAACCTCAGTATATGTAATGGATTTAGGATGTCTGGATATGACGTTGTGAGGATATATAGTTAATAGTGCGAGGGCAATCAGGATATATTAGGCAGTAGCTTGAAAGTAATAGGAAATAACTTTTTTAATAAATTATAATTGTAAATAATGGATAGTAATATTTAACTATCCATTATTGGTGAAAGTCTTTAATTACGGAATTAATAGGCTGGAGCCGGTTGTCTGACGACTTTCTAATATTTCATGGGCACGGCGGGCATCGCTGAGCGGGAATTGCTGAGCTTTGGCTACATCAACATTAATTGCACCACTGATAATCAGTGAGAACAGTTCGTGGCTGGCGCTTTCCAGTTCTTGTCGATTAGTGACATAAACATTAAGAGATGGGCGAGTCACATACAGCGCGCCTTTTTGGTTGAGTATAGCAAGATCTACCCCTGTCACCGGGCCAGAAGCATTACCAAAGCTGACCATTAAGCCTCTGCGTTTAAGGCTATTAAGTGAGTCCAGCCAGGTGCTTTTGCCCACCGAGTCATAAACCACATCCACTTTTTCGCCATTCGTCAGTTCAGCCACGCGTTCGGCGATATTTTCTGTGCGGTAGTTGATGGTCGCCCAAGCCCCGTTGGCTTTAGCCAATTCGGCTTTTTCATCAGAACCGACGGTACCAATTAGCCTGGCCCCCAGCGCTTTTGCCCATTGGCAGGCAATCAACCCGACACCACCCGCCGCCGCATGGAATAAGAATACTTGACCGGGTTTTATTTCATAAGTTTGGCGCAATAAATACTGAACTGTCAGCCCCTTAAGGAATGAAGCGGCGGCTTGTTCAAAAGAGATTTGCTCTGGGAGTAGGGCAACTTTCTCCGCAGCAACATTATGCACTTCACTGTATGCGCCGAGAGTTGATTGAGCATAAACCACCCGGTCACCCACTTTTAGCGAGTTAACTGCCGAACCCACTTTTATCACGACCCCGGCAGCTTCTGTTCCCAGCCCACTGGGGAAGTGTGGTGGTGCGTAAAGGCCGCTGCGCACATAGGTATCAATATAATTAATACCGATAGCTTTGTTTTCTACCTGAACTTCATGTGTAGCGGGGTCTGTTGGCGTGAAATCGAGGTATTGCAACACTTCCGGCCCGCCCGTGGTGCTAAATTGAATATGCTTTGCCATGTTAGCTCCTTTGCGATAGATGTATTTTTACCCTACAGGGTTCTACACGAGGAGCCAACATCTTGCTAATACCGATAAGTAATAGGGAATTCATAATTACCCTTCGGGTATCATCGCGTATACTAAGCGGCACTATTTTCCTATCGCAACCATTGTCCTATCGCAATAATAGAGGTAAATAACACTTTTTATGGCAGCAAAAAAACCAACCAACAATATGGCAGAACCGCGCGACCGCCAGATGGAAGGGCTGAAACTCCCGCCTCATTCGCTGGAGGCAGAGCAGTCCGTGTTGGGCGGTTTGATGCTGGATAACGAGCGCTGGGATAACGTATCAGAGCGCGTAGCCAGCAATGACTTTTTCAGCCGCCCGCATCGCCGAATCTTTACTGAAATGCAGCGCTTGCTGGAAAACAGCAAGCCGATTGATTTGATCACACTTTCTGAGTCACTGGAGCAAAAGGGTGATTTGGAGTCGGTAGGCGGTTTCGCCTATCTGGCAGAGTTATCAAAAAATACGCCAAGTGCAGCAAACATCGGCGCTTATGCTGACATCGTTCGCGAACGTGCAGTTGTACGTGAAATGATCTCGGTCGCCAATGAAATTGCCGATGCCGGTTATGATCCGCAAGGGCGTAGCAGTGAAGATCTGCTGGATCTGGCCGAATCGAAGGTATTCCAGATTGCCGAAAGCCGCGCCAATAAAGATGAGGGGCCGAAGAGTGTCGATCAGATCCTCGAAGCCACTGTTGCGCGTATCGAGCAGCTTTATCAGCGGCCACATGATGGCGTTACCGGGGTTTCAACCGGTTTTACCGATTTGGATAAGAAGACTGCTGGCTTGCAGAAGTCAGATTTGATCATTGTCGCCGCGCGTCCGTCGATGGGGAAAACTACCTTTGCGATGAACCTGTGCGAAAACGCCGCGATGATGCAGGAAAAACCGGTATTGATCTTCAGTCTGGAGATGCCAGGCGATCAGATCATGATGCGTATGTTGGCGTCATTGTCTCATGTCGATCAGACACGTATCCGTACCGGCCAGCTCGATGATGAGGATTGGGCGCGAATTTCGAGCACCATGGGCATATTGATGGAAAAGCGCAATATGTACATCGATGACTCCTCCGGCCTGACTCCGACAGAAGTGCGCTCCCGTGCGCGACGTATTTTCCGCGAACATGGTGGGTTAAGCCTGATTATGATCGACTACCTGCAATTGATGCGGGTTCCGTCGCTTTCGGATAACCGTACCCTGGAAATCGCCGAAATTTCGCGTTCCCTCAAAGCATTAGCCAAAGAGCTACAAGTGCCGGTCGTAGCACTTTCTCAGCTTAACCGTAGCCTGGAGCAACGTGCGGATAAACGGCCCGTCAACTCCGACTTACGTGAATCAGGCTCTATTGAGCAGGATGCCGACCTAATCATGTTTATTTATCGTGATGAGGTGTATCACGAAAACAGTGATGAGAAAGGGATTGCACAGATTATTTTGGGTAAACAGCGTAACGGCCCGATCGGTTCTGTTCGACTGAAGTTTAATGGTCAATGGTCGCGCTTTGATAACTACGCAGGCCCGCAATACGATGATGAGTAGTGAATAATATCAATAAATAAGGATAAGAAATGAAAGCGGCAACAGCAGTAATCGACCGCCGCGCTCTGCGACATAATTTGCAACAGGTACGGCGCATGGCGCCACAAAGTCGCCTGATTGCTGTTGTGAAAGCAAACGCTTATGGCCACGGGTTATTAGAAACAGCGCATACTTTGCAGGACGCAGATTGCTACGGTGTAGCGCGGATCGGGGAAGCACTGATGCTACGATCCGGTGGGATCGTGAAGCCGATTTTGTTGTTGGAAGGTTTTTTTGCCGCAGAAGATCTGCCGGTTCTGGTGGCCAACTGCATTGAAACAGCAGTACATAGCATTGAGCAGTTGGAAGCGTTGGAAGCTGCCGAGCTTTCTGCGCCAATCCATGTTTGGATGAAACTCGATACCGGTATGCACCGTTTGGGCGTTCGCCCGGAACAAGCCGAGGCGTTTTACCAGCGCTTAAGCGCGTGTAAGAATGTTATTCAGCCAGTCAATATCATGAGCCATTTTAGCCGCGCGGATGAGCCACAAGTGGATACCACCCGCCAGCAACTGGACTGTTTTGATACTTTCGTCACTGATAAGCCTGGCAAGCAATCTATCGCGGCATCTGGTGGTATTTTGCTATGGCCAGAAGCGCACCGCGATTGGGTTCGCCCTGGCATCATCTTGTACGGTGTTTCGCCGATGGATGAGCCTTATGCCAGCCATTTTGATCTGTTACCTGCAATGGCATTGAAATCCAGCCTGATTGCAGTACGTGAGCATAAAGCCGGTGAGTCTGTGGGTTATGGCGGCACTTGGGTGAGTGAGCGCGATACCCGTCTGGGTGTGGTGGCAATCGGCTATGGCGACGGTTATCCACGTAGCGCCCCTTCTGGCACCCCGATGTGGTTGAATGGCCGTGAAGTTGGCATTGTGGGCCGGGTTTCAATGGATATGATTTCTGTTGATCTCGGGCCAAATGCGACAGATAAAGTGGGTGACGAGGTGTTGCTGTGGGGGCCTGAGTTGCCGGTTGAAAAAATTGCAGCGTGCACAGGTATCAGCGCCTACGAATTGATTACTAAGCTGACCTCCCGCGTCGCGATGGAATATTTAGGTGAATAAGGTAAGCTGCCTAATCAAGGTATAAACAATTATTATTTAATTCAGGAGAGCAGCGCCGTGTTCCAAAATGTTGACGCCTACGCAGGTGACCCGATCCTGTCGCTAATGGAAAGTTTTAAAGCTGATAACCGTGCTCATAAAGTGAATTTGAGCATCGGGCTTTATTACAATGAGCTGGGTGAGATCCCACTGATGCAAGCGGTTCAAGCGGCTGAAGAACAATTGAATGCTCAGCCGCACGGAGCACCGGTCTATTTGCCGATGGAGGGTCTACACTCCTATCGCACGGCTATTCAGCAGCTCTTATTTGGTGCAGATCACCCGATGTTGGCGCAGCAGCGAGTGGCGACCATCCAAACCGTGGGCGGTTCTGGTGCATTGAAAGTCGGTGCTGATTTCCTGAATCACTATTTCCCTGATTCACAGGTCTGGGTCAGTGATCCTACCTGGGAAAACCACGTTGCTATCTTTAGTGGCGCAGGTTTTACAGTAAATACCTATCCGTATTTCGATAACGACAAACTGGGCGTGAAGTTTGATCAAATGCTGGCCACACTCCAGCAGTTACCGGCCAAAAGCATTGTGTTATTGCACCCTTGCTGTCATAACCCGACTGGTTCGGATCTCACTAATGCCCAATGGGATCAAGTGATTGAAGTGGCGAAAGGCCGGGATCTGATCCCCTTCCTGGATATCGCTTATCAAGGTTTTGGCGCCGGGCTGAACGAAGATGCCTATGCTATCCGTGCGATGGCAGCGGCTGAGTTACCCTGTTTGATCAGTAACTCTTTCTCTAAAATCTTCTCTTTGTATAACGAGCGGGTCGGCGGCTTGTCTGTGGTGTGTGAGAGTGAAGAAGTTGCGGGCCGTGTATTAGGGCAACTGAAAGCCACCGTTCGCCGTAACTATTCCAGCCCACCAAACTTCGGCGCGCAAGTGGTCTCCAAAGTGCTGCATGACACCGAACTACGGGCGCAATGGCAGGCTGAAGTAGAGCAAATGCGCCTGCGTATTATTGAAATGCGCAGCACGTTGGTAGAAGCTTTGAAAGCCTCACTGCCAAATCGCAATTTTGACTACTTGCTGCAACAGCGCGGTATGTTCAGTTACACCGGTTTTAGCGCAGCTCAAGTTGATCGCCTGCGTGAAGAGTTTGGTGTGTATCTGATTGCCAGTGGCCGGATGTGTATGGCGGGCGTCAATCACAGTAATGTTCAGCGCGTTGCGGCGGCTTTTGCTGCGGTACAGTGATCTGCTATTCACATGATTTAAATTAAGGCGATAGTAATATCGCCTCAGACTGCTGGCAAACCCCAACGACTCGATCTTGCAAGGTGAGAACAGGTAGAAGAGTAAAGCGTCCGCGCCAGGGATGGCGCGGCTCGAGCCCCCAGGGAGGGGTTTACGGCGTCTTTACGATCTGCCTGTTTTCACCGTTACGGGCACTTTGTCATTAACCTCAGGCCACCGCAATATCGCCTTTTTTTATTTATTTTTTTCGCCGCCTTTCCGTGAGTTACCTTCATCTTCTACTTGTTTAGTCCAAGGCCGATGGCTGTAAATCGATTAAAGAATATACTAATTGATGTGATAGATGCATGCCAAACGATCATTCATTGCTCACAGTAAATCTGTTGTCAAAGGCGCAAACTGGCGGTTCAGCATGTATAACTGCTCCATGAAGCCTTTATGGAATAAATAGCTTATGAGGCCGTTTCGCGAGACGGTACCGGCCCATGACAGGAGATATCCCCATGAATAATTCAGCATTACTGGAATACTGCATGTCCAAACCAGGGGCAGAGCAGAGCGACCATGAGAAGTGGCAAGTGAATCAGATTAAAGTAGCAGATGTGATGTTTGCTATGGTAGGTGAGACGGAAGGACGTCCCTCTATCTCATTGAAAACCAGCCCTGAATTGGCAGAAAGCCTGAGAGAACAACATCCGGAGATCGTGCCGAGTGAACACTTGAATAAAGCGCACTGGAACACGGTGTTTCTGGATGGCAAATTACCAAACTCACAGTTCTATTCGCTAATAGACCGCTCTTATCAATTGGTTTTGCAGGGATTGCCCGAACACCGGCGGCAAGAGTTAGTTGTCTGAAGGCTAAATAGCACTCCAGGACAACCGACTGATTGCCCCGGAGCGCACATTTAATGGCTATTTACGCTGCAACATAGGTTTGAGGAATCGGGCCGTATGTGATGCTGCGCATTCTGCGACGGTCTCTGGCGTGCCGGAAACCAAAATCTCGCCACCACCACTGCCGCCCTCTGGCCCCAGATCAACAATCCAGTCTGCGGTCTTAATCACATCCAGATTATGCTCAATGACCACAATGGTATTGCCTTGATCCCGCAACTGATGCAACACCGCCAATAGCTGCTGAATATCAGCAAAGTGTAAGCCAGTGGTCGGTTCGTCCAGAATATAGAGTGTCTGGCCGGTACCGCGTTTTGACAGTTCGCGTGACAGTTTGACGCGCTGTGCTTCCCCGCCCGATAGGGTCGTGGCCGACTGGCCCAGACAAATATATGACAGGCCAACATCCATCAAGGTTTGCAGCTTACGCGCCAATGCCGGAACGGCATCAAAGAACTCGCGTGCCTCTTCGATAGTCATCGCCAACACTTCGTGAATGCTCTTGCCTTTGTATTTCACTTCCAGCGTTTCGCGGTTATAGCGCTTGCCTTTACATTGATCGCAAGGCACGTAGATATCCGGCAGGAAGTGCATTTCAACTTTAATCACCCCATCACCCTGACAGGCTTCGCAGCGACCGCCTTTCACGTTAAAGCTGAAACGGCCCGGCGTGTAGCCGCGGGCGCGTGACTCAGGTACTCCCGCAAATAGTTCACGAATAGGGGTAAAGATACCGGTATAGGTTGCTGGGTTAGAGCGCGGTGTGCGACCAATTGGGCTTTGGTCGATATCGATAACTTTATCAAAATGCTCCAGCCCTTGAATATCACGATATGGAGCCGGTTCATTACTGGTCGCCCCGTTCAACTGGCGCTGTGCGATGCAATATAAAGTATCGTTGATTAGCGTCGATTTACCTGAGCCAGAAACACCGGTAATGCAGCTAAACAGCCCGACTGGCAGTGTGAGAGTGACATCTTTCAGGTTGTTACCGCTGGCACCAATCAACTTCAACACTTTGCTCGGATCACCCGCCACCCGTTGAGCTGGAATGGCAATTTCCCGCTTGCCGCTGAGGAACTGGCCGGTGAGTGATTCAGGTGCCGCCATAATGTCATCAACCGTCCCTTCTGCAACCACTTCACCACCATGCACACCAGCACCAGGGCCGATATCAATCACATGGTCGGCGGCACGAATCGCATCTTCATCATGCTCCACCACAATCACGGTATTCCCCAGATTGCGCAGGTGAATCAGTGTTTCCAGCAAACGTTCATTATCGCGCTGATGTAAACCGATGGACGGCTCATCAAGCACATACATGACGCCCACCAAACCAGCACCAATCTGGCTGGCCAGACGAATACGCTGCGCTTCACCACCGGAGAGGGTTTCCGCAGAGCGGGACAGTGACAGGTAATTCAGCCCGACGTTAACCAGGAACTTCAGCCGGTCGCCAATTTCTTTTAGCACTTTCTCGGCAATCTGCGCCCGCTGGCCGCTGAGTTTCATATTCTGGAAGAAGCTCAGCGCATGGCCGATGCTCAGTTCGGAGATTTCCGGCAATGTGGTGTTTTCGACAAAAACATAACGTGCTTCACGGCGCAGACGTGTGCCATGGCATGAAGTACAGGAGCGATTACTGATAAATTTAGCCAGCTCTTCGCGCACCGCGCTGGATTCCGTCTCTTTATAACGGCGCTCCATATTGTGCAGCACACCTTCAAATGGATGGCGGCGTACCGTGGTATCACCGCGGTCGTTAATGTATTTGAATTCAATGGTATCTTTACCAGAACCATACAGCACAGCTTTCTGGATGGTGGCATCCAATGAGTTAAACGGCGCTTCGATATCAAACTTATAATGATCAGCCAGTGAACGTAGCATCTGGAAGTAGTAGAAGTTGCGGCGATCCCAACCTCGGATTGCGCCCCCTGCCAGTGACAGCTCAGGGTTTTGTAGCACACGGTCTGGATCAAAGAACTGCTGCACACCCAGGCCATCACAGGTTGGGCAAGCACCGGCCGGGTTGTTAAAGGAGAACAGACGCGGCTCCAACTCGCTCATGCTATAGCCGCAAATTGGGCAAGCAAAGTTGGCGGAGAACAGCAGTTCTTCGGCGTGAGGATCGTCCATATCAGCGACCACGGCAGTACCACCGGAAAGCTCCAATGCGGTTTCAAATGATTCCGCCAGGCGCTGAGCCAGATCTTCGCGCACTTTAAAACGATCGACCACCACTTCAATGGTGTGTTTCTTTTGCAGTTCTAATTTTGGTGGATCAGACAGATCGCAAACTTCGCCATCGATCCGCGCCCGGATATAGCCCTGCATCGCCAGATTTTCCAGCGTTTTGGTATGTTCGCCTTTGCGATCTTTTACCACTGGCGCCAGTAACATCAGGCGGCGGCCTTCGGGCTGGCTGATGACGTTATCCACCATCTGGCTGACCGTTTGCGCGGCAAGCGGCACATCATGATCCGGGCAGCGTGGCTCGCCGACACGGGCGAACAGCAAACGCAGATAATCATGAATTTCAGTGATGGTGCCCACGGTAGAACGCGGGTTATGGGAAGTCGATTTTTGCTCGATGGAGATGGCCGGAGAGAGACCTTCAATATGGTCGACATCCGGTTTTTCCATCAGCGATAGAAATTGGCGCGCATAGGCGGAGAGAGACTCAACATAGCGGCGTTGGCCCTCGGCATACAGAGTATCAAAAGCCAGTGAGGATTTGCCTGAACCCGATAGACCGGTGACCACGATCAGTTTGTCGCGCGGGATAATCAGGTTGATATTCTTAAGATTATGGGTGCGAGCGCCCCGAACTTCGATATTATCCATTCAAACACTTCCCGGATGTAAACTGAGCCTCTCCCATGCCCTTTTTTACTCTTCGTACTTGAAGCCGCAGGATTGTTGGCTGCGTTCACTCACCCTAATCACTTACTGGTTGTAAGCTCATAGGGACTCGCTCGCTTGCCGCCTACCTGCAACTCCAACTACTTTGAGTAATATATAGACGCATTTTGCAACGTCAAAAAAGGACACAGCCAGTACGAAACGGATAATTATGACACAAAAAAACCTGAATGGATATCCAGTGTTCGGGTGCAATTAAGGCAGTTATTGCAATAAATTTGCAATGCATTGCGCAGTGATGATCAGTTGTGCCGTTTACCTGCTAGCGTGTTAAACTTACTGGTTTATACTGTACAAAATTTATTTCATCAGGAGAGTTCACATGGCCAGCAGAGGCGTAAACAAAGTGATTTTGGTCGGGAATTTGGGCCAAGACCCGGAAGTCCGCTACATGCCGAATGGCGGCGCTGTTGCCAATATCACCCTGGCCACTTCCGAAAGCTGGCGTGATAAAGCAACCGGCGAGCAGAAAGAAAAGACGGAATGGCACCGTGTGGTGTTGTTCGGCAAACTGGCAGAAGTTGCTGGTGAATATCTGCGCAAAGGCTCTCAGGTCTATATCGAAGGCGCATTGCAAACCCGTAAATGGCAAGACCAAAGTGGCCAGGAACGTTACACCACTGAAGTTGTGGTTAACGTGGGTGGCACTATGCAAATGCTGGGTGGCCGTCAAGGCGGCGGTGCTCCGGCGGGTGGTGGTGCATCACAAGACGGCGGCGCACAAGGCGGCTGGGGTCAACCTCAGCAGCCACAAGGCAACCAGTTCAGCGGCGGTCAGCAGGCTTCACGACCGGCTCAGTCAGCGCCAGCAGCGCAACCACAAGGCGGCAATGAGCCACCAATGGATTTTGACGACGATATTCCGTTCTGATCCTGTGGCCTGCTAAGCACTAACAGTATTTATCAAAATAAGACCCTGCTCCGGCAGGGTTTTTTATTAAACAACGCATAAATTGTATATCGAGCTGGTAGCCAGATTTATAAAGCGCTATCCGTGACTCAACTATAATCATGTATCAATAGTTGCAACTCATTCTGTCACTTACCATCTGGAGCTTAGCTATGGTCATTGTTCACCATCTGAATAACTCACGTTCGCAGCGTATCTTGTGGATGTTGGAAGAGTTGCAAATTCCCTATGAATTGAAGCGTTATCAACGCGATCCCGGCAGCTTGCTGGCACCACCGGAGTTGAAAAAAATCCATCCCTTGGGTAAATCGCCAGTGATTACTGATGGCGATCTGACACTGGCGGAGTCGGGTGCCATCATTGAATATTTGCAGGAAACCTATGATGCGCAGGGTTTGTTTAAGCCCACCGGTCACTATGATCGCCAGCAATTTCGTTACTGGATGCATTACGCAGAAGGCTCATTGATGCCATTGCTGGTGATGAAACTGATCTTCAGCCGCTTCGGTGGACCGCCAGTTCCGTGGATTATTCGTCCGGTCGCCAAAGCATTGGGCGATGGGGTGCAGAAAAGTTATCTGAATAAGCAAATTGCCACTCACCGCGATTACCTGGAACAGCATTTAGAAAAGAATCAATGGTTTGCGGGCAGCGATTTTAGCGCAGCAGATATTCAGATGAGTTTTCCTATTGAGGCAATAAATACACGCGGCGGTCTTGTGGGGTTCCCGAAACTACAAGATTTCTTAGTGCGCATTCATCAGCGCCCAGCCTATCAACAGGCGATTGAAAAGGGCGGCGCGTTTAAATTAGAAAACGGATAAGTCTGGCAAGAGTTATATATGAAAAATGGGTGTGAGGCTGCTCACACTTTGATTTCCTGCTATAACCCATGCCCCCAGATAAATTAATGTAAGAAAATGCATTAAATGTCGCTTTCTGATGTTGATTAGTCGCTATGAATAGCTAGATAATCGTTTGCCTTGAATTTCATCTACCCTAAACTTCGATTTTTTTCAGTCATGCGTATTTCCAGCTAATCGTTTGCTATTTTCTCCGTCATATCGATGTTGGGGAAGTTGACGAGTTTATCGGCAGGGACGGAAACGATTACGTCAGGAAAGGGTGCGTGGCTTATTGACGACTTTAAAATGACACACAGGGGACATAACCATGTCTAGCACCAATCCTCAAGCGAACCAGGCCGTAAAGCCGAAGAGTTCGCTTGATGCGTTTTTCAAGCTTAGTGAACGTGGCAGTAATGTACGACAGGAAGTGCTGGCCGGTCTGACGACCTTTTTGGCGATGGTCTATTCGGTGATTGTTGTGCCGAGCATGTTGGGCAAAGCGGGCTTCCCACCAACCGCGGTGTTTGTTGCAACCTGTCTGGTCGCGGGCCTGGGTTCTTTGCTGATGGGGTTGTGGGCGAATCTGCCGATGGCGATTGGTTGCGCCATCTCATTGACGGCGTTTACTGCATTTAGCTTGGTATTGGGCCAACACATCAGTATTCCTGTGGCTCTGGGGGCGGTATTCCTGATGGGGGTGCTGTTTACCATTATCTCTGTGACGGGGATTCGTTCATGGATATTGCGTAACCTACCAATGGGTGTGGCGCATGGTACCGGTATCGGTATCGGCCTGTTCTTACTGCTCATTGCTGCCAACGGTGTCGGCCTGGTTATCAAAAACCCAATTGAAGGTTTGCCGGTCGCGCTGGGCGCATTTACCTCTTTCCCGGTCATGATGACGTTACTGGGGCTGGCGGTGATTTTTGGTCTGGAAAAGCTGCGGGTGCCAGGTGGTATTCTGTTGGTGATTATTGCCATCTCTGTTATTGGTTTGATTTTTGATCCAAGTGTTAAATATCAAGGGCTGTTTGCCATGCCAAGTCTGGCAGATGAAAACGGCAACTCATTGATTTTTAGTCTTGATATCATGGGTGCGCTAAAACCTGTGGTGCTGCCAAGTGTGTTGGCGCTGGTGATGACTGCGGTGTTTGATGCCACTGGCACCATCCGTGCGGTAGCAGGGCAGGCAAACTTGCTGGATAAAGATGGCCAGATTATCAGTGGCGGTAAAGCGCTGACTTCTGACTCCGTTAGCAGCATCTTCGCCGGTTTGGTGGGCGCAGCTCCGGCGGCAGTTTACATTGAATCAGCGGCCGGTACTGCGGCAGGCGGCAAAACTGGCCTGACAGCGACCGTCGTCGGTATCTTGTTCTTGCTGATTCTGTTCCTCTCACCGCTCTCCTATTTGGTTCCAGCTTATGCAACTGCTCCGGCCCTGATGTATGTCGGTTTGTTGATGCTGAGCAACGTATCCAAATTAGATTTCAACGACTTCGTTGATGCCATGTCTGGTTTACTCTGCGCGGTGTTTATCGTGCTGACTTGTAATATCGTGACCGGTATTATGCTGGGCTTCAGCTCATTGGTGATTGGCCGTATTTGCTCCGGTGAATGGCGTAAACTGAATCTTGGCACAGTGATTATCGCGGTGGCGCTGGTGGCATTCTATGCTGGCGGTTGGGCAATCTAAGCCCTGAGTCTTTGCTGGCATCGGGATAAATATGTTCCCGATGCCATTACTCCTTTTAATACCCCTACTTTCTTTGTCTATTCCTGCCATCAATTACTGATTTTTTTCCCCATTGCACAAAAAATTGATCTACTATCAAAAGCTGCGCTCCAGCCCTATTTCGGGCGAGTTCGATCAGGTTTTGTGTTGCGTTGAGTTGAGTCTAAGGAAAGCATGGAAATCTTTTTTACAATCCTCATTCTGATTTTAGTGGTGTCGCTTTCCGGCGTTGTCACGCGAATGTTACCGTTTCAAGTTCCCCTCCCTCTGATGCAGATTGTCTGTGGTGCTTTGTTGGCCTGGCCCCATTTTGGTTTGCATGTCGATTTTGACCCGGAGTTATTCCTGGTGCTGTTTATTCCGCCATTGTTGTTTGCTGATGGTTGGAAAACACCGACGCGGGAGTTTATTCACCACGGGCGGGAAATATTTGGTCTGGCCTTGGCGTTAGTGTTGGTCACGGTGGTGGGTATCGGTTACCTGATTTACTGGATGGTGCCAGGTATTCCGCTGGTTGCCGCCTTTGCGCTGGCGGCGGTGTTGTCGCCAACCGATGCCGTGGCGTTGTCCGGTATCGTGGGGAAAGGGCGCATACCTAAATCAATTATGGGCGTGCTGGAAGGGGAGGCATTGATGAATGATGCTTCCGGTCTGGTGGCGCTGAAATTTGCTATTGCCGTTGCCATGGGCACCATGGTGTTTACGGTGTCCGGCGCGACGCTGGAATTCCTGAAAGTAGCGATTGGTGGCCTGCTGGCCGGTGTGGCCGTCACCTGGCTATACAGTAAGTCGCTGCGCCTGATGAGCCGCTGGAGTGGCGATGATCCGGCAACTCAAATCGTCTTGTTGCTGCTGTTGCCATTCGCCTCTTACTTGATTGCAGAACATATTGGTGTGTCCGGTATTTTAGCCGCAGTGGCGGCGGGTATGACCATTAGTCAGTCTGGTGTGATCCGTAATGCCCCGCTCACCATGCGATTACGCGCCGACAGTGTATGGTCGATGTTGGAATTCGTGTTTAACGGCATGGTGTTTATCCTGCTGGGCCTGCAATTACCGGGGATTCTCGAAACCTCAATTGTGCAGGCTGAGTTAGATCCGACGATTCAAACCTGGAATCTGTTTGCCGACGTCGCCATCATTTATGGTGCCTTGCTGGTGCTACGTTTTGGCTGGCTGTGGTCAATGAAGAAAATCAGTAAGCGTTTGTTGAGTAAGCGGCCATTAGAGTTCAGTAATTACACCACCCGCGAGCTGTGGGTGGCTTCGTTTGCCGGGGTGCGAGGGGCAATTACACTGGCCGGTGTGCTGTCCATTCCGTTATTCCTCAGTGACGGTTCGGCCTTCCCATCCCGTTATCAATTGGTGTTTATCGCCACCGGCGTCATTTTGCTGTCGGTGATTGTCGGGGTTATTGCTTTGCCGCCATTATTGCGCGGCGTGGTAGTGGCCGATAAAAGCGCCAGCCGTGAAGAGATTCGTTTGGCGCGGGCGGCAGCGGCAGAGGTGGCGATTGTCAGCTTGAATAAGATGGAAGAGCGCCTGGCGGCCAGCAGTGAGGAGAATATCGATCCTGAATTGCTAAAAGAGGTCAGCTCTCGCGTCATCGGGACTTTGCGCCGACGAACGGGCAGTAAAGATGAAATCGAGAACACTTTACTTATCGAAAATCTGGAGCGGCGCTTTCGCTTAACCGCGCTGCGGGCTGAACGCGGCGAGCTGTATCATTTGCGCGCCACACAGAAAATCAGCAATGAAACTCTGCAAAAACTGTTGCACGACTTGGATTTGCTGGAAGCGCTGCTGATCGAGAAAGAAGGTTAATATCCCCTAATCCGGCTGCTGATCAGTGGCCGGTTTTATTTCCACCAACGAACCATTGGGCCAAAACTCACGGCAGCGGCTAATCCACGCTTGCGCACTGTGAGAAAGGTAACTTCCCTGACGCCAGATCAATCCTAATTGCCAGGGCATCAGCGGTTCTAATGGTAGCCATAACAGGGCGCTTTTATCCAGCCGCTGACAGATAGGTTCTGGCAAAATGGCGATCCCAATATTGGCTTGCACCATCGCGGCCAAGAAATCCCACTGGCCGCTGCGCACGGCGATTTGCGGCGTAAATCCCCCAGCAGAAAAAGCATCCATTAGCTGGCGATAGAGGGCAAAATCCTCGTTATAAATCAGGATCGGTTGGTCAGCTAACTCAGGAATACTGAGGGTGGTGCGGTTAAGCCAAAACGCGGTGCGCGGCACCACCACACACAATGGATGACTGAACAGCGGCAATGATGTCAGCGGCAAATCGGCGTCAGCGGGAAGGGCTGTCAGGGCGAGATCCAATTCCCCGGAGAGCACCGCCTGTTGCACAGTTAAACCGCCAAACTCAGCAATTTGCAGCTCTACTCCGGGGTAACTGCGGCGAAATTCACTGATAAGCACTGCCATTTGCGTGCCGACCATCGGCGGAATGCCTAGCCGCAGCTTACCTTTCTTTAATGAGTTGATGTCTTCCAGCTCCGCTTCCAACTGCTGAAACTGGTCGAGGATCACCAGCCCGCGCTGATAAACCGCCTGCCCGCTGTCGGTCAAATGCAGGCGTCGCCCCTCACGCGTCAGTAAACTACATTCCAACTCATTTTCCAGATTGCGCAGCATTTTGCTGATGGTGGGTTGAGTGACAAACAACTTCTCCGCGGCTCGGGTGAAGCTTTGCTGGCGCACGACTTCGACGAAATAACGCAGTGTTCGGATATCCATTATTTTTCCTGTGAGCGGAGCGGAAAAGTATGCCATTTAGGCATGATTCCAATGATTTTAATTCATTTTCCGCAAGGTTGCCCGCGGCCTATACTGAGCACTGGTAAAATTTCCCATCGGGGTTTCTCATGTCGTTGGCGTTACGCAGTTTTGCGCCGTCTGTTCTCACGCGTTTACAGATACCGGTTCAGGTAGCACTGTATGCCGGGATATTTATTATTTCTGATCAAATGGTTAGCGTTTTTCATCTACCATTACCCGCCAATATCGTCGGCATGCTATTGCTGCTGGCTATGATTATGCTGCGGATTCTGCCGGTGCGCTGGGTTCAGGCCGGTTCACGCTGGCTATTGGCTGAAATGCTGTTGTTTTTTGTTCCTGCGGTGGTGGCGGTGGTGAATTATGCCCAGTTGATCATGGTGGACGGTTGGAAGATTTTCGCCGTTATCGCGGTCAGTACCTCACTGACCCTGGCGGCAACAGGTTTGGTGGTTGACCGGGTTTACCGTTTTGAGGTGTGGCTACAACGCCGCAAGTCTAATCACCATGAATGATTTTATTATCAGTATTGCGTGTTTCCTTGCCACGCTGGCACTGTATTTCGCCAACAAAAAACTCTATCGCCGCCGCCGGTCATTATTGCTGATGCCCTTGGTATTGACGCCGATGGTGTTGGTGCTGCTGCTGGTGGTCACCCATATCTCTTATCAGGATTATATTGGTGAGACGCATTGGTTATTGTGGCTATTGGGGCCAGCAACTATCGCGTTTGCGGTGCCGGTTTATGAGAATCTGTCGATTATTCGTCGTCACTGGTTATCTCTAACTGCGGGGGTTATCACCGCAATTACCGTGGCGGTGGTCAGCTCGGTGTGGCTGGCGAAGTTATTAACGCTATCGGAAGAAGTGCAGCGCAGTTTAGCGGTGCGCTCGATTACCACACCTTTTGCATTGGAAGCGGCAAAACAGCTAGGTGGACAACCGGATCTAGTGGCACTGTTTGTGGTGATTACCGGGGTGTTTGGGATGGCGGTCGGGGATTTGCTATTTCTACGTCTTTCTGTGCGCAGTGGCCTGGCAAAAGGCGCGGGCCTTGGGGCTTCTTCTCACGGAGCCGGCACGGCGAAAGCGTATGAGATGGGGCAACAGGAGGGCGTGGTATCCAGCCTGGTGATGATGCTGGCCGGTATTATTACTGTTATCGGCGCACCGCTGATGGGCCATTTGCTGTGGTAACCGCGATAAAAAAGGGTGAGGATGCCCTCACCCAGAAGTACCCAATGAAACTCCCAAAGTAATGAATTTGTTAGTGAATAACCTGTGCTAAAAATGCCTGTGTGCGCTCTGATTTTGGGTTGGAGAAGAATTCAGCCGGTGGCGCTTGCTCAACAATTTCCCCGCGATCCATAAAAATAACCCTATCAGCGACGGTGCGGGCAAAGCCCATCTCATGGGTGACGCACAGCATGGTCATCCCCTCGTGTGCGAGACTTATCATGGTATCCAGCACTTCTTTCACCATTTCCGGGTCCAGCGCCGAGGTTGGTTCGTCAAACAGCATAATTTTGGGTTTCATACACAGCGAGCGGGCAATGGCTACTCGCTGCTGTTGCCCGCCGGATAGCTGACCGGGGAATTTATGTGCATGCTCGGCAATGCGCACGCGCTCCAGATAATGCATCGCCAACTCATCCGCTTCTTTCTTCGGCATTTTACGAACCCAGCTCGGGGCCAGCGTGCAGTTTTGCATCACGGTTAAATGCGGAAACAAATTGAAGTGTTGGAACACCATGCCAACCTCGGTGCGTACCCGCTCGATGTTGCGTAAATCATCATTCAGCTCAATACCATCCACCATGATTTTCCCTTCCTGATGCTCCTCCAAGTGGTTAATGCAACGGATAGTGGTGGATTTTCCCGAGCCAGAAGGGCCACATAACACGATGCGTTCGCCGGGGCGCACGTGCAAATTGATATCTTTCAATACGTGGAACTGCCCGTACCACTTATTGACGTTTTCCAGCGTAATCATCATGTTATCGCCTTGGGTTGGCTGATTGTCGCTCATGTTATGCCTCAATGTGTGGAACGTCCGGTGTGAAAGCGCTTCTCCAGATGCTGGCTATAGCGCGACATGCTGAAACAGAAAATCCAATAAACAGCGGCGGCAAAGACATAGCCCTCGGTCGACATGCCCAGCCAGGCGGGGTCGACAGTGGCTTGTTGCACACTACTGAACAGGTCAAACAGACCAATGATGATGACCAGACTGGTATCTTTAAACAGCGCGATAATGGTGTTCACTAGCCCTGGAATTACCATTTTCAGCGCTTGCGGCAAGATAACCAGCCCTTGGGTTTTCCAATAACCCAGCCCAAGTGATTCGGCGGCCTCGGTTTGCCCTTTGGGTAGGGCTTGTAAGCCACCGCGCACCACCTCTGCGACATAAGCCGATTGGAATAACACCACCCCGACCAACGCGCGGATCAACTTATCGATGCTGGTGCCTTCGGTCATAAATAGTGGCAGCATCACCGAGGACATAAATAGCACGGTGATTAATGGCACCCCGCGCCAAAACTCGATAAATACCACCGATAGAATACGCACTACCGGCATACTGGAGCGGCGCGCCAGTGCCAGCAAAATACCGAGTGGCAACGCGCCAGCAATTCCGACCGCTGCAATGATTAAGGTCAGTGTCAACCCACCCCATTGGCGCGTTTCAACGCGGGTCAGCCCGAAAAAGCCGCCATATAGCATCACCCAGACTAATAATGGATAGACCACGGCCCAAACCGCCAGATAACGCCCGCGACCTGGCATTGCGCGCCAGAACAGCGGGATGAGTGTGACCAAGCCAATAATCAACGTGGTATTGATGCGCCAGCGCTGTTCAATAGGGTAAAGGCCATACATAAACTGGCCAAAGCGCGCATGAATAAATACCCAGCAGGCACCTTCTCGGGTGCAATCAGTGCGCGTTGTACCCAGCCAATTGGCGTTGAAAACAGCCCAGTTTAGAAGCGGCGGGATCAACTGCCATATCAGCCATAGGCACAAAAGGGTCAGTAAGCTGTTAGTCCAACTGGAGAACAGATTCTTTTTGGCCCAAAACACTATGCGGCTCAGGGGGTTGCCCGGTCGTACCGTGCTGGGTGGCTCACGAGTTAATGTCATCGTCATTCGCTTCCCTTAGCGCTCGACCAGCGCAATGCGCCGGTTGTAGATATTCATTAAAAATGAAATGGACAGACTGATAACCAAATAGACCGACATGGTAATGGCGATGGTTTCTATCGCCTGGCCGGTCTGGTTTAGCACTGTTCCGGCAAATAACGACACCATATCGGGGTAGCCAATCGCCGCCGCCAGTGAGGAATTTTTGACGATATTCAAATATTGGCTGGTCAGCGGCGGGATGATGACCCGCAGCGCTTGCGGCAGAATCACCTGACGTAAAGTAACAGTGTTGGGCAGCGCCAATGAGCGGGCGGCTTCGTGTTGACCATAAGGCACAGACTGAATGCCTGAGCGAATAACTTCAGCAATAAAGGTTGAGGTATAAACCGACAGCGCCAGTGTTAAGGCAGCCAGTTCGGGAATAAGCACCAATCCGCCTTTAAAATTAAACCCCCGTAACTGCGGTAAATCCCAGTGCAGCGCCGGGCCATAAAGCCAATGAGCCAGCGCGGGCAGAGCGATTAATAGCACCAAGCCTATAGGCCAGGTGCGGCGGAATTGCCCGGTATGTAACTGACGAAAATGGTTATAGCGCTGCAATGCAATGATGGCGATAACCGCCAGTAATATAGCTATCAGGGCGGGTACAAAACCGGCGGCAAATTCAGGGGATGGCAGATATAAACCACGGTTACTCAGGAATGCCAGGCCGAAAGCATCCAGGCTCTGTCTTGGCCCCGGAAGGTTGCGCAAAACGGCAAAATACCAGAAGAAGATTTGCAGTAACGGCGGAATATTACGGAATGTCTCAATATAGATGGTCGACAGTTTGCGTAATAGCCAGTTATCCGACAAGCGCGCCAATCCGAGAAAGAAACCCAGTATCGAAGCAAAGAAAATACAGAGCACGGAGACCAGCAAGGTATTGAATAACCCGACCAGAAACACCCGGCCATAAGTATCGCCCTGCTCGTAGTCGATAAGATGCTGAACAATGCCAAAACCGGCGCTGTTATTGAGGAAAGCAAAACCGGAAGTGATACCTCGGGTTGACAGGTTGGTGATGGTGTTATGGAAAAGATACGCGCCGCATCCGATCAGTATCAATAGCGCGATAATTTGATACAGCCAGGCGCGCACCGCTGGATTGGTCAGCGAAAAGGCACCTTTGACGGTTGGGCGTTGTGACATAGTGTGGGCCTCGGTCTGGGTCATTCATCCGGCAGGGCTGGCCTGCCGGAGGGGAGTCTAAATCAGCGAACCGGAGGTGCGTACTGCAGACCGCCATTGTTCCACAGCGCATTTTGGCCGCGTTTGATTTTCAGCTCACTGCCCATACCCACATTGCGATCGAAACTTTCGCCGTAGTTACCCACTTGTTTGACGATTTTAACCACCCAATCATTCGGCACTTTCAGATCTTTCCCGTAGTTACCTTCCTGACCTAACAGGTGAGCCATATCAGGTGTGGTCGGTTTGGCTGCCAGTTCTTCGACATTTTTCGATGTCACGCCCATTTCTTCTGCGTTCAGCATGGCAAACAGAGTCCAGCGTACAATGGCAAACCAATCTTCATCGCCACGGCGCACCACCGGCCCCAGTGGTTCTTTGGAGATGACTTCCGGTAAGACGATAAATTCGTCTGGTTTACCTAACTTGATACGCAATGCATACAGTTGGGATTGGTCGGAAGCCAGCGTATCGCAGCGGCCGGAATCCAGCGCTTTGGCACTTTCATCGGAGCGGTCGAAAGTGACCGGGGTGTATTGCATCTTATTGGCTTTAAAGTAGTCGGCGACATTCAGCTCAGTGTCGGTACCGGCTTGAATACACACGGTGGCGCCATCCAGCTCTTTGGCACTTTTCAGCCCGGCTTTATTGTGGGTCAGGAAACCAATGCCGTCATAATAGTTCACACCGGTAAACAGCATCCCCATGCCGGCATCGCGGGATGATGTCCAGGTGGTGTTACGGGATAAAATATCAACTTCACCTGATTGCAGCGCGGTGAAACGCTCCTTGGCCGTCAACGGGGTATATTTTACTTTTTCTGCATCACCAAAGATGGCCGCAGCCACACCACGACAAACATCAACGTCAAGGCCGGAGAATTTTCCGCTGGCATCAGCATAAGAGAAGCCAGGTAACCCATCACTGATGCCACATTGCACAAAGCCTTTTTTCTTCACCGCATCCAAAGTAGTGCCCGCATGGGCCTGACCCGCCAATGCCACTAATGATGCAGCAGCAACCAGCGTTGAAATCATTATTTTTTTCATGAAAGCGTCCTGTGAGGCAAAGTCGTGCCTATTTTAATTTTGTAGCGCACCCGTGATGCACCGTCGCTGTCTGTTGGCGTGTAGCCAGTTTGGTATTAGCAAATGGAGTGCCAGAGTTATATTTCATTGAACAACTGGATAATTACTAAGGGTTAACTCTTTTGGGGTGGATGCCGATAGGATAAAACGCACTTTAATAGGGCATTTCAGGGCAAATTGGTGTTTTTTAGTGCAGAAAGTTCTTATGGTTTTAATCTGTGGGATTTCAGGCTGCTGAGTGGGTTTACTGTTCGAGTTTTATCTGTGTCGTAATATAAAAAATCGCCAATACAGGTGAAATTCGGATTTTTTGAATTCTCAATCCGTTATCTAATCCCTTTGGGACAGTTTTTACTTAAACCAGATAAAAGGATAGGGATTATGCTTCGTTATTTAACTGCCTTGATATGTGTGTTGCCATGGCTGCTCACGACCCGTTGTCTGGCACAAGCAGATGTTGAATCAACAAAATGCAGCAATACGGATTTCTCTCAGGTTTTGTCCTGCTACAAAGATAAATTAGCCACAGAACCCCTTATCTACAATTTGTTGAGTCAGGAGAACTTGCCGGGGTTGGAATGGCGTCGCTACCAACTGACTTCTCAACATTGGTCGCCGGAGGGTTTAGTCGCTCCTGCCGTCTGGCAGCATGAAATTGAGGTCTTTATTCCGAGTGAGAGCACTTCGACGCAAGGGCTGGTGGTGATTAATAATGGTACTAACCATGCTACCGATACGGTTCCTGTTTCCGGGCCGACTGATTTTTCCATCGAGTCATTGCAAAATATTGCCCGCCAAACCAACACTGTAGTAATAGCCGTAAGCAATATTCCCAATCAATATCTTGAATATCAGCAGGATAATGAGCCACGTAAAGAGGATTACAGTGTTGCCCGTAGTTGGAAGTTATTTATGGATGCGCCAGAGTCTCGTTCAACATTACCTTTACAGGTTCCGATGGCGGCGGCGATTTCCCAGGCTATGACGATGGCCCAGCAAGCCCTGCCGGAGAAAGCATTAGACAGTTTCATTGTTACTGGCTTATCAAAACGTGGTTGGACCACCTGGCTGACGGCGATTGCGGACTCGCGCGTTGTGGCCATTGCGCCGTTTGTGATTGATTTACTGGATACTCGCGCTGCATTAGAGCATATGTATCAATCTTATGGCGGTAACTGGCCTATCGCTTTTACCCCTTATTATCTGGACGAAGTTGATAAAAAGCTGGATACTGCCGGTTTTGCCAAATTGATGCAGATTATTGATCCCCTCCAGTATATGGGGACTGAGTATCAATCACGGCTTAGTATTCCGAAATATATTATCAATGCCAGTGGCGATGATTTTTACGTGCCTGATAATACAGACTTTTATTACGAAAAATTACCCGGTGAGAAAGCACTGCGGGTTGCCCCAAATTCTAGTCACTCGGGAATTAAGGCTTTCAGCGAACAGTCATTAATTTCCTTTGTTAATCGGCTACGTCAATCTATGCCAATGCCGCAAGTGAATGCCAGCATCGCCATAAAAGATAAGGTACAAACATTGACGGTGAGTTTGTCTGAGACACCAGATAAAGTGCTGTTATGGACGGCTACCAACACAGACGCACGCGATTTTCGCTATGCTTGTGATGTGCGCTACAGTGAATTCCCGCTGACAATCACACCGGCGAATACCCTGGACATTGCACTGGCCACACCGGCTACTGGGTGGCAGGCAACTTTTGTTGAGGCCACTTTCAGCGACGGTTTTGTCGCCACTACGCCGGTTTATATCTCACCCAAAGATGTCTATCCCACGACGGCACCCCCAGTAGTTGGAGCGGCCTGTAAAACATTGTCGGGGCGTAATGCTATTGCGGCAAGTGAAGCTGCGACACAGATAGGCGGCGCAGCACCGGAGGGTGTACAGCCATAATTTCGCCATATAGAGTGGAATTCAGGCAATAAAAAACCCTGCCGAGACCGGGTTTCCTGTTTATACGCTGACTTAATAGAGTGACGCTTCGCCCGCTGGGCGGGTTTTGAAACGGCG
Source organism: Yersinia artesiana (assembly GCF_902726545.1). Classification (GTDB taxonomy): domain Bacteria; phylum Pseudomonadota; class Gammaproteobacteria; order Enterobacterales; family Enterobacteriaceae; genus Yersinia; species Yersinia artesiana. Next base: position 126,908 of record NZ_CACVAD010000004.1, on the reverse strand, counting down.
GTGCAACCAAAGATATTGCTCAGGTGCGCGCATGATTTCTTTTTCAATCACTTTATTCATGTAGCGGGCGGCGGCTAATTCATCATCTATTGGATAATCTTCCAATGCCGGTTGGATAAGCAGGTCATAACCGCTGCCATCCGTTTTACGCAGCAACACCAACGGCAGTAATGCCGGTTTTGCCAGACGCGCCAACATAAAAGTACCGCTGGTGGTCGCGGCCTGATTTACCGCAAACAAAGGCGCAAAAACACTGCCACGTGGGCCGTAGTCCTGATCTGGCGCAAACCACACGGCTTCACCTTTCTTCAGGGCCTGCACCATACCGCGCAGGTCTTTGCGATCTAGCATCGCCTTATTGGAACGCATACGGCCCCACGTCTGTACCAGTTCCATCACTTTATTATTGTGTGGGCGGTACATTGCCATCATCGGCTGACATTGCCCCATCACTCGGCCCCCCAGTTCCAGCGACATAAAATGCACACCAATGACCAAGACACCGCGGTTGCCTTCCTGCGCTTTTTTCAGGTTATTCAGACCGGAAACAGTAAACCAGCGCTTGACGCGTGCATCGGGCCAAAACCATGCCATACCGGTTTCCAGCAACCCCATGCCTAAGGATTCGAAATTACCTACAATAGTTCGTTCGAGGGTGGCTTTGTCCATCTCAGGAAAGCAAAGTTCGAGGTTACGTCGGGCGATGGAAACCCTCCGTTTGAGAAAACGCATTGAGGTACGGCCGAGCCAAATCCCTAACTTATTGATCAGCGGGTAGGGCAGTTGGACTAACAGAAACAGTACGCCGAGACCGAACCAAGTCAGCCAATAGCGTGGGTGGAGCAGGGAAATATGGAATTTCTGCGGTTTTATCATTGGGAACTCTATCGTTATACGTTAAGTGCGAGCGTGTAGCGCATAAGGATATAATTCGATAGCGGTACATATCTTCAGACACCGTAGGTCGACTATCGTTTTCACAAACACGATAATTGACGAATTATTTACATTAAAAGCGGAGTCGCGTAGTGAATGGTCACAAAAGAGGGGCTATCGATAAGCGAGGCTAGCTTTTGGCGAATTATATCATAACCATGGCAAATGAAATAATAAGATAAATGGCGGACAGATGGTTTAATGTTTTCTGAGCATCTGTTAATACATAAACATTGATCATCGAACATGCCGTGTTTGTCTGATCATAAACTTATATGATCATGGATAGGGTCATATCGACTGTAACAAAAAACCCGCACAAAGGCGGGTTATCTTATTCAGAACGATTTAACTGCTCAGGGCTATCACCTTCATCGCTATCGTAAATCATTCCGATATACCTGCATCATTAAAGCCGTAGCTCAATGACTTGGGTATCATTATTGACTCTTACAGAGCAATAACGTTTACCGCTGATGGGCCTTTAGCGCCGTTCTCGATAGAGAACTCAACTTTTTGGCCTTCATCCAGGGTTTTGAAATCATTGCTCTGGATAGCAGAGAAGTGAACGAACACGTCTTTGCTGCCATCAGCAGGAGTGATGAAACCAAAACCTTTATCAGCGTTAAACCATTTTACTAAACCAGTCATTTTATTAGACATAGAGATACTTCCTTCAATTATTTTTGATTGCCGCCATAGGCGAGCGAATAGGCTTGGGCACAACTTATGGGGCACTTAGAAGGAATTTCGCGGAGAAGAGGTATCTGTCTGATAACGCTAATACGGGGAACTGCTTTACTAAAACTGCTTGCATAAATGTTACTGTCAACCGGGTACTACTTACTGTTACTTAATTTACTTGGGGAGCGGGTGCTCTGCTCGGGTCTGGCCGTCATCGCTATTGGCAGCCTGCTCCCCTAATCACACTGAATTACAGGGCGACTACGTTTGCTGCTGATGGGCCTTTAGCGCCGTTCTCGATAGAGAACTCAACTTTTTGACCTTCATCCAGGGTTTTGAAATCATTGCTCTGGATAGCAGAGAAGTGAACAAACACATCTTTGCTGCCGTCAGCAGGAGTAATGAAACCAAAACCTTTACCAGCGTCAAACCATTTTACTAAACCAGTCATTTTATTAGACATAGAGATACTTCCTTCAATTATTTTTTTGCCACAATACAGCGGCGAACGTGGTCTGTCTTTCAGAGGATAACTTATTGGGCACTTAGGAGGAGACTCACGGAGAAGGGATATCTATGGATAACGCTTGAACTGAGGACTGCTTTACTAAAACTGCTTTCATAAGGTCTGTGTTCCAAACCGATGACGCTATTTAACCACAACACATTACTTGTGGCAACCTAATATTTGACTGCCATAACCAATATCAATGATTTTTTTAGCTGGATATGCATGAATTTTGCTATTTTAATGTGACTAAACAGTCAATTAGGCCAATAAAAAAACTGCGATTTTTTTTTGCATTAGGCCGCTAAGTACCGGGGGAATACCCCCGGCATTTGAATTTAACGAGGAGAAACTGTCACGGTACCGCTGCGATCACTGGCAATGATAACGCGTTGACCTGCGCTGAAGCGGGTTGGCCCCTGCGCTTGTACGACGACGATGCTACTGCCATCATCGCGACGGATTTCCAGTTGGACACCTTCACTGCGGTTCATTGCGCTTTGTACGCCCTGACCCGCCATACCGCCAGCAACGACACCGCCCGCTGTCGCCAGGCTATTACCGCGACCACCGCCGATAGTATTCCCCAGGAAGCCACCCACCACAGCACCACCAATGGCACCAGCGACATTATTCTTATCACCACCCTGAATGGTGACTGGCCGCGCTGAGACCACCGTGCCGTAAGTCACAGTCTGTACTTGTCGTGCCTGAGAAGCAGTGAAAGTATCACCAGACGCCGTTCTGTTGTTGGCACATCCACTTAATACGGTAGCCGCGAGAGCGACAACAATGACCAGTTTATTCATCATGAACCCCTAATTATCAGTACAAGTCAGACGTCAGCTAACAATCACCAAAGCCATATACCCATCATACTTCAAGCTGCATGTGCGTTGGCCGCCTTCCTGCAACTCGAATTATTTAGGGTATAGGTAACTGTTAATAATGACTATAGCGTGATAACAATTCATTTGAGGAGATAAATAATGAGCAGATACTCATATAGGCGAGTTCCCGCTGACTTTTCATGTTAACGTCAATACCCAATATCGCCGATTAACCTCTTCAGGAATGTTGTCTTGTTACGCTCGATGATTTCAACCAAGATTTTCCGCCTCGACTTAGGTCGCTTAATTCTTATTCTGGCTGTAATGAGTGCCTTTGTGACTCTGGCGAATAGCTTCTATGCCAGTTATCGGGTTCAACGGCAGCTATTGATTGATAACACACTGGAAGCTAACCGTGTTTATGCCACTAAGCTGGCGTCCAGTGCTGAAATTTTTGTGCGAAGTGCGCAAAAGCAGCTTCACTACAGCAGCATGATCGCCGCTAAGCATTTTGACGATCAGGCCGTTCTGCAAGCAGAAACCGCACGGCTCAAATACCAAACAGACAGTTTTAATTCGGTAGTGATAACGGATGCTCACGGCATTGTTCGTGCTACATCGCCAGATAGCCTGCAACTCTTGGGTCATACCTTGACCTCGCCAGGATCGGCGGAGGCACTAAAAGCCCGGCGTCCGCTTATCAGTAAACCCTATGTGTCAGCAGCCAATAATTTGGTTATCAATATATCGTCACCTATTATCACGCCAGATGGACGCTATCGCGGCTATATAGGTGGGACGATTTATCTGCGTAAACAAAGCATTTTAAATGAATTATTGGGTGAGCATTATTATCGCGATGGCTCTTACATTGTGGTGCTCGACCATGATCGGCGCATTTTATATCACCGGGATGTGAACCGTATTGGCGAGATACTGGAGCCGAAGCCGATTACCGCGGCCGTCAAAAACGCTGACAATGGTAGCTTGATGGTGACCAGCACCAGTGGCGAGTCGATGTTGGCGGGTTACGCTGTTGTGGAGCCGTCTGGTTGGGAAATTATTACTCTGCGGCCAGAGTCATCCACTTTGAAGCCCCTGGAAGGGTTGATGCTAAAAGGCTTGGGTCATATAGCGCCACTGGCCTTACTGACCTTGCTGGGGGTTTGGTTGTTATCCCGCTTAATCGCCCGCCCGCTGTGGTTACTTGCTGGCAGCGCCAATGATATGGATAAGCCAGATATTGCCAGCAGCATTAAAGAGATTCCCTCATGGTATTTCGAAGCGACTCAGCTCAAACGGGCATTGCTGATAGGCATCAGTCTGTTGCAAAAGAAAATCGGTAAACTGAGGTTTGAGGCCCAAACCGATCCCATGACCGGCCTGTATAACCGACGCGGACTGGCGACAACGCTTGAACCTATCGCGCAGCTCGGACAGCATTTTTCTGTTATTGCATTGGATATTGATCACTTTAAAGCGATTAATGACTCTTATGGTCATGACGTCGGTGATGAAGTTATCAAACAATTGGCGATACAAATCCGTGAAAGCTCCCGTGACAGCGATATCTTGTGTCGCAGCGGTGGTGAAGAGTTTTTGATGTTGTTACCCGGCACCGTGCCTGAGGTTGCCACACAGGTCGCCAAACGGTTACGGCATAATGTAGAAATGATGTTGATGGCGGACATCCGACCTATCACGATTTCATTGGGTGTGGCGTTCTGGAATGGCGAAGGAATGCCAGAGGATGCGCTGAAACGGGCCGATGAGGCGCTATATCGCGCGAAACAGCACGGGCGCAATCGGGTTGAAGTTTTCTAAATAATAAAAAAGGCGCGCTCCGTGTGGAGTACGCCTTTTTAAACAACAAGTTAACTGACTAGTATCAGTTCATGCCGTATTTTTTCAATTTCTTACGCAGCGTGCCACGGTTGATGCCCATCATCAGGGCAGCGCGGGTTTGGTTGCCACGGGTGTATTGCATCACCATGTCCAACAATGGCTGTTCAACTTCAGCCAGTACCAACTCATACAGGTCACTTACATCCTGACCATTCAGTTGAGCAAAATAGTTCTTCAGTGCTTGTTTAACCGAGTCACGCAAAGGCTTTTGAGTCACCTGATCTTGTGAATTTACGGTTGCAACGGTCAGTACGTCAGAATTTACGCGTTGTTCGAACATAGTTCTGTCAGCTCTTTTTTCTGTTTACGCAAGATTTTCGAAATATGCCTCCAACGCCTCCAGCTGTTCGCTGGCATCCTCAATGGCGTTGAATGTGCGCCGAAACTGGTCGTTAGGGGCGTGCTCCTGGAGATACCAAGAGACGTGTTTACGTGCAATACGAAATCCCTTGCCTGGACCATAAAAGTCGTGCAATTCCCGTATATGCCCGTCCAACAAGCGCTGTACTTCGCCAAGTGGCATCGGTGGCAGCAGCTCCCCAGTGTCCAGATAATGCTGGATTTCCCGGAAGATCCAAGGTCTTCCCTGAGCAGCACGTCCTATCATCAGGGCATCAGCCCCAGTGTAGTCGAGCACCGCTCTGGCTTTATGCGGGTCAGTGATGTCGCCATTCGCGATAACCGGAATGGAAACAATCTGCTTAACTGACCGAATACTGTCGTATTCCGCCTCACCATTAAACAGGCAAGAACGGGTTCGGCCATGAATCGTCAGGGCTTGTATACCACAATTTTCAGCCAGTTGGGCAATTTCTATACAGTTACGGTGTTCGGCAGACCAACCAGTCCGGATCTTCAACGTTACCGGCACATCTACCGCATTAACCACTGCGGAGAGGATCTGTTTGACCAGATCAGGATGTTGCAATAATGCAGATCCTGCCAGTTTGCGGTTCACTTTCTTGGCCGGACATCCCATATTGATGTCGATGATTTGTGCACCATTCGCCACATTGATTTTGGCGGCTGCTGCCATCTCATCCGGGTCGTTACCGGCAATCTGCACGGTACGAATTCCTGGCTCATCGCTATGAACCATGCGCAAACGCGACTTATCCGTCCGCCATACCTCTGGGTTAGAGGAGAGCATTTCAGATACAGTCATCCCAGCCCCCATGCCATGACATAGCGCTCTGAAGGGGCGGTCTGTTATACCAGCCATCGGGGCGGCAATCAGGCAATTTGTAAGCTGGATGTGTCCAATACGCATAGACAAAGAATGACCACACTGTGTCCGTAAGGGCGCGTATATTACGCATTTTTGCGCTCAGATGAAAGGCCAAACTTTGACCAATTGATGAAAAAAGAGCAATAAGTTACAGGATAATCTTGGCTAATTAATTATTTAACTATATATAACATTGGGTTAGCTTGGTGTGGCTAATTTGTGCGCTTAATGATTTTCTACTAAACAACATAATTATCGACTGCTGACGCAGCATAACTGCGGTCGAAAGTGCTGATTTATTCATCAAATCAATGATAAAGAGTAGATATAAATGAGTTCGACATCTCATTTCAGTTAAAAATAATGATCGATGGATTGCGGCCTGATGCAGAGAAATGCTAGCGCTATCCTTCGAATTTGGCGTCACAGCAATGAATATAAGCTGCGACGCCAATAACTTGCTGGCGGTATTACTTCTTAATACCGGTGATGCGGCACCACTCTTCTTTCTCTGCCACCGGGTCGAGAGTGAATTTGTCCTCATAAGCCTGTGCGACACCCGCCGCTTGCGTTGCCAACACGCCTGACAAGCCAAGATGGCCGCCTGCAACGGGCAAGACGCTAATCAACGGCGCGAGTTCACGTAATGGGCCAGCCAGGATATTGGCGACCACCACGTCAGCGGATAAATCGGCTGGTTGGTCTTTGGCGAGATACAGCTCCAGACGCTCTGAAACGCCATTACGTTGCGCGTTATCACGACTGGCCTGAATGGCTTGCGGATCGATATCAATGCCAATAGCGCGCGCTGCACCGAGTTTTAGCGCCGCTATCGCCAGGATGCCAGAGCCACAACCGAAGTCGATAACTGTTTTCCCTTCCAGACTGAGGCCATCAAGCCATTGCAGACACAGTGCGGTCGTCGGGTGGGTACCGGTACCAAACGCCAAACCGGGGTCAAGCATCACGTTAACGGCAGTGGGGTCGGGCACATCGCGCCAGCTCGGGCAGATCCACAGACGTTCGCCAAAACGCATCGGATGGAAGTTATCCATCCATTCGCGTTCCCAATCTTTATCTTCCAACTGTTCAATTTTATGGATGAAACCTTTTCCGATCTGCGGGTGATATTCCAGCATGGCAATCACTTCTGCCATATCGGTTTCTGCATCATACAGACCGATGACATCGGTATCGCCCCATAGACGGGTTTCACCGGGCAGCGGTTCAAATACAGGGTTATCGTGGGTATCCTGAAAAGTTACGGATACCGCGCCACTTTCGATTAGCGCGTCCCCAAGGGATTCGGCCTGATTGCCGGTGGTGTTTAATTTTAGTTGGATCCAAGGCATAGCTTTTCTCTTCCAAAACCGATCCGCAACTCGCGTTCCTGGATCGGCTTTTATCAATAAGGTTTCGGTAAATAATAGCGGTAAATAGCGATTCTATTCCGTGTTGGCGATGACGGGCTGCCGCGCTCGCGCTCTATCGCCAAACTGATTACCGATATAAAACGCCAGCAGGTTAAGCACCAGAGAGGGCACTATTGGATGTAAACCAGCAATCTTAATGTCGAAACTAGCCAGCACGGTATAGCATATCGCACCGACAATCATTGAGCTAAGGGCACCGTGAGCATTGGCGCGCTCCCAGTACAACCCTAACACCAGTGGCCAGAGGAATACGGCTTCCAGGCCGCCAAAGGCTAATAGATTCAGCCAGATAATCATTTCTGGTGGCCTCCAGGCGGCAAGTAGCAGTAGTAATCCGAGCACCAGTGTCGACAAACTGGAGATACGTGTCAGTTTACGTTCATTCTTCAGCTCTTCCGGCCGCAGATTGAGGTATAAATCTTTCACTATGGTAGCAGAGGATTGCAGCAACTGGGCATTGATGGTCGACATGATCGCCGCCATCGGTGCCGCCAAAAAGATCCCGGCAGCAAAGGGGGGCAGCACGGTTATCATCAGTGTTGGGATCACTTGATCCGGGATCTTCAGATCCGGCAACACGGCCCGGCCTAATGCGCCAGCTAAATGCATACCAAACATCAAGATTGCCACCACAATGGTGCCGAGGATAATGCCGCGGTGCACTGCTTTACTATCACGGTACGAAATACAACGTACGGCGGTATGTGGTAGGCCAATAACCCCGAAGCACACCAGGATCCAGAATGATGCCATAAACGGCAGATCGAGGATCTGATCGCCACCCTGCGGAGAAACCAGTGCGGGATCAATATGCTGTAGGGTTTCGACGGCTTTATGTAGCCCACCTGCGGCATGGATAACCGCCACCAACAGCAAAATGGTGCCGACCAACATCACCAGCCCTTGCATGGCGTCGTTGAGTACACTGGCGCGGAAACCACCAAAAGAGGTATATAGCGCGATACTGATACCGAAAATCAGTAAACCCGTGTCATAAGGGATACCCGCTGCGGTTTCCAGCAAACGTGCGCCACCAATAAATTGTACTGTCATGGCGCCGACAAATGCCACCAGTAAGCTGAGGCTGGCAAGCCATACCAATAAGCGGCTCTGATAGCGGGCATACAACATGTCGTTGAGGGTCACAGCATTATAACGCCGCGCCAGAATGGCGAATTTTTTACCCAATACGCCCAGTGATAACCACACTGCGGGTAATTGAATCATGGCCAACAGCACCCAGCCAAGGCCGTATTTATAAGCAGCACCTGGCCCGCCGATAAATGAGCTGGCACTGATATAAGTGGCGGTCAGGGTCATTGCCAGTACGAATCCCCCCATCGAGCGGCTGCCGATGAAGTATTCATTGAGGAAATTCCCGGTTTTGCGGCGGGTATAAGCATAAACGGATAAGCCAAATACCATAACCAGATAGCCCACTAATGGCAGGATGACATCAGTTTGCATTGTCATCCTCCAATGGGATATCGCGAAATATGACGCGTACCATTAACCAGCACAGCACAATAAACAGCAGTGGCAGTGCAATACAGGCGGCTTCAAACCAGGCAGGCAGGCCGCTTATCCCAGCAATGTTGCCCGGTAAATACGCCGTTATTATCCACCCAGCCAGATAAGCCAGCGTTAAGCCAAAGGCCCAGCGTGCTTCTTTGTTCGCCTGTAGGAACCTTGTGTCCATATTCTCTCCAATACCCTTCGTACTTGGCACAACAGCGTTGTTAGCTGCAGTTATGCGATACGCCAGCTATATCAATCAAAAGAAAATCAAACAAAGAAAAAGGCCGATGATTAACCGGCCCTGATATAAAAGATAAAACACATGAAAGGCGAAATATCAGGTTTCTTGCAACCCGAGTTTTTTCTCCAGATAGTGGATATTGGCACCACCGTGCTGGAAGTTTTCGTCGTTCATGATGCGTTGCTGTAACTCAACGTTGGTCTTGATGCCATCGATAATGAGTTCTGCCAGCGCATTCTTCATGCGGGCGATAGCAACATCACGGTTTTCACCATAAGTGATCAGCTTGCCGATCATGGAGTCATAATATGGCGGCACAGTATAACCGGCATAAATATGAGACTCCCAACGCACACCAAAACCACCCGGCGCATGGAAACGGGTAATTTTACCCGGACTCGGCAGGAAGGTATTCGGATCTTCGGCGTTGATACGGCATTCTACTGCGTGACCATGGACTTTCACTTCATCTTGTTTGATGGAGAGAGGTTGGCCCGCAGCAATGCGCAGCTGTTCTTTGATCAAATCAACACCGGTAATCATTTCGGTAACCGGGTGTTCAACCTGAATACGGGTGTTCATTTCGATGAAATAGAACTCGCCGTTTTCATACAGGAACTCGAAAGTCCCTGCGCCACGATAGCCGATTTCCACACAGGCTTTCGCACAGCGCTCACCGATATGACGGCGCATTTCGCTGGTGATACCTGGTGCTGGTGCCTCTTCAACCACTTTCTGGTGGCGGCGCTGCATAGAACAGTCACGCTCAGCCAGATAGATAGCATTACCCTGGCCGTCAGCCAAAATCTGAATTTCGATATGGCGTGGGTTTTCCAGGTATTTTTCCATGTAAACAATGTCGTTATTGAAAGCCGCTTTGGCTTCCGCACGGGTCATGTTGATGGATTGCTCAAGATCTTTGTCGTGACGAACGACACGCATACCACGACCACCACCACCACCTGATGCCTTGATAATGACCGGATAACCGATTCGTTTGGCAAAGGCTTTGTTCTTGGCAGTGTCGTCGTCCAGTGGGCCATCAGAGCCTGGTACGCAAGGTACACCGGCTTTCTTCATGGCATTTATCGCCGAAACCTTGTCACCCATCAGGCGAATAGTTTCGGCGCGTGGGCCGATGAAGATGAAACCTGAACGTTCTACCTGTTCGGCAAAATCAGCATTTTCAGACAGGAAACCATAGCCGGGGTGAATAGCCACCGCGCCGGTTATCTCCGCAGCAGAAATGATTGCTGGAATGTTCAGATAGCTTTTAACAGAAGGTGCGGGACCGATACAGACAGTCTCGTCAGCCAATAACACGTGTTTAAGATCACGATCCGCAACAGAGTGAACTGCAACAGTTTTGATCCCCAGCTCTTTACAAGCTCGCAGGATACGTAGCGCAATCTCACCGCGGTTAGCGATTACGATTTTATCAAGCATGGAACGCCTCGTTACTCGATGACGACAAGAGGCTCGTCGAATTCAACCGGTTGACCGTTTTCAACCAGAATGGCTTTTACAGTACCGGATTTATCTGCTTCGATTTGGTTCATCATTTTCATCGCTTCAACGATGCAAAGAGTGTCACCAACAGAAACTTTCTGACCTACTTCAATGAAGGATTTAGCATCCGGGCTCGGGGTGCGGTAGAACGTACCGACCATTGGGGAGCGCACGATATGGCCACTGATGGATGCTGGTGCTGCGGCTTCAGCAGGTGCTGGAGCAACGGCGGCGGCCAGCGCTGGCTGCTGCTGTGGTGCAGCAAAAGCATATGGCTGTTGCATCATTGGGTAGTTTGGTGCGGCGGGAGCACGACTGATACGTACTGACTCTTCGCCTTCTGAGATTTCCAGCTCTGAAATGCCGGACTCTTCAACCAGTTCGATCAGTTTCTTAATCTTACGAATATCCATGAGTGTGATTCCGTACTCTTTGTGTGTTGCAATTATACCCATCATTCATCAGGTTGCATGTATGTTGGCTGCCTTCGTTCACCCCGGACACTGACTGCCATTGACTTGAAAATCAATAAGCTCATGGGGATTCGCTCAGTTGCCGCCTTCCTGCAACTCGAATTATTTCGGGTCTAGTTGGATTTTGACAAGCGATTTACCGCTGCCTGTAAAGCAAAGTTGTAGCCATCTGCGCCAAGTCCACAGATTACGCCAACCGCGATATCAGAGAGATATGAATGATGACGGAAAGGCTCCCGGGCATGCACGTTAGACAAGTGAATCTCGATAAACGGGATCTGCACACCTAACAGCGCATCACGCAGTGCAACACTGGTGTGTGTAAACGCTGCCGGATTGATCAGGATAAAGTCGATATTACCCCGCGCCTGGTGAATTCTATCGATCAGCACATGCTCTGCATTTGACTGCAAGTGGGATAGCACCACATCCATTCCCTGAGCTTGAGTCTCTAACTGACTGACAATCTCAGCCAATGTCGTGTAACCGTACTTTTCCGGTTCACGGGTTCCAAGCAGATTCAAGTTAGGGCCATTCAGAAGCAAAATGTGAAACTTATCCGACATTGTGCTGGTATCTCCGGCAATTAGTACATCATCGTAAAAAATAACCTGATGTCACCGATTTGTCACCTTTTTACGATGAATTTGACACTGCGATCGGTACTAAGGTCGGGCATTATAATGATATCGTAGCAATTAGCAGCTAAATACTGGTCTTATCAGCGAAGATATTCAATAGAAAAAATAGCGAACTGTGCGTTCAACATTATTTATGATGGGGATAACCACGATAAGTTCAGACGGTTAGCGGCACCATTGCCGAAATTTTTTATAACGTAACGCCAATAATATTGCTGCTGCCACTGCGTAAATAATGGGGAGTGGCGATAGGGTTTTCACCGACCAAAGATAATGAATCGGCGCAAGAATGGCGACAACATACACCAAATTATGCAATTTTTGCCAGTTAGCTCCCATTTTTCGTTGCGCCCATAAGGTGGATGTCACGGCCAGTGACAGTAACAACAACCAACTGATTATGCCCAACGTCAGGTAAGGGCGGGTCACCAGTTCACGTCCCAGCAGGCCGATATTACTCAGCCCAAGCTCCAATACCGAGTAGCTGACCAAGTGCAGGGTTCCCCAGGCAAAACACCATAAACCCAACAACCGACGACAGCGGATCAGCAGCGGTTGCTTGCCATAGCGCGCCAGCGGCGTGACCAACAATGTCGCCAGTAACAATTTCAGTGTCATGCGTCCGGTAAAGTGTTGAATGTCTTTGGCGGGATCAGCACTGAACCAGCCTTGATCTACCGATAAAATCAGCCATAGAAACGGCAGTGCGGCGGCCAGCCAGATCGCCACCTTGATCCACTTGATTTGTCGTAAAGTCAGCCGCATTAGAAGTTTTTCCGTAGATCCAGGCCACGATAAAGTGAAGCTACCTGATCGGCATAGCCGTTAAACAACAGTGTCGGTTGGCGCTGAACATCAAGAATTCCGCCGGAGCCAATAAAGCGTTCGGTTGCTTGCGACCAGCGCGGATGATCGACATGTGGGTTCACATTGGCATAAAAGCCATATTCGTTGGGCGCACTCAGGTTCCAGGTTGTCGGAGGTTGCTCATGAGTCAGACGAATATGAACGATGGATTTTATTCCTTTAAAACCATATTTCCAGGGGGTGATGAGACGCAGTGGCGCACCATTTTGTGGTGGCAGGGTTTTGCCATAGACACCCAGGGTCATAAAGGCCAGTGGGTGCATGGCCTCATCCAGCCGTAACCCTTCGACATAAGGGTATTTCAGGCCGCCGCCGATAAAGCGATCTTCTTGTCCCGGCATTTGATCCGGTGCGTAAAGTGTTTGAAATGCGACATAGCGGGCATTGCTGGTGGGTTCAACTAACTTGAGTAATTTGCCCAATTCGAAACCAATCCACGGTACCACCATTGACCAGGCTTCAACACAGCGCATACGGTAAATGCGTTCTTCGAGCGGGAAGTGTTTTATCAGATCATCAATATCGAGTGTCATGGGTTTGGCGACGTCACCGTCGATTTTTATCTGCCAACCTTCGGTTTTCAGTGTTCCGGCATTGGCAGCAGGGTCGGCCTTATCCAAACCGAATTCATAGAAGTTATTGTAGCCGGTGACTTTATCTTCTGGCGTTAGCGCCAAATCTGGATGGTAAGCTGTTGATTTGGTGAAATCCAGCGGCTTCCCAGAAGGGGCTTTGGGGCGGTCATTTCCTTTAAACCATGCCAGCAAATCAGCCTGTGCTGATGTGGGCAATGCCAGTGTAGCGGTAGTGATTCCCAATGCCTGCAATACTTTGCGGCGCTGATAAAAAATACTTTCTGGTGTCACATCGGCTTCGGTTAGTTTGCGCGCCATGGCAGCATTACGCAGGGAATGGGATAAAAAGTTGCGCATAAAATAACTCCGTCAAACAGGGGTAGACATACCAACCTTATTGACATTAATCATGGCGGCTTATGGGGATAAGTGCTAGTAGGCAGAGGGAAATTTGAAAATCATTACAATATAGATAATAGGCCGGAGGTATGAGCCTCCGGCGACGCGGGATTAGCGTACTTTCACCAGAGTTCTGCCGGTGACTTCGTTCGCCAACAGGCGAGCGGCGATGGTCGGGGTATCAGCTAGCGTGATGGATTGTGAGGCCTGCTGATAGAAGCTTTCAGGCAAAACTTTCTGTAATCGTTGCCAGGCTTGCAGGCGGCGATGTTGCGGTGTCATCACTGAATCCACCCCTTGTAGCCGCACATTGCGCAGAATAAATGGCATCACAGTTGTCGGGAGTGAATAGCCACCGGCCAAACCGCAAGCGGCAACGGTGCCGTTATAATTCATCTGCGCCAGCACTTTAGCCAGTAATTTGTCGCCAACGGTATCAATCGCACCGGCCCATAATTGTTTTTCCAGTGGGCGCGAAGCATCAAGATAATCATTGCGCGATAGCACCCGATGAGCGCCCAGGCTTTTCAGGTATTCACTGTTGCTGTCTCGGCCCGAAATAGCGGCAATTTTGTAACCCAGTGCGGCAAGTAAGGCGATTGCGGTACTGCCCACACCACCGCTGGCTCCGGTGACCACCACTTCGCCGCTGTCCGGTGTCACGCCACCTTCCTCTAACGCCATGACGCACAGCATCGCGGTAAACCCAGCAGTACCAATAATCATGGCCTTACGTGGTTCCAACCCTTCAGGCATCGGAACCAGCCAATCGCCATTGACACGAGCCTGTTCTGCCAAACCGCCCCAATGATTCTCACCCACGCCCCAACCGGTCAGCAAAACCGACTGGCCGACATGAAAACGCGGATCTTCGCTACTGTGAACTGTACCCGCAAAATCGATACCTGGCACCATCGGGAATTCACGGATAATCTTCCCTTTACCCGTGATAGCCAGTGCATCCTTATAATTCAGGCTGGACCAATTGACATCAACCGTGACATTACCGGCTGGCAACTGTGAAGGGGATATCTCACGCACTTCGGCGGTAGTACGGCCTTCAGTTTGCTCAAGTACAAGCGCTCGCATATGGCACTCCAGAAAAACAGAAAAAGAATGATTTAAGAGTGAGCCAATATAGCGACAACATCAACCTTTGAGCCTGATCAAGAACAAAAATCAGGTGGTTGATTTCGTCCGTGACTATTCTTGAAAGAGGATGAGTCAAAGTTCAGGGAAAAAGGCTGAGTTATTGTGTTCTGGTCGCATTATGAAGTAAAAAACCAGTATTATGTCGGCATTCTGACATATAGTGTTTTTCTCGAAGGAGCTGAGGCATTTTTTCATTGAATTGCGCTTCGCAAGGTTAAAGGATGCGATTTACAACCAAACTTTCTGTATTTATGACCTTGTTGGTCGTATTGGCGATGTGCTTAGTGCTACTGGGTAGCACGGCAAGTTTCTTTTATTTATGCCAGAAAAAAATGGAGCACCGCCTCCAGAGCATTGTGACAGCTTATGATCAGTCATTGCTGTTACAACCTGCGGATAAAGAACGCGAATGGCTACCTATAATGATGCGAACACTGGGTGTGCTGGAAGTCAGCGTTCAAAATGAAGACAGCACGTTGTACCAACTAAAACTTCCCGCCATTTATACCCCCTGGAATAGTCAAAACCGCCACCGTAACTTGGTTGTTCCTATGTTGCATCAGCCGGGGGCCTCTATGCATTTCACTTATATTGACCCCTTAAACAGCTATGCTCGCTCCCTGTATGCCGCCGCTATTTTATCGTTGGCGGTGGTGATTATTGCGATAACACTGTTGCTGAGTTTCCGTTGGTTGCGTGAACAGACCGCAGGCCAGGAAAAACTTGAATGGCGGGCTAAACGGATCCTAAATGGCGAACGTGAACACGCCATTAATAGTGACGGTCACGAATGGCCGCCTTGTGCCAGCCGTGCTATAGACCATCTATTAGCTGAGTTGATAGAAGTAAGAGAAGAGCGTAATCGTGTTGATACATTGATTCGTACTTTTGCCGCACAAGACGCCAAAACCGGTTTCAGTAATCGCCAGTTTTTTGATAATCAGTTAACAACTCAATTGGAAGAGCCTGGTGCCCACGGGGTTGTGATGATGGTGCAGTTACCGGATTTTGACAGCTTAATTGAAACGGATGATCACCAGAAAGTGCAAGAATTGATGCATTCGCTGATTAACCTGCTTTCGACTTTTGTTACTCGCCACCCCTCTGCGTTATTGGCGCGTTATCATCACAGTGATATCGCGATTTTACTCCCTCATAAAACGCTAAAAGATGCTGATGTTATCGCTGCACAATTGGTGCATGCGCTGGGGGCATTACCCGATCCACAGGTTATTGATCGTGAGTCACTGCTGCATATTGGCATTGTGGCGTACCGCAATGGCGATTCTGCTGAACAGGTCATGGATAATGCAGGGCAGGCGACCAAAAATGCGGCGATGTATGGGGGCAACGGCTGGTATGTCTATGATACCCACGTAGCAGAAAAAGGGCGTGGTAGTGTCAAATGGCGCACTTTATTAGAACAAACGCTGGCTAATGGTGGCCCTCGGCTTTATCAGAAGCCGGTTGTTACTGTTGACGGTAAAATTCACCATCGGGAAATAATTAGTCGCATATATGATGGCGAACAAGAATTGCGTGCCGCTGAATTTACCCCACTGGTGCAATTGTTCGGTTTGGGTGAGCGCTATGACCGTCAAAAAATTGATCGGATAATTCCTTTATTAGCTTTATGGCCGGATGAAACTCTGGCATTTTCTATCTCCGTTGATTCATTATTGCAGCGTCCCTTCCAGCGCTGGCTGCGGGATACGCTGTTGCAATGTAGAAAATCAGATAGAGAGCGAATTATCTTTGAACTTGCAGAGGCAGATGTGTGTCAATATATCAGCCAAATCCGCCCGATGATGCGTTTATTGCTGGGTGTGGGTTGTAAGGTCATGGTGTCGCAGGCCGGATTGACGGTGGTCAGTACGTCATATATTAAGTCTCTTCGGGTTGAAATGATCAAACTTCATCCGGGATTAGTTCGAAGCATTAATCTGCGTTATGAAAATCAGTTGTTTGTCGAGAGCCTGACCGGTGCTTGTGCGGGAACGCATGCAAAAGTTTTTGCCGCAGAAGTTCTTACCCGGCAAGAATGGCAAACGCTGAAGGAGAAAGGTGTTTACGGTGGACAGGGCAATTTTTTTGCTCCGCCAACGCTTTTAAACCCTGGAAAGAAAAAATATTCGTATTAGGGCCATGTTTAGCCTGATCGTTGAGCAAAAATTAACGTAGAATGTGCCAGTCATTTCCGTAAATCGTTGGTGGGTGCTTACTTCCGACGAGAATCAGGTTAAATGTTAGATTTTATGTGCTGTGTTACGCCGGTCGTTGCGCAGAGTCTGTGTTGTACCAAGGGTTTATTCAACCTTTTCAAACAATATGGGTTCGTGATGGAACGAGATGTCAATAACGCAGCTACTTTTTCACCGAATCAGGACGTTTTTGCGCCTTGTCGCTGCTTCGTGTGGTTGGTAAAGTAGGCGGATTTTATTTTCCGCCCCCAGCTTGCAGGATTATCCTTTCGTTATGTTTAAGAAATTTCGTGGCATGTTTTCCAACGACTTGTCCATCGACTTGGGTACCGCCAATACCCTTATATATGTTAAAGGACAAGGCATTGTACTGAATGAACCTTCAGTGGTTGCTATTCGCCAGGATCGTGCCGGTTCCCCGAAGAGCGTTGCGGCTGTGGGCCATGATGCCAAACAGATGCTGGGGCGTACCCCCGGCAATATCGCAGCAATTCGTCCGATGAAAGATGGCGTTATCGCCGACTTCTTTGTCACTGAAAAAATGCTGCAACACTTTATTAAGCAAGTTCACAGCAACAGCTTTATGCGCCCAAGTCCGCGTGTATTGGTGTGCGTACCGGTCGGGGCAACTCAGGTTGAGCGCCGTGCGATCCGTGAATCTGCTCAGGGCGCAGGCGCCCGTGAAGTGTTTCTGATTGAAGAACCTATGGCTGCGGCAATTGGCGCAGGCTTACCGGTTTCTGAAGCAACCGGCTCAATGGTTGTGGATATTGGTGGCGGTACCACAGAAGTGGCCGTTATCTCTCTGAACGGTGTGGTCTATTCTTCTTCCGTGCGCATCGGTGGTGACCGCTTTGATGAAGCCATCATTAATTACGTGCGCCGTAACTACGGTTCCCTGATTGGTGAAGCAACGGCTGAACGTATCAAGCACAGCATCGGTTCTGCCTACCCAGGTGATGAAGTTCTGGAAATCGAAGTTCGTGGTCGTAACCTTGCAGAAGGTGTGCCACGTGGCTTTACTCTTAACTCCAATGAGATCCTTGAAGCGCTGCAAGAGCCGCTGACGGGTATTGTTAGTGCCGTCATGGTTGCGCTGGAACAGTGTCCACCAGAACTGGCATCTGATATCTCCGAACGCGGCATGGTGTTGACCGGTGGTGGCGCATTGCTGCGTAACCTGGATCGCTTGTTGATGGAAGAAACAGGTATCCCGGTTGTGGTAGCAGAAGATCCATTGACCTGCGTCGCTCGCGGCGGTGGTAAAGCGTTGGAAATGATCGACATGCATGGCGGCGATTTGTTCAGCGAAGAATAGTCAGCCAAAACAAAAGAAGAGGGCTTGATCGGATAACCGTATTTTGTACGCATCAGGTCAAGTGCTTCTTTTTTTGTCGTCGAGGAATACGCAAAATTTATGAAGCCGATTTTTAGCCGGGGTCCATCCCTGCAACTGCGGTTGTTCTTTGCCGTTCTTGCAGCCATTGTTTTGGTTATTGCGGATAGCCGATTGGGTACATTTGTTAAAATACGTACCTATATGGACACCGCCGTTAGCCCTTTCTATTTTCTGGCCAATGGGCCACGCAAAGTTCTCGACAACGTTTCTGAAACTCTGGCTACCCACCAACAGTTGGAGCTGGAAAACCGTGCGTTGCGCCAGGAGCTATTGCTAAAAAATACTGATCTACAGTTGTTGGGGCAATTTAAGCAGGAAAATAACCGCTTACGTGAATTGCTCGGCTCTCCGCTGCGTCAGGATGAACAAAAGATGGTGACACAGGTGATGTCCAGTGGGACAGATCCCTATAGTGACCAAGTAGTTATCGACAAAGGTTCTAACAATGGGGTGTACGAAGGCCAACCGGTTATCAGTGACCGTGGCGTCGTAGGCCAGGTTGTTGCGGTGAGTAAACTCACCAGCCGCGTATTATTGATCTGTGATACCTCCCACGCGCTTCCTATCCAGGTTCTGCGAAATGATATTCGGGTGATTGCCGCCGGTAACGGTTGCACCGATGATTTATTATTAGAGCACTTGCCTAGCAATACCGATATTCGTGTTGGTGATGTATTAGTGACGTCAGGTTTGGGCGGTCGTTTCCCAGAGGGTTATCCGGTAGCGGTGGTTTCTTCTGTTAAAGTTGATAACCAGCGAGCTTATACTGTGATTAAAGCGCGCCCAACCGCTGATTTACAACGCTTACGTTACCTGTTGTTATTGTGGGGGGCGGATCGCAATGGGGATATTCCATTGCCACCTGATGAAGTTCGCCGCGTCGCAAATGAGCGTTTGGCTCCCATGATGTCGCAAGTATTACCGGCCGCAGATGCCATGGGCCCTCCGGCACCGCCAGCAGCAACGGCCCCAACAGCAGTGACTGCTCCGGGAGTCTCACCATGAACCGTTACAGCAGCAATGGCCGTTGGGTTATCTGGTTATCTTTCCTGATTGCCATGGTGCTGCAAATCATGCCGTGGCCTGAACAGATATATATGTTCCGCCCTTCATGGCTAGCATTAGTCTTAATCTATTGGGTTATGGCATTACCGCACCGCGTGAATGTAGGGACAGGCTTTACTCTCGGGCTGATTATGGACCTTATTTTGGGTTCCACTCTCGGCGTGCGTGCGCTGGCACTGAGTATTATTGCTTATCTGGTCGCGTTTAAGTTTCAGCTATTCCGCAATATGGCCTTGTGGCAGCAGGCGCTTATTGTGATGCTGCTGTCGCTGACGATGGATGTCGTGGTGTTTTGGTCTGAGTTTTTAGTCAGCAATGTCTCATTCCGCCCCGAAGTCTTCTGGAGTAGCGTGGTCAACGGTATTTTGTGGCCGTGGCTGTTTTTGTTAATGCGTAAAATTCGCCGTCAATTCTCGGTGCAATAAGGATTTAAGACTCATGACCGCCCTGTACCTCGCCTCTGGCTCCCCGCGCCGCCGTGAATTACTGACTCTGCTTGATGTTCCTTTCGAGGTACTGAAAACAGACGTCGAAGAGCAGCGCAAAGCCGAGGAAAGTGCACAACAATATGTCCAGCGTTTAGCACAGGACAAAGCACGAGCAGGGGTGAGTGTCGCACCACAGGATTTGCCGGTACTCGGTGCAGATACCATTGTGGTGTTAAATGGGCAAGTGTTAGAAAAACCACGGGATAAAGCGCATGCACAGCAAATTCTGAGTGCATTGTCTGGACAGCAGCACCAAGTGATCACTGCGGTGTCTCTCGCTGACCGAAAAAATATGTTATCTGCTATGGTTGTGACAGATGTGACATTTCGCGTGTTATCCCAGTTGGAAATCAGTGACTATATTGCTACCGGTGAACCCATGGACAAAGCGGGCGCTTACGGTATTCAGGGGAAAGGTGGTTGTTTCGTCAGATCCATTACCGGCAGTTATCATGCCGTGGTGGGTTTGCCGTTGGTTGAAACCCATGAATTACTAAGTAATTTCATTGCGCTACGTAATGTGAGAGGAATACATGACAGCTGAATTACTGGTCAATATTACACCGTCTGAAACGCGGGTTGCCTATATTGATGGCGGCATCCTGCAAGAAATACACATCGAACGAGAAGCTAAAAGAGGGATCGTCGGTAATATTTACAAAGGTCGTGTTAGCCGGGTTTTACCGGGGATGCAGGCGGCCTTTGTTGATATAGGTCTGGATAAGGCCGCTTTCCTTCATGCTTCCGATATCATGCCCCACACCGAATGCGTAGCTGGGGATGAGCAGAAAAATTTCAATGTGCGTGATATCGCTGAACTGGTTCGTCAGGGGCAGGATCTCATGGTGCAGGTGGTGAAAGACCCGCTTGGCACCAAAGGTGCACGTTTGACCACCGATATTACCCTGCCTTCCCGCTATCTGGTCTTGATGCCAGGGGCCGCTCATGTTGGCGTTTCCCAGCGTATTGAAAGTGAAGCGGAGCGCGAGCGCCTGAAAAAAACCGTGGCAGAGTATTGCGATGAGCAAGGTGGTTTTATTATCCGTACCGCCGCGGAAGGGATTGGTGAAGAAGAGTTGGCCGCTGATGCTGCCTTCCTCAAACGTTTGTGGACAAAGGTTCAGGAACGTAAAAAACGTAATATCACCAAATATAAGTTGTACGGTGAAATGGCGCTGGCACAACGTGTACTACGTGATTTTGCCGGTGCAGCATTGGATAAAATCCGCGTCGACTCCAAATTGACCTATGATTTGCTGGTGGAATTTACCAGTGAATATATTCCAGAAATGACCGAAAAACTGGAGCTGTATGCGGGTAAACAACCCATTTTTGACCTCTATGATGTCGAAAATGAAATACAGCGCTCATTAGAGCGCAAAGTTGAGTTAAAATCAGGCGGTTACCTGATTATCGACCAGACCGAAGCCATGACCACCGTGGATATCAATACCGGTGCTTTTGTCGGTCATCGTAATCTTGATGAGACTATTTTCAATACCAATATTGAGGCCACTCAAGCTATCGCGCGCCAGTTACGGCTGCGCAATCTGGGTGGCATTATCATTATTGATTTCATTGACATGAGTAACGAAGAGCATCGTCGGCGAGTCCTGCATTCACTGGAACAAGCACTGACTAAAGATCGAGTAAAAACCAGTATTAGCGGTTTCTCTCAGCTAGGCTTAGTCGAAATGACTCGCAAGCGGACGCGAGAGAGCATCGAGCATGTATTATGCAATGAGTGCCCAACCTGCCGTGGCCGTGGCACGGTCAAATCGGTAGAAACCGTGTGCTATGAAATCTTGCGCGAGATTGTTCGTGTTCACCATGCTTATGATTCTGACCGTTTCCTGGTTTATGCTTCTCCAGCGGTGGGGGAAGCGCTGAAAGGTGAAGAATCTCATGCACTGGCTGAAGTGGAAATCTTCGTCGGTAAGCAAGTGAAAGTTCAGATTGAGCCACTGTATAACCAAGAACAATTTGATGTGGTGATGATGTAATAGCCTCTCGACCTTTATATATATATGGGGTCTATCAATACCCGCTGCCACATTTGCGGCGGATGGCAAGGAGAGAAGTGTGAGGCGACTGCCCAAGATAATGTTTGCGACAGGCGCCACAATAATTGTTGTGGTAGCACTGTTGGTCAGTGGGCTACGCATGATGTTGCCTCTTATCAACGACTATCGCCCACAAATCGTGGCCAAGGTTCAGTCCATCAGCGGTATTCCACTGGAAGTGGGGTTCATGCAAGGGACATGGGAAACCTTTGGCCCGACGTTGGAATTGCGTGATATACGCGCTAAGTTGCCGAAAGCCGACTGGCAAGTGCAACGGGTGACTCTTGCGCTTGATGTATGGCAGTCATTATTGCATCGGCGTTGGCAATTCCGTGACATGACTTTCTATCAGTTGCAGCTGGATCTCAATACTACGCTGGATAGGCAGCAGAGCAATGATAACAGCTTTGAAGCCAGCACTATCACTGATATCTTCTTACGTCAGTTAGATCATTTTGATCTGCGTAACAGCCGTATTTCGTTCCTTACCCCCTCTGGCCCGCGCGCCGAATTAGAGATTCCACAACTCACCTGGCTTAACTCTTCAGCCCGGCATCGTGCTGAAGGGCAAATCAGCCTGTCGACCATTAACGGTCAGCATGGCGTGCTAATGGTGCGGATGGATCTGCATGATAATCAGGGGATTTTAAGCAACGGCACGGTTTATATGCAGGCCGATAATATTGATGTAAAACCCTGGATTAGCCGTTGGCTACACACCAATACCGGGCTGGAGAGTGCTGAGTTCAGTTTGGCAGCTTGGTTGAGCATCAAAAGTGGCGAAATCTACAGCGGCAATGCGTTGCTCAGTCAGGGGCAAGCCAATTGGATGGTGGAAGGGGAATCCCATCAGTTAGCAGTCGATAACTTGGTGCTGGCAGGTCGCCGTCAGGGTAACGGTTGGCAAATTGATGCGCCGGAATTGAGTCTGAAAACCGATGGGCAACCTTGGCCAAAAGGGCATTTATCTGCGCTGTGGTTACCAGAAAATACCCAATTTATTGGGCCAGACCAGCCGCAAGAGTTACGCATTCGTGCCACTAATATTCAGCTAGAGCGGATCGGGCCAATATTACCTACCTTGTCACTGTTGACCCCCGAGCTGATGAATCACTTAGCTGATTTGCAGCCTCAAGGGATCGTCGATGCTTTGGCTTTGGATATTCCTATCAGCCAACCGCAAAAGACCCGTTTTCAGGCGAAATGGCACGATATCAGTTGGCAGCATTGGGATAGGGTGCCGGGGGTGAATAATTTTGCCGGTGCGCTCAGTGGCTCTGCTGAGCTTGGGCGGCTGGATATCAATCTGAAAAACAGCACATTACCTTATGGCGATATGTTCCGTGCGCCGCTAGAGGTCAGTCAGGCTAGTGGCACAGTGAATTGGCAAATTGATGATAACGGCTGGGAACTGTGGAGTGATCAGCTGGATGTCAGGGCTAAGTCATTGTGGGCCAACGGCAGTTTCCGGTATATGCAACCAGACACAGGGCAGCCGTGGCTTAAGATTTTAAGTGGTATTCGCTTGTATGATGCGGCTGATGCCTGGCGCTACTTCCCGGTGCCCTTAATGGGCGGGAAGCTGGCCGATTATTTGACTGAGGCATTGCACGGCGGGCAGGTCGATAACGCCACGCTGATTTACAACGGCAATCCTCACGATTTCCCCTATAAACATAAAGAGGGCCAGTTCCAGGTTTATGTTCCGCTGCGTAACGCGACCTTCCAGTTCCAGCCAGATTGGCCCGCGTTAGATAATTTAGCCATCGACCTCGATTTTCTCAATGAAGGCCTGTGGATGAATGCGCCTCATGCCATGCTGGGTAAAGTTACCGGCAGCAATATCAGCGCGATCATTCCGGATTATCTGAAAGAAAAACTCTATGTTGATGCTGAAGTCGCAGGTGAAGGGCGTGACGTCCATGACTACTTTACCAAAACACCACTCAATGATTCGGTAGCGGAAACACTGGAAGAGTTACAGGTGGGAGGTAATGTTAGTGGGCGCTTACATCTGGATATCCCATTGGAAGAAAACCGCATTACTCATGCCAGCGGTGAAGTCACGCTGAAAAATAACAGCCTGTTGGTGAAGCCGTTGCAAAGCCAACTGGAGAATATCAGCGGCAAATTCCGTTTCAATGACGGCAATCTTGCAAGTGATACTTTATCTGCCAACTGGTTTGGGCAGCCGTTAACCGTTGATTTTACGACCGAAGAGCAGCCAAAGAACTTCTTGGTGAATGTCGGGCTGCATGGCGATTGGTTACCCGCCAAGTTGCCGGGTGTACCGAGCGATGTGGCGAAACTACTGAGCGGCAGCGCCAACTGGCAAGGTAAAGTTGCAGTGCAATTGCCTAAAAATGGTAAGCCGGATTACAAAATTGATGTGACTGCTGATCTTAAGAAAGTGAGCAGTCACTTACCGTCACCACTCGATAAATCAAGTGGTCAGTCGTTGCCGCTACAGGTACAAGCTGTCGGTGGGCTGGAGAGTTTTACCTTGTCGGGCAGTGCGGGCAGTAACAATGCTTTTAATAGCCAATGGTTGATGCAAAAACAGCAAGTGGAGTTGGCGCGCGCTATCTGGCAGACCGGCACTATTTTGAAAACAGACAGTAAAAAAGCGCCGCCATTGCCAGATGATAAAGGTTTGGTGCTCAAATTGCCTAACCTGGACGGCGAGCGCTGGCTGGCTTTGTTGGGGGAGGAATTAGCGGCGGTCAGTACGCCTTTTACCGCATCAGATCAACCTGCAATCAAGGGCGGCCAGTCCAATGTTATTCTTCCTAAGCGACTGATATTGCAGACACCGCAGCTATTGGTGGGCGGCCAGGCTTGGCATAATCTGACCTTGCAGGTCGATCCGTTGCCTTCCGGAACGAAAGTCACGGCACAAGGTCAGGAAGTGGATGGTAGTCTGCTTATGTCGGGAAGTGGGCCGTGGCATGCTGATTTTGATTACCTTTATTACAATCCGCAGTGGGCGGGGAGTGAAAAGAAAGATCCTCTGGCGCAAGCGGCATTGCAGGAGCCACAAAGCCCCAGTAATATCCGCTTCCATGACTGGCCAGCCCTGCAATTGCGCTGCAAGGATTGTTGGATCCTCGGACAGAGTGTCGGGCGAGTTAATGCAGATTTGACCCCGAAAGGTAACACTTTGGTACTGACTAATGGGCTAATCGAAGCGGGTAACGGGCGAGCGAAAGTTAGCGGGCAATGGCAACAAGACAGTTCAGGTGATAAAACGACGCTCAATGTGGCGCTAAGTGGGCCAAAAATCGATGAAACTATCTCGTTCTTTGGCCTGACGACGCCGATAAAAAATGCCTCGTTTGATATCAATGCTGACGTCAGTTGGCGCGGAGTTCCGTGGCAACCGCAGATTAATACCCTCAATGGCACATTAAAGAATCGATTGGGCAGAGGCCAACTGACGGATCTCGGCGGCGGTCGCGCGGGGCAGTTATTGCGGCTGGTCAGTTTTGACGCACTATTACGTAAACTTCAGCTCGATTTTAGTGATACGTTTAGTCGTGACTTTGCGTTTGATTCTATTCGCGGCACCGCCAATATCAAAGATGGCGTGATGCATACCAATGACTTAGTGGTTGATGGGTTGGCGGCTGATATTGCCATGAGTGGGAATGTCGATTTGGCGAAACGTAAAATAGCGATGGAAGCGGTCATCACGCCGGATATTTCTGCTACTGTCGGTGTCGCCACTGCTTTTGCGATTAACCCAGTGGTCGGGGCGGCTGTATTTGCGGCCTCGAAGATTTTAGGGCCGCTATGGAGTAAGGTTTCGCTGATTCGCTATCAGATTACTGGCAGCTTGGATCAACCGACCATCCATGAAGTATTACGCCAACTAAAGGAGAGTAAGACTCCATGAAAAATGCCAATGTTGCATTATTACAGTTATGCAGCGGTGAAAATACCCGTGACAATCTGGCTCAAATTGAGCAACAGATCAAACAGTTAAACCCTGGTATTCGACTGGTTATGACGCCGGAAAATGCATTGCTATTTGCCGATGCCAAATCTTATCGGCAACATGCTGAGCAACATAATGACGGGCCATTGCAGCAAGAAGTCCGCGAGATGGCGCGTAAGTATGGTGTCTGGATTCAAGTGGGATCGATGCCGATGATAAGCCGCGAGTCACCGGATCTTATCACCACCAGTAGCTTATTGTTTGATTCTCAAGGCGAGCTTAAAGCCCGTTACGATAAAATTCATATGTTTGATGTGGATATCAACGATGTGCATGGCCGCTATCGTGAGTCAGATACCTATCAGCCGGGCCAGCAACTGACGGTGGTGGATACGCCGGTAGGTCGTCTTGGCATGACGGTTTGCTATGATTTGCGTTTCCCTGGCTTGTTCCAGGCCTTGCGGGCGCAGGGAGCCGAGATTATTTCAGTCCCGGCGGCCTTTACTAAAATGACCGGTGAAGCGCACTGGGAGATTTTGTTACGCGCACGGGCAATTGAAAACCAGTGTGTGATACTGGCCGCAGCACAAGTGGGGCGTCATGGCGCGACTCGTCGTACCTGGGGCCACACCATGGCGGTCGATGCCTGGGGTAAAATCATTGGGCAGAATCCAGATGCGGTTTCAGCCTTAAAAGTCAAAATCGAAACCACCGGTTTGAAAACTATTCGCAACCAGATGCCGGTATTACAGCACAATCGCTTTGTATCATCGCTGGTACCGCGATTATCTGATTCAAAACAATCATCTAAATAAAGAGTGAAAACTATGAGCCTCTCGTTTGTCAGTGAGCAGTTACTCGCTGCTAACAAGCTGAACCATCAGGACTTGTTCTCAGTATTGGGGCAGTTGGCTGAACGCCGCCTCGATTATGCTGACCTGTATTTCCAGTCCAGCTACCACGAGGCCTGGGTGTTGGAAGACAGCATCATTAAAGATGGCTCTTACAATATTGATCAGGGTGTAGGTGTGCGCGCGGTCAGCGGTGAAAAGACCGGTTTTGCCTATGCAGACCAAATTACCCTGAATGCCTTACAGCAAAGCGCCCATGCCGCACGCAGCATTGTGCGCGATACTGGCAATGGCAACGTGCATACCTTGGGCGAGATTCGCCATCAAGCACTGTATCCGCTGCTTGATCCGCTGCAAAGTCTGTCGCGTGAAGACAAAATTGCTTTATTGCATCGCGTAGATAAAGTCGCGCGTGCTGCTGATAAGCGGGTGCAGGAAGTGAGCGCCAGTTTAACCGGCGTATATGAGCAAATCCTGGTCGCCGCTACTGACGGCACGTTGGCGGCAGATGTACGCCCACTGGTGCGCCTGTCAGTTAGCGTATTGGTGGAAGATAACGGCAAACGCGAACGCGGTGCCAGCGGTGGTGGTGGTCGTTTCGGCTATGACTACTTCCTGGAAACCGTTGATGGTGAAGTGCGTGCCGATAACTTTGCCAATGAAGCGGTACGGATGGCGCTGGTGAATCTGTCCGCAATCGCCGCACCTGCTGGTGCCATGCCGGTGGTGCTGGGCGCAGGTTGGCCGGGCGTGTTGTTGCACGAAGCGGTCGGTCATGGCTTGGAAGGTGATTTCAACCGTCGTGGCAGCTCAGTATTCAGCGGGCAAATGGGTAAGCTGGTGGCTTCAGAGCTGTGTACCGTGGTGGATGATGGCACCATGCAAGGCCGTCGCGGCTCATTAGCTATCGACGATGAAGGGGTACCGGGTCAATATAACGTGCTGATTGAAAACGGTATTCTGAAAGGCTACATGCAGGATAAGCTGAATGCGCGCCTGATGGGAGTTGCACCGACCGGTAACGGCCGCCGTGAATCCTATGCTCATTTGCCGATGCCGCGTATGACCAATACCTATATGTTGGCGGGCAAATCAACACCGGAAGAGATTATCGCCAGTGTGGAATATGGCCTGTATGCTCCTAACTTTGGTGGCGGGCAGGTGGATATCACCTCCGGCAAGTTTGTATTCTCAACCTCCGAAGCCTATTTAATCGAAAAAGGTAAAATTACCAGCGCGGTGAAAGGGGCTACTTTGATTGGTTCGGGTATTGAGGCGATGCAACAGATTTCGATGGTCGGCAATGACCTGGCGCTGGATAAAGGCGTTGGCGTTTGCGGCAAAGAGGGGCAAAGCTTGCCGGTTGGCGTCGGTCAACCGACCCTGAAGTTGGATAATCTGACAGTAGGTGGCACGGCTTAAGCGTTGTCGGTATTTAGAGTGCTCAGTTTAGTCTTAAATTGGGCACCTAATATTTATCGATAACCCTGATACACCTCTGCAACGCGTTTAAAGTATTCGGTTAAATAATCAATGCAGACCTGAACTTTAAGCGGCATTTTATCTTTCTCGGTATATAGCGCATATACCGGTCGTGGGTCAGAATGGTATTTTTTGAATAATACTTCCACTTCACCGCGTTTTATTTCCTCAATAACCCACATTAATGGCGCATAGGCGATGCCTGCACCTGCTTTAAGCCAGCGGATCATGGTTTGCGAATCATTGGTGACAAAGCGCCCCTGTGGCGATATCTGAGTGGTAATACCCTCAGGTGCGATTAATTCAAAATTGCTATCTGGCCGTACACTGTATTCCAGCCAGGAGAAGTTAGTCATATCACTGGGTTTTTCCGGAGTGCCATGTTGCGCTAAATAACTTTTGGCCGCGCAGACTACCATTGGCATAGAACCGAGGCGGCGCGAGAATAGCCCTGAATCTTGCAAAGCTCCGACACGAATTACCACATCTAAACCATCAGCAATCAGATCCGGCGCAGGAATACCGGTCACCAAATTGACGGAAAGCCCTGGATATTCTTTCAGCATCTCAGCCGTCATGGTCGCCAGCACATTTTGTGCCATAGTTGAAGAGCAACCGATTCGCAGTGTTCCGGTCGGGGTATTGTTAAACGCATACAACTGCTCATGCACTTCCTGCACTTCCTGCAACATGCGCCGACAGCCCTGATAATAAATCCGGCCAGCTTCCGTCAAACCAATACGCCGGGTGCTGCGGTTAAGTAACTTAACATTTAACTCAGTTTCCAGTTTTGACACTGTTTGGCTTATCGACGACACACTCATTGCCAACTGTCGTGCCGCGCCGGTAAAGGATCCGCACTCGACGACTTTGGCAAAGACTGACATTCGTTTTAATCTTTCCATGGTTCACTCTGTGTTGATTGTTAACTCTGGCTTAAAAGTGATTTAGATCACACATTGTAGATAAGTTGATAATAAGCAGGCTAATATACTGTTGTCGGGAGATAAGTCCGAAGTTTGAAAGCCGCGTAGTCGAAGTGTTACCTCGCCTCGTCCAGGTTGCAGTCATACTGAACAATCAAGTTTAACCTATAAGTCAGTCTTATGGCTGGTGCTTTTGGTCGTGGTCGCGGTGGTTGGATGTGTTGCAACTGAGCATCAGATTATTCACCCGGGCGTATTCACCGACACCCTATAATAGAAAGGATTTAAAGAATGAGTTTGCTTCCGGTGATGGTTATTTTCGGTCTCTCTTTTCCTCCGATATTTCTTGAACTGATCCTCTCGCTGGCACTTTTTTTCGTCCTGCGCCGTGTGTTGCAGCCCACGGGTATTTATGAGTTTGTCTGGCATCCGGCGCTGTTTAATACCGCGCTGTATGGTTGTCTTTTTTATTTAATATCTCGTCTTTTTTCCTGAGGTCGCCGTGAGTACTTTTTCATTAAAAATAATCCGCATCGGCATCACCTTGTTGGTGGTTTTACTGGCGGTTATCGCCATTTTCAAAGTCTGGGCCTTTTACACTGAGTCGCCGTGGACCCGTGATGCAAAATTTACCGCCGATGTGGTGGCGATTGCCCCTGACGTCAGCGGCCTGATTACTGATGTACCGGTGAAAGACAACCAACTGGTGCAGAAAGGCCAGGTCCTGTTTGTGATTGACCAACCGCGCTATCAACAAGCGTTGGCTGAGGCCGAAGCTGATGTGGCCTATTATCAGACGCTAGCCGCTGAGAAACAGCGGGAATCCGGCCGACGCCAACGTCTGGGGATTCAGGCAATGTCGCAAGAAGAGATCGACCAGTCTAACAACGTATTACAAACCGTGCGTCATCAATTGGCGAAAGCTGTCGCGGTGCGCGATTTAGCCAAACTTGATCTGGAGCGCACCACCGTGCGCGCTCCCGCCGAAGGGTGGGTGACAAACCTGAATGTTCACGCCGGAGAGTTTATTAACCGTGGTGCAACGGCGGTGGCCTTGGTGAAAAAAGATACGTTCTATATTTTAGCCTATCTGGAAGAGACCAAGCTGGAAGGGGTTAAGCCAGGGCATCGGGCGGAAATTACGCCGCTGGGTAGCAACCGCATTCTGCATGGCACTGTTGATAGTATCTCTGCGGGGGTCACCAATAGCAGCAGCAGTGCGGATAGCAAAGGGCTGGCGACCATTGATAATAATCTGGAATGGGTGCGGCTGGCGCAGCGTGTGCCAGTGAAGATCCGGTTGGATAGCGAAGATCAGCAGCATTCGTATCCGGCAGGTACTACCGCGACAGTGGTTATTACTGGCTCAACGGATCGCGACCCTAATCAGGCATCACCTATTGTGAAATTAATGCATCGTCTGCGCGAGTTTGGCTAACATGACCAGCCCGACTTTTATCCGCCTGCGCTTTGCTTTTAAGCTCAGTTTTGCCATTGTGGCGGCACTGTTTCTGGGCTTTCATCTGCAATTGGAAACACCGCGCTGGTCGGTATTGACGGCGGCAATTGTGGCCGCTGGCCCGGCTTTTGCCGCCGGTGGCGAACCGTTTTCTGGTGCAATCCGTCATCGTGGCTGGCTGCGTATCATCGGGACATTCATCGGCTGTATTGGCGGACTGATTATAATTGTTCTGACCATCAGAGCGCCGGTTTTGACCTTGATGCTGTGCTGTTTGTGGGCGGGGGTGTGTACCTGGATCTCCTCACTGGTGCGCGTCGAAAACTCCTATGCCTTTGGTTTAGCAGGCTATACCGCGCTTATCATCATTGTGACAACCGGTGAAACCCCGCTATTAACCCCTCAGTTTGCTGTTGAGCGCTGTAGTGAGATTGTGCTGGGGATCGTCTGTGCGGTAATGGCTGATCTGCTGTTTTCGCCGCGATCAATCAAGCAGGATATCGATCGGCTGGTGGATAAGGTGTTGGTGGATCAATATCGACTGCTACAACTGTGTATTCGCCCGGCGGAAAAAACCGATATTGATCGTGCCTGGAATGATTTAGTCAAAAATACCACTGCACTCAATGGGATGCGCAGCTATCTGATGATGGAGTCTTCTCGTTGGCAGCGCTGTAATCGCCGTTTACAGGTCTTACATACCGAGTCATTAACACTCATCACCCAGGCGTGTGAAACCTATCTGGTGCTCGCCAATCACCCCGATATCTTAACCGCTGAACTGAAAGCCATGTTGAGCGAACCGGCACAAACACCGGCTGAAATTCATCAACGAATGAAAAAACTGCGCCAATTTATCGGTGCCAGCCACAGTGATGCTATTCCCGCGACCATCAGCAGTTGGGTTGGGGCGGCAACCCGCTATTTATTACTGGCAAAAGGGATTCATACCAACAGCAGCATTAGCGGGGTTGAGGAAGATATTTTAACCGGCGTGGTGCCGGTGAAACATGTCTCAGCCGAAGGTCATCACGCGATGATTAATGGCCTGCGTACCGGTATTGCAACAGCAATTGGTGGCCTGTTCTGGCTCTGGACTGGCTGGACATCCGGTGCGGGTTGTATGGTGATGATTGCGGTGGTGACGTCGCTGGCGATGCGAACCCCTAATCCTCGCATGGTGGCGATAGACTTCCTGCTGGGAGTGATAATGGCGCTGCCCATCGGGGCGCTGTACTTTATGTTTATCATCCCCGCTACGCAGCAGAGTATGCTGCTGCTGTGTATCAGCCTGGGGTTGTTGGCATTTATTATTGGTATCGAAGTGCAAAAACGGCGCCTGGGATCACTCGGGACGCTAGCCAGCACCATCAATATTATGGTGTTGAGCAACCCGATGGAATTTAATGTCAGCCTGTTTCTCGACAGCGCATTGGGCCAAATTGTCGGCTGTTTTGTTTCCCTGATTGTGTTGCTGTTGATCCGCGATAACGCCAAGGACCGAACCGGCAGAACCTTGTTAAATCGCTTTGTTTACAGTGCAGTATCCGCGCTGACCACCAACAAAGCGCGCCGCAATGAAAATCATCTGCCCGCGCTATATCAACAACTGAATCAGCTTTTGATGATGTTCCCTGGTGATATCGATAAGTATCGCCTGGCTTTATCCTTGATTATCGCCCATCAGCGGCTCAACAAAACGGAAGTTCCGGTGAATGCTGAATTGAGTGCTTTTCATAAGCAAATTCGTTACACCGCGGATAGAGTCATTAATGCGAAGAACTCCCAGAAGCGCCGTTATTACTTCGCCAGATTATTGCAGGAACTTGATCAATATCAGCAGAAGTTAGTTGATTATCAATCACCTGAGTCGGTTACCCGCCCGGTAAAACGACTGGCAGATATGCTGCACAGATATCAGAGTGCGCTTATTTAGCAAATACTCGAAAGGCGCTAAGCTGTTCCCATCACTTTTTCAACGGCTATACTGAATCTGGAACCATCCTTCCTCGCCCTCCATTGATGGGGGGCATCATTTCCCGCCGGAGGTCGACAAGATGTCAGCACATAATCCATCACATAATCCATCACATAATCCATCAGACACCCCATCACGCAATCCATTACAACCCCAGCGACACAGTGACGGTGTTTATCATATCGGCTACTTCGTTGGCGGCACCTGGCATCAGGCGCAGGATACTTTCGAGGTTCGCAATCCTGCCACCGGTGAATTGGTGGCAAAAGTGGCTAAATCCGGTAAACATGAAACCGAGGCCGCGATTAAAGCCGCCAGTAAAGCTTTTCCTGCCTGGCGCAAAACTCCTGCTAAACAGCGAGCAGAGATTCTACAGCGCTGGTATTTGTTGATAATGGAACATCAACAGTCATTGGCCGAGATAATGGTTTCTGAGCAAGGTAAACCATTGAAAGAAGCATTAGGCGAGGTTGCTTATGCCGCCAGCTTTATTCAATGGTTTAGTGAGCAGGCTAAGCGTGCCAATGGCGAAATCATTCCTCCAGCCAAAGAAGGTGCCCGCATTCTGGCGACCCGTGAACCGGTCGGTGTGGTTGCGGCTATCACGCCGTGGAACTTCCCACTGGCGATGCTCACCCGCAAACTCGGGCCAGCACTGGCGGCAGGTTGTACCGGGCTGATTAAACCGGCCAATAACACACCGTTATCCGCTTTTGCTTTACTGGCATTGGCTGAACAGGCGGGGGTACCAGCAGGAGTGCTCAATGGTGTTGCCGGTGATACCCATGCTATCAGCGATGCCATCATGGCCAGCCCTGAAGTACGCAAAATCTCCTTTACCGGTTCGACCGAAGTGGGCAAGACCTTGATGCGCAATGCTGCCGCTACCATGAAGAAAATCTCCATGGAGCTGGGCGGGAATGCACCCTATATCGTATTTGATGATGCCGATTTAGATGCTGCCATCGCGGGAGCCATGGCTTGTAAATTCCGCAATGCCGGGCAGGTGTGTGTTTGTGTCAATCGTTTCTATATTCAGGATAGCGTTTACGACGAGTTTGTTACCCGCCTGGCCGCTGAAGTTAAAAAACTGAAAGTCGGCAATGGCATGGATAAAGATGTCAACATGGGGCCGCTGATTAACCTGGCCGGTCTGGAGAAAGTGGAAGACCACGTAAAAGATGCGCTTGAGAAAGGTGGGCGATTATTGGCCGGTGGCAGTCGCCACGCCTTGGGCGGTAATTTCTTCCAACCGACTGTTATTGCTGATGCCACCGAACAAATGAAAGTGGCTTCTGAAGAGACATTTGGTCCACTGGCTGCGTGTTTCCGCTTCAAAACGGAAGAAGAAGCCATTCAGCGGGCGAATAATACTCCATTTGGATTGGCAGCTTATTTCTATACTCAGAACTTACAACGGGTATTCCGGGTTTCAGATGCGCTGGAAAGCGGTATGATTGGTGTGAACGAAAGCTCGGTGTCAACTGAGCTGGCACCTTTCGGTGGCGTTAAAGAATCAGGCCTTGGCCGCGAAGGTTCAGTGCTGGGGTTGGATGAATTTATGGAAGTGAAAACCCTGCATTTGGGCAATTTATAATTCAGATTAAAGTTATGGCAGGCCGTGGATGATCGCGATGAGTAGTCAAACCATGATTGGAAGCCCGAAGGTTAAGGAGAACCATGAATAAACGACTTATGGCCATTCTGGCGGCGCTATTGCTGCTAGTGGTGGTGGCGTTCCAGGGCGTTGATAATGTCACTGCCCGTGATATTGGTCAGTCGCCGGATCTTGAACGCCCGCAGTTATCGGCTCCTGCCTCTATTGAGCAACTGACTCAGCACCAGCAGGTCGTCAAATACTTGCAAGCCCATCAGCGCCTGCCGGATTATTACATCACCAAACAACAGGCGCGTGAAAAGGGCTGGAACCCCAAAGAGGGGAATTTGTGCAAGGTGTTACCGGGAAAAGCGATTGGTGGTGATCGTTTTTCTAACCGTGAACGCCAACTGCCTGAAGCCAAAGGCCGCAACTGGCGTGAAGCTGATGTGAATTATCGCTGTGGGCATCGTGGTACTGATCGCTTGCTTTACTCCAATGACGGCCTGATTTATCTCACTCAGGATCACTACAAGCATTTCATTCGGATGGAGTGAAAAGATGGTAAAAGTGGTATTCGATTTTGACCATATACCTGATCTTCCTGCTTTTTACCGCGCATTTTCCGAAAAATTTGCGCTGAGCGAAAGTTTTGGTGCCAATCTGGATGCGCTGTGGGATGTGGTAACAGGCGAGATAGCTTTACCGGTAGAGATTGAATTTATTCATTTCAATCACCGCCGGAAACGCCGTTTTGGGGCAATAGTTTTATTGTTCGAAGAGGCGGAAGAGGAGTTGGCGGGCAGCTTACGTTTCAATATTACCTAAATGAGACGCTTATTGAGTCGGGAGCCGGATTAGTCCGACCCCGCCCGATAACTACGCCTGATTGAATAGGCTCGTTTGCCGCCCGATGATTACTGCTTCTCAGCCAATTCACGCAGATACTGGAAGATCTGACGATATGATTTCGGCGGTTTATTCGCCGCTTTCTCTTTCTGGGCATTACGCACCAGGCTACGCAGTTGCTGGCGATCAGCTTCTGGATACAATTCCAACACGGTTGGAATGACATCATCGCCTTCTGCCACCAAACGATCGCGCAGTATTTCCAATTTATGGAACAGCGAGACTTGCTGATTATGACGATTTTTCAGCTTATCCAGCGCGGTTTGAATCGGCTCAACATCGCGGGCGCGCAGCATTTTACCAATTAACTGAATTTGGCGGCGGCGGCCTTCTTTCTTGATTTTCTGTGCCAATTCAACAGCAGCCAGCAGATCCTCATCTAACGGGATCTTCTCAAGTGCATTTTTACCCAGCTCAACCAGCTCGGTACCGAGATCTTTCAGCGCTTCGGCATCACGTTTAATTTCACTTTTACTGACCCAGATAATTTCATCGTCATCGTCGTTTTTATCTTCTGGGACTTCATCTAGCCAGTCTTCGGGCTGTTTGTTCATGGTCAAATTCCTTAAAAAGAGGCTAATCGTAGCAGGTTGTTGGCTTTCTGCGAAATTGTACAAAGATCTCTGATAGACTCAGAACCATGGCGTTCTCTATTTTATCCGTGTAAGTCGTTTCATGACGACACTTTCCTGAACGATTATCTCATTAATTATGGCAGACTGATGAAAGTAGTCACTCAAGTTGCAGAACAGCGTAAAACGCTGGAACAAGCTGTTGCACAAGCTTTGGAATTGGCCCGCGCGGGTTCTGATGCGGCCGAAGTTGCCGTCAGTAAAACCACCGGAATCAGCGTTAGCACCCGCTTTGGTGAAGTGGAAAACGTGGAGTTCAACAGCGACGGTGCGCTGGGAATTACCGTTTATCACCAGCAGCGTAAAGGCAGCGCTTCCACCACCGATTTAAACCCAGATGCGGTCGCTCGTACAGTGCAGGCGGCGTTGGATATCGCCCGTTATACCTCCCCTGATCCTTACGCTGGCCCGGCTGAAAAATCGCTGCTGGCCTTTGACGCGCCGGATTTGGATTTGTTCCACCCGAGTGATTTAGATGCAGAGCAAGGTATCTTGCTGGCCGCTCGGGCAGAACAAGCGGCATTGCAGGCTGACAAGCGGATTACCAATACCGAAGGTGGCAGTTTTAACAGCCATTACGGCATTAAGGTATTCGGCAATAGCCACGGTATGTTGCAGAGCTACTGCTCCAGCCGCCACTCACTCTCCAGCAGTGTGATTGCCGAGCATAACGGGGATATGGAACGAGACTACGCCTATACCATTGGCCGTCGAATGGAAGATCTGGCCAGCCCGGAATGGGTGGGTGAAGAGTGCGCTCGCCGTACTCTATCCCGCTTATCGCCGCGTAAGTTGCCCACCATGCAGTCGCCGGTGCTGTTCGCCGCAGAAGTGGCAACTGGCCTGTTTGGGCATTTGGTGTCGGCTATCAGCGGCGGCAATATCTATCGTAAATCCACTTTCTTACTCGACCATCTCGGCAAGCAGATTTTGCCTGAGTGGCTGACGATTGAAGAGCATCCACATTTACTGCGTGGTTTGGCTTCGACGCCGTTTGACAGTGAAGGTGTGCGGACGCTGCAACGTGAAATCGTCAAGGACGGTGTGCTGCAAACCTATCTGCTGACCAGCTATTCTGCCCGTAAATTGGGGCTGCAAAGCACCGGGCACGCAGGTGGTATCCACAACTGGCGTGTTGCTGGTCAGGGGCAGGACTTCGCGGGAATGCTTAAGCAATTGGATAAAGGTTTGGTGGTAACTGAATTAATGGGCCAGGGTGTCAGCACCGTGACCGGTGATTACTCACGTGGTGCGGCCGGTTTCTGGGTCGAAAACGGTGAAATTCAGTATCCGGTCAGCGAGATAACTATCGCTGGCAACCTGAAAGACATGCTACGTAACATCGTCAGCATCGGCAGTGACATCGAAACGCGCAGTAACATTCAATGTGGCTCTATTTTATTACCTGCCATGAAGATTGCGGGCGAATAATAAATTGTCTCTGTGAATCTAAGGCTGGCATCTGTTGCCAGCTTTTTTTTGGTTTAAATCCAATCCAGTTCCATTTCTCAACTGATGACAAAAATTATTGTCACTTTCCGCTCTCATTGCCTATGTTAAGTAGGAGCAATGTAACTATTAAATTAACAATAATTATAAGGAGCGCAAATGGGCAAGACAATCATGGCATTAATCGCGGCGGCGTTACTCAGTGCCAGTAGCCTGGCTATGGCAGCGAGTGTGGCTGATAACATGGACACCATTGCTGAGAATTACGGCAAAGTGCTGAAAGCTGATTCTACTGATGTCATCAAGAAAGGCTTACAGGCGATGCGAGCGGCAGCACTTGATGCGCAGAAAGGGATTCCTACCAAATTGAAAAATAAAGCCGAGGATAGCCCCGAGGTGAAAGATTTCCGTCACGGTTTGGACTTATTGATTGGGAAGATTGATGGTGCACTGGCATTGGCCGATCAAGGCAAGCTAGATGAAGCTAAAAAGGCGGCACAAGACTTTAAATCGACGCGCGATACTTATCACAAAAAGTACCGCTGATCGGGAAAGAGGGTAATGGTTTCAGGTCGTTACCCTCATAACATCAATTAGCGGTGATATTCACCGGCCGCTTCCGGCTGATACAGCAATTCCAGCACCGTAATGCGGGCTTCATCCCCACCCGGCAGTTTCCAACTAATTTCGTCATTAACATGCAATCCCAACAATGCTGCACCTAAAGGCGCCATGACGGAGAGTTGCTCGTTGCTGTCTTTTAGCGACGCTGGGTAAACCAGGGTGCGAATATGTTCTTCCTGGCTATTCAGGTCGCGAAAACGCACGCGACTGTTCATGGTCACTACATCAGCCGGGATAGCATTCGGCGGCAGAATTTCTGCACGATCCAGTTCTTCATTGAGCGCTGTTGCGACCACTGAACCGGCAAAGGCCGGTTGCGCCAGTAACGCATCCAAACGTTCAGCATCCAGCTCGTTAATCGTGATGGTTGGCTTGGTCATACCACTCTCCAATTTCAATTTCAGCAAAACATAAAAACAACACCCCCACGCCATAGGAGAGGGGGTGTTAGAAAATAGCTTAATATTAGTCTGATATTAGGCCCTTCCGGTCAGAAAAGAAAGAGATCCGGATCACGAACTTTTTTCCACTACCCGCTTTCGCTGTGCATTTATATAAAAGTTATTTTGTTGTTAATGATTAAGTTAGCTATCTAACATCGCTATTTGCGAAAGTGATCCCTTCACTCCATTACATTTCCACTTTGAACTGGAAAAAATGCCGCTACACAGCTATTCCGCTTGCAGGTAGGGTGATGTTATCGCGCAGAGGCAAGGTCGAATAAATAACTGAGCTTATCTTTGCAGTCATCGGGTTGTAGCAGCAAGGAATAGAGGATTGCTAGCGTGAATGATGTAGCCGCATTGAATGCAGCCGAAGACCCTGGAATGAAAGAGGCCATTATCATCACTGAGCGGGTATTAGCTGAAATTACCGCGATGTTAAATGCCGAAAATATTTTTACCAATGCAGTTCAACAGCAAATGTTGACATCACACATTCGGGCTATGGTGTTGCGCTCAATAACAGGCGAGCCGTTACCAGAAGTGGATAAATCATTATTTGATGAGATTTCAGCACATTCGATGCAAATGGCACAGCAGGTGGTTGATAAATTTCCTAACTTACCTATTGAAGAAGCTTATTTATTGTCGGTGCATTTTGAAGTAGCGAAAGATAATAACCCATAAATACTGATCTGGAGAAGAAACTATGAGTCAAATTACCGTTGTGATTGGCGACCGCTTAGGAAAAGGCCAGAAAGTCGGACAAGGCGTTGAATTGGCTGGTGGCCGCGTGGTGGTTATTCCCGGTGTGGCCGCAGATATGAAACTGGGTGATGTGATGAATAGCGAAAAAGCAGATTTCGGTATTTCATTCTGTGGTAGTGGTGGCGCGGGTGCTATTACAGCACAAAATAAATATGGTTACAAAGCAAAATACGGCATGCGTTCAGTGGAAGAAGGTGTGACGGCAATAAACGAAGGCTGCAAGGTATTAGGTTTCGGATTTATGGATAAAGAAGAATTAGGACAAAAGCTAGTGGAAGCCTATATCAAGAAATATGGTCAAGCGTAATGAAAGAGCAATATACCACTCAGGTGCAAGTAAAAGGCAAAGGCGATACTAAAGGTAAAGCCTTCGCCAATGCACTCGGTAATGTCCAAAATACAGTGTTGAAGTCGACACAAAATATTTTGCTGCGGATTGAACCACAAGACGTAAAAGTATTAAAAGCAGAATTATCAGTCAAAAATGAAAAGTTTTTATTCTTTTTCCTGCCACGGGAAAGAAAAACTTACAGCGTCGAATTAGATATTACCCTGAGTGTGACAATTATTAATACAGATAAGGTCGTCTTCATATCTAAATGAAAAGGATATACTGATGTTTCTAATCATTCTTTTTAAGTCGATTATTATCGGCGGACTGGTTGGTGTGGGGGTTGGTGTTGGAGCCGCCCGCATGTTCCATGCACCAACCATACAGGGAATGGGGGCGTTTCGTACTTTGGGCGAGTTAAACTCGTGTGAGGGTGATCCGGCTTCGCATTTCTCTTTTGGATTAGGATTCTTCTTCAACGCCTGGGCCTCTTCAGTGGCAGCAGGTGCTTTTACTCAAGACGTTGACCACCGCATTATTCCTAACTGGGGGGCCGCAGCATTGATGATTAAAAATCGCAATGTGGCGGAAACCATGCATAACCCGAAAAAGATGGCGATTGCCTGCGGAATTATCGGGGTTATTGTGGTCAGTTTCTTAAATACCACAGCATCAGCAGTTCCTGCGGCATTGCAAGTCACGGCAATTAAAGTGCTGGTACCGGCGGCAAATATTCTGGTTAACACTGTGATGCCGGTTATTTTCTGGTTAGCTGCAATTGATGCAGGGCGTCGCTCTGGTTTCTGGGCCACTATTTTTGGTGGTTTGGCGCAGTTAATTATGGGTAACGCAGTACCGGGCCTGGTTTTGGGTATTTTAATTGGGAAAGGTGTTGAAGAAAGTGGCTGGAATAAAGTCACTAAAATCATGATGACAGTGATTGTTCTGTTATTCGTTCTCAGTGGTTTCTTCCGCGGATTCGATCTGAAATTCCTGGAATCATTCAGTCTGAGTGCACCAGTATGGCTCGATACTATTCATAACGCATTAAGCGGAAAATAACACAGCGAGAGGAGCTTGATGATGGATGAACAAACCAAGAATAATTTCTGGTATGCCGACTGGTCATTTCCGATCTTTGTAGGATTATTATCCTCCGGCGTATTTGCGGGTACCCATATGTATTATTTATATGGGATCGGCGCATTTAACGAAGTTGCTTTTGTTTCAATGCTACGTGCAGGTATGGATACCGGTGTTTATGGTGCAGTTGCAGCGTTTGGTGCCAGCTTCTTATTCGCCCGAATTATTGAAGGTTCACTGGTCGGTATTTTAGATATCGGCGGTGCCATTCAAACTGGTGTTGGTTTGGGTGTGCCAGCATTATTGCTGGGGGCCGGATTTGTCTTCCCGGTTGCTAATTTCGCCGCTTCTCTAGTTACTGGCCTGATTATTGGTTTAGCTATCGGTTATCTGATTATTTTGGCGCGTAAATTCACTATTAACCAAAGTAATTCAACCTACGGTGCTGATGTCATGATGGGGGCAGGTAATTCATCTGGCCGTTTCTTGGGGCCATTGATTATTTTGTCTGCTATTACGGCGTCAATTCCAATTGGGATTGGTTCTTTAGCTGGTGCATTACTGTTTTATCTCTGGAACAAACCTATTACCGGTGGCGCTATTCTGGGGGCTATGATTTTAGGTTCTATTTTCCCAGTCGCCATTTCCTAATCCACGGAGTAAATATTCAAATAACTGGATATTTACTCCGCTGCGACGTCAAGTAAGAAGGGGAACATAATGTATGACTTTATTATTACCGGAGCACTATTAGTTGACGGTCGCCAGGTTGATATTGCCATTAATGACGGAAAAATAGTCGCGGTCAGTGTGGCTATTGCTGAAAATCAGACACAATCTCAGATTTATTCCGCTAAAAAAGTGTTGGATTTGGCGGGGAAATATTACCTCAGCGCAGGTTGGATTGATTCCCATGTCCACTGTTACCCCGCATCACCTATTTATCATGATGAGGCTGATTTAGTCGGGGTTGCCAGTGGCGTCACCACGGTGGTGGATGCGGGTAGCACCGGTGCCAATGATGTGGACGATTTTTACCGCTTAACCCGTGCAGCTAAAACCCATGTTTATGCTTTTCTGAATATTGCGAAAACCGGCATCGTGACACAAAACGAATTAGCCGATATGGCGCAGATTGATAAGCAAAGTGTGACCGAGGCGATAGCCCGCAATCCCGGTTTTATTATTGGCATTAAAGCGCGCATGAGCAGCAGTGTGGTCGGTAAAAACGGCATCAAACCTTTGCTGCGCGCTAAAGAAATTCAGCAAGAAAACAATCAGTTGCCGCTGATGGTGCATATTGGTAATAACCCACCGGATCTGGATGAAATTGCCGACTTATTAACACGGGGCGACATCATAACCCACTGCTATAACGGCAAACCGAACCGAATTTTAACGCCTGCTGGCGCATTACGTGAATCTATCCAGAGGGCGCTGAAACGCGGCGTATTGTTAGATGTGGGTCACGGCAGCGCCAGTTTTAGCTTTGATGTGGCTGAGCTTGCTATCAAGCAAGGTATTTATCCGCACACTATCAGTTCTGACATTTATTGCCGCAATCGCCTGAACGGGCCAGTCCATAGCCTGGCGACCGTGATGTCCAAATTTTTCACCCTCGGTCTGAGCCTTGAGCAAGTTATTCGCTGTGTGACAGAAAATGCCGCGCATGCCCTCCGTCTGACCGATAAAGGGGTGGTGGATACAGGCTATGATGCTGATTTCACTATTTTTGAGCTGAAACAGCAACCTCAAGTGTTCAATGATTCAGAAGGGAAATCGGTAACTGGCGACAAGTATCTGGTGCCACTGGCTGCGGTCGTCGCTGGTGACTTAGTATTAACTGATGAAGGGAAGTCAAAAGATGTCTTCAGTCTATGAAAAATACCAGTTAAAGCATGTCATTAATGCTTCTGGCCGCATGACGATGCTGGGTGTTTCGACGCCACGACAGGATGTGGTCGAAGCCGTAGAGTTGGGCCTGAATCATTACTTTGTCATGAAAGATTTAGTGAATCAAACCGGCGCTTATATTGCGAAGTTATTGAATGTAGAAAGCGCCGTGGTGGTGTCTTGTGCCTCGGCTGGGATTGCTCAGTCGGTCGCGGCCGTGATTGTCAAAGACAACGCCAATTTACTGGTGAATCTGCACGCCGCACCACGCACGGTACCCCATGAAATTGTTTTACCCAAGGGCCACAATGTTAACTTTGGTGCGCCAGTCGATACCATGGTGACATTGGGCGGCGGCAAAGTGGTGGAAGCGGGCTATGCTAATGAGTGTTTACCAGAACAGTTGGAAGCTGCGATCACACCGAATACTGCGGCGATCTTGTATATAAAATCCCATCATTGTGTGCAAAAAAGTATTCTGTCGGTTGAACAGGCGGTGGTGATTGCACGCAAGCATCAACTGCCATTGATTGTTGATGCGGCTGCGGAAGAAGATTTGCAGTGCTACTACCAAATGGGCGCTGATTTGGTGATTTACAGCGGAGCCAAAGCGATTGAAGGCCCAACCAGTGGCTTGGTCTTGGGCAAAAAAAACTATGTAGATTGGGTGAAATTGCAATCAAACGGCATCGGGCGAGCAATGAAAGTGGGTAAAGAAGGCATCCTTGGCTTGACCCGCGCGATTGAAAGTTACATCACGCTGGAGAAAGAAACCGGCCAGCAGATGATAGAGAAAATGACACCGTTTATCAGTCAGTTGAATACTATCGATGGTGTTTCAGCCAAAGTGGTTTGGGATGCGGCGGGGCGCGATATTGCCCGCACGGAAATCAGTTTTGATGAAGCGAAAATTGGCCGTTCGACACCCGATTTGGTTGATGCGCTAAAAAATGGCGATATTGCTATTTACTTCCGTGCTTACAAAGCCAACGAAGGCAAGATTGAGGTAGATGTGCGCAGTGTCACGCCAGCGCAGCTTGAGACTATTTACACCTGTATTAACCGGCTGGTTAAAGGAGCTTAACCAATGAAACTGACCCCCAATTATTACCGTGACCGGGTGTGCTTGAATGTGTTGGCCGGTTCTAAAGACAATGCGCGCGCGATTTATCAGGCTGCTGAAGGCTATGTGCTGGTGGGCGTGTTATCGAAGAATTATCCGGATGTCGACAGTGCCGTCAAAGACATGCGTGAGTACGCAGCCCTTATCGACAATGCTTTGTCGGTGGGGCTAGGTGCGGGTGACCCCAGGCAGTCGGTGATGGTGAGTCAGATTTCGCAACAGGTACAGCCGCAGCATGTGAATCAGGTGTTTACTGGCGTCGGTGCCAGCCGTGCCTTGCTGGGCCAGCACGATACTGTGGTCAACGGCCTGATATCACCGACCGGTAAAGTCGGTTATGTGAAGATTTCAACCGGCCCGCTCAGTTCACAGCAAAAAGACGCGATTGTAACGGTCACCACCGCCATTGCGATGTTGAAAGATATGGGCGGCAGCTCGGTAAAATTCTTCCCGATGAATGGGTTGGATTCTATCGATGAATACCGTTTTGTTGCCGAGGCA
The DNA here is from genome assembly GCF_902726545.1 of Yersinia artesiana. GTDB lineage: Bacteria > Pseudomonadota > Gammaproteobacteria > Enterobacterales > Enterobacteriaceae > Yersinia > Yersinia artesiana. The sequence continues at coordinate 82,807 of NZ_CACVAD010000004.1, read as the reverse complement.
TGCGCTGCAACCGGTTTCTGGCTGGAGCCAACCGGCGGCATTGGTCTGGATAATTTCGAACAAATTGTGCAAATCGCGCTGGATGCGGGTGTGACGAAAGTTATCCCGCATATCTATAGCTCGATTATTGATAGCAAGACCGGCAATACCCGCCCGGAAGATGTGAAAGCATTATTGGATATCGTGAAAAAGATAGTGCAATAACCTGGTGATTTATTGGTATAAAGTTTGATACGAGGTACGCGCCCCCTGCGGTCATACTGTCAGGGGGATGCCTAATATTCTGAGCAACGGAGTGGAGCAGTGAGATTTCCCTATCAACGTCTGGCCTATATGTTCGATGCGCTGCAATCGGAAACGCTACCTCAGGAGGAGTTGGCGAAACGTTTTGCGGTCTCGACACGTACTGTACGGGCTGATATTACGGCGTTGAATGAGATCCTGGAGCATTATGGCGCGCACTTTGTGCATAACCGTGGCTTCGGTTACCGGTTGATGGTGGAAGATGCCGACCGCTTCCGTAGCCTACAGCAGCAAAATCGCAAGATGCACCTGACGCCGCGCACCGCCAATGAGCGGGTGCATTATCTGTTAATCCGTTTTTTGACTTCTGCCTTTTCATTGAAGCTGGAAGATTTAGCCGATGAATGGTTTGTCAGCCGCGGCACATTGCAAAATGATATGGCTGAGGTGAGAGAAAGGTTAAACCGCTATCATTTGACCATCGAAACCAAGCCTCGATATGGCATGAAGTTGTTTGGCACTGAGTTGGCTATCCGTACCTGCCTGACAGATTTACTGTTCCAGTTACAACTGCAAGATGCCGATAACCCGTTATTAAAGAATGAGTTTTTAAGTATCCAAACCATTCCGGATCTGACGCGGCTGCTGCATGAATTACTCGCACAATATGCCGTACGGTTAACCGATGAAGGCGAGCAATACCTGATTTTCTACTGTGCGGTGGCAATAAAACGTATCACCGACGGTTATCCCTTATCTGATTTTGATGCCGAAGATGTGGATGAGGCAGTTAAGTTGGCCTCGGGCCGTTTGGCTACGGAGCTTAAGTTGCTGTCAGGGAAGGATATTTCAGCCGCAGAAGAAGCTTATTTACGCGTGAATATTGCCGCCCGCCGGGTGCAGGCCAGTCAGCTAAATACCAGCCGTCCGAGTGAAATCAATGCCGATGACGAAGAGACGCTGGTGGACTACATCCTCTCGTACATTAATGCTCACTATAACTACAATTTGCAGGGCGATAAGCAGCTACGGGTTGATTTACTCACCCATATCAAGACCATGATAACCCGGGTGAAGTATCAGATTACGATCCCTAACCCATTGTTATCCAATATTAAACAGCATTACCCGATGGCCTATGACGTCACATTGGCGGCGGTTTCCAGTTGGGGAAAATATACGCCTTACAGCTTAAGTGAAAATGAAATTGGCTATCTGGTGTTGCACATAGGGGTGGGTTTGGAGCGCCATTACAACATTGGTTATCAGCGCCATCCGCAGGTGATGCTGGTGTGTGATACCGGTAATTCCACTACCCGAATGATTCAGGCGCAGATCTCGCGTAAGTATCCGCAAATTGTGATGACTCAAACCATTTCCCTGCGTGATTACGAAAATCTTGACCATATCGACGAAGATTTCATTATTTCGAATTCGCGACTCACGGAAAAGAACAAGCCGGTAGTCGTGATGTCCCCCTTCCCGACGGAATATCAGTTAGAGCAACTGGGTAAGTTGGTCTTGGTTGATCGTACCCGGCCTTACATGTTGGAAAAGTTCTTTGATAGTCATCACTTTATGATTATCGACCAGCCGATGACGCAGGAACAGTTGTTTAAAAAAGTCTGTAGTCAGTTGGAAGAAGAAGGGTTTGTGGATGCGGATTTCTACCCGTCAGTGGTGGAGCGAGAAGCGATTGTCTCTACCATGCTGGGTGAAGGGATAGCATTGCCACATTCACTGGGCCTATTAGCCAAGAAAACAGTCGTGGTCACTTTGTTGGCACCTAATGGCATTGCCTGGGGGGATGGCGAAGTGGCTCATGTCATTTTCCTGTTAGCTATCAGCAAAAGCGATTATGAGGAAGCAATGGCGATTTATGATTTGTTCGTGACCTTTGTGCGCGAGCGCTCGATGAGCCGTTTATTGAGCAGCCAGAATTTTGCTAGTTTTAAGGCTATTGCGATTGATTGTTTGAGTCGAATTTAAATCGTATTTTATTTTTATCCGATTAAGTGAATGATCGACTCGGTGGTGTTATACGGTGATGAGTTCGGTTGTTAATACTTCACCGATCCCATATCAACCGAACCGATAACTAAATCCGAATCACTGCCAGCCATATCTCCTGACAAACCACCCTTTCACTAATTGTGTCGTCACCATGTAACCTGCCAAAATCACCATCAGCCACGGGAAGTATGAGAGTGGTAGTGCCTGTAATTGCAGGAATCCGGCCAGTGGCGAGAAGGTCAGCCCGATACCGACTACCACCACTGCCAGTGTCATCAGACACAACGGCCATGAAGCGCGACTTTGAATAAAGGGAATTTTACGGGTGCGAATCATATGCACAATTAAGGTCTGGGACAGCAGCCCTTCAACGAACCAGCCAGACTGGAACAAGGTCTGCATTTCCGGCGTATTAGCTTTAAATACCCACCACATTAAACTGAAGGTCAAAACGTCAAAGATTGAACTTATCGGCCCAAAGAACACCATAAAGCGCCCAAGATCGCCGGCGTTCCAGCGTTGTGGTTTTGCCAGTTGCTCTTCGTCAACATTATCAAACGGAATGGCAATCTGAGAAATATCATACATCAGGTTCTGGATTAGCAGATGCAGCGGCAGCATCGGTAAGAAGGGTAAAAATGCACTGGCAATCAGCACACTAAAAACATTACCGAAGTTAGAACTGGCGGTCATTTTGATGTATTTCAGCATGTTGGCAAAGGTGCGGCGGCCTTCTATCACGCCCTGTTCCAGCACCATCAGGCTCTTCTCCAGCAAAATGATATCAGCCGCTTCCTTGGCAATATCTACCGCTGAATCTACTGAGATCCCGATATCCGCCGCTCGCAGTGCCGGAGCATCGTTGATACCATCGCCCATAAAGCCCACCACATGGCCCGCTTCTCGCAGATTTTGCACGATGCGCTCTTTATGCATCGGTGTCAGTTTCGCAAATACGGTGGTGGTGCGAGTAGCTTGCGTCAGTTCTGCCTCACTCATTTGTTCGATATCACTGCCACGCAAAACTTTTTCGACAGGCAGCCCGACATCTTTACAGACTTTACGCGCCACTAACTCATTGTCACCGGTAAGAATTTTGACGCTGACGCCACTGTTTTTCAATGCCAGTAGTGCGGGCGCGCTGCTCTCTTTCGGCGGATCGAGGAAGGCGATATAGCCTTCAAGAATCAGGTCATATTCGTCGATAACCGCATAATCTCGCTGATATGCTGGCAAAATCCGCGTGGCGACGGCAACCACCCTCAGCCCTTGCTGGTTTTGCTCATCGGTAACGCGGCGGATACGCGCCAGCAGCACGTCGGTCATGGGGATGACGTCATCACCCTGACGGACATGGCGGCAAATAGACAGCATCTCTTCCAATGCGCCTTTGCAGATTAGCTCGTGATAATCGGGCTTATTGCTGACCACCACGGACATCCGGCGGCGCTCAAAATCGAATGGAATTTCATCGATTTTGCGGTAATCCGCCAGTATTTCAGCAGACTGGGATGAATCGGTCATGGATGACAGCACCGCCACGTCCAGCAGGTTTTTCAAGCCGGTTTGGTAGTAACTGTTGAGCCAGGCATAGCGCATTACACGTTCACAATTGGTTCCAAATACGTCGGTATGGCTTTCCAGTATAATCTTATCTTGGGTCAAGGTGCCGGTCTTGTCGGTGCACAGAACATCCATCGCGCCAAAGTTCTGAATAGCATCCAGTCGTTTGACGATAACTTTCTGTTTTGACAGCTTTACCGCCCCTTTTGCCAATGTGGATGTGACGATCATCGGCAGCATTTCCGGGGTCAAACCCACGGCAACCGAGAGAGCAAATAGTGCCGCTTCCCACCAGTCACCTTTGGTAAACCCATTGATTAACAACACAATGGGAGTCATGACCAACATAAAGCGAATCAACAACCAGCTGACTTTGCTGATACCACTCTGGAAAGCATTGGGCTGTTCATCCTGATGGGTCACTCGCTCAGCTAACAGGCCAAAATAGGTTTGGTTACCGGTGCCAATAACGATGGCCAGCGCAGATCCACTCACTACATTGGTGCCCATAAAGCACAGGGTATCCCGCTCTAAGGGATTCTGTTCATTGCACTCCCGGCACTGCGCCACTTTCTCCACCGGCAGAGATTCGCCGGTCAGAGCGGCCTGGCTGATAAACAGATCTTTTGCCACCAGAATACGCAAATCAGCCGGGATCATGTCACCGGCAGAGAGTTTAATAATATCGCCAGGCACCAATTGAGATATCGGCAGTTCGCGATGTTCGCTTTTTCCGCTATGTGCATCACTGCGTAGCACTGTGGCGGTGTTGCTGACCATGGCTTTCAGCGCATCTGCGGCGCGGTTAGAGCGAGCCTCCTGAATAAAATGCATCAGAGTGGAAATCAATACCATGGCACCAATCACCAGCGCGGCGGTGAGGTCTTCCGTGGCGTAAGAAATCAAGGCCAGAATGGTCAATAGCAAGTTAAAGGGGTTGCGATAACAGTGCCATAGGTGAACCCACCAAGGGGTAGCCTGCTGATTTTCAATCAAATTACTGCCACAATTTAAGCGAATAGCCTCGGCTTCTTGCTCAGTCAAGCCTTCGGGGTGGCTGTGAAAGCGTTGATAAAGCTGCTGTGGCGTTTCATTGGCACACTGCAAACGTTGCCGGGCCAGTTCTGCCGGGATATCTTTTGCCGTACTTCCTGCTGAAACCCCCTCAAGCATGGTTTCCCGCCGGATCAGGCGGCGGGGCAGGTTGCGGCTCAATACATTGAGCAATTGGCGGGTGAAATTTTTAATTTGCATGGTTCAAACCTTACTGTCATACCTGAATTGTCTTCAGGTAGCGCCCACGGCAAACCTGCCGTAGAGAGGGCAAAAACATCAGCAGCAGAAACCAACGCAGGGATAATGCGTAGTGACTGCTTATCAGATTGTTATCCGATAAGGCAGCCACGTCAGACGGGGGATTACCTTATCGGTACACCCAAAGGGTGTAGATTGAGGGAACAGGGTCCACTGGGTAATTAACCTCCGGTGAGTGAAGAATCGCTTTGTTTGAGCGGCACACCATCGCGCTCAAACAGTTATACAAACAATAAACTGCGTCATAATTATTGCCACGGCAAAAATCACCCTGACGGGAATTTCATCCGTTAGGGTAATAATATGTTACCAGTCATGGGGATATCATGCGCTGAGTCTGATTCTGGGCATGGTATGCTTCCCACCGTTCTGGTAAATATAAATAATACGGTAGCTATAAATAATCAGTTTATTATATGTATTCAAACCTAAACATTAGGTAAACCATGCAAAACCGTTTGACCATTAAGGACATTGCCCGCATGAGTGGAGTTGGAAAATCCACCGTTTCACGGGTATTGAACAATGAAGGCAGTGTCAGCCCACAGACGCGCGAGCGAGTTGAGGCGGTTATCCGTCAGCAGGGGTTTACCCCATCAAAATCGGCCCGCGCGATGCGGGGTCAGAGCGATAAAGTGGTGGGGATTATTGTCTCGCGTCTGGATTCTCCCTCTGAGAATCAGGCGGTGCGCACCATGTTGCCGCTGTTCTATCAGCAAGGTTACGACCCTATTCTGATGGAAAGCCAGTTTGATCCTGAGCTGGTCAGCGAGCATCTGCATGTTTTACAACAGCGCCATGTGGATGGGGTGATTCTGTTTGGTTTCACCGGCTTAACCGCCGAAATGCTCGCGCCGTGGCAGGAAAAAATGGTGGTGCTGGCGCGAGAATATACCGGTTTCTCTTCAGTTTGTTATGACGATGAAGGGGCGGTGCGGCTGCTGATGGATAAACTGCGCCAGGCCGGGCATCGCCATATTAGCTATATCGGGGTGCAGCCCTCGGATGCCACGACCGGCATGCGTCGTCATCAGTCTTATCTCGATTACTGCCAGCAATATGGCCTGACTTCCACTGTTGCATTGGGAGAATTGAGCTATCAGAGCGGCTTTCAGCTCGCGCCTCAAGTGATAAAACCCGATACCTCCGCGCTGGTCTGTGCCTCTGATACTATTGCTATGGGGGTAAGTAAGTACTTGCAACAGCAAGGGCAACAGCATATCCAGGTATGTGGTATCGGCAACACACCGCTATTGCACTTCTTGTTCCCCAATAGCCTGTCAGTCGAACTGGGTTATGGCAGTGCCGGTGTGAAAGCGGCACAGCAACTGCTCGACCAACTTAATAATAACCAGCCCATTCAACAAATTATCATCCCCGGCCAATTGGCCTGATGCTTTTTCTCCTCCTTATGCTCCCTGCCAATTCGCGCTGAATCGTAGGGGCGCTTTAGGCATTAACTGATTTCCGACGAAAATTTGCACAAAAATTGTCAAATTGTGATCTTGAACGCAAGTTGGGAACGTTCCCATTCCATAAAAATTAATAGTTGGCTAACCTTAAATAAGCCACTTGGAACCGATCCCACCTTTACGAAAGGTATGCTGAAATGAGCAAAGTAAAACAACAAGACATCGATCAATTGATCGTACTGGTGGGAGGCAGAGAAAATATTGCCACCGTCAGCCACTGCATTACCCGGTTACGTTTTGTACTAAATGATCCAGCCAAAGCATTTCCCAAAGAGATCGAAAAGCTGTCGATGGTCAAAGGCTGTTTTACCAATGCCGGTCAATTTCAAGTGGTTATCGGGCCGGAAGTCGATGATTACTACCAGGCGCTCATTGCTAAAATTGGCCAAAATGAAGTGGATAAAGAACAAACCAAGCTGGCTGCGCGCCAGAATATGACCTGGTTTGAGCGCGGTATTTCTCACTTTGCCGAGATCTTCTTCCCGCTGTTACCGGCTTTGATCAGCGGCGGTTTGATCCTCGGTTTCCGTAATGTGATCGGCGACATCCCGATGTCTGAGGGCCAAACGCTGGCGCAGATGTATCCGGCGTGGAAAACCATTTACGACTTCCTGTGGTTACTGGGCGAAGCCATCTTCTTCTACCTGCCAGTGGCTATCTGTTGGTCGACGGTGAAGAAAATGGGCGGCACGCCGGTATTGGGGATTGTATTGGGGATTACGCTGGTTTCTCCGCAGCTAATGAACTCCTATCTGCTGGGGCAGCAAATCCCTGAGGTGTGGGACTTCGGCTGGTTTACTATCCAAAAAGTGGGTTATCAGGCGCAAGTTATCCCTTCAATTCTGGCCGGTTTGGCGCTGGGCTGGATTGAAACCAATCTAAAGAAAATTATTCCTGCTTATCTTTACTTAGTTATCGTGCCGGTGGTGTCTTTATTGCTGGCAGTATTCCTTGCTCATACCTTGATTGGGCCGTTTGGTCGCATGATTGGTGATGGTGTGGCATGGGGCGTGAAAGCAGTGATGACCGGTAGTTTCGCCCCTATTGGCGCTGCGCTGTTTGGTTTCTTGTATGCGCCGTTAGTGATAACCGGGGTGCATCAAACCACATTGGCTATTGATATGCAGATGATTCAGAGCATGGGCGGTACACCTGTCTGGCCGCTGATTGCCTTGTCCAATATCGCGCAAGCCTCTGCGGTGCTGGGCATCATTATCATTAGCCGTAAGATCAATGAACGAGAAATTTCTGTTCCGGCGGCCATCTCAGCCTATCTCGGTGTGACTGAACCCGCCATGTACGGTATCAACTTGAAATATCGTTTCCCAATGTTATGCGCCATGATTGGCTCTGGGCTGGCAGGCCTGATTTGCGGGCTGACCGGGGTAATGGCAAATGGTATTGGTGTCGGTGGTTTGCCGGGTATTTTGTCCATCAAACCGCAGTTTTGGGCGATTTATTCTCTGGCAATGTTGGTGGCGATTGTCGTGCCACTGGTACTGACCATATTGGTTTATAAACGTAAAGATAGCCGTGGTGAATTGCCGGTCTGAATCGTAAACCTCCGCCAGTGGTTATTCGCTGGCGGAGTTATTTTCTCAATGAATAAGAGTCTGCTATGAATAATCCTGTCCCTTGGTGGCAAAACGGCGTCATCTATCAGATTTACCCGAAGAGTTTTCAGGACAGCACCGGTAATGGTTACGGTGATCTGGCGGGGGTGACGCAGCGGTTGGATTATCTGCAAAAACTCGGTGTTGATGCTATCTGGCTGACGCCGGTTTATGTTTCGCCACAGGTGGATAATGGCTATGACGTGGCGGATTACTGCGCCATTGATCCGGCTTATGGCACCCTGGATGATTTTAAACATCTGGTGGAACAAGCCCATCAGCGTGGTATTCGTATTGTGATGGATATGGTGTTCAACCATACATCCACTGAACATGCCTGGTTTAAAGCAGCAACAGACCGCAATAGCCCTTACCGCCAGTTCTATATTTGGCGTGATGGGAAGGGTGATAATTTGCCCAATAACTGGCGTTCTAAATTTGGTGGCAATGCCTGGCAATGGCATGCGGCCAGTGGCCAGTATTATCTGCATTTATTTGCTACAGAGCAGGCTGATCTCAACTGGGAACACCAACCCGTACGTGATGAATTGAAAAAAGTTTGTGAGTTTTGGGCGGATATTGGCGTGGATGGCTTGCGTCTGGATGTGATCAATTTGGTGTCCAAACAACAAGACTTCCCCGATGATTTTGACGGCGATGGCCGCCGTTTCTATACCGATGGCCCACGTATTCACGAATTTTTGCAAGAAATGAGCCGCGATGTGTTTCAGCCGCGCGGCCTGATGACGGTGGGTGAGATGTCTTCCACCCGTCTTGAGCATTGCCAGCGCTATGCTGCATTGGGTGGTGATGAACTGTCGATGACCTTTAATTTCCATCATTTGAAAGTGGATTATCTTAATGGTGAGAAATGGTCGCTGATGCAACCGGATCGTGTCCAACTTAAGCAGATTTTTAACCAGTGGCAGCAAGGGATGCATAATCGTGCCTGGAATGCGCTGTTCTGGTGCAACCATGACCAACCGCGTATCGTCTCGCGCTTTGGTGATGAAGGTGCGCTGCGCTTACCCGCTGCTAAAATGTTGGCGATGGTGCTACATGGCATGCAGGGCACGCCGTATATTTATCAGGGCGAAGAGATTGGGATGACCAATCCAAACTTCAGCTCTATTGATCAATACCGTGATGTTGAAAGCCTGAATATGTTTGCCGAATTAAGTGCAAAAGGCCGCGATCCTGATGAGTTATTGGCGATTTTGGCGACTAAATCTCGCGATAATGGCCGCACCCCAATGCAATGGGATCGCAGTCATAATGCTGGTTTTAGCCAGGGAACCCCGTGGATTGAGCCTTGCAGTAACTATGGTGAGATTAACGTCGATGCCGCGCTGGCTGATGCCGATTCGGTATTTTATGCCTATCAATATCTGATAGCTCTGCGCAAGCAACATGATGTGTTCACTTTTGGTGATTATCAGGATCTTTGCCCGCAGCACCCAGATTTGTGGTGTTATTTACGCAGTTGGCAAGGTAAGCAACTGCTGGTGGTGGCGAATCTAAGTGGTGAGCCGCAACAATGGCAGCCAGAGGATATCGAGCTGGATGGTCACTGGCAGTTGTTGATGAGCAGCTATGGCGAAAGCGCCTTCCAGCCGCAGGCCATGGAATTGCGCGCCTATGAGGGGATTTATTGGATTAGGGATTGATTAGATCAGTTCAGACTAGTTCGGAGCTGGTTTCGGTTGAGGTGGCAATGCCAGCATTGAGAACAAATCTCATATCAACCGAAACCAGATCCACTCTATTATCCCCCCAACTTCAACTCCGGAAGCTGAGAAAAAATACTCACCAATCCTTCCCCCCACCCTTTACGGATCATCATAAAATACGGGTGATCTTCGGTGATCCGATACTGCTGGGCGGTGCTGAAACTGTCCAGCGGATAGATCATCACGTCCAGCGGCAATCCCACCGACAGATTACTGCGCAAGGTTGAATCCATTGAAATCAACGCACATTGCATTGCTTGATCCAGCGCGGTGTCGTAGCTCAACACGCGATCAATAATGGGTTTACCATACTTACTTTCACCAATTTGAAAATAGGGTGTATCCTGCGTGGCTTCGATAAAATTCCCTTGCGGATAAATATGAAACAACCGCAGCCCTTCACCTTTAATCTGACCGCCTAACAGTAGGTTACAGCTAAAATCTGTCCCGCCACTGTTTTGCTGTGCGCCACTGTCCCGGTTAATCACCTCCCGCACCGTTTCGCCCAACAATGTGGCCGCTTCATACATCGACGGTACATTCATCAGGTTAGTCAGTTCGGGGTCTAAACATCGGCGTTGCAGCAAACTGACAATGCTCTGTGTGGTGGCAAGATTGCCCGCACTTTGCACCACCAGCGTTCGTTCGCCATCTTGCTGAAACAGATGCAATTTGCGGAAAGTGGAAATATGATCCACCCCGGCGTTGGTGCGGGAATCAGAAGCAAACACTAGCCCGGACGACAGCCGCATGGCCACACAGTAGGTCATAACAATCCTTAAGTCAGATGCGTTTATTGCGACATATCCAGCCGCGGGTTTGATAGCATATGCACGGCAGCTATGGTTTGCATATCTTCATAGCCACCACCCCGGCGGATACCGCGCACCGGGCAGGCATCGAGATAATCGATGCCCACCGCCAGTTTCAAATGCTGATTCGGTTGGCAGGTATTATTAGTGATATCAAAACTCTGCCAATAACCATTCAACCACACTTCGGCCCAGGCATGGGTTGCAACATGACTGGAGGATTCTGTATAAAGATAGCCGCTCACATAGCGAGCCGGAATATTTAAACTGCGGCAACAGGCAAGAAAGACGTGGGTGTGATCCTGACAAACGCCTTGCCCGGCAGCAAAAGCCTGCGCTGCGCTGTCTTGCACCGTCGTGGTGCCGGGGCTGTAGGGCATTTTAGCCAGCAGCTCGCCCATTAGATGTGTCAGGCAATCCAGTTGCCCCTCGGCACTGCTAACCCCTTCACAATAACCCGCCGCAAATTGACGGATCGCGGCATCCGGTTGCGTCAGTGGGCTGTGGCGTAAAAAAACCAATGGCGAGAGGTGGTCGCCACTGTCATCTTCGACATTATCTTTAATCTCGACCACGCCTTGGGCCTGAATAGTGATGGCTTGATGCGGCTTATCCAGCGTCAAAACATGTAGCACATTGCCAAAGGCATCAGTGGTGCAAATGGCTTCTTCCGGCAAGGTCAGTTGCCAGGACAAAATGCGCTGATGGGCTGAGTCCTGCGGGGTCAGGCGCAGATATTGTGTGCTGTGCTGCACCTGCTGGGCGTAGGTGTAATGGGTGCTGTGATCGACATTTAGTCTCATTGGACCTCCAGATAGGTCTGATGAATGCTATCGGCAATAGCATTTATCTTGCCTAAAAAATCCATCAGGTAGACGTGCAGGCCATCGGCCATGACATCCGTGATACTGCTAAAGCGCAACTCGGCGAGCAAAATACTGACCAACCGCCGAGGCTGATTACTGCGATTACCACCAATCAATGCCAACTGCTGTTCCATATCGTTGACGCAAGCCAACAGGGAGCGCGGGATTTCATTACGTAAAATCAGTAGCTCAGCAATGGCCTCGCGGCTCAGTTGCTGTTTATACAAACTGTGGTAGGCCTCACGGGCGCTGACAGCCCGCAATAAGGTATCCATCCGGTAGTATTCGCGCACCGGATCATCGTCGTTATCCAGTAATTGGTTTTTCACATCCAATAGGCGGGCAGTGCTGTCAGCCCGTTCAATCAAAGTGCCCAGACGAATGAAATAGAGCGCATCGCTGCGCAGCAAGGTACCGTATACCGCGCCACGGAACAGGTGTGAGCGCTCCTTAACCCAATCAAAAAAGGCATCGATTCCAGCGGCGCTAATCCCTTGGCGGCGTAACTGTTTTATCTCAATCCAGGTGGCATTAATGCTTTCCCACACTTCGGACGATAAGCTACCGCGCACCGCATGAGCGTTATTCCACGCCATCTGTAAGCAACTGAAAATGCTGCTGGGGTTATTGCTGTCGAGCACGAAGAAATTTAGCAGGTGGGTCATTGAGACCTGCGGATAGTGCTCGGCAAACAAAACCTGGGTATTACTCAGGCTCAGTGGCACCAGTAAATCAAAATTCACGCGATTGCTGGTGGGCATCATCGAGAGCCGGTTAGTGACATCCAGTACCCTGGTGATGTTTTCTGCCCGCTCAAGATAACGGGCCATCCAATAAAGCTCGCTGGCTGTTCGACTTAGCATGCATCATCCTCCAGTACCCAGGTGTCCTTGGTTCCGCCGCCTTGTGAGGAGTTAACCACCAGCGAGCCTTGTGCCAGAGCCACGCGAGTTAACCCACCGGGCACTAAGCGGATCTCGGCTCCAGACAGCGCAAAGGGGCGCAAATCAATGTGCCGCGGTGCTAACCCATTGTTCACAAAGGTGGGGCAGGTGGAGAGGGCGAGGGTTTCCTGCGCAATATAATTTTGTGGTCGCGCCAGCAGTAACTGGCGAAATTGCGCAATTTCAGCTTGTGTCGCTGCTGGGCCAATTAACATGCCATAGCCCCCGGCCCCATGGACTTCTTTCACTACCATCTGATCCAAATTGGCTAAAACGTAAGAGAGATCAGCTGGTTGACGGCATTGCCAGGTCGGAACGTTCGCCAGAATAGGTTCTTCAGAGAGGTAAAATCGAATCATTTCCGGCACATACGGATAGATAGATTTATCATCTGCAACACCAGTACCAATAGCATTGGCTAATACAACCCCGCCGGCTCGATAGACAGACAGCAATCCGGGGATCCCCAGCATGGAGTCAGGGCGGAAAGCCAATGGATCAAGGAAAGCATCGTCAACACGGCGATAGATAACATCAATTTTGCACGGGCCAGCGGTGGTGCGCATAAATACCGCGCCTTCTTTGACAAACAGATCGGCACTTTCGACCAGTTCGACCCCCATCTGCTGAGCCAGAAAACTGTGCTCAAAGTAAGCGCTGTTAAAGCGCCCAGGGGTTAATACCACCACAGTAGGGTCATTAACCGGTGTGCTTTCGCGCAGGGTTTGCAACAAGTGGGAAGGGTAGCGCTCCACCGGTGCAATGCGCTGTTCGGCGAATAGCTCTGGATAGAGCCGCATCATCATTTTGCGGTTTTCCAGCATATAAGAGACGCCAGATGGGGTGCGCAGGTTATCTTCCAGTACGTAATAAAGGCCATCGCTATTACGCACCATATCCACGCCAATAATATGTGCGTAGGTGTCCCGGTGCAGGTTCACTCCTTGCATACAGGGCTGATATTGGTCATTAGCCAGCACTTGTTCGGCCGGAATAATCCCGGCTTTGAGAATATGTTGTTCGTGATAAATATCATGCAGGAATGCATTTAATGCCTGAACCCGCTGGCGAATACCGCGGTCGAGCATCTGCCATTCACTGGCCGGAATAATGCGCGGCACACTGTCAAATGGGATTAGCCGCTCTGCGCCATCATCGTCACCATACACATTAAAGGTAATGCCCACCCGGTGAAACAGCAGCGCCGCCTCTTCGCGTTTACGCGCAATTGTCAGTTGGTCGGCCTGCTGCAACCATTGCCAGTAGGCGTCGTAATGGCCTCGATGTTTCCCCTCAGCCAGTAACATTTCATCGAAAAATTGTGGTGTGGAAAGGTCGATGTTCAGCATTATCACCTCGCTAACAGAACAGGCTGTATTCGGGATCACGCATAAACTGTGCCAGCTCTTAAAACCGGCAAAATAGAGGAAGTTAGCGCGATTTCAGCACTATTTGGGTGCAATGATTGAGCAGGATGCTTTATGACTGAGCAGGATGTTGCTCCGTCTTGCAGATGATGAACTGCAATAGCGCATTGAGAAAGTCAGAGAGAAAATAGGGGCGGGATAATAAAAAACGGCCGGTAGGCACCAGCCGTAGACGCAATCACATCAGCATTAACGACGTACTGCGATAGCTTCGATTTCGATTTTTACATCTTTTGGCAAACGGGCAACTTCGACACAAGAGCGGGCAGGGAATGGCGCATTGTGTTCAGTGAAGAAAGCTTCGTAAGTGGCGTTAACGGTACTGAAATCGTTCAGATCTTTCACGAATACCGTGGTTTTCACGATATCGGCAACTTTCAGGCCAGCCGCTTCAACGATAGCTTTCACATTTTCCAGTGATTGGCGTGCCTGAGCTGAAATATCATCAGCCACCAGGCCGGTTTTCGGATCAACTGGGATCTGGCCGGAAGTGATGATCATGCTACCCAAATCGACACCCTGAACATAAGGGCCGATGGCGGCAGGGGCAAGCTCAGTGCTGATAGTGCGGGACATGTAGACTCCTGGTTTACGTAATGCGGAAAGGAACCCGTCATCTTTCACGTTGCAGGTGTGTTGGCTGCACTCAGTCACCCGAATCACTTACCAGAGTAAGCTCATCGGGACTCCTCGTTTGCCGCCTTCCTGCACCATGAAATCTATAGGGTATAATTATTTATGTATTATAAAGGCAGCTTGAATTACAGCAACCGCAGCAAATCAAGTTTGCGATGCTCCGCGACGGCGAATATTGCCACTATTGTAAATATTTTTAGGCAGCAATATTCGCCTGGGTAGGTATCAACCTGCTTGCGACACTTAATCTGCTTGTAACTCTTAATCCGCTTGTAGCACGACCTGATGGTCGAACTCTTTCTCGCAATATTTGCATTTAAGGTGGATCTCACCTTGTTTGGCCTTCACTTTGAAGCTGGAATCGACCGGTTCATTATGGCTGATACAGTTGCTATTAGGGCAGGTGAGGACGCCGTCGATATGATCTGGCAAACTGAGTGTCAGCTTTTTCACCACTTCATAATTGTCGATGCGGTTGACCGTGGCATCGGGGGCATACATGGCTAATTGATTGGCTTGTTGCTCTGTCAGGAAGGTATTTTCTATTTTAATCAAATCTTTACGGCCTGATCGTTTCGACGGTAAATTCAACCCGATGGTGATGCGTTGGTCGGTCGCGGTCAGTTTGAACAGCGACAATAATTTGAACCCGATTTGTGCCGGAATATGGTCAATCACGGTGCCGCATTTAATCGCTTCGACCTGTAGTTTGTAATCCTGAGTCATATTCAATCCCTTAAAGAGCCAATTCTGCGTTTAATACCAATGCCAGCAGCGCCTGACGTGCAAAAATCCCGTTACCTGCTTGTTGGAAATAGTAAGCGTAAGGAGTTTTATCAACATCAGTGGTGATTTCATCAATACGCGGCAGCGGGTGCAGCACTTTGAGATTATCTTGTGCGCCATTTAAATCAGCCGCGCGCAGGACAAACTGTGCTTTGACGTTGGCATATTCTGATGGGTCAAGGCGTTCTTTTTGCACGCGGGTCATATAGAGAATATCCAGCTCTGGCACCACTTCTTCAATACTTTCGTGCAGGCTGTATTCGATGCCTTTTTCTTCCAGCATTTCAAGAATATAAGCTGGCATCGCTAATGCATCTGGGGCGATAAAGAAGAAGCGATTGCCGTCAAATTTCGCCAGCGCTTGCGTCAGTGAATGCACGGTGCGGCCATATTTTAGGTCACCGACCATGGCGATATTAATCTTATCCAGTCGGCCCTGGGTTTCCTGAATGGTGAATAAATCGAGCAGTGTTTGAGTTGGGTGCTGGTTGGCACCATCACCGGCATTGACCACCGGCACATTGCCGGAGAACTGGGTGGCAAGGCGTGCTGCCCCTTCTTGTGGATGGCGCATGACAATGGCATCGACATAGGTGCTGATGACTGACACGGTATCAGCCAGCGTCTCACCTTTCTTACCCAGTGAGGTGTTGCTGCTATCAGAAAAACCGACAACGGATGCCCCAAGGCGATGAATTGAGGTTTCAAACGACAAACGGGTGCGGGTTGAGGCTTCGAAAAAGCAACTGGCGATCACTTTGTGTTTTAACAGCTCGGGTTGCGGATGGCTTTTCAAACTGGCGGCGGTGCGCAGTACCAGTTCCAGTTCCTCGCGACATAAGTCGTTAATTGAGATGATGTGTTTGTGATACAACGGATTGGCCATTTTCGCTCTCCTCGATGACCCGTCATACTTCAAGCTGCATGTGCGTTGGCTGCTTTCGCTCACCCCAGTCACTTACTTGTGTAAGCTCCTGGGGATTTGCTCAGTTGCCGCCTTCCTGCAACTCGAATTATTTAGGGTATATATTTTTAATTGGTGATAATGCTTAATCTGGCGCCGATCGGCAGACAAAAAAAAGCCCCTCAATGAGGGGCCTTTCAGGATCGGTTTAGCAACGGGAGAAAGAATGGCAATTGGCTGCCTGCTAGCAGTCTATTTTGTCGACCATCGATCGGGTCATTTTCAACAAAACGACGATGTTTAGCAAAATTCAAGCGGCTTTTCATCATTTCTCCCGGCAAATTGTGGCGAATTATACTCGCGTGAGATTTCTCTGCAAGAGGGGAAAGCTGCATTTTTTATGATTAGCAAACGATTACTCAGTACATTTTGATTTCAAATATCTTAAGTTGGGTAATGTTTGTTTCGATGTGATTTGTTCAGTGACTGGTTTGGTTGTTAACGCTGCGGGTCATCTTTCGGTTGATATGATTAATTCGGTTGTTCACGTATTGGATCCTCTTTCGGTTGTTATGATTAATTCGGTTGTTAAAACTTCACAGCTTTCCTAACCTCCGACGAACCAACCGGCAAAGGGGCCATAAGCGTGGCCCCTTATGCAATCCCGCGCTTTCGCACGTATCGCTTGCCCACTGCGTGGGTTCCCTCGACTCATCTTTTCGCTGGCGGGACGGCTTTACGCGGGTCCCTCCGCGTGACGCCTAAATCCGCCGTCCATGGCGGATTTCCCTTGCTCCATTCTTCACTCGGCGGCTCAAATGTGCTTTTAAACTTCAAAACCTAAAAATCATGGTTTTGATGTTGAGCGCAATCAGGAATATTACCGACAAAGACGATGGCCCGAGTGAGCCGCCATGGACGGCGGCGAAAAGCGCGCTGGAGCAGGAAGCGACTCGCGCTGGCTCGATAAGGCCAACGACTGCTGGAGGGGACTGCGAAAGCAGTAATATTTCGCGCAAGCCGCAGGTGCAGGAGGGCCGGCTTGCCCTCCTGCTCGGTTGAGGCAACGCAGCCAGCATTGAGAATAAATCGAATATCAACCGAAATCTGATCGTTTGCTGGCAATGAAATTCTAACAACCGAACCGGATCATCTAATTGAATATCAACTGAACCGCAAAAATAAAAACTTAATCCTCATCAAACCCCGAATTGAATAGTTCAATCACCGCCGCCAGAGCCTGAATCTCATCTGGCCCGGTAGCTTCAACCTCAATCTGGCGGCCTTTGGCAGAATCAAGCATCAGCAGTGCAATCACACTACTGGCTTCGGCTTCAGTACCACTGTCATTACGTAACATCACTTCTGCATCAAAACTCTGAACCAGCTCGAACAATTTCATTGCGGGTCTGGCGTGCATTCCCAACTTGTTTTTGATCTCAACGGTTTGTTTGACGGTCATTTATTTACGCTTTTCCAGAGTACGATGACGTGATTGGACATTTTTACCGCGGGCGCGGAAATAATCGGCCAATTGTTCAGCAACATAGACTGAGCGGTGCTTTCCGCCGGTACACCCAATAGCTACTGTCAGATAACTACGGTTATTGGTTTCCAGCATCGGCAACCACAGTTCCAGATAACTGCGGGTCTGATAAATAAAGTTATGCACTTCAGTATGGCGATCAAGGAAGGAGATCACCGGCTTATCCAGGCCTGTCATTGGACGTAATTTAGGGTCCCAATGCGGGTTTGGCAGGAAGCGCACGTCGAAGACATAATCTGCATCAATAGGGATGCCGTGTTTAAAGCCGAAGGACTCAAACACCATGGTCAACTCGCGCTCACGTTTACCCAGCAGGCGGGTACGGAGCATCTCAGCCAGTTCATGCACTGACATTTCAGAGGTATCAATAATCAAGTCAGCCCGTGAGCGCAAAGGCTCCAGCAGGTCGCTCTCTTCATCGATAGCACTTTCTAATGACAAATTTTTAGTCGATAGCGGATGCAGTCGACGGGTATCACTGTAACGACGAATCAGGGTATTACGGTCTGCATCCAAAAACAGCAATTGTGGTGAAAAGCTGTCTGGCAGTTGAGTCATGGCATGTTCAAATACCTCAGGAGACTCAGGCATATTGCGCACATCTATACTGACTGCGGCGGAGATATTCCTATCGGCAAGTGTACTTGCCAATTGCGGCAGCAGAACCACGGGCAAGTTATCGACGCAATAAAAGCCCATATCTTCCAATGCGCGCAAAGCAACAGACTTCCCTGAACCGGAACGGCCGCTGACAATCATCAGCACCATGTGAGTGACTCCCCTTTAGACCCGTCATCTTTCAAGCTACAGGCGCGTTGGCTGCTTTCGCTACTCGGCCCGTCCATGGACCTCGCCTCTGCGAGCAGCGTTTAAATCTGCTCCGGGCAGATTTATCACCCGAATCACTTACCTGTGTAAGCTTATCGGGGTTCTCTCCTTTGCCGCCTTCCTGAATCTTGAAATCTATTGGGCTATATATTAGAACCCTGTATTCCGGCTACAGGAACCGGACATAGTAAATAAAACAGACGTTACTTGCCTGACTTGATTACGCTGTTTCTGGCGGTAATTCAGTAATGATCTGATAAAGCTCGTCATCACTTTGCGCCATTCGTAAACGGCGGCACACTGTTTTATCAGCTAATCGCTTGGCCACTAAAGACAAAGTGTGTAAATGAGTTTTACATTGATCTGCTGGAACCAACAAGGCAAATAATAGATCAACCGGTTGGTTATCAATAGCATCGAAAGCAATAGGTTGTTCCAGGCGGATAAATACACCCACAGCACGCAGTGTATCTTCTTCCAGCTTGCCATGAGGTATCGCGATGCCACTACCAATGCCGGTACTGCCCATGCGTTCGCGGGTTAACACAGCATCGAAAACGACCTGTGACGGCAGGTTAAGCTGCTTGGCAGCTAACTCGCTGATAATTTCCAAAGCCCGTTTTTTACTTGAGCAATGTACGGAGCTTTTGGTGCACTCGATATTTAATACCGAGCTTAATTGCAATGCTGGATCGTTGATCATTTCATCTTTCACTTAAGCGCTGTTTTACACCTGATGCCAGCGGAATATTCTGCTGGCATCAGGTTGTGTAGCGAGTGTAGAACCTTTGCTGTCTACCCGTCATACTTCAAGCCGCATGTGCGTTGACTGCCCTCGTTCACCTCAGTCACTTACTGGTGTAAGCTCCTGAGGATTCGCTCAGTTGCCGCCTTCATGCAACTCGAATTATCTAGGGTATATAACAGCAACAAGGCTCCTAATGTTGTTTCAATTTATCTTTGTGTTTGTTCAACTGGCGGGCCAGTTTATCAACCAAAATATCAATTGCGGCGTACATATCTTCCTGCTCTGAGCTTGCGTGCAACTCGCCTCCATTCACATGTACCGTGGCTTCTGCAATTTGTTTTACTTTTTCGACACTTAAAACCACATACACTTGGTTAATGCGATCAAAATATTGCTCAAGTTTGGCAAATTTAGTGGTAACAAACTCGCGTAATGCTTCGGTTATTTCGACATGATGTCCGGTAATATTGAGTTGCATAGTGTCTTCCTTCTCAGTTCAGGTCAAACCAACTGTTTACGCTGATTTGACGGCGGGATGGATAACGACTCTCGATACTTCGCGACGGTACGCCGTGCCACCATAATGCCTTGTTCACATAATAGAGTGGTCAGCTTGCTGTCGCTCAGCGGTTTGGCAGGGTTTTCTGCCGCAACCAATTTTTTCACCAGTGCACGGATAGCAGTAGAAGAAGCTTCGCCTCCGCTATCGGTATTGACGTGGCTGGAGAAGAAATATTTTAGTTCGAAAATTCCTCGAGGACTGTGCAGGAACTTCTGCGTGGTCACACGAGAAATTGTCGATTCATGCATATCCACGGCTTGAGCAATGTCTGCCAGCACCATGGGTTTCATAAATTCTGGCCCATTCTCAAAAAAAGCCACCTGCTGCTCTACAATGCACCGCGCCACTTTCAATAGCGTTTCATTACGGCTCTCAAGGCTTTTAATCAACCACTTTGCTTCTTGCAAATTGCTACGGATAAACTGCCCGTCACTGTCATTGCGGGTAGTGCTACCCATGGCGGCATATTGCTGGTTGATTTTCAGGCGTGGAATGCTATCGGCATTAAGCTCGACCGTCCAGTGCCCTTTATCTTTACGTACCAGAACATCTGGAATCACATACTCAGATTCCCCGGTATTGATAGACTGACCAGGGCGCGGGTCCAGTGACTGAATCAGGGCAATGGCTTCTTTAAGTGTATCTTCTTTTAGCCGACTTAAACGAATCATCGTGCGGAAATCATGGTTGCCTAGCAAATCCAGATATTCGCTAATGATCAGGCGTGCTTCAGCGAGATAGGGGGTGTCTTTGGCATATTGCGATAACTGCACCAACAAGCACTCGCGCAGGTTGCGCGCAGCAACACCAATCGGATCAAAGTGTTGTATCCGTTTGAGCACAGCTTCTACTTCGTCCAGTGCAACATTTTCATCCCCCATGCTTTCCAGAATGTCTTCCAGTGGCACTGTGAGATAGCCGGTTTCATCAACCGCATCGACGATAGAGGTTGCAATGGCGGCATCAGTTTCTGAGAACGGGGTTAAATCCACTTGCCACATCAAATAGTCTTGCAGCGTTTGAGTGGTTTCCCCCTGATAGACCGGCAGCTCATCGTCGCTGTAATCATTGCCCATACCCGATGGCGTGCCTGCGGTGTAAATCTCATCCCAGGTTGCATCCAGTGGCAACTCTTCCGGCATATCTTTTTGCTCCAGCGCTTCGCGGGTATCAAGCGATTCACTGTCTACCGTTTCTTTTGCATCTATCTCTTCATGAAGATCGGTTTGCTCAAGCAGGGGGTTGCTCTCCAGCGCTAACTGAATCTCCTGCTGGAGTTCTAGCGTAGAGAGTTGCAACAGGCGAATAGCCTGCTGTAGCTGCGGAGTCATTGCCAGTTGTTGGCTGAACTTGAGTTGCAAACCTTGCTTCATAATGCGGTATCAATTTTCCTGATGGCTAACAAAATCATTAATAGTGTCTGGTATTGGGAGATTAAAGACGGAATTCCTCGCCCAGATAAACACGTTTAACTTGTTCGTCAGCCAAAATTTCCTGTGGTGTGCCGTGAGCGATTAAATGGCCTTGGCTTACAATATAAGCCCGCTCACAAACGTCTAGCGTCTCACGCACGTTATGGTCGGTAATCAGAACACCGAGGCCACTGTCGCGCAGATGCTCAATTATTTTTTTAATATCAATAACAGAAATCGGGTCAACCCCGGCAAACGGCTCATCCAGCAAAATAAACTTAGGATTGGCTGCCAGCGCACGGGCGATTTCAACACGGCGACGTTCCCCGCCGGAAAGCGACTGCCCCAGACTGTCACGTAAATGAGTAATATGGAACTCTTCCATTAACTCATCAGCCCGCTCCTGACGTTGCTCAGATGAGAGGTCTTTACGGATTTCCAGCACCGCCATCAGATTGTTAAAAACACTCAGGCGGCGGAAGATAGAAGCTTCTTGCGGCAAATAGCCAATCCCGCGCAGGGCGCGTTCATGCAATGGCAAGAGGCTGATATCTTCGTCATCAATCACAATGCGCCCGGCGTCACGCTGGACAATGCCGACGACCATATAAAAAGTGGTGGTCTTACCTGCACCGTTCGGCCCAAGTAAACCGACAATTTCACCGGACTTTACTTTCAGGCTAACGTCTTCGACCACTTTACGGCCTTTATACGCCTTAGCCAGTTTTTCTGCGATTAATGTTGCCATAAATGATTAGTTACTCTTCTTTTGGCCTGAAGCTGCTGGCCCTTTATCTTGTAATTGAGACGGTAATAGTACAGTGGTAACACGTTTGCCTTTATCACTGAAGGCTTCCATTTGCTGTTTTTTCACCAGATAGGTGATGCGATCACCTTTGATATTGCTATCAAGCTGCTCCAGATAGGCATCACCCGTCAAGACGACAAAATCATTAGCGACTTCGTAACGCAGTTTCTGGCCGTGGCCTTTAACTGGTTTGCCGCTATCTTGCATCTGATAGAAAGTCACTGGATTACCAAAACCTTCGATGACCATTTTGCTCTGATCGCCACCAGGGCGGGTCACCACGACTTTATCCGCTTTAATCTCAATGGTGCCTTGCTTGATAACCACATTGTCGGTAAAGGTGACGGTATTGGCACCCATATCCAATGCTTGCTTAACCGAGTCGACCAGAACAGGCTGGTCTGTATCGCCAGTTAACGCCAATGCTGGCAGGCTTGCAGCCAAAAGTGAGCTGGCAAGCAACAAATGACGAATTTTATTTTTGGATTTCATAAGAGGTTTTAACCTTTTCAATCAGCTCGGCGGTTTTATCCCGCAAGTTGCCACGCATTTTCATGCCGTTAGATGTAAATCCAACACCAAAGAGGGTAACTTCATCATCGGAGGATACATCCTGAGTGATCAAATTAACCTGGGCGTTATCAGTTTTAATTTTTTGCAATTGGGCGTCTGGGGTCAGGCTATCAACCTCAACATGTCCATACAAATAAAGCATTTTATCATCGGTCAGCTTGGCGCGGTCTGCTCGTACTGTCCAGGTGGCGACAGCATTCTCATCAAACATCGTCATCACCGGCCTGGTAAACCAGGTCAGTTCTTGCGCGCTGAAGTTCTGAACCTCTTCTGCTACCAATTTATAATTCAGTTGCCCGACCGGATTAAACACCACCGTCACCGTATGCTGGCTTTGCGATGAGGGTTCATTATCATCAACCGTAGTTTGCGTATCTTGTTGATTGAACCCAGAAATATTCCAGCCGATCAGGGCTAAAGCAATCAGTGCTAAGGATAGGGTTATCCATAGTCTTGTTTTACTCATATCGACAATCCTTTGGCACCTTCGAGTTTACCTTGGGCCAATAATATCAAATCACATAACTCGCGTACCGCACCGCGCCCGCCATTGATGCGCGTAATATAATGCGCCTTGGGAATGAGTAATGGATGGGCATCCGCCACAGCAACAGATAAACCCACTTGTGCCATGACAGGCCAATCAATCAGGTCATCACCTATGTAAGCTACCTGCTCAGGCTGACATTTTAAGGCAACTAATAATTCGTTATAGGCGACCAGCTTATCAGATTGCCCTTGATAAAGGTGGGTAATACCTAAGGTGTTGGCGCGGTCTTCTAATAATTTTGCGTTACGGCCAGTAATAATGGCCACTTCAATACCAGAGGTTAGCAGGCAGCGGATACCATAGCCATCTCGCACATTGAACGCTTTCAGCTCTTCGCCCTGATTGCCCATGTAAATCAGGCCATCAGACATGACACCATCAACATCGCAGATCAATAAGCGAATGTTGGCCGCACGTTCTATAACGCTGCTAGCCACCGGGCCATAGCATGTGTCCAGATATACAACGCTGCTCATAATTTACCTTTCATTAAACGACACCAGCTCTCAGCATGTCGTGCATATGCACCACACCCAGCAATTGGTCACCATCGGCGACTAACACCGCCGTAATATGACGCGATTCCATCAGGTTGAGAGCATCCACCGCCAACATGGTAGGACGAACTCGAATGCCACCGCTGGTCATCACATCGGCGATTTTCGCATTATTTAAGTCAACGCCCATATCAAATACCCGGCGTAAATCACCGTCGGTAAAGATACCTTTAATCATCATTAAGTCGTCACAGATTACGGTTAAACCCAGATTTTTCCGAGTAATTTCCAGTAATGCGTCGCGCAATGAGGCATCAGGGCTGACGTGAGGAATGTCGGCTCCGGTATGCATGATATCGCTGATTCGCAATAACAACTTGCGCCCCAGTGCGCCACCCGGATGAGAGAGCGCAAAGTCTTCTTGCGTGAAGCCCCGCGCCTGTAGCAAGGCTACGGCGAGCGCATCACCCATCACTAATGTCGCCGTGGTGCTGGTGGTCGGTGCTAATCCCAGTGGGCAGGCTTCTTGCGGCACTTTAATACACAAGTGAATATCAGCCGCTTTACCCATAGTGCTTTCAGGGTTGTTACTCATGCAAATAAGCTGAATTTTCTGGCGTTTAAGTACGGGAATCAAAGCCAGAATCTCGTTGGACTCACCCGAGTTGGAGATGGCTAATACAATATCTTGCGGCGTGATCATCCCCAAGTCGCCATGACTGGCCTCGCCGGGATGAACAAAGAATGACGGAGTGCCGGTGCTGGCGAAAGTCGCGGCAATTTTGCATCCGATATGACCAGATTTACCCATCCCCATAACAACAACTTTGCCGTGGCAGTTAAATATTGCCTCGCAAGCTTGGGCAAAATCATCGTTAATATATTGATCAAGCTGTGCCAGCCCTTCGCGCTCAATCTGTAGAACTTGTTTACCCGCCCGTTGGAAATCTACTCTTGGCTGTAAATCAGAAGAAGACATACTTGGTTCCTGTATGCGGCATTGTTTATGTTATGCGGCACTAAAGGGAGCAAAAAATAGCACCGCCAGGTAAGCAATAAACCCACATAATAACAGAGCGCCCGCTATATGGCCGATTCGATGTTTACGCCCCAGGCAAAGCACAGTGAATATCACACTGACACCGAGCATGACCCAATAATCTCGCTGGAACGCTTCGGGGTTGATATCGCCAGGGGACAGCAATGCGGGAACGCCTAATACAATCACGATATTAAAAATATTTGAGCCGATGATATTACCAACCGCCATATCATCTTCACCTTTCAATGCACCGGCGATGAACGTCGCCAGTTCAGGTAAACTGGTACCAATGGCAATAACAGTCAGCCCGATGACTAATTCACTGACACCCGCGACTCTGGCGATAACGGTGGCATTGTCGATAATCATTTTGGCTGACAGCGGCAAAATAATGAAGGCCAGCACCAGCCACAATAATGCGACGGTATTACTGCTGTCTTGCGGCAACTCCGCCAATTGTTCACGAGTGAAAATATCATTTCCTTGCGAATGGGCCAGGCGGGCAATTTTTAGCATCAGGACAATAAAAGCAGCGGCTGCCAAGAGCAAAATAACGCCATCGCCCCGGCTAAGATGGTTATCTGCCAGCAAGAAACCACACAATACCGTCACGATCAACATCAAGGGTAACTCGCGACGTAAAATCTCTGAGCGCACCGTCAGTGGGCGTATCAGCGCGGCACCCCCGACAATCAGCAAGAGATTGGTAATATTAGAACCCAGCACATTGCCAACGGCCATATCCGTTTGGTTATTCAGCGCCGCAGTGACGGACACAATCAGTTCCGGCAGCGAGGTGCCAATGCCGACAATGGTTATCCCGATTATCAGTGGCGGAATACCGAAAGAACGGGCTAACACCGCTGCGCCATAAACTAATCGGTCAGCACCGTACACTAATAGCACCAAGCCAATGATTAATAGTGTTATCGCAAGAAACATGCAGAGTCCTTTATTAGTTATATACCCGTCATACTGCAAATTGCAGGTATGTTGGCTGTCTTCGCTCACCCCAGTCACTTACTCATGTAAGCTCTTGGGGGCTCACTCAGTTGCCGCCGTCCTGCAACTCGAATTATTTAGGGTATAATCCCGATCCATTGGCATAAACTCGTTGGTAAAAATGACTAAAAACGCATTACGCTTTTTTGCTTATCCCTAATTTTGACCGTGAGTGCCAGAAAAGTAAAACTTATGGCAACTTTGGCTACGAAAAAGCGTTAATAAATTGCCAGAATGCATGCTAATTGCGCTCATTACTGCCATTTGCTGTAGCATTGGCGGTTAGATGAGTCATAAAAGGCCTAAGGGACGAATGATAATGAACCAACTGGCGTCGAATTTGATAGAGATCCGCGGGATGAGTTTTACTCGTGGTGAGCGTCCGATATTCGCCGATATCAACATGACGGTCCCGCGCGGCAAAGTCACGGCGATTATGGGGCCTTCGGGGATTGGTAAAACCACGCTGCTGCGCCTGATTGGCGGACAACTTGCGCCTGATTCCGGCGAAATCTGGTTCGATGGTGATAATATTCCGACGCTTTCTCGGCAGCGTTTGTATGATGTGCGCAAGAAAATGAGCATGTTGTTTCAATCGGGGGCGTTATTCACCGATTTAACGGTATTTGAGAATGTCGCTTTCCCATTACGAGAACATAGCCATTTACCTGAAGAGTTGCTGCATAGCACGGTGATGATGAAGTTAGAAGCCGTGGGTTTGCGTGGTGCGGCTAACTTAATGCCCGCCGAGCTTTCAGGCGGTATGGCCCGCCGTGCAGCGTTGGCGCGGGCAATTGCCCTTGATCCAGAATTGATTATGTTTGATGAGCCTTTTGTCGGTCAGGACCCTATCACCATGGGTGTATTGGTAAAACTGATTGATGAGCTGAATCATGCATTAGGTGTCACTTGTGTGGTGGTTTCACATGATGTGCCGGAAGTGCTGAGTATTGCTGATTATGCTTATATTGTGGCGGATCAGCATGTGATTGCTGAAGGAACACCTGAGCAGCTACAAGCCAATGATGATATGCGAGTACGTCAGTTCCTTGATGGTATTGCCGACGGGCCGGTGCCGTTCCGTTTCCCGGCGGGTGATTATAAAACTGAGCTGTTAGGTTAAATGGATGGAGTATTCATGTTAGTACAGGCATTGGCGTCGTTAGGTCGCCGGGGCATTAATGTCTGCGCATCCTTTGGTCGCGCGGGTTTAATGCTATTTAATGCACTGGTTGGCCGGCCTGAACCTCGAAAACAGTGGCCGTTATTGGTTAAACAGCTATATAGCGTTGGGGTGCAATCCTTACTGATTATTGTGGTTTCCGGTCTGTTTATCGGTATGGTTTTGGGCTTACAGGGCTTTTTGATCCTCACCACCTACAGTGCGGAAGCCAGCCTCGGGATGATGGTTTCTTTATCATTACTACGAGAGTTGGGGCCAGTAGTGACGGCATTGCTCTTTGCTGGTCGTGCCGGTTCTGCTCTGACAGCAGAAATTGGCTTGATGAAAGCCACTGAACAGATTTCCAGCCTGGAAATGATGGCAATTGATCCTCTGCGGCGGGTCGTCGCTCCCCGGTTCTGGGCGGGGCTTATCAGCATGCCATTATTGACGGCTATCTTTGTCGCGGTGGGCATCTGGGGCGGTTCTGTGGTCGGTGTTGATTGGAAGGGGATTGATGGCGGTTTCTTTTGGTCAGCGATGCAAAGTGCCGTTGAGTGGCGCACAGATTTATTGAATTGCCTTATTAAGAGTCTGGTATTTGCTATTACCGTGACGTGGATTGCGCTATTCAATGGTTATGATGCTGTCCCAACATCTGAAGGGATTAGCCGGGCAACGACCCGTACTGTGGTGCATTCGTCACTGGCAGTATTGGGATTAGATTTTGTGCTGACAGCACTGATGTTTGGGAACTGAGTCGATGCAAACGAAGAAAAGTGAAGTCTGGGTAGGGGCGTTTATACTGATTGCTATTCTGGCGGTCGTGTTTCTCTGCTTAAAAGTGGCCGATATCAAAGCAGTGGGCAATCAGCCGACTTACCGGATTTATGCCAATTTTGACAATATTGGTGGCCTGAAAAACAATTCCCCAGTCAAAATTGGTGGTGTGGTGGTGGGTCGGGTCGCTGAGATAACACTGGATACCAAAAATTACAGCCCCCGTGTGGCGATGGATATCCAGCAGCGCTATAACCATATCCCGGACACCAGCTCTCTGGCGGTGCGCACTTCAGGTTTATTGGGTGAACAGTTCCTGGCACTCAATGTTGGTTTTGAAGATCCCGACATGGGCACCGGTATTTTGAAAGATGGTGGCGTTATTCAAGACACCAAATCTGCTTTGGTTCTGGAAGACCTTATCGGCCAGTTCTTGTACAAGAGCGGCGGTGATGGTAATTCTGGTGCGCCAGCCAGTGAGCCAGCAGCGGCATCAGCACCTGCGGCAGCAAATGGCAGCTTACCTGCAACCCAACATCCTTAAGAGGGTATCTGAATGTTTAAACGTTTACTGATGGTCGCGTTGCTGGTGGTTGCCCCACTGGCCCATGCTGTCGACCAAACCAACCCATATCGTCTGATGGATGAAGCCGCGCAAAGAACCTTTACGCGCCTGAAAACTGAACAAGCGAAAATTAAACAGAATCCAGACTATTTGCGCACGATTGTACGTGAAGAATTATTGCCATTTGTACAGATTAAATATGCCGGTGCATTGGTGCTGGGCAGCTATTACAAAGCCGCTACGCCCGCACAGCGCGAGGCGTATTTCAATGCATTCAGCCAATATCTGGAACAGGCATATGGCCAGGCCCTGGCGTTATATCACGGCCAAACCTACGATGTGGCTCCAGACCAACCGCTGGGTGATGCTAATATCGTTGCCATTCGCGTGACCATCCTTGACCCTAATGGTCGTCCGCCAGTGCGTTTAGATTTCCAGTGGCGTAAAAACAGCCAAACGGGTCACTGGCAGGCGTATGACATGATAGCCGAAGGGGTTAGCATGATCAGTACCAAGCAAAATGAGTGGGCTTCTATCTTGCGCCAGAAAGGTGTGGATGGCTTGACCCAACAGTTGCTGATTGCCGCGAAACAGCCGATAACCTTAGATAAGCAGTGATTATGGCAGATGAACTGAATTGGCGGTCGCAGCAGGAAACGCTGGTACTGCAAGGCGAATTGGATCGCGAAACGCTGTTACCTCTATGGCAACAGCGCGAAGCATTGTTGGCCGATAAGACACGCATTGATGTGAGCCAATTACGGCGTGTTGACTCCTCTGGCCTGGCACTGCTGGTTCACTTTCGTGAGCTGCGCAGCAAACAGGGTAGCTCACTTACCATCACCGGTGTCAGTGATCGGCTATCTACCTTGATTGAACTGTACAATCTGCGTGACGTCATCCCGGTAGAAACAATTATCCCAGTAGAAACAACCAACGCCTGATAAGTGGTTTTAAGTCGGCACTCTTTTGTGCCGTTTATTCCCGAAGCAAAAGACTAAAGTTTTCAAGCCCCTGTGCGCAATAGCAAAACAGGGGCTTTTCTTTAGTTTCGGAGAAAGCCGTATTCCACTAATATGTTGAGCTGGCTATGCTCCTTATAAAATAGAATGAATCTTATGGATACTAACGAAATTAAAGACGTGCTGATGCAAGCATTGGCATTACAAGAAGCACATGTTACCGGTGACGGCAGCCACTTTCAGGTGATTGCTGTCGGTGATCTATTTGCCGATATGAGCCGGGTGAAAAAACAGCAGGCTGTGTACGCGCCTTTGATGGAATATATCGCTGATAACCGTATTCATGCCTTGTCGATTAAGGCCTATACACCACAAGAGTGGCAGCGGGATCGCAAACTAAACGGCTTTTAATGCTGCTGGCTTCAAACTGCCTACAGATCCGGTCGGCAGTTTCTTAAGCGGGCAGTGAATTCGAATTTGCTGATCAGTATTTTGACAACAACCAGTATTTTGACAACAAAGAGTGGTCACAATGGATAAGTTTCGTGTGCAGGGGCGGACTCGCCTAAGCGGTGAAGTCACCATTTCCGGAGCGAAAAACGCGGCATTACCGATATTGTTTGCTGCGTTATTGGCTGAAGAACCGGTAGAGTTGCAAAATGTCCCAAAGCTAAAAGACATTGATACCACCATTAAGTTACTCAGCCAATTAGGTGTCAAAATTGAGCGTAATGCTGTTTCCGGCTCTGTTTTTGTTGATGCCAGTGGTGTGAATGAGTTCTGCGCACCGTACGATTTGGTTAAGACCATGCGTGCTTCTATTTGGGCATTGGGGCCACTGGTAGCCCGTTTTGGTAAAGGGCAGGTTTCTTTACCGGGTGGTTGTGCTATCGGCGCGCGCCCGGTTGATTTGCATATCACCGGCTTGGAGCAGTTGGGTGCTGAAATCAAGCTGGAAGATGGTTACGTTAAAGCCTCCGTTGATGGTCGCCTGAAAGCGGCGAATATTGTGATGGATAAAGTCAGTGTTGGCGCAACCGTGACCATTATGAGCGCTGCGACATTAGCGGAAGGCACCACGGTCATTGAAAACGCCGCTCGCGAGCCAGAAATTGTCGATACAGCGAATTTCTTGAATACGCTGGGCGCTAAAATTACTGGTGCAGGTACTGACAGCATTACCATCGAAGGTGTTGCCCGCCTGGCTGGTGGTGTGTATCGGGTGCTGCCAGACCGTATTGAAACCGGGACTTTCCTGGTTGCGGCGGCGATCTCTGGCGGTAAAGTGATTTGTCGTCAGACTCGCCCTGATACGCTGGATGCGGTACTGGCTAAACTGCGCGAGGCAGGTGCTGATATTGAGATTGGCGATGACTGGATAAGCCTGGATATGCATGGCAAACGCCCTAAAGCGGTGACCTTGCGAACTGCGCCACATCCGGGTTTCCCAACCGATATGCAGGCTCAGTTCAGCTTATTGAATCTGGTCGCGGAAGGAACCGGTGTTATCACCGAAACGATTTTCGAAAACCGATTTATGCATGTGCCAGAACTGATTCGTATGGGCGCACATGCAGAAATCGAGAGCAATACCGTGATTTGCTATGGTGTTGAGCAGCTGTCTGGTGCTCAGGTTATGGCGACCGATTTGCGTGCCTCTGCCAGCCTGGTATTAGCTGGCTGTATTGCTAACGGAACAACGATTGTTGACCGTATTTATCATATCGACCGTGGTTATGAAGGTATCGAAGATAAATTGCGTGCATTAGGTGCCCAAATTGAGCGGGTAAAAGGCGAATAAACTTTTTCTGAACACATCATAAAAAATGCCAGCCGATGAGATCGAGCTGGCATTTTTTTTAGCGATTGATAGCGGTTTTATGGTGCAGGTTGCTGACCAAGAACTTCGTTTTGATCCAATTCGGAGATGGTGATTTGTGCCGTGATTTGTTGGCCATTACGTAATAATAAAACCGGAATGGTCGTTCCGGGGCGAATTTCTGCCACCTGATCCATCGTTTCGATCACGGATGTTGCAGGTTTATTATTAACACTAAGAATGATATCGCCTACTTGTAAGTTGGCATTCGCCGCCGGGCCATTTGGCGATATCTTGTTAACTTTAATGCCGTGGATTCGCTCGCCGCTATTGCCACTGGCATTGAATGGCGGATATTCCTCACCGGTAATCCCAATATAGCCGCGAATCACTCGCCCATCACGAATGAGTTTTTCCATCACTTTGGTTGCGAGTGCCGTCGGGATGGCAAAGCCAATCCCCTCTGGCGTTTCACCATTGCTGCTTTTATCAAAGGACAGGGTGTTAATCCCCATCAACTCACCCAATGTGTTCACCAGCGCACCGCCGGAGTTACCCTGGTTGATTGAGGCATCTGTCTGGAGGAAGTTTTGCCGCCCAGAATCGCTTAAGCCAATACGCCCAGTGGCACTGATAATCCCTTGTGTGACGGTTTGACCGAGGTTATAGGGATTGCCGATCGCCAGCACGACGTCACCAATGTGTGGCGTCCGATTAATATTGATGGGAATCACGGGCAGATTTACGGCATCAATTTTTAAAACAGCTAAATCAGTCAGATTATCTGAACCGACCAGCAATGCTTCAGATATACGGCCATTTTGTAATGCGACAATGATTTGTTCTGCATTATTGATAACGTGTTTATTGGTAAGGATATAGCCCTTGTCACTCATGATGACACCAGAACCCAAGGTTCGAATGGCTAACCCATCCTGATTAGGGCTTAGACTGCGGTTATAAACATTAACAACGGCAGGAGCTGCCCTGCGCACTGCCTGGTTATAACTGACAGGAACCTCTTCATTTACGCTATCACCATTGCCGGAAAAAAAATGGCCCGGACTACGGAGCATAGGCATTGCGACCAGCAAGATACCGGCAACAATTAGCCCCAAAATAATAGAACGCAATAGCTTAAGAAACATGAAGTTTTAAGGCTTGAATGAATAGGTAAGCGGAGAATAGCATGAGTTTGACGGACACAGCATTGTGCTGTGTCCGATTTTTCTGCAAATTAGCGGATTAACAAATAAATATTCTCTTCACCGCGCACAATATTCAGTGCAATGACAGCCGGTTTGGCTTCAATAGCTTTACGTAACTCTGCGATATCCTTCACTCGCACACGGTTTACAGCAATAATCACATCGTCTTTCTGTAAGCCAGATTGTGCCGCCGGAGAACCTTTCGTCACGTTTTCAACTTTAACACCCTTGCTGCCACCTTTAATTTCGCCATTGCTCAGCGATGCTCCCTGTAACGAGGGTGATAAGGTATCAGCACTGGTTGAGGTTGGGCTGCTGTTTTCCAACGTTACGGTGACTTCAAGTGGTTTACCATCACGCAATAAGCCCACCTTTATGGCTTTACCCGGCCCGGTGGTACCGACTTTGGCGCGTAACTCAGCAAAGCTGCTGATAGGTTTGCCGTCCACAGAAACCAACACGTCCCCTGCTTTGATACCCGCTTTAGAGGCGGCTGATTTTGGCAAGACTTCACTGACAAAAGCACCGCGCTGAGCATCAATGTTAAAGGCTTTTGCCATGTCAGCGGTCATTTCACTACCGCGAATCCCGAGCAAGCCGCGCTTCACTTCGCCGAACTCAATCAACTGCTGGCTGAGGTTTTGCGCCATATTGCTTGGGATGGCGAAACCGATACCAATGTTACCGCCACCTGGAGCCAAAATGGCGGTGTTAATTCCGATCAATTCGCCGTTTAGGTTAACCAGCGCGCCACCCGAGTTACCGCGGTTGATAGAGGCATCAGTCTGAATGAAGTTTTCTAACCCTTCCAGATTCAAGCCACTGCGGCCCAGTGCGGAAATAATACCCGAGGTCGCAGTTTGCCCCAGACCAAATGGGTTGCCCACGGCGACTGCAAAGTCACCGACTCGCAGGTTGTCAGAATCTGCGATTTTAATGGCGATCAGATTCTTGGCGTCGGTTAGCTGCAATAAAGCAATATCAGTTTGTTCATCACGGCCCAGCAGTTTGGCATCATATTCACGGCCATCATTGAGCTGAACACGAATTTTATCTGCATTATTGATAACGTGGTTATTGGTTAATATATAACCTTTTTCCGCGTTAATGATGACGCCAGATCCCAAACCTTCAAATGGACGATTGCTCTCTTTACCAGTTGGTGCATTGGGGCCAAAGAAGAATTTGAACTCTTCTGGCAAGCGCTGCTGTTGTGCCTGAGTACCAGAGACGTGAACGCTGACAACCGCTGGCAACACTTTCTCCAGCATAGGGGCCAGACTTGGAACCGATTGCCCTGCGACAGCCGCAGGGAGAGCCGCTGCGTTCACCATAGGAACGGACGCGAGACCTAAGCCGACACTCATTGCCAGCGCACTAAGAAGTAATGACTTTTTCTTCATTGATTTAAACTCTCTCAATACCTAACGGTGAATGAATAGGGGGGATGGCTGCTACAGGCCCGTTGTAAATTCAGACTCTGAATTAGCTAAAAAATTCACTTATTTCAAAAGGCTACTGCTGTTCTAAAAATAAGCACCCTAAGATGTCACTTGATATAGGGGTTAGGATAAAGCAATTCAAGAAGAGGTAAGTATAGAAGTGTAAATGTGCTGACTACCGCGGTGAGTGCCGTAGCCAGCTTGACATGTACCCGTCATACTTCAAGCTACATGTGCGTTGGCTACATTCAATCACCCGAATCACTTACTCATGTAAGCTCATCGGGATTCTCTCACTTGCCGCCTTCCTGCAACTCGAATTATTTAGGGTATAGGTAATTAGTCTCGGGTCTGATGTTCCGGACGCAGTAAGCCTGATGCACCTTCGGAGTAATCACGAGGTGGCATTTTGACCGGAGCCTGATCATTATCAGCTTCAGATTCTGTCAGACGATAGCGGAACGGATTATCTTGCATTGGCAAGTCCGGCAATAAGTTATTGGAGCTTTTCGCCATATGCTGATAAAGCTGGCGATAGTCGCGAGCCATATTATCGAGCAATTCGGCACTGCGGGCAAAATGCCCAACCAGTTCCTGGCGGTATTCTTCCAAATCTGTTTTGCTCTTCTCCAGCTCATTTTGCAGCACTTGCTGCTGACGCAATTTACGATTGCCAAAGCGCATAGCCACCGCGCCAATCACAATACCAACAACTAACCCAATAAGCGCATACTCCCAGGTCATGATGACTCCTTTTTTGACTTCATTGTTCAGCAGGGCTTTTTCACTTAATAATACCCACTATAACCGTTAACCTTGTCTGAGTGGAATCCTGATGCAACTTTGCCTATGGTTATCAGGTTTTTTCCGCAGTGGTCATGTCGATAAATGCTGCGATTGCCCGATAAATCAGCAAGAAAGTACCAGAAAAAGTAGATAACTATTTTATCAGGGATTATTGATAAACATGCAACCGAGTTCACCTATAGCGCTTTACCAGCAGGCAATTGATGCCGGCGACTACCAACCTGATGATGTCCAACAGCGCACCGTAGCACGGTTGGACACCCTTTATCAGGAACTGAATCAACGCCACAGCGCCCCTGTGGTCAATGCTGGGATACGCGGGCGTTTGGGGCGCTTACTGGGCCGCAGCGCGCCCAAGACGCCAATACGTCCGGCTCAGGGCTTGTACATGTGGGGCGGTGTCGGGCGGGGCAAAACCTGGCTGATGGATATGTTTTTCCACAGTTTGCCGGGGGATCGTAAGCTGCGTCTGCATTTTCACCGCTTTATGTTGCGAGTGCATCAAGAGCTAACCACACTGCAAGGCCATGAAAATCCGTTAGAAATTATTGCTGATGGCTTCAAGGCGCAGACGGATGTGCTGTGTTTTGATGAATTCTTTGTTTCGGATATTACTGATGCCATGCTGTTGGCAACACTGCTGGAAGCACTGTTTGCGCGCGGTATCACCCTGGTCGCCACATCTAATATTCCACCGGATGACTTGTATCGCAACGGTTTACAGCGTGCGCGCTTCGTGCCGGCCATCGAACTGATTAAACAATATTGTGATGTGATGAATGTCGATGCAGGTATTGATTA
This sequence comes from Yersinia artesiana, assembly GCF_902726545.1. Lineage (GTDB taxonomy): Bacteria > Pseudomonadota > Gammaproteobacteria > Enterobacterales > Enterobacteriaceae > Yersinia > Yersinia artesiana. The sequence continues at coordinate 47,370 of NZ_CACVAD010000004.1, read as the reverse complement.
TCGTCTGCGCACATTGACTCAGGCAAACCTATATTTGACGCCGCTCAATCCACACACTGAGCAGGCGATGGCGGATATTTTCGTCAAACTTGCGGGTCTTGCGGGTAAAGAGAAAGAGGGCGAAAAGGCACCTGTTTTGGAGGTCAATCACCGGCCTTTACCTGCTATTTGTGCGGCGCAAGGCGTGTTGGCAGTCGACTTCCACACATTATGTGAAGAGGCGCGCAGCCAACTTGATTACATCGCGCTATCAAAGATCTATCACACCGTATTGCTGCATAATGTCCACAAAATGGCGACGCGAGATGAAAATACCGCTCGACGCTTTTTGGCATTGGTTGATGAGTTTTATGAACGGCGGGTGAAATTGATCATTGCAGCTGAAGCATCAATGTTCGAAATTTATTGCGGCGAGCGACTTAAATTTGAATATCAGCGCTGTTTATCACGGCTACAAGAGATGCAAAGTGAAGAATACCTCTCTTTACCGCACTTGCCGTAACCGCACTGGTGGTAAAAGTATCAGCACTGCGGTGATTCACTTTTAGCTCACTAAAATGCTATTCTGTGCTGGGCGATTATTCTTCGCCCTAACTTAACATGTTTAATTTATACCTTTCTTGCCAAAAACAGTTCGATCTTTGACGTCGACTTCTCTATAATCTTGCGACCCCACGTTACAACAAAGTTTTTTTCCCAGAACTTTGTATAGTGCCAGCATTGGCTATTCGAAGGGGTAGGTTTGCTGGACTGATGGTCGTGTGAGCCTCAACTGTTTTTGAACGTTTGGGTGTTCACCAACGTGTAACTTATTAATTGGGTAAGCTTTTATAATGAAAACTTTCACAGCTAAACCAGAAACTGTAAAACGCGACTGGTATGTTGTTGACGCGAATGGTAAGACCTTGGGTCGCCTCGCTACTGAACTGGCTAGTCGCTTACGCGGCAAGCATAAAGCGGAATACACCCCGCACGTTGATACTGGTGATTACATCATCGTTCTGAACGCAGAAAAAGTTGCCGTAACTGGTAACAAGCGTACAGACAAGATTTATTACCGTCACACCGGTCACATCGGTGGTATCAAACAAGCGACCTTTGAAGAGATGATTGCCCGCAGTCCTGAGCGTGTGATTGAAATCGCGGTTAAAGGCATGCTGCCGAAGGGTCCGCTGGGCCGTGCAATGTATCGTAAACTTAAAGTTTATGCAGGTACTGAGCACAATCATGCGGCACAGCAACCGCAAGTTCTGGACATTTAATCGGGATTATGGCAATGGCTGAAAATCAATACTACGGCACTGGTCGCCGCAAAAGTTCTGCTGCACGCGTTTTTCTTAAGCCGGGTAGCGGTAAAATCGTTATTAACCAACGTAGCCTCGAAGTTTACTTCGGTCGTGAAACTGCCCGCATGGTAGTGAATCAACCGTTGGAACTGGTAGACATGGTTACCAAGTTTGACATGTACATCACTGTTAAAGGTGGTGGTATTTCAGGTCAGGCTGGCGCTATCCGTCACGGTATCACCCGTGCACTGATGGAATATGACGAGTCTCTACGTGGTGAACTGCGTAAAGCTGGCTTCGTAACGCGTGATGCGCGTGAAGTTGAGCGTAAGAAAGTGGGTCTGCGTAAAGCACGTCGTCGTCCACAGTTCTCCAAACGTTAATTTTTTGCCTTTACGGCAGCAGATTAATGGTAAAAGCCCGGTGTCTCACCGGGTTTTTTTATTGATATAAAACAAAATAAATAGCTGAAAAACACACTTCCACCATTTCATTCATTATATTTTCACCGCTAAGCTGTTGTCTGATAGACAATTATTGATGAAATCGCAGCACCACCCCCACAAAACATGCAAAATCTGGTAAACTATCACCCACTTTTGTGCCTGTTCGGCGAACTGTTGGCGTCCGTGTATCTCCCTGGCTGAATTATTTTCTCGACCAAGGCTTATTTACGGCAGCAACTACCTTGATTGCGAACCGGCGGTAAAACGACTCAGGATAGCAACGTCACCGTGGGCTATTCGCATTGTTTTCTAGATAATCTTGGAGGTTTTCATGGCTGTCGCTGCCAACAAACGTTCGGTAATGACGCTGTTTTCCGGCCCGACCGACATTTTTAGCCATCAAGTACGTATCGTACTGGCGGAGAAAGGTGTCAGTGTTGAGATTGAGCAGGTTGAAGCTGATAATCTGCCGCAGGACCTGATTGACCTCAATCCCTACCGTACCGTCCCTACTTTGGTTGATCGCGAGCTGACTCTGTATGAATCCCGCATCATCATGGAATATTTGGATGAACGTTTTCCTCATCCACCATTGATGCCGGTATACCCTGTTGCACGTGGTAGCAGCCGTTTGATGATGACCCGCATCGAACAGGATTGGTATTCTCTGTTGGCAAAAATTCAGAAAGGTAATGCACAGGAAGCTGATGCAGCCCGTAAGCAGTTGCGCGAAGAGCTGCTGTCTATTGCGCCAGTATTTAAAGAAATGCCTTTCTTTATGAGCGAAGAGTTCAGCCTGGTCGATTGTTACCTGGCCCCGCTACTGTGGCGTTTGCCACAATTAGGCGTTGAATTTACCGGCGAAGGCTCTAAAGAGCTTAAAGGCTACATGACGCGAGTGTTTGAGCGCGATGCATTCCTGGCTTCTTTGACTGAAGCTGAACGTGAAATGCGCCTGCAAACCCGGGGTTAATCTTTATGGCGACGTCTGATATGTCTCCGCGCCGTCCTTACCTGTTGCGCGCATTCTATGAGTGGTTGATTGATAATCAACTGACGCCACACTTGGTCGTGGATGTCACTCGGCCGGGTGTTTCGGTGCCAATGGAGTTCGCCCGTGATGGGCAAATTGTATTGAATGTGGCACCGCGTGCCGTGGCTAATCTGGAATTGGGTAATGAAGGTGTGAGTTTCAATGCCCGTTTTGGGGGTATTCCCTGTCAAGTTACTGTCCCTATGGGGGCGGTGATGGCAATCTATGCGCGTGAAAATGGTTCTGGCACGATGTTTGAACCTGAAGAAGCTTACGATTCTGATGCTGATGGCAATTTTGTCGGCATGGAAGAGGAAGATGACGAGACTGCGCCGACAGAGAATTTGATGTTGGTCACGGACGATACTCAAGCCCCGCAGGGCGAGGGTAACTCACCAGATGATGAGCCACCGCAACCGCCACGCAGTGGTGGTCGCCCAGCGTTACGCGTCGTTAAGTAGTCACCTTCATTTTTCGGGCAAGATGTTTTATCGGGGCGGCTTTGGCCGCCCTAATTATTTGTATTGCACTATTACCATTAAGATAACTTTTTCAATTCGGCCAGGCAGCTATCACGTTGGCTCATCATGTCACTATTTCTGATAGTTGACAGAGTATGAGTGGCGCGCTGTTGGAAACTGGCTTTAGCGGCACTGTCTTTAGCATCGGCTGGTGCAGTACAAATCTCTGATAATGTGAGTGTTTTACTATCACTTACTGCTTTTAGTACCGCGGCTGGGTTATAAATTAGCGCCGAAGAGAGAGCTGATTTTATCCCCGCAGTGAAACTTGCATTGCCGCCATCGGCCAGTTTAGGTGCCATGGCAATCCAGTTGTCATCACCTAGCTTGATATTATTCTCGACCGCAGGCAATTGCCCCGCTTTTGCCAGTTCTGCCACCACAGCCCGAGCACCTCGAGCCTCAATGTTATAACCAACCTCTTGATAATTAAGTGACATTGCTAATGCGCTGCCGCTGATAGCCAGCAAGCCGCCAGCAATGAAAAGTAAATGAGATTTCATAACAGATGATCCTTTCTTTAAAACCAGGCGTAACAATATGTATCGGAAAATAGCTATGTGGGGCTGGAAAGTGTCGACCCATAAAGCATAAATAAATATAAACTCGGCCCTTACTATAGCGCTTCATAGTCAAAATGCTGCAAATAAGGCGGGTGAGATTGTTACAAAATCTTGAGTGAATGGCGTTGCGCGCGAAAAAAACACAATAAAAAGGGCTGGATAACCAGCCCTGAGGTTAATGACAAAGTGCCCGTAACGGTGAAAACAGGCAGATCGTAAAGACGCCGTAAACCCATCCCTGGGGGCTCGACCCGCGCCATCCTTGGCGCGGACGCTTTACTCTTCTACCTGCCTTCACCTTGCAAGATCGAGTTATCGAGGTTTATCAACAGTCTGAGGGCTGGATAACCAGCCCTCGATGTCTTTGGATGTATATGCCTTTGGTATCAGACTTCCAAATAATTCATGATGCCTTCTGCTGCTTTGCGGCCTTCAGCAATGGCGGTCACGACTAAATCAGAGCCACGAACAATATCACCACCGGCAAAGATTTTTGGATTACTGGTCTGGAAAGCGTTATCAGTGCGCTCGGGTGCCACAACACGGCCTTGCTTATCCAATGCCACGTCATGAGCGGCCAGCCATTCCATGCTGTGTGGACGGAAGCCAAATGCCATGATAACGGCATCTGCTGGCAGAACATGTTCCGAACCTGGGATCTGCTCAGCCATGCGACGCCCCTGTGCATCTGGCGCACCCAGTTGGGTTCGAACCATCTTCACACCACAGACTTTGCCGTTACTGTTCACTTCGATGCTCAAAGGTTGCAGGTTGAATTTAAATTCAACGCCTTCCTCACGCGCATTTTTCACTTCCCGCTTGGAACCCGGCATGTTGGCTTCGTCACGGCGGTAGGCGCAAACGACATCAGTTGCCCCTTGGCGAATGGAGGAACGTACACAGTCCATCGCGGTATCACCACCACCCAGCACCACAACGCGCTTGCCTTGCATATTGATATAAGGCTCGTGAGGTGCAGCTTCATAACCCATCAACTGTTTGGTATTGGCGATCAGGAATGGCAGCGCATCATATACTCCAGATGCATCTTCGTTTTCCAGACCACCACGCATGGATTGGTAAGTGCCCACACCGAGGAACACTGCGTCATACTCTTGCAGCAGCGCATCCATGGTGATGTCTTTGCCGACTTCGGTATTCAACTGGAATTCAATACCCATCTCGGAGAAGATTTTGCGGCGCTTAATCATCACTTCTTTTTCCAGCTTAAAGGCCGGAATACCAAAGGTCAGTAAGCCACCAATTTCTGGATGACGGTCAAACACTACTGCTTGTACACCGTTACGCGCCAGGACATCGGCACAGGCCAGCCCGGCAGGGCCAGCCCCAATCACCGCCACACGTTTACCGGTCGGGTGAACATGAGACATATCAGGTTTCCAGCCCATCTCAATGGCTTTGTCACTGATATAGCGCTCGATGTTACCGATGGTCACCGCGCCGAACTCGTCATTCAGAGTACAAGACCCTTCACACAAGCGGTCTTGCGGGCATACGCGGCCACAGACTTCGGGCAAGCTATTGGTTTGATGAGCAAGATCCGCCGCTTCCATAATTCGCCCTTCGTTGGCCAGTTTCAGCCAGTTAGGGATGTAGTTATGCACCGGACATTTCCATTCGCAATAGGGGTTACCGCACGACAAACAGCGGTCAGCCTGTGCTTTAGCCTGTGTTTCCGAGAATGGCTCGTAAATCTCAACAAATTCAATTTTACGGATCTTCAGCGGCTTTTTCGGCGGATCTACGCGCTGTAGGTCGATAAACTGATAAACATTCTGACTCATTTCAACCCCTTACTGCGCTTGAACCCGCAGCTCAGCTGCGGAACGGCTACGGTGGCCCAACAGTGCTTTCACATCGCTGGATTTCGGTTTAACCAAAGCAAACTTGGTCACCCATTCCGGCCAGTTAGCCAGAATCTCTTCACCACGGCTAGAACCCGTCAACTGCACATGTTCAGTGATCAGGCCGCGCAGATGCTCTTCATGGATTGCCAATTGATCAACATCCAGAACTTCAACCAGCTCAGGGTTAACACGTTTACGGAATTCACCATCTTCATCAAGGACATAAGCGAAGCCACCGGTCATACCTGCACCGAAGTTAATTCCGGTACGGCCCAGTACGCAAACAATCCCACCAGTCATATATTCACAACCGTTATCGCCGATACCTTCCACGACGGTAATCGCTCCAGAGTTACGTACCGCGAAACGTTCACCGGCCCGACCAGCAGCGAACAACTTGCCGCCAGTGGCACCATACAGGCAAGTGTTGCCGACAATGCTGGCTTCGTGGCTGCGGAAGTTGGAACCCACAGGAGGGCGCACCGCAATGCGGCCACCAGCCATACCTTTACCAACATAGTCGTTGGCATCGCCGGTTAGGGTTAGCTCAACGCCACCCGCATTCCACACCCCAAAGCTCTGACCGGCAGTACCGGAGAAGTAGGCTTTGATAGGGTCGGTGGCCAGCCCCTGGTCGCCATGTTTAGCGGCAATCGCGCCGGATAACGCCGCACCCACGGAACGGTCGGTGTTGCGGATATCAAAGTAAAACGTCTTGCTCTGTTTAGCTTCAATATACGGCTCGGCTTGCGCCAACAACTCTTTGTTCAATAAGCCTTTATCGAACGGTGGGTTATTTTCGGTGCAATACAGCGCCTTGCCTGGATGTGGCGTTGCCGTTTTCAGCATTGGCGACAGATCCAGTTTATTTTGCTTGGCTGAGATACCATCCAATTCAAGCAACATATCGGTACGACCAATCAAATCAACCAGTTGGCTCACACCCAACTCGGCCATGATTTCACGGGTTTCACGGGCAATAAACTGGAAGTAGTTCACTACACGCTCAGGTAAGCCGTGGTAATGGTCACGCCGCAGCTTTTCATCCTGGGTTGCTACACCTGTTGCGCAGTTATTCAGGTGGCAAATACGTAAGTATTTACAACCCAGCGCCACCATAGGGCCAGTACCGAAACCGAAGCTTTCTGCACCCAGAATTGCCGCTTTAACAATATCAACGCCAGTTTTCAGACCACCATCCACTTGCAGGCGGATTTTATGGCGCAGGCCGTTGGCAACCAGTGCTTGTTGTGTTTCCACCAGCCCCAGTTCCCACGGGCAACCCGCATATTTCACTGAGGACAGCGGGCTGGCACCGGTACCACCATCGTAGCCGGCAATAGTAATCAAGTCGGCATAGGCTTTTGCCACACCGGTGGCAATGGTGCCAACACCGGGTTCAGAAACCAGTTTTACCGAAATCATTGCCTTCGGGTTGACCTGTTTCAAGTCGAAAATCAGCTGTGCCAAGTCTTCGATGGAATAAATATCATGGTGCGGCGGTGGAGAAATTAAGGTCACACCCGGCACGGAATAACGCAGTTTGGCGATATACGGCGTGACTTTATCACCCGGTAACTGGCCGCCTTCACCTGGTTTTGCCCCTTGCGCTACTTTGATTTGGATAACATCAGCATTCACCAGATACGCCGGTGTGACGCCGAAACGGCCTGATGCTACCTGCTTGATACGGGAAACCTTATTGGTGCCGTAACGTGCTGGGTCTTCGCCGCCCTCACCGGAGTTGGAGAACCCGCCGAGGCTGTTCATGGCGATGGCTAATGACTCATGGGCTTCCGGGCTGAGTGCGCCGATAGACATGGCGGCCGTATCAAAGCGCTTAAACAGCGATTCTGCCGGTTCGACCTGATCCACTGGGATCGGCGTGCCTTGCGGCTTGATGGCGAGCAGATCGCGCAACGTGGCGATCGGGCGCTCATTCACCAGCTTGGCGTAAACCTGATAATCACTGTATTCGCCGCTGTGAACCGCAGTTTGTAAGGTGCTGACCACATCCGGGTTATACGCATGGTATTCGCCGTTGTGGACAAATTTCAGTAATCCGCCCTGATCCAGTGGCTTGCGTTTCAGCCAGGCACGTTTGGACAGATTCTGTAAATCCTGTTGGAAATCACTGAAACTGGCTCCGCCAATGCGGCTAACCACGCCCTGGAAACACAGGTTGGTCAGGTCACGATGCAGGCCAACGGCTTCAAACAGTTTGGCGCAACGGTATGATGCTACTGTTGAAATGCCCATTTTGGACATGATTTTATACAGCCCTTTATTGATACCATTGCGATAGTTCAGCATCACATCGCGATACTTCTTATCAATAGCTTGGGTATCAACCAATTTAGCCAGTGATTCATAAGCCAAATAAGGGTAGATCGCCGTAGCACCAAAACCGAGCAATACCGCGAAGTGATGCGGGTCGCGGGCGCTGGCGGTTTCAACAATAATGTTGGCATCGCAACGCAGGTTTTTTTCTACCAGGCGAGTTTGCACCGCGCCAACGGCCATAGGAGCCGGAACCGGCAAGCGGTTAGGTGCAATGGCACGGTCTGACAGCACCAGCATCACGGCACCATCACGTACTTTGCGCTCAGCCTCTTCGCACAAGGCCAAAACCGCTTGTTGCAAATCAGTTTCCGCTGGGTCAAAGGTCAGATCCAGCCGATCAGCGCGGTAATGTTCCCCTTCCAGTGTGGTTAACTGCTGGAAATCAGAGAACAGCAAAATTGGCGATTTAAAGCTCAGACGGTGCGCCTGACCTTCTGCTTCGCAGAACACGTTCATTTCACGGCCAATACTGGTCGCCAGCGACATCACGTGTGCTTCACGCAGCGGATCGATTGGCGGGTTGGTGACCTGCGCAAATTGCTGGCGGAAGTAATCGTAAATAATACGCGGGCCGCTGGAAAGCACGGCAAATGGGGTGTCATCACCCATTGAACCTGTCGCTTCCTGACCAATTTCACCCAGTACGCGGATGACTTGATCCAGCTCTTCGCTGCTGTAACCGAATTGCTTTTGATAGGTTTCGAGCTGTGAGTCATCTAACTGGCGGCTACCTACCTGATCTTCAGGCAGATCTTCAAACGGCACCAGCCGCTTAACGTTCTTCTCCATCCACTCTTTATACGGATGGCGGCTTTTCAGATCGTTATCTGTTTCGGCGGAATGCAGGATTTTGCCGCTGCGGGTGTCGATAACCATCAGTTCGCCGGGGCCTACACGGCCTTTCTCCACCACTTCATCGGGCTGGTAATCCCAGATACCGACTTCAGAAGCGCAGGTGATGAGTTTATCTTTGGTGATGACATAGCGCGCAGGGCGCAGGCCATTACGGTCAAGGTTACAGGCAGCATAGCGGCCATCTGACATCACAATCCCGGCCGGGCCATCCCATGGCTCCATATGCATGGAGTTGAAGTCAAAGAAGGCGCGCAGGTCGGTATCCATATCCGGGTTGTTCTGCCAGGCTGGTGGCACTAACAGACGCATAGCTCGAATCAAGTCCATCCCGCCACTGAGGAACAGCTCCAGCATGTTATCCAGTGAACTGGAGTCCGAGCCGGTCTCATTGACGAAAGGGGCCGCATCCTGCAAGTCGGGGATTAATGGCGTTTTGAATTTGTAAGCACGCGCCCGCGCCCATTGGCGGTTACCGGCGATAGTGTTGATCTCGCCATTGTGCGCCAAATAGCGGAACGGCTGAGCCAGTGGCCAGCGCGGCACGGTGTTGGTTGAGAAGCGCTGATGGAACAGGCAGATAGCTGATTCCATACGCAGATCAGCCAAATCAAGATAAAAACGGGGCAGATCCGCAGGCATACATAAGCCTTTATAGATCGTGACCAGGTTTGAGAAACTACAAACGTAGAAATCTTTGTCGTTTGCAATGCGTTTCTCAATACGGCGACGCGCCACAAACAGGCGACGTTCCATATCGCGTGGACGCCAGCCAGCAGGGGCGTTCACAAAAATTTGTTCAATCCGAGGCAGGGAGGAGAGGGCGATTTCACCAAGAACATCCGGGTTGGTCGGCACTTCACGCCAGCCGATAATCGACAGCGTTTCGTTTTGCAATTCTTCTTCTACAATGCGGCGGCTTGCCTTGGCGAGTTCTTCATCCTGACTGAGAAACATCATGCCGACGGCATAGTTTTTGGCCAAACGCCATCCGCGTTCTTCTGCGACCATCCGGAAAAAGCGATCCGGCTTTTGTAATAGCAGGCCACAGCCGTCGCCAGTCTTGCCATCAGCAAGTATCGCGCCACGGTGTTGCATGCGGGCCAGTGCGTGTATAGCGGTACGCACGACCTTATGGCTAGGTTCGCCTTCTATGTGGGCGATTAGGCCGAAACCACAGTTGTCCCTCTCAAGGGATTTATCGTACAACATATCAGTGAACCTCCCCAGGCTCTGCGAGACTCTCACAAACCGACTCCAGAAGGCCATCTCGACATCAGGCGGGTTGGGCTGACAGGCGCGTATTTAGCGGCAAATCTGCTTTTCCGCCCTCCGGCAATGGCCTCTTGTGACGGTTCTCACAAGTGGTATAAGACTTGTTTTAAGAGGGAGTCTTAAATTACTGCATAATTATGACTAGACGTTTGCCCGTCCAGAAAGCTTCCAGCGGACTTCCAACTTAGCGAGAAAGAATACTCAGGTCAAATATAGGCTTAAGAACTATCTTTAAGGTAATGAAGAGGTTTATCACAATGAAAAATATATCTTTATTGGCATTTTTACTCGATTCCATGCCTCATTGGATAGGCAGCAAAGTGTGAGCTGTCTCACTATAGTGCAATCGACAAATCTCTGCACCATGCTAGTGCTGGCGGGGATTGCGGAGTCATGTGCTGCTTTAGTTATATTTTTTGGTGTTTAACACTGTTTTTCACTGAATTGTAATAGAAGCGCTAACAACCGGGTGAAAATAAGAAAATTTAATCATCGGTCAAGTGATTTTATTTGCATTTATAATGAATGGTTATGCGCAGTTGCACCCAAGGGCTTGGGAGTTGATCTCTGTCATCGCGAATTATATCGCTAGCGGGTAGCCTAAAGCTCTTTTTTGACAGGCAGTGCCAAGATTATGCAGTTGCAGCAATTAGTCAATATGTTTGGTGCGGATTTACAGCGCCGCTATGGTGAAAAAATTCATAAACTCACGCTACACGGCGGGTTTAGCTGCCCTAATCGTGACGGAACCCTGGGGCGTGGCGGCTGCACTTTTTGTAATGTGGCCTCCTTCGCTGATGAACAAATGCAGCAACAGGGCATTGCGCAGCAATTGGCGGAGCAAGCTAAAAAAGCCAATCGGGCAAAACGCTACCTGGCTTACTTTCAGGCTTATACCAGTACTTATGCAGAGGTCAATGCGCTGGCGGTGATGTATGAGCAAGCATTGGCAGAAGCTGATATTGTCGGCTTGTGTGTGGGAACCCGGCCCGATTGTGTGCCAGACGCAGTATTGGATTTATTAAGTGGCTATCACCAGCAAGGTTATGAAGTCTGGCTAGAGCTGGGGCTACAGACTGCCAATGATAAAACTCTCAAACGCATTAACCGTGGTCATGATTTTGCCTGTTACCAGCAGACTGTCCGTCGTGCACGTGCCCGAGGGTTGAAAGTATGCAGCCATTTGATTGTCGGCCTACCCGGTGAGAGTCAGGCGCAGGCAATGGAAACGTTGGAGAAAGTGGTGGTCACCGGCGTTGATGGGATAAAACTGCATCCATTGCATATCGTCGAGGGCAGTATTATGGCCAAGGCATGGCGAGCGGGGCGGCTGCCTGAGCTGACGCTGGATGAATATGTGCTCACCGCCGGTGAAATGATCCGTCATACTCCCGCCGACATTGTTTATCACCGGATTTCTGCCAGTGCCCGCAGGCCAACGTTACTTGCGCCATTGTGGTGCGCGAATCGCTGGACCGGTATGAATGAGCTGAATAATTATATGCTGGCCCATGGTGGGCAAGCCTCTGCGCTGTGATCGGCTACTGCGGTTGTTTCCCAATCTCTCCCTGTGATTTGCAATCTTTTCCACACTTCTGAGCAACCTGGCTTATCTATTTGTGGTTTTACGGTATGATTTATCAGATAAACACTGACAGGGGTTGCTATGAAGCAAATCAGGGTATTAGCCCAGTACTACGTTGATTTAATGGTTAAGTTAGGGCTGGTTCGCTTCTCACTGCTGCTGGCATCTGTGCTGGTGTTACTGGCCATGGTGGTTCAGATGGCGGTGACATTCGTATTGAGTGGCTCGGTGGAAACCCTCGATCTGGTGCGTTCCATTTTCTTTGGGCTGCTGATAACTCCATGGGCGGTGTATTTCCTGTCGGTGGTGGTTGAGCAACTGGAAGAGTCGCGCCAGCGCTTATCCCGATTGGTTGATAAGCTTGAAGTGATGCGTCATCGCGATTTGGAGCTGAATAAGCAACTGACGGAAAACATTGCTCAACTCAATCAGGAAATTGTCGAACGCGAAAAGGCGGAAAAAGCTCACCTGCAAGTGGTCGATAAACTAAAAGAAGAGATGGGCCACCGTGAGCAGGCACAGGTTGAATTAGGGCAGCAGTCAGCCTTATTGCGCTCTTTTTTGGATGCTTCACCGGATTTAGTTTATTACCGTAACGAGGATAATGAGTTCTCCGGCTGTAACCGGGCGATGGAACTGCTGACCGGCAAAAGTGAGAAACAGTTGGTCGGCTTGACCCCTAAAGATGTCTATGCGCCAGACATCGCCGAAAAAGTCATGGAAACCGATGAGAAAGTTTTCCGTCACAACGTTTCTCTGACCTATGAGCAGTGGTTGGTGTATCCCGATGGGCGTAAAGCCTGTTTTGAATTGCGAAAAGTGCCGTTTTATGACCGAGTAGGTAAACGACATGGGTTGATGGGGTTTGGGCGCGATATAACCGAGCGTAAGCGCTACCAGGACGCGCTGGAGAATGCCAGTAGGGATAAAACGACTTTTATCTCAACCATCAGCCATGAGCTGCGGACACCGCTTAATGGCATTGTGGGCCTCAGCCGCATCCTGTTAGACACCGAATTAGACAGCGAACAACTAAAATACCTGAAAACCATTCATGTCAGTGCGATTACTCTCGGTAATATCTTCAACGATATTATTGAGATGGATAAGTTGGAGCGGCGTAAAGTTCAGTTGGATAATCAACCAATTGATTTTACTGGTTTTATGGCGGATTTGGAGAACCTTTCTGGCCTATTGGTGCAACCGAAAGGGCTGAAATTCATTATGGAACCGCAGTTGCCGTTGCCGGAGAAAGTGATTACCGATGGCACCCGCTTGCGTCAGATTTTGTGGAACTTAATCGGCAACGCAGTGAAGTTTACCCAGCAAGGTGAAATTGTGGTGCGGGTTCGGCGCGAGAGCAATGACCGCTTGATTTTCGAAGTAGAAGATTCCGGCATGGGGATCCCTGAAGATGAGCAGGACAAGATTTTCGCCATGTATTATCAGGTAAAAGATAGTAATGGCGGCCGTCCGGCAACCGGCACCGGTATTGGGCTGGCGGTATCTAAACGTCTGGCGCAAAGCATGGGCGGCGATATCACGGTAAAAAGCACCCAAGGCGCCGGTTCATGCTTTACCCTGACCATTAAAGCCCCCGCCGTGCAGGCCGCGTCTAGCGCCCCATCAGGCGACGATACCCCGCTCCCAGCTCTCCACATATTGCTGGTAGAAGATATTGAGCTGAATGTCATTGTTGCGCGCTCGGTGTTGGAGAAACTGGGCAACAGTGTCGAGGTGGCGATGAATGGCCATGACGCCCTGGCGATGTTCAAACCAGATGATTTTGATTTAGTGCTGCTGGATATTCAATTGCCCGATATGAGTGGGTTGGATATCGCCCGCCAAATTAGGGCTGATTATGGGCAGCAATCCTTACCGCCATTGGTGGCCTTGACCGCTAACGTGCTTAAAGACAAAAAAGAATATTTAGATGCAGGAATGGATGATGTGCTGAGTAAGCCGTTATCCGTTCCTGCGCTCACGGCCATGATTAAGCAATTTTGGGATCATAAGCCTTCTTCTGCCGCTAAAAAACAGGAACACATTGTGATGCAAACCCATGAATCGTTACTTGATACTGCCATGCTGGAACAATACATCGATTTGGTTGGTCCACAATTAATTCATCAAAGTCTGGAAATGTTTGAACAAATGATGCCGAGCTATTTGGCGGTATTGGATTCAAACATGACGGCGCGAGATCAAAAAGGTATTACAGAGGAAGCGCATAAAATTAAAGGAGCGGCCGGCTCTGTTGGCTTGCGCCATATCCAGCAGCTTGCCCAGCAAATTCAAACCCCGACACTGCCAGCATGGTGGGACAATGTGCAAGATTGGGTCGATGAATTAAAATCAGAATGGCGTAATGATGTTCAGGTGTTACGTGAGTGGGCGGCAGAAGCTGAAAAAAAATAACCCCGACCGAGGCCGGGGTGCGCGAATACTGCGCCAACACCAGGGAAATCGTCAACCTGCGTAATAATTTCGATTTCGAGTGAATATGCAGGTTGTCAGTATTCTTCCATACATCATACAAGCAATAACATAGCAAATGTAAGCGCTCTTGTTACAAGATTCATTAAAATATGTGATAGAGACACGTCTTTGTCACCAGAACGAGTTAAGCAATTGACAGCGTGGGAAAAGGAGAGGTGTGATGAAAACAGTCGGTGTGGTGCTCAGCGGATGTGGCGTTTTCGATGGCACAGAGATACATGAGTCTGTCTTAACTATATTGGCATTGGATCGCGCTGGAGCACGTATTGCATTCTTCGCACCAGATAAGCCACAACTCCATGTTATTAATCATCTTATCGGTGAAGAAACCACCGAACAGCGGAATGTTTTAGTGGAGTCCGCACGCATTGCCCGTGGCCTGATTAAACCTCTTTCCTCCGCCGATGCAGATGACTTGGATGCCCTTATTGTTCCTGGTGGCTTTGGCGCGGCAAAGAACCTCAGCGATTTTGCTGTTAAGGGTTCTGAATGTGCTATCGATCCAGATTTATATAAGCTAATTCAATCAATGCATAAGACGAACAAACCAATTGGGTTTATGTGTATTTCTCCCGTTATGCTACCAAAGCTGTTGGGTAAATCTATTCGTCTAACGATTGGTAACGATCCCGATACCATTGAGGCGATTGAAATTATGGGGGGCGAGCATGTTATTTGCCCTGCTGATGACGTAGTGGTCGATGCAGAGAATAAAGTGGTCACTACACCCGCTTATATGTCGGCAAAATCCATTTCTGAAGCAGCAAAAGGAATTGATAAGCTGGTGGCGAAGGTGCTGGATTTAACCGAATGATTTCAGCCCGCCGCGGATTAAATTGGCTTTGGTATTGGGGGAAACGGGCTGTCATTGGCATTATTGCCCTGTGGCTGGCCGGTATTTTGATTTTTGCTTTCCTGCCGGTTCCGTTTTCCATGGTCATGATTGAAAGGCAGTTAGGGGCCTGGGTGACCGGCGATTTTTCGTACGTCGCACACTCTGATTGGGTGCCGATGGATGAAATTTCACCCTACATGGCGCTGGCGGTGATGGCTGCTGAAGATCAAAAATTCCCTGAGCATTGGGGCTTTGATGTCGATGCTATCGAGTCAGCTTTAGCCCATAATCAGCGCAACCAAAACCGTATCCGCGGTGCTTCAACTTTATCGCAACAGACGGCCAAAAATCTGTTCTTGTGGGATGGACGTAGCTGGGTGCGCAAAGGGCTGGAAGTCGGATTGACTGCGGGTATTGAGTTGGTATGGACCAAGCGGCGTATTCTGACGGTTTATCTGAATATCGCGGAGTTTGGTGACGGTATTTTTGGCGTTGAAGCGGCTGCTCGCCATTTCTTCAATAAACCGGCCAGTAAATTGAGTGCATCAGAAGCCGCTCTATTAGCCGCAGTGCTGCCCAATCCACTGCGTTTTAAGGTGAATGCACCATCCGGTTATGTTATTTCCCGCCAACAGTGGATTTTGCGCCAAATGCGGCAATTGGGTGGGAAAGAGTTCATACAGGCGAATGATTTAGATTGATGGTTTGATGGTTTGATGGTTTGATGGTTTGGATAGCTAGAAATGGGCCTGGATTTCTCCAAGCCCATAATAGGATAACTAATTGATTATTTTACAATAGTAAATGCAGTAGTCACATGCTTAACGCCACTGACCTGGCTGGCTATCTGAGCGGCTGATTGCCCTTCTTGTTGAGTCACCAGACCCAACAGGAACACTTCGCCATTCTCTGTGGTCACTTTTACATTGGAGGATTTAACCGAGTCAGCGGTCAGCAACTGTGACCGGACTTTGGTGGTAATCCAGGTATCCATAGATGCCGTGGTCAGATCGACCGGTTTACCCAGGCGCATCTCGTTATACACTTCTGTGGCACCATCAACACCGGCCGCAATTTGCTTGGCGCGGTTAGACAGCTCAGCAGTTGGCGATTGCCCGGTCAGCAAAACTTTTCCTTGATAAGCGGTCACAACAAAACGTGTTTGGCTCTTTATCTGCTGATCTTTGCTCAGCGCGTTGACGACTCTGGCTTCAAGTGTGCCATCATCAACCTGAGTGCCGACAGAGCGAGGGTCTGTAGCAGATTTAGTTGCAACAGCCGCACTGCCAACTACGACAGCACCGACACAACCTTGTAATAGCAGGGCGCTGAATAGCATGGCAAAAATATAACCAACCTTCATTCGTGCTCCTTTAATCGTCCTGATGGGGAAATAGAGTGTTATCAATTAAGTCACACAAGCAATTCACAGTCAGCATGTGTAATTCTTGAACCCGAGCGCTACGATGCGAAGGTATGCGGATTTCAACATCCTGCTGACCTAACAGGCCAGCCAGTTCACCACCATCATAACCTGTCAGCGCAACAATGGTCATATCACGGGTAACTGCGGCTTCGACCGCTTTCACAATATCACGGCTATTGCCACGAGTGGAAATTGCGAGCAAAACATCACCGGCGTGACCGAGCGCGCGCACCTGTTTGGCATAGACTTCATCATGCAAACGGTCATTGGCGATGGCCGTCAGCACAACATTATCAGCATTCAGTGCTATTGCAGGCAGGCTTGGTCGTTCTGTTTCAAAACGGTTTATCATGCTGGCCGCAAAGTGTTGCGCGTTAGCCGCAGAAGTCCCATTACCGCAGCAGAGAATTTTATTGCCGTTGAGCAGTGACTGAACCAACGTCATTGCTGCACGGGATATGGCATCGGGCAGCGCCTCAGCCGCGGCAATCTGGGTTTGAATACTTTCTGTAAAGCAACCTTTGATTCTATCCAACACGTTGATTTAACTCACTTAATATTTATAATTCCGGCAGGAAACCGGAGAAAAATCATCAATAATCCGCATTGAAGGCGTTTGGTAGCCATTCTAACTTACTACCAGTGATGGCAAAAACATCAAAACGGCACGGTGTAGTGGCAAAACAGGCGTTTCGCTGCGCCAGCCAAATGGCGGCGGCCCGGAGCAGCCGTTGTTGTTTGCTGTAAGTGACACTGGCGGCAGCGCCACCGAATAGGGCATTGCGGCGAAAGCGCACTTCAACGAATACCCAGGTAGCGCCATCGCGCATGATAAGGTCAATCTCACCACTTTGATAGGTGACATTCGCCGCCTTAAACACTAAACCTGCCCGCTCAAGATACTGACGGGCTTGGTTTTCGTAGTGTGTGCCAGTATCCCTTTGGCTCATATTCCCTTCGTCCTTGAAGTTGCAGGGTTGTTAGCTACGTTCACTCACCCGAATCACTTACTTGAGTAAGCTCATCGGGATTCATTTATTCACCCGAATCACTTTACGCCGCCGGTACTACCATACCTTGACGGTATTGCAGCCAAGGCAATTTACGGGTGATAACACAATCGGCTGATGCGGTTAAATCACCGGTAGTTCCGCTCACCTGGAAACCAGGAATTTGGCGCATTTCAGCAAAATGATTCGATAATGTCCACGCATCAATGCCCATGGCATACAAACGTACCAGTGAATAGTCGTTGGCAAATTTGGCCGCCGCTTGCTGCATCAGCGCAGGGTTTGCCCCAGCCATCAATGGGATATCACTAAACTGAATGCCCTCCATTTCCAGCCGGTAATCCGGGCCAGCGCCTGCCTGATAGCTGCGTGAGCTGGCAAACAGCGCAGGTTTGCTGCGTGTGCTGGTCGCCATATCAATCATCGGCTTAATCAGTGTCAACTCGGCAGGGGTAGCAATGATATACACCGCATCAATATTACCGCCGGCAGATGTTGAAACTACGGGTGCATCGACTGGCGGTGCCGGAATGGTCAGACCGGCAATGGTGACAGATTCTGGTGCAGCGGCAGGCGCGCTTGAAACACTTACCGGTTGGCCGGTCAGGCGGATACCCGCGCCGCTGTTGATGGCTTGTTTCAACTCAGCAGTTGAACCGAAGTTTTGCTGCAATACCGTCTGCCCGCCTTGTTTCTGCCACTCTTCTGCGAAGGCTTTGGCAACGCGATCACCAAAGGCTCCACGCGGGGTCAGCAACAATGGCATTCTCTTTTCCTGGCTCCACAAATGATGCGCGGCATCGCGAGCTTCATCTTCTGGAGATAGGGCGAAGTAACAGATATTCGGGCTGTTAGTGCTAACTTCCGGCTGATTCAGCGCCAGAATATTCAGGGTGCTGGGGGTCGCACTCAGTTGTTCCACTTCAGGTTTCAGCAGTGGGCCGACCACCAATGTGGCACCATCTTGCTGGGCTTGTGCCAGCAAAGCAGCAACTGGCTGAGTGGTGGTATCGTAGACTTTTACCTGTGCATTGCTGGTGGCAACAGGGGGTGCCACTGGCGCTGGCGTGGCAATATCAGTCACCGGTGTTTCAGTGGTATCAGTTGGCGCTGTGGCTGTTACATCTGGAGTGACAGGAGTCGGGGCATTTACTGGTAAGCCATTTTGCGCCGCAGTAAAACCTTGTTGGATGGCATCAGCAAAGACTTGTGCCGGGCCACTTAATGGCAGTAATAAGGCAATTTTCGCCGTAGATGCCTGGCTGAAATTACTGATCTGCGTTAATGCCGTTGGCAAGTTTTTTGCTGCCGGATTTTGTGGATAACGGTTTTGCCAATCTTTAATACCGGCTTTCAGCAGGTCAGGATCTTGCTTGTTATCCTGATATACATGCAGCAAATCCAGCCAGCCTTGCAGCACATTTTCGTCTGCATTAATGACAATATTATTCAATTCTTGTGGCGTGAGCTGTGCCAGAGCTTGCCAGGTGCCATCAATATTATCTTGATGTGCTTTGTCTTTTAGCAGGGGTTCTTGAGCAATAAAGGCACGTATCAGCGGCAAGGTTGCTTTACCCTGATTGGCGGCAATTTGTGCTTGATAGAAGCGAACCTGTTGGTTAGCTGAGAGCTGTGTTGCATCCAACTTGCCCAGAATATCGGCAGCCGCAGGATTATTTTTCTGGGCTACCAGCAGTTCTGCGGTCAGTAGTTGCTGTTCCTGGCGCTGCGTGTCACTCAGATTGGCGGGCAAAGTGCCGAGCTGTTCTGCCGCCTGAGGGAGTTTCCCTTCGCGTAGCAGGGCACGAATGGCGAGTAATTGCCAGTCAGCCTTGTTATCATCACTGCTCTGTTGCAACTGTTGCAGATAATAGTCAGAGTTAGCGCTTGCTTCGTCCTGTATATTTGTGGGTGGCGGCGTCTGTGGCGCTCTGCCTGAACAAGCTGCCAGTATCAACGCAGCCAGAACAACAGGGACAAGCCCTGCTTTGGAACGAACGAATGTTGAGGAAAGCATACTGTATCCAGTGATGTTTTTTTCAAGATGCTCAATATTAAATCGGTAATTCGGATGAAACAATGAATCAACACGATCGAGCAGTGATTTCTGCATCTACGCTTTATGTGGTACCTACCCCCATCGGTAATTTAGGGGATATTACCCACCGGGCGTTAGAGGTACTGAAAGGCGTTGATTTGATTGCGGCAGAAGATACACGTCATACAGGGTTGTTGTTACAGCATTTCGCGATCAACGCCCGCCTGTTTGCACTTCATGACCATAATGAACAACAAAAAGCCGATCAGTTACTGGCGAAACTGCAAGAAGGCCAGAGTATTGCGCTGGTTTCAGATGCAGGTACGCCACTTATTAACGATCCGGGCTACCATTTGGTGCGCCGTTGCCGTGAAGCTGGCATCCGCGTTGTGCCATTACCGGGCGCTTGCGCGGCGATTACCGCACTCTCCGCCGCGGGTCTTGCCTCAGATCGTTTTTGCTACGAAGGCTTCCTGCCAGCGAAAACCAAAGGACGTAAGGATACTCTGCAAGCGCTGATTGAGGAACCTCGAACACTGATCTTCTACGAATCAACCCATCGCTTGTTGGAAAGTTTACAGGACATGGTAACCGTACTTGGCCCACAACGCTATGTGGTACTTGCCAGAGAACTGACCAAAACCTGGGAGTCTATCCACGGCGCGCCAGTTGGCGAGTTACTGGCTTGGGTTCAGGAAGAAGAAACCCGCCGCCGTGGCGAAATGGTGCTGATAGTCGAAGGCCATAAAGTGCAGGTTGATGATGCACTACCTGCCGCCGCCTTGCGCACTTTGGCGCTGTTGCAAAAAGAGCTGCCACTGAAGAAAGCTGCTGCGCTGGCTGCTGAAATCCACGGCGTGAAAAAGAATGCGCTTTATAAGTACGCACTTGAACAGTTGGATGGCGATCAAGTGCAACAGGAAGATGACATCCAGCGCTAATGTGACTATAATCCGCCGCGGAGTTGACCAGACAGTCGCCGCTTCGCTGCCGTCCCTTTCGGGGGAGACAGGTGAAGGGGAGGAAAGTCCGGGCTCCATAGGGCAGGGTGCCAGGTAACGCCTGGGAGGCGCAAGCCTACGACAAGTGCAACAGAGAGCAAACCGCCGATGGCCCACGCAAGTGGGATCAGGTAAGGGTGAAAGGGTGCGGTAAGAGCGCACCGCGCGGCTGGCAACAGTCCGTGGCACGGTAAACTCCACCCGGAGCAAGGCCAAATAGGGGTTCACATGGTACGGCCCGTACTGAACCCGGGTAGGCTGCTTGAGCCAGTGAGCGATTGCTGGCCTAGAGGAATGACTGTCCACGACAGAACCCGGCTTACCGGTCAACTCCACTCATTCCGCAAAACCCCGCTTCGGCGGGGTTTTTGTTTGGATTTAGCGCTGATAACGCAAGGCGTCGACGAGTAACGAAAATGCGGTGGTATGTTGCCTGCGGCTGGGGTAATAAAGATAGTAACCGGGGAAAGGCTCGCACCACTCTTCCAGTACGCGAATCAAGTTGCCGCTAGCAATTTCCGCTTTCACGGCATCTTCCGGTGCCATTGTCAGACCAAAGCCGATGATGGCGGCATCAATACGTTGTCGTATGCTATTGAAAGTTAGCTGACCATCAACACGTACTTTTAACTCACGCCCTTCTTTTTCAAACTCCCACGCATACAGGCCACCCATAGTTGGCAGGCGCATATTGATACAGCGATGGTTTTGTAAATCTGCTGGCGTGGTGGGGATACCATATTTAGCCAAATAAGAGGGGGAACCGACCACCGCCATACTCATATCCGGCCCAATCCGCACGGCAACCATGTCTTTTGCGACCTGCTCTCCCAAGCGGATGCCCGCGTCAAAACGGCCTGTTACAATATCGGTTAAGGTATTGTCGACCGTGATTTCTACATTAATATCAGGGTATTCGGTGAGGAAGGATTTCAATACTGGCCAGAGCACTGAATCAACGGCATGTTCACCGGCAGTGATACGAATATTTCCCGCAGGGCGCGCCCGCATCTCACTTAGCGCATTCAGCTCGCTCTCAATTTCTGCAAAACGGGGTTCGAGGCTATTTGCCAGTTTTTCGCCAGCTTCCGTCGGGGCAACACTCCGAGTAGTACGGGTCAGCAAGCGCAGCTCAAGGCGCTCCTCCAACCCGCGAATCGAGTGGCTCAACGCGGATTGGGAAACTCCCAGTTTTGCCGCAGCCTTAGTAAAGCTACGCTCTCTGGCAACCATAAGAAATGAAATTAAATCGTTGAAATTCTCTTTTAGCATCATGGTTTCTGCCTGTTAGCACTGAGACTTTCGAGTGTAGCTCAATTTATGAATAATATTCATATACTCATGCGCATTTACCCCTCTAATACTCCATTCAGGCATTTGCTACCTTTTCTGCAACCGATATTCATTTGGTGAATGCCTTGTGATGGTAAATAACAACTGACAGGGGTAAAACAATGCAAAAGCGCAGATTGGGTCGCAGTAATCTGGAAGTGTCAGCAATGGGTTTAGGTTGCATGGGAATGAGTTTTGGTTATGGCCCGGCAACAGATAAACAGGAAATGATTTCATTGCTACGCAAAGCAGTAGATCTTGGTGTGACATTCTTTGATACCGCCGAGGTTTATGGGCCTTATACCAATGAAGAATTATTGGGTGAGGCGCTGGCTCCCTTGCGCGATAAAGTGGTAATTGCGACCAAATTTGGTTTTCAGGCCGATCCAAATGGTGGGCCAAGATGGGTAGGTTTGAATAGCCGACCTGAACATATCAAGAAAGTCGCGGAAGCCTCTCTTAAGCGCTTGAAAACTGATGTTATTGACTTGTTCTATCAACATCGTGTTGATCCGAATGTGCCGATCGAAGATGTGGCTGGCGCGGTACAAGACTTAATTAAAGAAGGTAAAGTTAAACACTTTGGTTTGTCCGAGGCGGGGGCGGCAACGATTCGCCGTGCTCATGCGGTTCAGCCAGTCACCGCGCTACAGAGTGAATATTCATTGTGGTGGCGGAAACCAGAGCTGGAAATTATCCCCACGCTGGAAGAATTAGGTATTGGCCTGGTGCCTTACAGCCCGCTGGGTAAAGGTTATTTGACCGGTAAAATGACGGAAACCACCGAGTTTGCCAGTGATGATTTCCGTCGCTCGCTGCCGCGCTTCACGCCGGAGGCCTTAAAAGCGAATCAGGGGCTGATAACTTTGCTTCAAGATGTGGCACAGCAAAAAGGTGCGACACCGGCGCAAATCGCCTTGGCCTGGTTACTGGCGAAAAAACCGTGGATCGTGCCGATTCCAGGAACACGCAAGCTCAATCGGCTGGAAGAAAATATCGCTGCTGCCAACCTTGAGCTGACTGCCGCAGACCTTCAGCAAATTGACAGTGCTGCTGCAAAAGTGACATTAACCGGGGAGCGCTACCCTGAAGCACTGGAAAAACTGACCGGACTTTGATCTGTCACCTGAACTCCCTCAGGAATCACGGTGAAATGGCTCGTAGCGTCTACAGTTATACAGTTTACCAAGGTTTATTGAGCTGCAAATCACAGTGTTTATGATACCGGAGATACACCATGACAATGAAAGTACTCGGTTATGCTGCCACGTCAGCAAAAGTGCCTCTGGCACCCTTTGAGTTTACCCGTCGTGCTCCTCGACCAGATGATGTGGTGATGGAGGTGCTCTACTGCGGCGTTTGCCATTCTGACCTGCATCAGGCGCGTAATGACTGGGGATTTAGTACCTATCCTATTGTTCCCGGTCATGAAGTGGTTGGGCGCGTCACCGCAGTGGGTAAGGATGTCACTAAGTTCAAAGTCGGCGATTTTGCTGGTATTGGCTGTATGGTAGATTCCTGTCGACACTGCCAACCCTGTCAACAGGGGTTAGAGCAGTATTGCGAAGAAGGGAATGTTCAGACCTACAATGGCATTGACCGCCATGACCATACCCCAACCTATGGCGGCTATTCACAAGCTATTGTGGCATCACAAGATTTTGTGTTGAAGATGCCCGCTGGCCTGGATCTGAAAGCGGCTGCACCACTGTTGTGTGCTGGCATCACCACCTGGTCACCATTGCGCCACTGGAAGGTGGGTAAAGGTAGTAAAGTGGCCGTAGTGGGGCTGGGCGGATTGGGTCATATGGCTTTGAAACTGGCTAATGCGCTCGGTGCTGACGTGACTCTCTTTACCCGCTCACCTAACAAAGAGGCGGATGCTCGTCGTTTGGGCGCTCATCATATTGTTTTATCGACCGATGATGCACAAATGGCTGCGGCCAAAGGGCAGTTTGATTTGATTATTGATACTGTGCCTTATGTGCATGATATCAACCCCTATATGCCGACACTGAATATTAATGGCACATTGGTGTTTGTCGGTTTCCTGGGGGATATCAGCCCGATGGTGAGCACTTTGCCGATGATTTTGGGACGGCGTTCGGTGGCGGGTTCATGCATCGGCGGTATTGCGGAGACCCAGGAAATGTTGGATTTCTGCGCGCAGCACGGCATTGCTTCAGATATCGAAATGATTAATATTCAGGACATTAATCATGCCTACGAACGTATGCTGAAAAGTGATGTGAAATACCGCTTTGTGATTGATATGGCGTCATTGAAAGCGTAAGTAGCTCATTGCTGATAGATATAAATACTACTGCGGCATTTAAAATTGACCGGGCGAATACCCGGTCATTCTGGTAAATCAATCAGCAATGCCCGCAGGGGGGTTTGTGCTTTAATCACTAAATGCTGTTCCTCTTGCACAAAAGCGCCATCACCACAGGTCAAACGCTGAGCTTCGCTCACTTGCGGGCCTGCCACTTCCACGGTTCCGTGAATAGATTGCAGATAAGCCCTCGGGCCGTGCAAATCAATCGTATATTGTTCACCTACGGCCAAATCCAAATGATGAATCCACACTTGCTGGCGCAGCTTCAGGCTGCCTTTTTCACCGTCAGGGGAAGCCAATAGCCTTAATGGTTGGGTACATAGTGAAAGCTGCTGAGCCGATTGACTTTCTTGCTCGGGGCAAGCATTGAGCCATAACTGAATTCGCGTTAATGGTTTGTCTGCACTGAGGTTATGCTCGCTATAGCTCACACCCGGCTGGGTAGAAAATAACAGGACATCGCCAGTTTTGCCGCGCGCATGGTTACCTAAGCTATCCCGATATTCTGCCTCACCTTGTAGGATGATATTCAGAATATCAACCCGTGGATAAGTTCGCGGCTGGAATGATGCACCCGGCGCGAGAACTTCCTGATTCAGCACACGCAGTGAAGCGTAGCCTAATAATTTCGGATCAAAATAGTGGCCGAATGAAAAGGTATAGCGCGCCTGGAGCCAACCAAAGTCAGCTTGCCCGCACTGTTTTGCTGTTCTGCATGTAATCATGACAATGATCGCTCTTTCCTGATATTAATCGATAAACAAATGGTAAGCGTCTGGACGCCAGATTGTTAGCCAGTTAATCTGGTCACTATATTCAAATTTCCTGATTGAGAAAACGATGGGCAAAGATCGGGCGCTAACGTTAGAAGCGTTGAGAGTGATGGATGCCATTGACCGCCGTGGCAGTTTTGCTGCGGCTGCCGATGAATTGGGGCGTGTACCTTCGGCGTTGAGCTACACCATGCAAAAACTCGAAGAAGAGTTGGATGTGGTGCTGTTCGACCGCTCCGGGCATCGCACCAAGTTTACCAATGTAGGGCGTATGCTGTTGGATCGCGGTCGGGTGCTGCTGGAAGCTGCCGATAAGCTGACCACCGATGCTGAGGCATTGGCGCGTGGTTGGGAAACCCATATCACTATCGTCAGTGAAGCTTTGTCTCCGGCATGGAAACTGTTCCCGCTGGTTGACCGACTGGCGCAGAAGGCGAACACACAAGTCTCTATTTTTACTGAAGTATTGGCAGGTGCCTGGGAACGGCTGGAGCAAGGGCGGGCGGATATTGTGATTGCGCCAGACATGCATTTTCGCGCATCTTCGGAAATTAACAGCCGCAAATTGTACAAAGTCACCAGCGTTTATGTGGCCAGCCCTGACCATCCCATCCATCTGGAGCCAGAGCCACTGTCAGAGTTAACACGGGTGAAATACCGGGGTGTTGCTGTAGCCGATACTGCTCGTGAACGGCCGGTGTTGACCGTGCAATTGCTGGATAAACAGCAGCGGTTGACGGTGAGCACCATCGAAGATAAACGGCGGGCATTGTTGGCCGGTCTAGGTGTGGCGACCATGCCGTATGAAATGGTCGAGAAAGATATTGAAGCGGGGCGCTTACGGGTTGTCGGGCCAGAATACAGCCGCGAGGCCGATATCATTATGGCCTGGCGACGTGACAGTATGGGGGAGGCTAAGTCGTGGTGTCTGCGCGAGATCCCTAAACTCTTTATGAATAAATAAACGGCTACTGTGCGTTAACCGGTTAACTAAGCAAAACGGGTATCTCGGCCATGCGGTTCCAGCAGATCTTGCTGTGGGCCGATGGAGATAATCCCATAAGGATTTATAGTGCCGTGGCTGCGATAATAGTGATTGCGGATATGAGCAAAATCTACTGTTTCGGCAATGCCCGGCATCTGGTAAATATCACGCAGGAAACCATACAAATTTAAATAATCGCTGATCCGATGCTTATCACACTTAAAATGTGTGACATACACGGGATCAAAACGCACCAGTGTGGTCCATAAACGCAAATCAGCTTCGGTAAGTTGATCACCGGTCAGATAACGCTGTTTCCCCAGAATCTGTTCCAGCTTCGCCAGAGCATCAAACAGGGTATTGACAGCTTCGTCATAGGCTTGTTGGGTGGTAGCAAAGCCCGCTTTATACACGCCATTGTTGACCTGATCGTAGACCCACCCATTGATGTCATCAATATCGCGGCGTAATGCGGGTGGATAATAATCCCCGGCTCTGGCACCTACGCCATCAAACGCACTATTGAACATACGAATAATATCGGCTGACTCATTACTAACAACAGTTTGCTGCTGTTTGTCCCATAACACCGGGACGGTGACGCGCCCGCTATAGTGAGGGTCAGCACGCAAATAGAGTTGATAAAGGTAATCAAGGTGATACAGCGAGTCGCCGGTGGCGGCGGGGAAATCATCACCGAATGTCCAACCATGCTCTTTCATCAGCGGATGCACCACGGAAACCGAAATCAGTGACTCCAGGCCTTTCAGAGTGCGTAACAGCAAAGTGCGGTGTGCCCACGGGCAGGCGAGAGAAACATACAAATGGTAGCGGTCTGCTTCGGCTGTAAAACCGGCTTTGCCCTGCGGCCCAGCCTGGCCATCAGCCGTGACCCAATTGCGGAACTGTGAGGTACTGCGCTTGAAGTGACCACCGGTAGATTTGGTGTCATACCAGATGTCTTTCCAAATGCCGTCTACAAGTTGTCCCATCTCATGTTCCTCTCTAAAAAATGCGCCCTATCTAATGATAGGGCGTAATTGCTTAAGTGTGCTTTGGGTAAAAGCAGTGTTACCACTTCTTACCCAGCAGGCGGTCGATACTGAAACCACCAGGGCCAGCAACTGCTAAGACAATGTAACCGCCAGCGATGGTCAGGTTTTTCATGAACATCAGTTGGTTAACACCTTCCGCAAAGTTAGTGTGAAAAATCAGTGCGGTCAGAATGGTGAAACCGGCAGTGAACAGTGCGGTGGTGCGAGTCAGGAAACCAAACAGAATGGCCAAACCACCACCAAATTCCAACAGGATAGTCAGTGGCAGGAAGAAACCAGGGACACCCATTGCTTGCATATATTGTTGGGTCCCGGCATAGGCATCACCCATTTTGCCGTAACCGGCAACAATAAACAGAATTGGCATCAAAATGCGTGCTACCAACAGGCCAGTATCTTGTAATTTGTTCATCGACGACTTCTCCAAAAAGTGTTTTGTATTAATGCCTGGCATCTGCTGGCGTTAATTTTTAATCAAAAAATATATATATGATTGTTTGCCGGTGTATTTCTGCAAACGCCCTGACTTGATGAGAGAATGTTAGTCGAGAAGTTGATAAGTTGTTAGCAAGTAAAACTGTCGTTTTTTATCAAAAAAATTGAAGTGACAGAATATAAAAGCCTGCTTATAGGGAAAGATACTGCTAGCAGGCTGAATTATAGACTGGTTTTATCAAACATAAGATAATGGCTGCTGGTCAGTACAGTACAGTAGAATGGGGATCAACGTAATAAAAAAGTACTGCGAAACAATCGGATAGCACCCCATGCACTGACCGCTCTGCGCGACCAGCGGATTAACTTACTGGGATGGCGGATGCCATATAGCGCCACCAGGCTTGAACCCACCATCAAATATTTTCGCATACTGACGATTTTCGCCCAGCCACGATCATAAGGTGCGGTGACTTCAATCCAATGCGCGGCGCTGTTAGCGAGATCCAGACGTTGTTGCTGGATCTCCCGTAACAATGCGGCCTTTTCCTGTGCTAATTGACGGCGACTCAACGCTCTTTCTCCAATAATTCGCGATCAGTTTCCAGTTGCTTGCGGGTTGACCCCAGCAGGGTGGAACGGCGCGCTTTGGTGAGTGTCCAGATAACACCAATTATCGCCAGTGCTAAGAGCACTGCCGTTGTCGACCCTAACGCAACTAAGCGATAAGCAGGATCAATTGCCCATATCACCAACACCAGCAGACTCATCAAGCCGAAAGCAGTCAACAGCAGGGTAATCCCGGCCATCATCAGCAACTGAATCAGTGTTGCTTTTTCTTCTTCCAGCTCAATAGCTGCTAGTCGAACACGGGTTTCAACCATGCCAACCACGATGGTGGCGATGCGGTGGACAGTATCGAGGACCCCTTTACCGGGGCCCTGAGTTTGAGGAAGTTCAGCCATAATCAGCGGCGAGACAATAGAACGCCTAACACCACGCCAACAGCAGCACCGATGCCTACGCCAGCCCAAGGGTTGTCATGGACATAGTTGTCAGCTTTATCAGCAATTTCTTTGGTTTGGGCGGCGATTCTATCGCCCGTTTCGCTCAGACGTTCACGAGTATCTTTCAACGCGCTTTCCGCTTTGGCCCGCAGCTTATCTAACTCAGCTTTCGGCTTATCGGTCGAAGATTGCAGCACTTCTTCCAAAGTATCCGCAAGTGACTTAAGTTCAGCGCGCAAATGTTCAGAGGTTTTATCTTGTGGCATGTAATAGCTCCTTAACATAACTGAGATGAATATCTAATCTAGTGAATTTCTTTGGAAGTTGATAGGTTAATCATCCTAATAATTCCCAAATGATTCACTGTGTCTGTATGCAAACCCGGAGTCGCTACTTCTGTGCCTGAGCTTGCTTTAACTCAGCTTGCGCCTCCGTTAACTTCTTCTGTTGTTTGGTAATTTTATCAGCATCACCTTTTTGCTGAGCCTCTTTTAGTTCTTCCTTACGCTCAGCGACTTTGTGCTGCTTCTCTTTAATTTTGCTCTGACGGTCGGCTTCCAGACTTTCAACCGTGCAATTATTCTTAACTTGTTGCAAGGCCGTTTCCAGACCTGCGGCGCGACGGGTATTGCCATGTTGTTTGGCATAATCAATCTGCTGTTGGATCTCTTTGGCTTTGGTATCGCATTCATTTGTCTGGGCGATACTGCCAAATGCAATCATCGGTAATACCAGCAGGAGAAAGGCCCGTAGGGAAAAAACGGTACGTAACAACATGGTATTGCTTCCTTTTACAACAAGAATCGGGGTGAAATAGGTTGCCGTGAATGACTAAGCATAGCGCTGAATTATATGATACCCAAGTTTACTACAGGATTTTTTATAGATTAATCATATATCAGCAGGATATCCCCTAAATAATTCGAATTGCAGGAAGGCGGCAAGCGAATGAATCCCGATGAGCTTACATGAGTAAGTGATTCGGGTGACAAATCGGTCGGGAACCGATTTGAACGCTGTTTGCAGCGGCCTCACAGAGGCGAGGCCCATGGACGGGCCGAGTAACGAGCGTAGCCAACGCACATGCAGTTTGAAGTATGACGGGGATAAATTGGTAATAACGAAGATCAAATGACGGGGAGATAACTCCCCATGATGCAGATTACCCTACACTTTGTAAGTTATTTCTGAATGCGGGCAATAAACGCTGACGTTTCTTTGACTCACTGGAGACAATGACATAACCGCTTGGCAGGATATCTTGTAAAGCTGTAATCGCTTCTTGTTGCTGTTCCGGAGACTCAAGACTCACTACCAAACTGTCATTCTCTGGAGTGATGCTTTTGATACGAATCCCCCGCTGATCAAGGTGCTGGTATAGCGAGAACCCATCAGGTAATGACAGCCCCTGCTGATTAGGGCGAATTTTTAGCGCGCTTTCTGTGCGCATAATAATGGGCGTAAACAGCAGTGCTGCCAGCAACAACAAGGTCACCGGCAGGATAAGATAGTGCCAGACTGGGCGGCCAAAACGGCCACGGAGGTTAATCACTCTGACTTACCTTTGTCATTGTTATCATTCACTGGAGTGGCATTTTTCTTGCGCCAAAGCACATAGAGAGAACCAAACAAGCCGATCACCAGTAGTGCCAGAGGTAGCAACATTAGGACAAACATCACTTCGTCTTCGTATTTCAGGAAAACCGGTGTTTTGCCAAAAGCGAAGCCCATGGTGGTTAAGATTAACACCCACAGGAAACCACTCATCCAGTTAAAGAATTGAAAACGGGCATTGTTCAGGCCGGAAAGGCCAGCAATTGTTGGCAGTAAGGTGCGCACGAATGCCAGGAAACGCCCGACTAACAGCGCGGATAACCCATGGCGGTGGAACAGGTTATGAGCGCGCTGGTGGTAATGAGCGGGCAGGTGGGATAGCCACCCTTGCACCACTTTTGTATTCCCCAGCCATCGCCCTTGAATATAGCTGACCCAGCAACCCAGACTGGCTGCGGTAGTTAATACCACCAGTGTTACCGGGAAACTCATGGCACCTTTCGCAATCAGTACACCCACCAGAATTAACAGGCTATCGCCAGGTAAAAAGGCTGCCGGGAGCAAGCCATTTTCCAGAAAAAGTATCACAAATAGCAGGATGTAGATGGCCCATACTAACGACGGGTTTGCCAGTGTCTCGTAGTCTTGTGCCCATAAAGCATGTAAGAGTTCTTTAATGATATCCATCTGGTATTCCTAAAACGTCATTGTTTGTTGTATGCATCGTTATGGATATAAACACGATCACAAAAGTATCTGATGGTTTTTCGTGTTTTAGCGATGGTTATGATAAATGAACCAGAGCAAACCAATTCGCTGATATCTTGAGGTAAATTTACTTCTTGTTGCGATGCCCACGTATTACGAAAACAGAGAAAGCATCACGCCATAATGTGGTAGGTAAGCATCCCGCTATATTGAGTATTGCTCTCTTTCCAGCCACCCACACGATTTTGCTGTGTCGATGCATAGAATATCCAATTGGAATAATTCAGCAGAGGCTGTGACTGCCGCGGCTGTTTATAGATCTCATCCGCACGATGACTGCGAGACATAGCCAGATATGTGCCATGCCAGATGTTGTTGACGAGCGAAGGATTAACTGGACCGGCAAATTTAAGCGTACCCAACCGATTTTTTATGGCGGTTTTTTTGGCGGGCATACCCATTAGACGTAATTGAGAATAAAAGGCTTTTTTTTGCAGACGCAGATCTGACGAAAATACATTTACGGATGACGACGCGCCACTGACATAGTGACAGTCAGGTGCAGATGACGCTATACCTGATACGGGATGCGTGGGCGATAGCAAGTTGCCGGAAGCCGAACTGACCCAGCCAGACACTGCAATAAACAGAGCAAACAACCAGCGCATATTTTTGCGTTTCGCTCCCAAAACATCCGAATAAAAAAGTGCTGCCACTTTAGCAAAATCGCGGGATATGAAACAGGGAAATATAGAGGCTAATTGAGTGTTTTTTAAGCAATAGTTAAAAAACAGGTATAACACTGACGTTTGCTGACAGAACTCGACATTGGCTGACCTTAAAGCGGCTTAATCTTGCAGGGAGGAGAAAGAAGAGGGGCAGTTTCTCCCCCTGCGGGTTATCGCTTTATAGGCTAGAAGTCAGTTTTTGCTATTAGCAACGCTATTGGCAACACTGGGGATATCAAGGTGAACAACCGGATTTTCTGTGAAGAGGTAGCGGTCGACATTAAACTCGAAATCATCGGTGGTTGCACGGAACAGCATCTGCTTGGTATTTTCCAGATGTTGCCACATGGCAAGCTTGCTGGCGTAAGGATCTTTACGCATCAGAGCTTCAAGGATCCTGTCGTGATCTTCGCACCAACTCTCGATCGACTTATCATCGATATGCTCATGCAGTTTGATCCAGTAAGGGTTATGTACCCGCTGGCTCCACATCTTCTCGACAATTGTTGCCATAGCGGTGTTTTGCGTCGCCAGCGCTACCTGTACATGGAATTTCAAATCCCACTGCGAGTCGCGAAAACGATCCTCTTGCCGCGCATGTTTTTGGATCTCGATTAATTGCACGATATCTTGTCGCGTCACTTGCGTGGCCGCAAATTCGGCTATGTTACTTTCGATCAATTGGCGTGCTTGTAACAGCTCAAAAGGGCCTGCGGTGGCGAATTCAATACCCTGGTTTGGCATAACCAAGTGCTTTTGTTTATTCGACATCACATGGATGCCGGAGCCTTTGCGCACTTCTACGTAACCTTCCACTTCCAGCATGATAATCGCTTCACGAACCACGGTGCGGCTGACATTCATTTCTTCGGAAATGTAGCGTTCTGCGGGCAATTTATCGCCCACCGGATAAACACCGGCTTCGATGCGCTGCTTTAACTCTGCGGCTAACTGCTGGTACAACCGTCTGGTTTCTGTGAATTCCATGATTAAGGCTCTTGGATCAATTGAGGCCGCAAATTTTGCGGCTCATTTTGTCTGGAAGGCATGATATCCCGAAGGAGATATAATGGGACTTGTTATACCACTTATCCCTATTGGGTTCTAGTTATTGCTATCACAGTTATGATGGAAAATGTGCGGTAAAAGAGGGCGGTGCGGGTATAAAAAAGCCCGGCAGATTTTACCGGGCGGGTGATGTTTATCGCTTTAAATCGAGGTTTGAATTAGTTCTGTCCGGCTGGTGTTTGTTGTACCGGATCGATAGCCGGTTCGGCTGCCGGGCGGTTTTGCAGCACCGTCCAGATAACCACCACTGCCAACACATCAAATACTGCCAGTGCGGCAAACAGTGGGCTGAAGCCCATGGTATCCGCCAAAGCACCTACCACCAGAGCAAACAGCGTACTGGCAGTCCAGGCCGCCATACCCGTCAAGCCATTGGCGGTGGCAACTTCGTTACGACCAAAGACATCAGACGATAATGTAATTAGCGCGCCAGACAGTGATTGGTGAGCAAAACCCCCAACACACAATAGGGCGATAGCGGCATAAGGGCTGGTGAACAGGCCAATAGTCCCCGGCCCAATCATTAACAGACCACCCATTGTTACCACCAACTTACGGGAAACAATCAGGTTAACTTTTAGGTATTTCTGGAACAGAGGCGGCAGGTAACCACCCAGAATGCAGCCCAGATCGGCAAACAGCATTGGCATCCAGGCAAACATGGCGATTTCTTTCAGGTTAAAGCCATAAGCTTTGAACATGAACAGTGGGATCCACGCGTTGAATGTCCCCCAGGCAGGTTCTGCCAGGAAACGTGGGATGGCGATACCCCAGAACTGGCGGTTACGGATAATCTGCATTGCAGACATCTTTTTGGAGTTTGCAGTAGAGTGCTGCGCTTCCTGACCACTCAGGATGTACTCACGTTCTTCATCAGACAGTTTTTTCTGATCTTTCGGGTGTTTGTACAGGATTAACCAGGCAATGGCCCAAATCAGGCTGAGCACACCGGTAATAATAAATGCCATCTGCCAGCTATGCATCACGATAGCCCACACCACTAATGGTGGTGCAATCATGCCGCCGATAGAAGAACCTACGTTGAAATAGCCAACAGCAATGGAACGTTCTTTTGCCGGGAACCATTCACTGGTCGCTTTCAGACCCGCTGGGATCATCGCCGCTTCTGCTGCACCCACAGCACCACGAGCGATCGCTAAACCACCCCAGCTACTGGCTAATGCGGTACTCATACAGAATATAGCCCACATAACGGCAAACATGGCATAGCCGACTTTCGTCCCCATCACATCCAGAATATAACCGGCTACCGGTTGCATCAGAGTGTAAGCGGCTGAATAAGCGGCAATAATATAAGAATATTGCTGAGTGGTGATATGTAGCTGCTCTTGCAACGTTGGTGCGGCAACGGCAATAGCGTTACGGGTTAGGTAACCTAATATGGTGCCAACGGTGACCAACGCGATCATGTACCAGCGTAAGCCTTTAATTTTACGCATCATTTATAACTTTCTCCCAGTCTTAGATTACTGCCATGAAACGCCGCCTGTCGTGACGTTTCATGGCGCAATTTGGTCCAATCCGACATCGCGGTGGTACCTGGCTCTTCTTATTGAATTGAGGCTGGCCGTGCTGTGCCAACTTCAACTATTCGGCTATCCCTTCTTTTGTTTGCGACCGTAGTGCTGGTACGACGCTCACTCTTCGATATTTCCATTTAGGTCAAATCAGTGTGTTTGATGAACAATACGCATGAGATGACTGATGGCGACGCAACAATAACTTGTCATACAGATTTAAAAGTTGAGTGATATCACAAAAACCACTTTTCAATTAGGGAATAATAGAACCCAGCAGACTTAGTGCCGCAAGGGACTAAATGGACTATAAATGTTGGGTATTTGTTCTTTTTGTTAGATTTTTGCGATCTCTATCTACAAAAAATACTGGACGATAGATGAAATTGGTGTGATAACTTCGCGATAACAGAAAGCAGTACTCTAGATGTACTCAAGTGAGGAACCTAATATGGCGCAGTTTTTGACCGAAGACTTTTTGCTCGACACCGAATTTGCCCGTCGTCTCTATCATGACTATGCAAAAGATCAGCCGATCTATGATTATCACTGCCATTTACCCCCAGAACAGATTGCAGAAAACTACCGCTTTAAGAATATGTATGACATCTGGTTGAAAGGTGACCACTATAAATGGCGTGCGATGCGCACTAATGGTGTGGCTGAGCGTTTCTGTACCGGTGATGCGAGTGATCGCGAGAAGTTTGATGCTTGGGCGGCAACGGTTCCTCATACTATTGGTAACCCGCTCTACCATTGGACGCATCTTGAATTACGCCGTCCGTTTGGTATTACAGGTAAGTTATTGTCCCCAACCACCGCTGACGAAATCTGGCAGCGCGGAAACGAACTGCTGGCTCAGGACAGCTTCTCTGCGCGCGGAATCATGCAGCAGATGAATGTCAAAATGGTCGGTACTACTGATGACCCGATTGATGATCTGCGCCACCATAAAGCGATTGCCGCTGACGGCAGTTTCAATATCAAAGTCTTACCAAGCTGGCGTCCGGATAAAGCCTTCAATATTGAAGCCGCAGGTTTCAACGACTATATGCAGCGCCTGGAAGCTGCCGCTGACACGTCAATTAGTCGCTTTGCCGATTTGTGTACCGCGCTGAATAAACGTATGGATCACTTTGCCGCTCACGGTTGCAAAGTATCTGATCATGCGCTGGATGTGGTGGTTTACGGTGAAGCAGATGAAGCGACTCTGGACGGCATCCTTGCTCGCCGCCTGGCGGGTAACCAGCCAAGCATTGAAGAAGCCGCACAGTTCAAAACCGCCGTGTTGCTCTTCCTGTCTGGCGAATATCACCGCCGTGAATGGGTGCAGCAGTATCACATCGGTGCACTGCGCAATAATAACAGCCGCATGTTCAACCTGGTCGGGCCGGATATCGGCTTTGACTCCATCAATGACCAGCCATTGGCGCAGCCGTTATCTCGCCTGTTGGATGCACAAGGTCTGCGTAATGCGCTGCCGAAAACCATCCTTTACTGCCTGAACCCACGAGATAACGAAGTGATCGGCACCATGGTGGGCAACTTCCAGGGCGAAGGTGCAGCCGGGAAAATGCAGTTTGGCTCTGGCTGGTGGTTCAATGACCAAAAAGATGGCATGCAACGTCAAATGACTCAACTGGCACAGCTTGGTCTGCTAAGCCGCTTTGTTGGCATGCTGACAGATAGCCGCAGCTTCTTGTCTTATACCCGCCATGAATACTTCCGTCGCATTCTGTGCCAAATGATTGGCCGTTGGGTCGAGGATGGCGAAGCTCCGGCAGATATTGAACTGCTGGGTTCTATGGTGAAAAACATCTGCTTTGATAACGCTAAGCAATATTTCGCCATCGAACTGTAATCGCTGAGCTGTTTCAGTGATAAATATCTAACAATAATCTCGGGGCTGAATATCAGCCCCGCATAATATTAACTCGTTGTTTATTTAACGCCCGGCTGTATGCGTTATGAGGTGAATCCTGATGCAAACTTTGAACCGTCGTGACTTTCCTGGCCGTAGCCACCCCGACAAAATCATTCAATTCGGTGAAGGTAACTTCCTGCGAGCCTTTGTTGACTGGCAGATTGATTTACTGAATGAGCACACCGATCTGAATGCCGGGATCGTGGTGATCCGCCCGATCGACACCGATTTTCCACCATCACTCAGCACTCAGGATGGCCTGTATACTGCGGTGATCCGCGGTCTGAACGAACAAGGCGAAGCGGTGCGTGAATCCCGCCTGATCCGTTCGGTTAACCGTGAAATCAATATTTACCGCCAGTTTGATGAATATTTGGCGCTGGCGCGTGATCCTAATATCCGCTTTATGTTCTCAAATACCACCGAAGCCGGTATTGCCTGGAATGAAGCGGATCAATTCAGCGATGCGCCGCCAAGCTCTTTCCCAGCTAAATTGACCCGTTTACTGTTCGAACGTTTTGAGCATTTCTCCGGTGCGGCGGATAAAGGTTGGGTGCTGCTGCCTTGCGAACTGATTGATTATAATGGTGAAGCACTGCGTGAATTAGTTCTGCGCTATGCCAGCCATTGGCAGCTGCCTGCGGCATTCACGCAGTGGTTGACTGAAAACAATACCTTCTGCTCGACATTGGTTGACCGCATTGTGACAGGTTACCCGCGTGATGAAGTGGCAGCACTGCAAGCCGAATTGGGCTATCAAGACAGCTTCCTGGATACCGCTGAATACTTCTATCTGTTTGTTATCCAAGGGCCAAAAGAATTAGCACAAGAACTTCGTCTTGATAAGTTAGACCTGAATGTGCGTATCGTCGATGACATCAAACCTTATAAAGAACGCAAAGTTGCGATTCTGAACGGCGCGCACACTGCGCTGGTGCCGGTGGCTTATTTGGCTGGGCTGGACACTGTTGGTCAGACGATGAATGACGCGCAAATCAGCAGCTTTGTCGAAAAAACCATTACCGAAGAGATTGTCCCGGTTCTGGATTTACCGGAAGACGAGCTGTTGTCATTCTCTCAGGCAGTATTGAGCCGTTTCCGTAACCCGTTCATTCAGCATCAGTTGTTGTCTATTGCCTTGAATGGCATGACCAAATTCCGCACCCGCATTTTGCCGCAATTGCTAACTTATCAGCAGCAGCAAGGCAAGTTGCCGCCACGCCTGACTTTTGCACTGGCCGCTCTGATTGCCTTTTATCGTGGTGAACGTGATGGTCAAACTTACCCGTTGCAGGATGATGCTCACTGGTTGGAACGTTATTCCACCCTGTGGAATGGTGTAAAACACGGTGATATCAAGCTGGCTGAATTGGTGAATACCGTGCTTTCTGATACCGCCCATTGGGGGCAGGATCTGACTGCGGTACCACAACTGGCAAATCAAGTAACAGAACAACTACAAACCATCATTGACAGCGGTATGAGAGCTGCGGTTGCGGCGTACAGCTAAAGGTTTAACTATGCAAAATATTATAAAAATTCACCCGTTGGATAATGTCGCTGTCGCACTGCAAGATTTAGCCGCTGATGATGTTCTCGAAATTGGAGAATTCAGTGTTAAATTGGCTCAACCAGTAGCGCGTGGTCATAAATTTGCTTTAACGACCATTGAGCCTGGGCAAATGATCGTGAAGTATGGTTTGCCGATCGGCCATGCATTAACCCTGATCCAGCCCGGCGAACATATTCATTCACAAAATGCTAAAACTAACCTCAGTGATCTGGATGAGTATCAATATCAGCCAGAATTCAGTGAGTTACCACCACAAATGGCGGATCGCGAGGTGCAGATCTATCGCCGGGCCAATGGCGATGTGGGTATTCGCAACGAACTGTGGATTATTCCAACGGTAGGTTGCGTGAATGGGATCGCCCGTCAGATCCAACAACGTTTTCTGAAAGAAACACAAGACGCTGAAGGTATTGATGGGGTCTATCTGTTCAGTCATCCATTCGGTTGCTCACAACTGGGTCAGGACCACGAAAATACCCGCACCATGCTGCAAAACATGGTGCGTCATCCCAATGCTGGCGCAGTGCTGGTCATTGGTTTGGGCTGCGAAAACAATCAGGTAGACGTTTTCCAAACCACGTTGGGGCCGGTGGATGAAGATCGCGTGCACTTTATGGTCTGTCAGCAACAGGATGATGAAGTTGAAGCTGGTCTTGAGCATCTGCATGCTTTGTATCAGGTGATGCGCAATGATCAACGGGTTGCGGGTAAATTGAGTGAACTCAAATTTGGTCTGGAATGTGGGGGGTCTGATGGGCTATCAGGTATCACCGCTAACCCATTACTGGGCCGCTTCTCCGACTATGTGATTGCCAATGGCGGAACCTCTGTTCTGACCGAAGTGCCGGAAATGTTCGGCGCTGAGCGGATTCTGATGAGCCGCTGCCGTGATGAAGCGACGTTTGAAAAGACTGTCAGCATGGTCAATGACTTCAAACAGTACTTTATTGCGCACAACCAGCCGATTTATGAAAACCCATCACCGGGCAATAAAGCCGGTGGTATCACGACGCTGGAAGAAAAATCGCTGGGTTGCACCCAAAAAGCGGGCCAGAGCAAAGTGGTTGACGTATTGAAGTATGGTGAGCGTTTACAGCGCCCAGGACTGAATTTACTCAGTGCGCCGGGTAATGATGCAGTCGCCACCAGTGCCTTAGCGGGTGCTGGTTGTCATATGGTGTTGTTCAGTACTGGACGTGGTACACCTTATGGCGG
The DNA here is from genome assembly GCF_902726545.1 of Yersinia artesiana. Taxonomy (GTDB): domain Bacteria; phylum Pseudomonadota; class Gammaproteobacteria; order Enterobacterales; family Enterobacteriaceae; genus Yersinia; species Yersinia artesiana. Next base: position 8,556 of record NZ_CACVAD010000004.1, on the reverse strand, counting down.
TTTTGTGCCGACAGTGAAACTGGCAACTAACAGTGAACTGGCCGCTAAAAAGCCCCATTGGATTGATTTCGATGCCGGTAAGTTGATTCACGGTACGTCAATGGATGATTTGCTGACAGAGTTTATTGATTTGATTGTCGACATTGCCAATGGCAAACCCGCGCGCAATGAAGTCAATGACTTCCGTGAACTGGCAATCTTTAAAAGCGGTGTCACCTTGTAAATATTGTGCCTTTTGATTAATATGAAACGGTGTTTTATTTTTTATGGATAAGACACTCTGCCCAAGGTATTGAAGTCGCAGGTAGCGAGTTCCTGCGACTTCAAGCACGAAGGGGAGTGCCGTTTGCTTATTAATTTGTACGGTTACCGTACACCAGGATTATCCCTTCATGACTTTCTATTGGTTTGCTCAAGCCGTTGGCGTGCTGGCATTTTTTGTCGGCATTACCATGTTCTTCAACCGCGATGAGCGGCGTTTCAGGCTGCAACTTTCTGCTTACAGTGCCATTATTGGCTGCCATTTCTTCCTGATGGGAGCCAGTGCTGCCGGTAGCAGCGCTATGCTGAATGCGCTACGAAATCTGGTCGCGGCTAAGACCCGCAGCAGTATTGCTATGTTGGTGTTTATTATTCTGATATTGGCTTTTGGTCTCTGGCGTATGCAACATGCAGTCGAGATCTTGCCAATTTTTGGCACCGTTATCAGCACCTGGGCGATATTTCGCACCACAGGCCTGACAACCCGCTGCGTGATGTGGGTATCCACCGTTTGTTGGGTTATTCATAACGTCTGGCTGGGTTCGATCGGCGGTTCATTGATTGAGGGCAGTTTCTTGCTGCTTAACGGCTTTAATATTATTCGTTTTTATCGCCTGCAACGGCAAGGGATAGACCCTTTTCTCGTCGAAAATAAAGCTGCAAAATAATAAGAAACGGGGGCCAAATTGCCCCCGATAGTTATCTCGATAATGTGCTTCAGGCTGATTTACGGCTCGCCAGCGGATCTGGATTTGCTAATCTGGCATCATCTGCCTGACAGGCGGCAGCGGTAAAAATAACGTCAGTTGACGAGTTCAGCGCAGTTTCAGCTGAATCCTGCAATACGCCGATAATGAAGCCAACCGCGACCACTTGCATCGCGATTTCATTGGGAATACCAAACATGCCGCAAGCCAGTGGGATCAACAGCAATGAGCCACCGGCAACACCGGATGCTCCACAGGCGCAGATTGCAGCCACCACACTTAATAACAGCGCGGTTGGCAAATCCACGGCGATACCTAAGGTATGAACGGCTGCCAGTGTTAACACGGTAATCGTGATAGCAGCACCCGCCATATTGATGGTGGCACCTAATGGAATGGAGACAGAATAGGTATCTTCATTCAGGTTCATCTTCTTACACATTTCCATATTCACGGGAATATTCGCGGCTGAGCTGCGGGTAAAGAAAGCGGTAACGCCACTTTCGCGCAGGCAGGCGAAGACCAGTGGATAGGGATTGCGGCGGATTTTCCAGTAAACAATCAGTGGGTTGACCACTAATGCGACTAGTAACATACAGCCAATCAATACCACCAGCAGTTGTGCATAGCCCAGCAATACGCCAAAGCCGGTTTCGGCCATCGTGGATGCCACCAGACCAAAAATACCTAATGGTGCAAAGCGGATAACCACACGTACCACCACAGTGACGGCATCAGACATATCATTAATCAATGCCTTGGTAGTATCTGCCGCGTGACGTAGAGCAACTCCCAGACCAACAGCCCAGGCCAGAATACCAATATAGTTCGCATTCAGCAGCGCATGGATTGGGTTTGCTATCACGCTATTGAGCAAGCCTTTCATTACTTCCACAATCCCGCCCGGAGCGGCGATATCCGAATTCTGGGTGGCTAATACCAAAGTGGATGGGAACATAAAGCTAACAGCAACCGCAATCAGGGCTGCTGAGAATGTGCCCAACAGATATAAAAACAGAATAGGGCGGATACTGGTTTTTTGACCTTGCTTATGGTTCGCGATAGAGGCCATAACCAGCATTAACACCAGAACGGGGGCGACCGCTTTTAGTGCGCCGACGAACAATGTACCCAGTAAACCCACGGCCAATGCGGCCTGAGTTGATAGCAGCGCTAAAATAATCCCGGCAATCAACCCGACCAGAATCTGTTTAACCAAACTGCCGCGGAGAATAAATCCGATAAAGCCAGACTGTGTTTTTTCCATAGTTTCCAGTGATACCTCTTCCCAATCTTTAGTTAATTAGCGCATGAGCCGGAACGGGGCCACGCACTGATACCCGTCATACTTCAAGCTGTATGCGCGTTGGCTGCCCTCGCTTACCCGAATCACTTACCTAAGTAAGCTCATCGGGATGCACTCAGTTGCCGCCTTCCTACAACTCGAATTATTTGGGGTAGAGTTTTCACACCTGTAACTTTGTATTATTTGTAACTGGGTGTGTTTGCTTTGATAGTATAAGGGAATCTGTTGCGCAGGAAAGAAACAATCAGCAAAATCCAATGCAGATCAAATTTGCATAACATTTTGTTTACATTTGTGTGATGGCAATAACGTTTGGTTGCTGGCGAAATAAGCGAGATAAATGCGGGGCAGAGGCTGCCCCACATAATATATTGTATCGTGATGCTAACTATTTATCGGTAGTATTATCTGCTGCAAAACGCTTATCTGCACGATGATTTACCCACGTATTAATTAACAATGTTAGGGCAAGAATACCTGCTACCACCCCTAATGAAATGCCAATAGGGATATGGAACAAATCGATAATCATCATTTTGACACCGATAAAGACCAAAATGACGGACAAGCCATATTTCAACATGGAGAAACGCTCAGCCACATTTGCTAGCAAGAAATACATGGCGCGCAGGCCCAAAATCGCAAACAGGTTAGAGGTCAAAACAATAAAGGGATCGGTGGTAACTGCGAAGATAGCCGGGATACTGTCGACGGCAAAAATCACATCGCTCAGTTCAACCAGAATTAATACCAATACTAATGGCGTGGCATAGAGCAGGCCATTTTTGCGCACAGTAAAGCGGTCGCCATGTAACTCGTCAGTCATGCGCAGGTGATTACGAATCCAGCGTACCAGCGGCTTCTCGCCGATCGGTGTACTGTCTTCCTTCGCCAATGCCATTTTGATACCGGTAAACAGGAGGAACGCACCAAACAGGTACAAAATCCAACTAAATTGCGATACTAACCAGCTTCCGGCGAAGATCATGATAGTACGCAGCACGATCGCACCTAAAACACCATAAATCAGCACTCGGCGCTGCAAATTGGCAGGAACAGCAAAATAGCTAAATAGCATCAGCCAGACGAAAACGTTATCGACAGCGAGTGCTTTTTCAATCAGATAGCCGGTCAGAAAGGCCAGCGCTTGCTTATCAGCAATTTCGCGGCCCATAGTTTCGGTCAGATACCACCAGAAACCGGCGTTAAATAGCAAAGACAGACTCACCCACACCAGCGACCAACAGGCAGCCTGACGTAGAGTCATGGTTTGTGAACCACGACGCCCCTGCAACAATAAGTCGATGGCGAGCATAATTGTCACAACAACGGTAAAACAACCCCACAATAAGGGAGTACCTACAGTATTCATCATTAAGGAACCTCATAAAAACAAAAACGGCCAACGTCGGAAGACGCCAGCCGCTATGTCTGAGCTGCAAGCAAACCTCGCCTTCCGGCAAGGTCTCACTTACAACTCTATTAATGTAAAAGCTCCAGCAGGTACCTGTACATTAATGAGGTTGCCCGGTAACCGGGTGCTTTCGCACCGTAATGACGGCAAACCGGCAATGAAGTTACTCCCCTTTGCCGCGCAAAAATAATGGAAAACGGCCGACAGGTCAATCTCTGAAACAAAATATTAACTATACATCCTTCATATATGCAGCTTACCAGCAACACCAATGACTTTGGTTATACCGCCGGTGGTTGGGAATCCGCTGGGAAGATAACCCCTGTTTGGCGGCGGATATCCGTCTGGATACGTGACGTCAGTAATGACAGTTGCAAGCCATCGTGTTCCACCTGATTGGTTTCAACCAGATTGGCAAAAACCTCAGCTTCATACAGCATAGTATTAATATGCTGAGGTAGCGTCAGATCTTGAGAGTGACTGCCTCTGGGGGTAAAAGCCACAGACAGGCATTCAGAGATGCTTTCGATAACTAATGAACCATCTTCGCCCTGAATCTCACTAGGAATATCGGATTGGCTCACTTTTGAATGAATAATAACCACATCAAAATCACCGTAATTTAGGCAAACCGTACCATGCGCATCGACACCACTCGGTAGTAAACTCGCGCTCGCCAGCACGGATTTAGGCGCACCCCATAATGCCAAAGCACTTGCCAGGCAGTAGTAACCGATATCCATGATAGAGCCATTTGAAAATGCTGGATTAAAGGTATTAGGGTTTTCGCCATTCAGATAGCGCTGGTAACGTGAGGAATATTGGCAGAAGTTGATAAAGGCTTTACGCAATTTCCCCACACGCGGCAGAGACTGTTTTAATTGAATAAAGTTAGGCAGATAGGCTGTTTTAAAGGCTTCGAATAACACCACTTCATGCTCGCGAGCACAGGTAACCAGAGCTTCAACTTCTGCAAAATTAGAGGCTAATGACTTTTCGCAAATAACGTGTTTTTTATGGCTGAGGAACAATTTGGCTTGGGAGTAATGTAATGAGTTTGGGCTGGCGATATACACCGCATCAATCTGCTCGCTTGCTGCCATGGCTTCAAGATTATCAAAGCATTCAGTAACGTTATAATTATCACCAAACTCTTTAGCTTGCTCCAATTTGCGCGAGTAAACAGCCGCCAGTTTCATTTTGCCACTTTCGTGGGCGGCATCAACAAAGCGCGCGGTGATCCAGTTGGTACCAATAACAGCGAAGCGAATCATAGTGAACTCCATTCCTACCGAAGAAAAACACATTGAACCGCCCCGCGATCAACGGATTGGTTTTTAAAAGCTAGTAAATAGTGCCAAACAGATCCAAGTGTGTCAGATACAGGCGCGTATCAAACTCTAACTGATGATATTGCGGTTCCATATGGCAGCACAAACTATAGAACGCTTTGTTGTGATCTTTCTCTTTCAAATGTGCTAATTCATGCACCACGATCATTTTCAGAAAGGCTTCAGGGGCATTTTTAAATACCGTAGCGACCCGGATTTCTGCTTTGGCTTTTAATTTACCCCCTTGCACTCGGGAGATAGCGGTGTGCAGCCCTAGCGCATGTTTCATCACCTGAATTTTACTGTCATAGGCTACTTTACTGAGTGGTTGGGCATTACGCAGGTATTGGTTTTTTAAATCAATAGTATATTGATACAGCATTTTATCTGTATTGTAATCATGAGGTTGCGGGTAACGCTGGCGCAATACATTCCCTAACCGCTGTTCATTGATAAGTTGCTGTACCTGAGACTGTAAGTGTTCTGGATAACCTTGCAGATAGGTCAGTTCCTGCATATGCATGTGCTCTGGCTGCCAATGGTTTTGTGTGTATTAATGGTGATAATAGCGTTTTCCGCTGGGTTAGACAAAACCGGTAAACTTTTGCTAGAGGAACGATACCTGCAATAAATTTACAGGTATCTTTTGTTGCTATCAGAAAGCGTATTTTATGCCAACCAAGGCATTAGTATCGCTGGTATTATAATTTCCAATCTGATGATTGATATTTGCCCAGGCATGCAGCCGTTGGTCAATTTTACTTTCTACGCCAATTTTGAGTTCAGCACTATTTTTGCTGCTGTTTTCAACACTTTTCCCTGAAAGTTGTGTGCCGGTATTGTGATTTTGGTGAAGCCAGTTAACAGCAATAAATGGCATGAATTGTTGATCTGAATTATTGGTGGTTTGCAGGTAAGTTTTGGCACCAATACGCGTTATCAATTGGCCTCTATTCGTATAATTGATGGTGTCTTTATTGGTTGCAGTATGAGTTTGAGCATTTATTCCCACCCAGGTAATTTTTGCATTAGGTTGGATGAAGTAACTCAATTGCTCAGTGCTGCCAATATTAAAGGTATAACCGCTTTCTATTGAACTGGTGAAACCGGAAGATTTATATTTTACCTCTGCCAGTTCTTGACCGTTAACGGCATTATTAAACCAGCTATATTGCGCTAAGGTATCAATGTAGAGCCCTGTCTTATTTTGTTGATCGGTTAGCCAGGTTGCATATACACCAAGGTTATAGCCATTAACGGAACCATTGGAGTAATAACCTGTAATGTTAGATTTGCTGTGATTCGTTGCTTTAGCCAATCCGGCCAACATACCGATTCGCCCACTGCCTTGGGTGCCAATATCCCACTGAGCAACATCGCCGCCAAGCTGAATCGAGTAGTATTTTCCTTTGATATTCAGTTGGTCAACGGTTTTACCAAACTGTTTTATTCCGCCCTGAGTCTGTATCCACATACTGGAGGTACGCCATTCTCCGGTAGCGGCATCTTTATATTTATAGTTACCAGAGCGGTTTTCCAGGTCAGAAGTGAATAGATTTCTTGCCATTGAGAGATTGGCAATATAACTGCCATTTTCAGGTCGATAAATGGGCTTATAGGATTTTTGCGGAATATTTTTTCTATTTTCAACTGCGACTGCGGGTTTGTTTGATGTTGCCACAACATTAATATCTTTTGGCGAGATATTTTTTGTAGCTTCAGGAGATTTACCCACTGAAATATTCTTTGGTTCGTTTTCTATTTCAGTTGTTGGAGCGGTTGTTTGAAATGCATTAGCTGATGCAGTCTTCTCTTTTTCTTTATGTTCTAGGATCTCTGAAATAGTAGTAGCTAGTAACTCATATACTGTCTTGTCAGAGTATTTTTCAGTAGTGGGTGGATTAACGTTTGGTTTATTGGCTTTATCTCCTTCGTTACCTACTTTTGGTATAGCCTCCTCTATCTTTTCCTCTGCCATAGGTTTCTTATCAACACTTGGAGCATCACTGATCATATACCAGTTCTTTCTACTATCAACTTCACTACCACGTCTGAGAAAATATTCATATGCACCGGCGGGATTACGGCCCACTTGTTTAAAATCACCATCAGATTGACCTTTAACCTCGATTAATAGAATACCTAAATCAGTTTTCGCCCCTGCACCGCCTAAATTATTAATTTTGACCTTGGTATGACCCGATGTATTACCTTCAACTATCATACGGTCAGTTTCGGAGTCATCCCCCGCCAGCTTGCTATAAAAAGTCAGAGTGCCGCCGTCGCTGTGATAATCTCCGTTAATGGTCAGTTGGTTAGCTAACGGTTGATCAGGTATGTTAAGGGCGCCTATCTTTATTGGATAAGAACTGAGATTTAAATTCCCGCCTCCATGTATATTCAGGTTTCCGATACTGGAATTCTCTCTATTATGCCATGTGCTTTCCCCATCAATATCGACACTAATATATCCCCCTGAAACAGTAGTATCGAGGAAACTGTTTTCTAACATTAGTTTTGTGTCTTTCTCTCCGGTAATTGTACTATTAGTGAATTTTGCTTGTGACAATTTAAGGTGTCCTGCTGTTATATTTGTGGAGCCGGAATATGAATAATCATTGTGGTTAGTATCAATATTTACTCCTTTTAAGATGAATGTGTCTTTTGGATTATTTATTGTTAATGAGCCAGAACCTTCTATAGTGGCGGTGATCTCTCTACCCTTTCCCGCGAAGTGAAGATCCCCATTATTTTTAATTTTATGACCATCAGTGTTTATCGTTGAATTTGGGAGGATTTTTGTTTCACCCTCAAGCGTAACATCACTCTCTAGTATCAGCTCTCCTCCTTTCATTATCGTCCCAACCAGTTTTATATCTTCCCCTTCGTTTGTAATAAGTAGTTTTCCTCCTTTAAGTACAGTCGTGTTTTCTGCTGTGCCATTATTTTCGATGCGGACGACGCCTCCTGAACTTATTGTTGTATTCTGGGCTTTTCCGTCTTTACGTATATACATTTTCCCAGGTAATTTATTATCTCCAGGCTTTTCACCTTTTTTTAGACCAACAAACGTCACTAAAGCTGTGGCTTGGTCTGATAGCACCATAAGACCATGGCTGATTTTACTATTTTTAGCACTACTGTTATCTGTTAAATGAAAAATTGCGGAAGGGTTACTTGTATTAACTTGGGTATTAATTGCCTTGGCTTTATCAGTGAGTGTTAAGCTACCTACTCCATTGATTACTGAGTTTTGTGCTATCTCATTATTAGTTAGGGCTATATTGCGGCCATTAACATTATCTCTGTGAGTTATCTGTCCATTCACGTTAGCTATCGCTGAATGACTCCCTAATATAAACAGCGCGGATGCAACAAATTTAGCGACAGGGCTTTTTTTTAATATGTATTTTCTTGATTTATTTGTATTTTCCATAATTTATTATCACTAATCCTTATAAATGGTTGATGACTCCATAATTTATTTTTATGGAGGATGTTTTTTAATATTTGATTTAAAATTATAATGAATAAGAC
>NZ_CACVAD010000003.1 GCF_902726545.1 Yersinia artesiana | reverse complement strand
TCCCAATAAAAAAACAAATTAAGGTAAGAGATAAATAAACACTTACCTTAATTCTTAGAATAGATATCAAACTTTAGATTTAATATTATTGGTTGGCTGATAAAGTGCAATTTCCTCACCAACAATATACTTCTTCCGCAAAGTGGCTGAGACTTTATCCATAATCATAACAATAACCACCATGATTAATGTAATAAACATCACGACATCCCAATTCCACAAGCGCATGTTCTCAGCATAAACTAAGCCGATCCCTCCCGCCCCGACAAAACCTAATACTGCAGCCGAACGGGTATTAGATTCAATTTGGTAAAGACTTAAAGCTAAAAAAGTGGGGAAAGACTGAGTGAAAATACCAAAACGCTGTTTTTGCAAGGCATTGGCTCCCATCGCAGTTAAACCACGATTAGGCGATTTATCAACCGCCTCATGCCCTTCCGCATAAAGTTTACCGAGCAACCCCATATCTTGCATAATAATCGCCAGCACCCCAGCAAGTGGCCCCATACCCACAGCACGCACAAAAATCAGCCCCCAGATCGCCATATCAATGCCACGGAAAATATCCAGAAAACGGCGCACGACAAATGAAATAAGGCGTAAACCTGGTGTCGACATCACATTCCGCGCCGCCAGGAATGACAGGGGTAAAGCAATCAGTGTGGCAGTAAGCGTCCCTGAAAAAACAATGGCTAAGGTAATAAAAATCTGACCAAAATAATATCTAAATGGCCAATTAACAAAATCATGCCAAACAAACATACGCAAAAAATATCGACTTATTTGCTGGCTACCATTAACAAATGCCTGCCAGGGAATACCAAAGGTTTTGAAGAAAAAAAGGTAATATAAAAAAATAGCTACCCCAATGATAGTAACCCATCTGATATAGCGTTTTTGCTGTAAGAAAATCTGCGGATGCTGCTGTTTCAGTGTTGCTAGTTGCCCTGTGCTCAAATGGCCTGTCAGCATTATGAAACTCCTTCTACAACTCGCTTGCGTAATTTACCAGATGTGTAATCCAACAGTGAAACCACAATAATAATCAGCAATAGTGTCATACTCACCTGATCATAACGATCCAGTTTGATTGAGGTCATCAACTCCTGACCGATTCCCCCCGCGCCCACCAATCCTAAAATAGTCGATTGACGAAAATTAATTTCCAGCCGCATAAAGCTATAGGAAAGAAATATGGGTTTTACTTGCGGCCAAAGTGCAAAACGCATTCTCTGTAATTTACCGGCCCCACAAGCAGCGAGGCCACGAACAGGTTTATCCGATGCGGTTTCTAATGATTCGTAAAACAATTTGGTTAAGCTGCCAATAGTGTGTAAGGCCAGCGCCAAAAAACCGGGAATCGCCCCAATTCCAAAAGCCATGACAAACATCACTGCCCATGCTAATTCTGGCATCGTGCGTAAAAAAGCGACAAAAGTCCGGATAGATAATCTCAGCCATGAGGGGCTTTGAGTATTATTCGCCGCCAAGAAAGCAAAAATAATGGCAACCATTACCGATAAAATTGTCGAAGCTACTGCCAATTGCAGAGTTTCCCAGATTAGCGGTAACTGAATCGGCAGACGATAGCCCCAATAGGCCAACGAGCCTTCCGTATGACCATCCGCGAATAGTTTATGCCAATGGAGTACGGGGACAGTTTCAACCAGATAATCAAAAAAGTGCGGAATAGAAATAAAAATAGTATGTAAATTAAACTCAGCAATGCTTCCCGCACCAAGATAGATAATGACCAGTGCCAATGACCAAATCAATGTTTCACGTTTCTGTTTAACGCTAACCCGCTGATAGTAATGGTTAAAATCTGTATTCAAAATTAGCTACCACCTAAAAGCATTAGCTCCGGCAAAGCCAGAGCTAATAAATTTATATCCGCAGAGCCGACTTAACGGTCGCCTTTGGTTAATTCACGCTTCATATCAATAATTGTTTGATACTCGCTAAGTGATGTTTCACCAATATGCTGTTTACCGCCCATTGCTTTGATAAAGCAGGCGTGATCTTCTTTATCCAGTTTTTTAACCGCAGCCACGAGTTGTGCTTTAAATTCAGGAGGCAATGCACCACGGACTAAAATCGGGCCATTAGGAATAAGTGGAGATTCCCAGATGATACGGATCTGCTTCATTAAATCTGGGTGATCCATCCTAATCATGCGGGTGAATGCGCCGCTGGTATAGCCGGTATTGTAGTCACCTATCATTGATGCCCATGTTACTGCACCGTCAAATTGACCGTTAATAACACCCAGAATATCCTGCTCATGGCCGCCAGAGAATGTCACGCTAGAGAAGAAATTGTTATATTTGTTATCTGCTGTTCCGCCTAATTTCTGTTTAAAGATTTGATTAGGGATCAAGAAACCTGAAGTTGAGTCTGGATCAGCGAAACCAAATGCTTTGCCCTTTAAATCTTCAATTTTCTGATAAGGGCTATCGGCCTTGACGACTACAACTGAGTGATAACCGCGCGACTTGTCCGTATCATCAATAGCAATACCCACTATATCGACGGCTTTAGGATCTTTGATATAAACAGAAGCAAAAGAGGACGGAGACATACTTAATACCAGGTCAATCTTCCCACCAAGTAAGCCTTGAATCACCCCTGAATAGTCAGAAGCATTGTGCAAATTGGTTTTAACGTTTAATTCTTTATCCAAGAATTCTTTGACACACATATTATCGCCAATCTGCTGTGTTGCATTCTGTCCGCCCAGAATACCCAGATTAATTTCTTTTGGTGCATCCGCTGCTGTGGCATTAAATACCATCATACTTGCCAATAATGAGGTAAGACAAAATACTTTTTTCATTAAAATAACCTATTCTGATAATGGGATAAGTGGGAATTAATGCAAAAGTTCAGTTGATTCGTCGCTATATATATCCTGAATAATGGTGTCATTCAGCATAGAGGGGTGGCCGTCAAAAATAATTCGTCCATGAGCAATGCCAATGACTCTCGTACAATACTCTTTTACTAAATCGACAGAGTGTAAGTTAACGACGACTGCAATATCGTCTTCACTTATTTTCTGTAATGTATTCATAATGCGCGTGGTATTCTTGGGGTCTAAAGACGCGACGGGTTCGTCAGCTAATAATATTTTGGGGTTTTGCATCATCGCCCGGCAAATAGCCACCCGCTGCATTTGTCCACCCGAGAGGTTTTCTGCACGTTGCAAGGCATATGGCAGCATATTAAGCCATTGCAACAACTCGATTGCTCTGGCGCGATCTTGATCTGCAAAAATTTTAAAAAATGATTTTAGTGTGGAGGTGTAACTGAGGCGACCTAATAAAACATTAGTCATGACATCGAGGCGCGGAACCAAACAAAAATCTTGAAAAATCATGCCACATTTGGCTCGCCATTTTCGCATCTGCTTGGCTGTCAGGGTAGCAATATTCTGTGTCTCGCCATTATCATGATAATTAATTATTTCACCAGCACTGCTGGGAATAGTACCATTTAAAATATGCAACAATGTCGATTTACCAGCACCTGAACGGCCAATTATTGCGACAAACTCACCCGCGTGAAGCTCAAAATTAATATCATCCAGAACGCGATGCTGTGACTTATACGCCTTAACTAAGCCTTTAACAGCAAGTACCTTTTTACGCGATTCTGACACTGTAGCTGGATAATCCGCTACAGTGAATTTACGTAACGCCTGGCCCATGTCATGTCTCTCAGATTACCTGTAGTCATGAGCCATTAACGAACATTTCTATTGCATATTGATGATAGTTTTATGAGAGAAAGGTGACAAAACTTAGCCACCTTTCCTATATTTTTGAGTCTGAATTTCTTGATTAATGCTAGTGTTATCAACAAATAATATTTAAAATTACTGCAAAAACATTTAAATAGCTGCTAGCTTCTCAACTTTCGGTAGACAAATAGCACAACCAGCGAGCCGATAACCGCCACCACAAAGCTACCAATGTTAAATCCATCAACCTTGCCCATCCCAAAGAAAGTGCTGATATAGCCACCAACCAGCGCACCCACTACGCCGAGGATTATAGTCATAATAAAACCACCGCCATCCTCTCCTGGCATAATCCACTTAGCCAAAATACCGGCGATAAGACCAAAAATAATCCAAGATAGTATGCCCATAAGCACCTCCATAACATTAAAAATCACTGATAGCAGATTTGCTTATCTCACTCACTTACAAACTTAACATTACAACCTCAAACTGCTATCGTCATTGTTAAGTTAAGACCCGAATAACAAAATCTGCAAATCAAATCCGCCATATTCAGATGAAATTAAATAACAGATTCACGTGGTGAAAAAATATGGTTAACTCCCTGTTGTTGCAGTTTTTTCAGTAAATCATGACCACCATTCGAGATGCTATGAGCGAATTCTCTTTCACTGGCAAAAACCGGACTGGCCCAATATAGATTAACCGAGTCATCTTGCTGAAAGGGTAATATTAAGCTATCGGCATTATCATAAAGCTTGGATGATAAAATATAGCCTTCATACCCTTGAGGTGCGACTTCTGACTCTAGTGTATGCCCTTCCCCCAACCAGGTTATTTTGCCCCAAGGCACATGAGCAAAACCAGCCAGTGCGCTTGCCATATGAATAGCATTATCCTCATTAACAAATTGGCTATCAATCGCTATAGCCATTTCGAAACGCCGGTATTTAGTCGCATCGTCGTTGAATAATATTTCAACCCATGGCTGAGGGCGAATACTGACACCTAGCGTCAGAAAATAATATATTCCCTCTTTTTCGTGCTGTGAGATAGCCATCGGCGGCCACTTGCCTTGATCGATGGCATAATATTTCACCGCAGGGCCGAAATGTTGTTCATAGCACTGAATATATTCAGCCTGTAGCCCAGGCCATGGATTCCCTTCTTCCTGTTGCCAGGTTCGCCAAAATTGGCGTGTATTTTGAGCGCGAGCATATTGAGTATTGGTGGAAGCTGAACCCAGCGGTAATGTTAGTGGGTTGTCTTTAATACAGCTGGCAGAATAACAAACGGAGTGATCAATATATAAACTCCAACCGGGAATAATCGCCAGTAATTGCCCCTGATACCATAATGCTGCGCCATCATCACTTTCTGACCAGATAATTGAAATAAACTGCGCATCAAGTTCGGCCTCACCGGCTACATTACGGCAAAACTCGGCAGCTAATCGCGGCGCTAATCCTTGTTCAAGGGCAATATTATCAGCCGATATTGGCGCTGCGACCAGATTTCTCACCCAACAAGCGCGAACAGGGAAACTTTCTTCAAACGCCTCTTGTGGATAAATATAGAAATACACTACCCGCTGGTCTTGTTGCACCACGGCTACTAATGTCTGGTTTTCATTACTGACTTCGGCCAGTACCTCAGATTCTTTCATATCGCCTCAACTGAATCGGCAAAGGATTTCAGGCTAAATACGCTGTATTGCCTGTCGTAAAATAAGTCTATTAGCGAGATACGCATAATCTTATGCTAATAACTCTATACTGAATAATGTAAACATAAAAACAGAGTGATAGTGTAAAACGGCTTATCCCTTTAAATCATCAGCAAAAGTCTCAAAAACTCTCAGTATCAACATGAATATCTAGACACATATTTTTATAATTGATTCAATATCTTCCTGTAGAGACTGGCTCTAATGAGGGAGTATGACCTAAAGATTAATAGTCAATCGTAGATAGTCTGCCGCCTGCTTTCACGCTAAAATAGAACTATTATTTCTCACAGAATTGAAGGCTGATATGGCATATATACCGAAGAACTACGCGCGTTTGGAAAGTGGATATAGGGAAAAAGCGTTGAAGATTTATCCGTGGGTTTGCGGCAAATGTTCACGTGAATTCGTTTATTCCAACTTGCGCGAACTGACAGTTCACCATATCGACCATGATCACAGTAATAACCCCGAAGATGGCAGCAATTGGGAGATGTTATGCCTTTTTTGCCATGACCATGAACACTCCAAATATACCGAAGCAGATCTCTATGGTTCGACAGTGATTGCTGGCGATGATGCACAGAATGATCAGGGGGTTGCCACCCACAATCCATTCGCTAACTTAAAGTCTTTGATGAAAAAATAGAGCTATCTGGCCGTGACATCTGGAACGGCCAATATGACATCATGAGGGTTCTTCGTATACTCGTTAGAAACCAAATAGCTGTCGGTATGATCGACTTTCTTGTTGTTCTGCCAATAATCCTAATCTATCAGCTAAATCTCGGCACTCAGCCTTGAGATTGTCAAGAGCTGTGACATCATCAGTCATAATAGCTATTTCAGCAAAATCACCCAATCCTGCCAGGTTATCAACCGTCACATGAAATTTTCCAACAAAATAGATGCTGCGTCGTTTCTCCAATGTAAACGCAGGCTGATAGCCTAATGTTGACAACATACTCTGTACTTTATCGATATCTTCAATATTGGTTGCTTCGCAACGTTCTGTGCCCGGCCCTTTAACTATCCACAAACGAATACCCGATGGATTCATCTCTCGTAAAACCATACTTATTTGCTTAGCAGCTAAATCGCCGCTATTCGCTTCCAGATAGATATCTTTCTCATGATTATCGACGGTAAATGCGATTGCTTCATGCATGGCTAACTGTTTATGCAATTGCACGATATCCGATACCTGGAACTTCAACTCAACCTCATATTTACCAACAAAATGCTCACTCATAAAATGCCTTATTAATCCGTGCCATAATCCAATCCGATCCTATACTTCATAGTCTGATGGTCAAAAATTATTATTGTGGTACTCATCAAACTAACCCCCAGCATTAGCTATGCTAAGCCGCGAGCAGCACAAATGCCAATAACAATATAAGCGCTAATGACATGGGAAGTTTCACAAAATTAATAAAATAATAGGGATATGCTGGCATGAATCAATCTACTGATAAAAAAATTCAAACTCTGTTAGCTCGGTTGCAACATATTGTCGGCGCTCGCTACTTGTTGACTGGTGAACGCCAAACTGAACGCTACCGTACGGGTTTCCGCTCAGGGGCTGGTTCTGCCCTCGCTGTCGTATTTCCTTCTACCTTGTTGCAGCAATGGCAGTTATTACAAGCCTGCGTGGCGGCCGACACTATCGTTATCATGCAAGCAGCG
Organism: Yersinia artesiana; assembly: GCF_902726545.1. Classification (GTDB taxonomy): domain Bacteria; phylum Pseudomonadota; class Gammaproteobacteria; order Enterobacterales; family Enterobacteriaceae; genus Yersinia; species Yersinia artesiana. The sequence continues at coordinate 47,038 of NZ_CACVAD010000003.1, read as the reverse complement.
AATACCGGGCTGACAGAGGGATCGACGCCTAGTGGAGATGATTACGACCGCCCTGTTGTTATATTGAATACATTGCGCCTCAATCAAATTCAGTTACTCAATGATGGTAAGCAGATTATTGGCTTTCCCGGTAGCACATTGAATCAACTGGAAAAACGTTTGAAACCCTATGACCGCGAACCCCATTCAGTCATTGGTTCTTCCTGCATCGGTGCTTCAGTTATCGGTGGCATTTGTAATAACTCAGGTGGCTCATTGGTTCAAAGAGGCCCTGCTTACACGGAAATGGCACTATTTGCGCAAATTGATGCACAAGGTGAGTTGCAATTAATTAATCATCTAGGAATTAATTTAGGTAATACACCAGAGGAGATTTTACAACGTTTAGAACAAGGTAAGTATCAGGCCAGCGATATTGATCAAGGGACACAACAAGCATCTGATCACGAATATGCTACGCGCGTGAGAGATATTGATGCGCCCACCCCATCCCGTTTTAATGCTGACCCAAGACGCCTATTTGAAGCGTCTGGATGCGCGGGTAAATTGGCTGTGTTTGCTGTTCGCCTGGATACATTCCCCAGTGAAAAACAGCAGCAAGTTTTTTATATCGGCACCAACCAGACTCAAGTATTAACAGAACTACGGCGTGCTATTTTACGTGACTTCAAACATTTACCTATTGCTGGTGAATACATGCATCGTGACATTTTTGATATTGCAGAGGTGTATGGCAAAGATACATTTGTCATGATCAACAGCATGGGTACCAATAATATGCCGCGTTTCTTCACCTTAAAAGGCAAAATTGATGCACGCCTGAATAAAGTTCCTTTCCTGGTCGACCATTTAACTGATCGGATCATGCAAGGTTTTAGCCAGGTACTTCCCAACCATTTACCAAAGCGACTTAAGAGTTATCGTAATAAATATGAGCATCACTTGCTGTTGAAAATGTCAGGAGAAGGAATTACTGAAGCTCAGCAATTTTTAAAGGAATTTTTTGTTACTGCGGAAGGTAACTTTATTACCTGTACTGCCGATGAAGGCAAAAAAGCTTTTTTGCATCGTTTTGCTGCGGCCGGTGCAGCCGTTCGTTATCACGCCGTGCATGCCGATAAAGTTGAAGATATTCTAGCGCTGGATATTGCTCTGCCACGTAATGAGGAGCAGTGGTTTGAAACTCTACCGCCTGAAATAGATCAATCTCTGGTCGCCAAACTCTATTATGGCCACTTTTTGTGCCATGTCTTTCATCAAGATTATATTGTAAAGAAAGGGGTCGATACGCACGCTTTAAAACAAAAAATGTTGGTTCTTCTGAATGATAAAGGGGCGGAATATCCAGCCGAACATAATGTCGGCCACCTCTATATTGCTAAGCCTGCATTGAAAGCGTTTTATCAGCAGATAGATCCAACCAACAGTTTTAACCCAGGGATTGGCAAAACATCGAAGTTTAAATATTGGCAGACCAAATAACTTTCTGGAAACGAATGTTGTATGCATCAAAATGAATTAAGCATTATCCGAATTCCTACAACATACCGCATGAAATCTGCCAGACAAACTATAGTCATAATCTCATACCAACTAAGGTTGGTATGACTGGCAAACGTTATTTTTTCATCTTGAGACTGGGAGAACGAATGAAAATAATACTGTGGATTATTGCAATCATTTTTATTGTAGGATTACTGACTATTACCGGCGTATTTAAACTAATTTTCTAATTTTATCAGTAATATAAGCGCCATTTATCAAATACCACAGGCAGAATTTGCCCGTTGCATGCAAACTCTGCCTCTCAATTGCCAATTGCTGTATTTATTCGGATACCTGAGCTAAGCGGCCTTGAGCATCTTTTTGCTGACGATAGCTTTTTGCAGCACCGGGGATGGGTGCAGCCTTACCCGTCTCTATCCAACTACGCAGGCGGTTTGCATCTGCAAAATGGGTATATTTACCAAAAGCATCCAAAACAACCAATGCAACAGGGCGATTACCAATAACGGTGCGCATTGCCAAACAGTGTCCCGCCTGATTGGTAAAGCCGGTTTTTGTTAGCTGGATATTCCATTTATCGTTATAAACCAAATGGTTAGTATTACGAAAAGGCAATGTGTAATTTGGCTCACGGAATGTTGCCATTTTCTCGGTTGTAGTGCTTAGCTGACCAATAAGTGGATATTGCTTGGTCGCTATCAATAATTTAGTCAGGTCGCGCGCCGTCGAAACATTATTAATCGAGAGACCGGTGGGTTCGACATAGCGCGTTTTGGTCATTCCTAGCGATTTAGCTTTTGCATTCATCGCCTTAATAAAGGCGTTATAACCGCCGGGATAATGATGAGCCAGACTTGCTGCGGCACGGTTTTCCGATGACATAAGCGCCAGCAACAACATATCTTTGCGGCTAATTTCACTGTTCACTCTAACCCGTGAAAATACGCCTTTCATTTCTTTGGTTTGATGGATATCGACTGAAATAATCTCATCAAGCGGTAATTTAGCATCTAATACCACCATGGCTGTCATTAGTTTGGTGATGGATGCGATCGGTACAACCTCATCTGCGTTATTGGCATAAATCACTTTATTCGTTTGTAAATCAACCACCATTGCGCTTCCTGATGCTAACTCAAGCGGGGCTTTACCTTTAACTTCACTGGCTCCACCACTCGCTATCGCGGCAGGAACAACACTGATACTGGTAGATAAAAGCAAGAAACTTAATAGTGCAAAACGGATTTTCACATGCATGTTCATCAGCTTAAATAGGTTGTCTGGAGCCATTGTGGTTGATCTGGCGCATTATAAATTACAGTAATGCCCTGCGCACCACACATTCTTAAAATGATTGTTACAAAGATTAAAACTGCCTAATCGCTGCTCAGAGGTAAACATTTACGCAAGTAAATACAGCCTACTTAAATATTAGTCTATAATGCCAACAGAAATATTTAGATAACCCAGATTAACAGGTGGTTATATGGGAACGACAATTTTTGGTATTCTTTTCGGCGTATTTTTAATCGCAGCTGGCTTAGCTGACATTCATGATGAAAATCTGGCATCGCTGACATTTTGGGTGGATGCTTTGCTGATTTTTGTTGGTGCAGTTTTCCTATTGGGCATTGCGAAGTTTATCAGTCGAAAGAGAAAGTAAGCGGATAAAAGTGAGATGTAAATATTATTTTATAACTAATCATTTGCATAAAATGGTCATAATGAGAAGGATCTTATTGATGAAAATCTTAGTTAATACATCTATATTATTTATATGTTCTACGGTAGGAATGGGGGCTACATCAGCCAATGAAATTGCTCTATGGCGCGAGCCTGCCCCTATTGTAAAAGAGGGAAAATATTACAGCCTGATTGTTGATCGCGGTGAACTACAAAAGGCCGTAAAGGATAGCAACAATGAGTATCTCTTTGCCGAAAAAGGAAATGCTATCAAGCCATTAGTATTAATCGGCACCCCCATTGAAGTTTCAGAATTTCTGATTAAAAACCAGACCCGCGGCATTGAAAATCATATTAAAGAACTACCGGATATTTATATGGGTATTACCAATTATGTGCCACGACAGCGATTTACTGGCTTATTTCCACTACATGATTTGTTGAGTAAATCGGTTGAACAAATATCAATATTTCTACCTGGCTCGGTGGTAACTGATGCCGCAGGTATCCCTGTAGATATCAAAGAAATGTATGACGTTATTCAAAAGCTAAAATATCAGGAAAAGGCGGAGGGTAAGCTACTTTACGTGAAATTCAGTTATCTTCCGGAAGAAGGAATGAAAAAAGTGGGTAGGAAAACGATCAGCTTCGGTAAAGTCCTTAAACAGATGCAGGATAAAAAACAATAAATTCACAAGGAAAATATGCCGTTGCCAATACCTTTAGCTTGTTTATAGGCAACGGTATTTAGTCATACCTATACTCGAATACGAGTAATAGCCAATGCAATCTCTTTTGAGGTTTTTAATGCGCGGATTTCGCTGAATAGATCCGTGGCTTCTGCATATTCTTTGCGTAAATAACCTAACCACTGTTTGATACGGGCAACATGGTATAACCCTGTGTCGCCCTGCTTTTCTAATTGCACATACTTTTGCAGCAGTTTGACCACTTCCGGCCAGGGCATACGCGGGTCGTTATACTTCACCACACGGCTCAAATTAGGCACATTCAGTGCGCCGCGACCTAACATCACAGCATCACAGCCCGTGACTTTCATACACTCTTGCGCACTCTGGTAATCCCAAATTTCGCCATTGGCAATCACAGGTATGGTCAGGCGCTGGCGAATTTCACCTATTGCCTGCCAGTTAATGCGTTCCGCTTGATAACCATCTTCTTTGGTGCGGCCATGTACCGCTAATTCCGTTGCGCCTGCTTGTTGCACCGCATCAGCAATTTCAAACTGGCGATCACCCGAATCCCAACCTAAACGAATCTTTACCGTTACGGGCAGATGGGCCGGTACAGCTTCACGCATTGCTTTCGCGCCCCGATAAATCAGCTCTGGATCTTTTAACAATGTGGCCCCGCCGCCACTGCCGTTCACCAATTTAGAGGGGCAGCCGCAGTTTAAATCCACACCGTAAGATCCCAATTCAACCGCGCGAGCGGCGTTTTCCGCCAGCCATTGCGGATATTGGCCTAACAATTGGATACGCACCAAAGTGCCAGATGAGGTTCGGCTCTGATGATGAAGTTCAGGGCAGAGGCGGTAGAATGATTTTGTAGGCAATAGTTGGTCGACCACCCGTAAGAACTCGGTGATACAAAGGTCGTAATCATTGACTTCACTAAGAAGCTCGCGCACCAGTGAGTCTAATACCCCTTCCATCGGTGCCAGTATTACCCGCATATCATTTATCCTACTTCCTTATTTCAACCACAGTATAACGGTAAAAAAGACCGGCAATGATACGGGGCAAGCCGGGGCTAAGACAAGGAATAACCCTGTAATGACATGGATTCAGATGAAAAAAAACCGCCTCCAAAGAAGCGGTTTTATCAGCGAATACGATTTAACTTATTCGCCTGGATTACGACTACGACCACGAGAAGACGGGCCTGCCGGGCGGCGTTGACCATCAGCCTGGCTACGTGGGCGGCTGGTGCGGCTATCGCCACGGCCTGCTGCTGCGCCACCATTTTGTGGGCGGCCTGCACTGCTACCACGGCCCATACCAGGACGTTGTGCTCCGCGACCTTGACGACCATTTTGAATCGGATCAGCTTTAATGCTCGGGTCCGGCTCATAGCCATCCAGCGCAATGCGTGGGATTTCACGTTTCAGTAAGCGCTCGATATCACGCAACAGTTTATGTTCATCAACACAAACTAAAGAAATCGCTTCACCAGTACGTTCTGCGCGGCCAGTACGACCAATGCGGTGCACGTAATCTTCCGGTACGTTTGGCAGTTCATAGTTAACCACATGAGGTAACTGATCGATATCCAAACCGCGAGCGGCGATATCAGTCGCAACCAGTACACGGATTTTGCCGTCTTTAAAATCAGCCAATGCACGAGTACGCGCGCCCTGACTCTTGTTACCGTGAATAGCGGCGGCAGTAATGCCGTCTTTATTCAATTGTTCAGCCAAATGGTTAGCGCCATGTTTGGTGCGGTTGAACACCAATACTTGCTGCCAGTTACCTTCGCCAATCATCTGAGATAACAGCTCGCGTTTGCGGTTTTTATCCACAAAATGAACGCTTTGTGCGATTTGTTCAGAAGCAGTGTTGCGACGCGCCACTTCAACAGAAGCGGGGTTATGCAACAGCTTGCTAGCCAAACCTTTAATCTCATCAGAGAAGGTGGCGGAGAACAGCAAGTTCTGGCGCTTGGCTGGCAGTTTTGCCAAAACACGACGGATATCGTGAATAAAGCCCATATCCAGCATGCGGTCGGCTTCGTCCAATACCAAAATCTCAATCTTGGACAAATCAACCGCGTTCTGATGTTCCAGATCCAGTAAACGGCCCGGGGTGGCGACCAAAATATCAACACCACCACGCAATTTCATCATCTGTGGGTTAATGCTAACGCCACCAAATACCACCAGCGAACGCAGCTTCAGGTATTTGCTGTAACTCTGGACGTTTTCGTCAATCTGCGCAGCCAGTTCGCGAGTCGGCGTCAAAATCAACGCACGCACCGGACGACGGCCTTTAATTGGCTGTTGGTTCTGACTTAGCAGTTGCAACAGTGGCAAGGTGAAACCAGCGGTTTTACCGGTACCGGTTTGGGCGCTGGCCATTAAATCACGGCCTTCCAGTACCACAGGGATTGCCTGACGTTGAATTGGCGTCGGCACAAGGTAGCCCTGCTCTTCAACAGCACGCAGGATGTCGGCGTTTAAACCGAGAGAATCAAATGACATATTACGAGAAGCTCCAGATCTCCCCAATCCCGGCGATATCGTCAGGTGCAGTTTCAAGGGAAGATTATCAGACGAGGCATGAATTGAGGCATTACCACGAGGATTGGCACAAACTGCAGTGCACCATTGCGGCTGATTATAACAGATGTTTAGCAGGAAAAGGGATATTTACGTGTTTCTTAAGATTTTTATTAACCCAAACATCAAGAAAATTGATTTATTTCTGGCGATTAACTCACTTCTGCTCACAAAAACAGAGCTAATTCCGGCCATAACTTTACATATTCGCAGCTACAGCCTAAAGTTAATCATATGATTGATTTATTATTTAGCCATTACTATTATTAGCACAAATTATACCCTTATGTACCCCTACAGGGGAATTGCACTAAGACTGGAGCCTATGTCCCATTCCATGACACCAGCAATACCTGTCACCTCTCGCGGTGAACAAGCCCGTCAGCAACTGATACAAGCGGCGACCGAGTTGTTCGGCGAACAGGGTTTGAAAGGGGCTACCACCCGTGAGATTGCTCAGCGGGCCGGCCAGAATATTGCCGCGATTACTTACTACTTCAATTCCAAAGAAGGTCTGTATCTGGCGGTGGCGCAACAAATTGCCGATTTTATTCAACAAGCTTTTGCGCCACTGAGACAGGAAATTGACCAGTTTCTGCTACTACCGCGCCAGGAGCAAAGCCCGGAACAGCAGCTGCATTATATCCGCCGTGGATTATTAGAATTCAGTCATTTAATGACACAGCCAGAAACGCTGAATCTCAGCAAAATCATGGCGCGGGAGCAACTCTCCCCCACTGATGCATATCTGTTGATTCATACTCAGGCCATTGCACCTTTACACCAAAAACTGAACCTATTGCTGGCGGCATTCATTGGTGCCGATGCAAATGCTACAAAAACTATTCTTCATACACATGCATTAATTGGTGAAGTTCTGGCTTTCCGTATGGGGCGAGAAACCATCCGCCGGCAAGCTGGATGGCTGGAAATCGGTGAATCTGAAAGTGAGATGATTAATCAAGTACTTATCGAACATATTGACCTGTTGCTTTATGGGCTGCGGGCTAAAACATTAGGGTGAAATCACTGACCTGGTTGTCATAAAAATCGGTAACAGATAGGGAGCATTATGAATCGTAAGAAGATTATAGTGGCCGTCGTTATTGTCGCTCTGTTGGCGGCAATAGGTTACGGATGGAGTTATTATCGCCAACAACAAGACGCCACATTGACGTTATATGGTAATGTCGATATTCGCACCGTGAATCTGGGCTTTAGAGTCGGTGGCCGGCTAGCCTCTCTCGCGGTCGATGAAGGCGATAAAATTCAACCGGGTGAAATGTTGGGAAAACTGGATGACGGCCCTTATGTCAACGCCCTCAAACAAGCGCAGGCGAATGTACAAAGTGCACAGGCCCAATTAGCGTTACTGAAAGCGGGCTATCGGGAGGAAGAGATTGCCCAGGTCAGGTCTGAGGTTTCCCAGCGCGAGGCTGCATTCAGTTACGCTGACAGCTTCCTCAAACGCCAACAAGGATTGTGGGCCAATAAAGCCACTTCTGCTAATGAACTGGAAAATGCCCGTACCGCGCGTAATCAGGCTCAAGCCAATCTGCAAGCATCGAAAGATAAGCTGGCTCAATACTTAAGCGGTAACCGCCCGCAAGAAATTGCGCAAGCCGAAGCAAATCTGGCGCAAAGTGAAGCTGAATTGGCGCAAGCCCAGCTCAACTTGCAAGATACCACCCTACTCTCTCCCTCTGGCGGGACGGTACTGACACGCGCTGTTGAGCCAGGCACCATTCTATCTGCCAGCAACACCGTCTTTACGCTCTCTCTGACTGATCCTGTTTGGGTACGAGCCTATGTCAGCGAGCGTCATTTGGGTCAAGCGATCCCTGGGACTGAGGTCGAAGTCTTTACTGATGGCCGCCCGGACAAGCCTTATCACGGCAAAATCGGTTTTGTTTCGCCGACCGCCGAATTTACCCCTAAGAGTGTGGAAACGCCGGATTTACGCACCGATCTGGTTTATCGCTTACGTATTATCATCACCGATGCCGATGAGTCGCTGCGCCAGGGTATGCCGGTCACTGTCCGCTTTGTACAACCTTAAGGTGGTATGAGCTATGAATGGCATCCAGCATCTTATTACTTTGGAAGGTGTCGAAAAATCCTTCCCTGGACTGGAGAACCCTGCCGTTGCCAGCCTGACCACTGAAATTCGCAGCGGTGCCGTCACCGGTTTAGTCGGGCCTGACGGTGCCGGTAAGACCACGCTGTTGCGAATGTTGGCGGGGTTGCTCAAACCCAGTCATGGCAAGTTGTCAGTCGTAGGTCTTGACCCGGTGGAAAATGATCGTCAGTTGCATTCAATCCTCGGCTATATGCCGCAAAAGTTTGGATTGTATGAAGATTTGACGGTAATGGAGAACCTGACGCTGTATGCCGATTTACGCGGTGTAACTGGTGAACAGCGCCGCCAAACATTCGAGCGCCTGCTGACTTTTACCGATTTGACCCGCTTTACTGAACGGCTGGCCGGCAAGCTTTCTGGCGGTATGAAGCAAAAACTGGGGCTGGCTTGTACCTTGGTCGGTCAGCCAAAAGTCTTGTTGCTTGATGAGCCAGGTGTCGGTGTCGACCCCATCTCACGCCGCGAGTTATGGCGCATGGTTCATGAGTTGGCAAGTGACGGTATGCTTATCCTGTGGAGTACCTCCTATTTGGATGAGGCTGAGCAATGCCGCGAGGTTTTGCTGCTCAATGAAGGTAAGCTGCTTTACAGCGGCGCACCACAGGAACTGACACAGCGTATGAGTGGCCGAACCATTTTGGTTGCTGCTCAAACCGGAACTAACCGCAAATTGCTACAGCACGCCCTAACATTGCCACAGGTCAGTGATGGGGTGATTCAGGGGAAATATGTGCGGCTGATCCTCAAGCCGGAAGTGGATCACAGCCAGGTATTATCTCTGTTAAATCAACCTAATGGCGAAATCATGGAGGCCGACCCACGCTTTGAAGATGCCTTTATTGACCTGCTGGGCGGCGGCCCGGCCAGTGAGTCTGCTTTGGCAAAAATCATGCCCAAAGTCGAAGGTAGCCATGACGAAACCGTGATTGAAGCCCAAGAGTTAACCAAGAAATTTGGTGATTTCGCCGCCACTGATCATGTGAATTTTCAGGTAAAACGCGGCGAGATATTTGGCTTACTCGGACCGAACGGTGCCGGTAAATCAACCACTTTTAAGATGATGTGTGGTTTGCTGGTTCCCAGCAGTGGCAAGGCATTGGTGCTGGGTATGGATCTGAAAACCAGTTCAGGTAAAGCACGCCAACATTTGGGTTATATGGCGCAGAAATTTTCACTGTATGGCAACCTGACAGTGGAGCAAAACCTGAAGTTTTTCTCCGGTGTTTATGGCCTACAGGGTAAAACCCAGCGCGATAAAATTGCCGATATGACGTCAGCATTTAATTTCACACCGATTCTCAAACAAACACCTGATTCACTGCCGCTTGGGTTCAAACAGCGCCTGGCGCTGGCATGCGCCCTGATGCATGAACCCGACATCCTGTTTCTGGACGAGCCAACCTCCGGTGTTGACCCGCTCACTCGCCGTGAGTTTTGGTTGCATATCAATGGGATGGTAGACAAGGGTGTGACAGTCATGGTCACCACTCATTTTATGGATGAAGCGGAGTATTGTGATCGCATCGGCCTGGTTTACCGCGGCAAAATTATTGCCGCAGGCACACCTGATGAGCTAAAGCAGCAAGTCGCCACTGATGAAAATCCGAATCCATCAATGGAAGAAGCATTTATCGAACTGGTCCTGCGCTATGACCGGCAAAACGATAAGGAGCAGCAATCATGACCGAGCCACATGATTTCCATGTAAATAAATCGCCGGTAAATGAGAGTGAAACTTATCAAGACACCGGATTCTCCTGGCGTCGCTTACGAGCGCTGTGCAATAAAGAAACCCGGCAAATTCTACGTGACCCAAGCAGCGGGCTGATTGCTTTTGTCATCCCCCTATTGTTGCTGTTTATATTTGGCTACGGCATCAATCTGGATTCGAGCAAGCTGCATATTGGCATTTTGATGGAGCAACAGAGTCGACCCGCGCAAGATTTGGCTAACGCGTTCGCCAGTTCACCTTATATCTCGCCACAAATCAGTGATAACCGTCAGGCACTGATTCAGGCGATGCAGGCCGGTAAAATTCGTGGGCTTATTGTGATTCCCAATGACTTTGCCGAGCAACTTGCACGGCCTGAGAGTAAAGCCCCGATTCAGGTAATTACTGATGGCAGTGAGCCAAATACCGCCAATTTTGTGCAAGGTTATGCTCAAGGTGTCTGGCAAATCTGGCAACAGCAGCAGGCGCAAAATCTGGGGCAAAAGAATGATCCGTTAATAGAGATTCAGGTGCGTTATTGGTTTAACCCTGCTGCCATCAGCCGACATTTTATTATTCCAGGTGCCATCACTATTATCATGACAGTGATTGGCGCGATCCTGACGTCACTGGTGATCGCCCGCGAATGGGAACGCGGCACCATGGAGGCGTTATTGTCGACTCAGGTCACGCGCAGTGAACTGTTGTTGTCGAAACTTATCCCCTATTACGTACTCGGCATGGTCGCTATGACGCTATGTATGGTGGTCGCGGTGTTTATCCTCGGTGTACCTTATCGTGGCTCATTGTGGATATTGTTTGTCATGACCAGCTTGTTCTTAGCCAGCACACTGGGCATGGGGTTATTGATTTCGACTATCACCCGCAACCAGTTCAATGCTGCGATGGTGGCATTGAACGCCGCATTCCTGCCCGCGGTTATGCTGTCTGGATTTATTTTCCAAATCGACAGTATGCCAGCCGTTGTCCGCGCCGTGACCTATATCATTCCTGCCCGCTATTTTGTCAGTAGCCTGCAAACTCTGTTTTTGGCGGGGAATATCGGTACCGTTTTGGTGATTAACCTATTGTTCCTGATCGCATCAGCCGTGGTCTTTATTGGCCTGACAGCTTGGAAAACTCATCGTCGATTAGATTAAGTCGTCGACTCGATTAGCAGAAGGAAGTTGGCAATGTTTCATCGCCTCTACACATTGATTATTAAAGAGTTGCAGTCGCTGCTACGTGAACCGCAAACCCGCGCGATATTAATCATGCCAGTGATATTGCAGGTGATCTTATTCCCATTCGCCGCCACATTAGAAGTGACTAATGCCACTATCGCCATTTACAGTGAAGATAGCGGCAAGGCCTCGGTCGAACTCACCCAGCGCTTCGCTAAAGCCGAAGCCTTTTCTCACGTCTTGCTGCTGCACAGTCCACAAGAGATTCAGCCGGTCATTGATAATCAGAAAGCGCTGCTGTTGATTCGCTTTCCTGAGCAGTTCAGTGCGGATTTGGCCAATGGCAAAATGACTCAGCTACAACTCGTATTAGATGGGCGCAATTCCAACAGTGCTCAAATAGCGGCAAATTACATTCAGCAAATTGTGCAAGAGTACCAATTAGAATTGACTGAAGGGCAAGTTAAGCCCAATAACAGCGAGTTGGTGATTCGAAACTGGTATAACCCGAATCTGGATTACAAATGGTTTGTTGTGCCGTCATTGATTGCGATGATTACAACTATCGGCGTACTGATTGTGACGTCGCTGTCCGTAGCGCGTGAGCGAGAGCAAGGGACATTGGAACAGCTTCTGGTTTCACCACTGACTACCTGGCAAATTTTTATCGGCAAAGCGGTTCCGGCGCTGATAGTGGCTACGTTCCAGGCGACTATCGTGTTGTTTATCGGAATATTTTTCTACCAAATCCCCTTTGCTGGCTCGTTGGCGCTGTTCTACGGCACTATGTTGCTCTACGGCCTGTCGCTGGTCGGTTTTGGCTTATTGATTTCATCGCTATGTTCCACTCAGCAGCAAGCATTTATCGGTGTATTTGTCTTTATGATGCCGGCAATCCTGCTTTCTGGTTATGTCTCCCCAGTGGAGAACATGCCCATTTGGCTGCAAAACATCACGTGGATCAATCCTATCCGCCACTTTACTGATATCACCAAACAGATTTATCTCAAGGATGCCAGCTTCGATATTATCTGGCACAGCTTGTGGCCGCTGTTGGTGATAACGGCCACGACAGGGAGTGTGGCATATGGAATGTTTAGACGGAAAATTGCGTAGCGGATTTAATCGTTAGCACTGCATATCCGCTCACTAAAAAGCAAAAAGGACACCAATATGGTGTCCTTTCAAATTTTGAGCAGTGTACGCCGGGCAAATCTGCCGCGTCGCAGCCCTTAATCAACCCGCTTAGCGGCGGTTGCCGAAAATCCGCAGTAACATCAGGAACAAGTTGATAAAATCAAGATACAGGGTCAATGCGCCGACGATAGAATATTTACGGAAATTATCTCTATCATTAGAATCCAACTGCGCGCCCATATTTTTCAGCTTCTGGGTATCGTAAGCAGTCAGACCAACAAATACCAACACGCCGATATAAGTGACAGCCCACATCAATGCCGGGCTTTTCAGCCAGATATTAACGATAGAAGCCAACACGATACCAATCAAGCCCATAAACAGCATGCTACCCATACCACTCAAATCACGTTTAGTGGTATAGCCGTACACACTCATCGCACCAAACATTCCGGCACAAATAATAAACGTGCTGGCGATAGAAGCGCCGGTATACATGATAAGGATGCTGGAAAGAGTTAGCCCCGTCAGCGCTGAATACAGCATAAACAGGCTGGTTGCCATTGAACCACTTAAGCGATTAACCATGCCAGAAATAACAAATACCAGACCTAACTGAACAATAATCAGCCCGAAAAAGGTGATCTGGCTGGAAAAGATAAAATTCATTACCGCAGGCGTATTTGCTGCGTACCAAGCGACTACTGCTGTTAATAACAGACCACAGGTCATCCAGCCGTATACCTGCGCCATATATGCCTGAATGCCAGAGTTGGCACGTTCGACAATTGAACCATTAGAGCGTGGATAGCGATCCATGGTAGTTACCTTATGCATATAAATAATGATACAGGCTATCAGCTGACAGCCCACCGACTCTTTAAGGGTACCACAGAAATAGGGCAAACAAGGGAGTAAAAATAGATGTTTAGGGCCAATCTTTACACGGGTTTACGTACAGTTTACCAACGTCTGGCAGCAGCATGATCACTGTCGCGTGATTCGACCCAACGTTCGCCCTCCGTGGTTGCTTCACGTTTCCAGAAGGGTGCCCGTGTTTTCAGATAATCCATAATAAACTCAGCCGACTCAAACGCCATACTGCGATGAGCACTGGTCACGCCAACAAAGACAATTTCATCGCCGGGAAACAACGGCCCCACCCGATGAATGACTGACACGCGCTGCAAAGGCCAGCGGCTGCGCGCTTGGGCAATGATTTCTTCCAGCGCTTTTTCTGTCATCCCTGGATAATGCTCCAGCGTCAAAGCACTGACATTAGCCCCCAAATTATGATTTCGGACTTTGCCGGTAAAGGTCACCACCGCGCCATCTTCATCACACTGTGACAACCAGGTGTACTCTTCGCCGACATTAAATGCCTCCGGCCCGACACGAATACGCGTGTTGTCCATCATCAACCTCCCGTCACTGGTGGGAAGAAAGCCACTTCATCTCCCGCAACCAAAGGGTGCTGCATGTTGACCAGCGATTGATTCACCGCCGTGAGCAATTTACCTTCTTCCAGTGCTAACTGCCAGCGTTCACCCCGCTGACATAGGGATTGACGCAAAGCTTCAACCGTTGGAAATTCCGCTGCCAGTTGCAAGCGGTCAATTCCTACCAACTCACGAACCTGAGCAAAAAATAGAATCTGAATCATGAGTTCACCTTAAAATCACCGGATTTTCCGCCACTTTTTGCCAACAGGCGAACCGGGCCAATTATCATGTCTTTTTGTACGGCTTTACACATGTCGTAAATAGTCAGGGCCGCAACGGACGCTGCGGTGAGAGCTTCCATTTCCACCCCGGTTTTACCGGTCAAGCGACAGCAGGATTCGATGCGAACTATATTGTGTTCCGGTTGTGCTTCCAGTTGGACTTCCACTTTGGTGAGCAACAGCGGGTGGCACAGCGGAATTAATTCCCAGGTTTTTTTAGCCGCCTGAATACCTGCAATTCGTGCAGTGGCAAACACATCACCTTTATGATGGCTACCTTCGATAATCATGGCCAAAGTCGCAGCGTGCATTTCGACGAAAGCCTCCGCACGGGCTTCACGCACGGTTTCTATTTTGGAGGAAACGTCCACCATATGGGCTTCGCCAGCGGCATTAATGTGAGTCAGTTGGGTCATAGATAACCTTTGTTCTTGATATTGCAGCCGATCAGCCACCAATAAACGATAAATTCTGTGTGATACCGCTGTTGCCTTGATGCAAGAAATGAGTTTGTTTCTTGGTTTGCAATGCGCTTTGAATCCGCGCCATTAATTCATCTTGCTGGTCGTCACTGGTCAACAAATCACGCAGCGTAATACCCTGCTCGCCAAACAAGCATAAATGCAGATTTCCCAGCGCTGAAACACGCAGGCGGTTACAACTGGCACAGAAGTCTTTCTCATACGGCATGATAAGCCCAACTTCGCCCAGATAATCCGGGTGATGAAACACCTGAGCCGGGCCATCGCTGCGCGCACGTTCTTGCTGCTGCCAGCCTTGCTGGAGCAATTGCTGGCGGATGACGCTGCCGGAAACATGGTGCTTGCGGAACAAATTGCCGCCCTCGCCGGTTTCCATCAGTTCAATAAATCGCAGTTGAATCGGGCGAGATTTTATCCAGTTAAGGAATGCACCGAGATTCTTGTCATTGACATCCCGCATCAGCACGGCATTGATTTTGACTTTCTCAAAACCCACATCAAAAGCGGCATCAATTCCTTGCATCACTTGATGAAATTTATTTTGTCCGGTGATGGCATGAAACTGCCGTGGGTCGAGGCTATCAACACTGACATTAATCGCCGTCAGCCCCGCCTCACGCCATTGGGCTGCATCACGCGCTAAACGGTAACCATTGGTAGTCACCGCCAAGGTGCGGATCGCGGGATTTTGACGAATGGTGGCGATAATGTCGGTAAAATCGCGGCGCATAGATGGCTCGCCACCGGTTAAGCGGATTTTTTCTGTCCCCAATAGCGAGAATGCCCGGCTGACGCGGCTTATTTCGTCAAGGCTGAGAAAACTTTTAACTCCGTCCGGGCGGTAGCCATCGGGCAGGCAATATGTGCAGCGAAAATTACACACATCGGTAATCGATAGGCGCAAGTAATAGAACTTGCGCGCAAATGCGTCTGTAAGTTGTACCATAACACCTTTCCAAATACGGGAGATGCAGGCATTTCTACCTCGCACCCTGGTGGCTTAAAGCCACGGCCAGGGCATCATATTGTCCATAAACGCAACAACGTAGACACCAAGGCTAGGAGTTTGTGCTCAGTCACTGTACTGACAGCTAACTGAACCATGGTTAAAAAAGTCATTTTGGGTATAGCCGCTAATCGCTAAAAACCCCACTTTTCCTCCAGATTCTAACGCTAAAACTGTAAGATAGCCAATGGCTGTTTTCGCTATATATTTTTATATACAACGACTTATGCATAAAACTGACGCTCATTCCGCTCATGCCTAATACTGGGTTAAAATCACGAAAACCATGGCTTTTATCGCGTTTCAGCGGCAAATCCGTTAACTTATGCAGCAATTTCACCATTAGCTCTACTATTAGAGTCAGGCAACAATATTTAGGCAGGAAAAATATGCGAAATCGCACATTAGCGGACCTTGATCGGGTGGTGGCTTTAGGTGGCGGCCATGGGCTGGGGCGAGTGATGTCAGCCCTTTCCCCTTTAGGCTCACGCCTGACCGGTATTGTTACCACCACCGATAATGGCGGTTCAACCGGTCGCATCCGCCGTTCAGAGGGTGGGATTGCCTGGGGTGATACGCGTAACTGCCTGAATCAACTGATAACAGAACCCAGTGTCGCTTCTGCAATGTTCGAATACCGCTTTACCGGTAATGGTGAACTGGCGGGTCATAATCTGGGCAATTTAATGCTCAAGGCACTGGACCATCTCAGTATTCGGCCCATTGAAGCCATTAACCTGGTACGCAGCTTGCTGAAAGTGGATGCCTGGTTGATCCCCATGTCGGAACAACCCGTCGATTTACTGGCTATCGATAGTGAAGGGCACCCGGTTTACGGCGAAGTGAATATTGACCAACTTGCGCATATGCCGAAAGATTTGCTGCTATCTCCCCATGTCCACGCGACCAAGGAAGCGATTGAAGCAATCAGCCAGGCAGATGTCATTTTAATCGGGCCGGGGAGCTTTTTGACCAGCCTGATGCCGCTGTTATTACTCGATGATCTCACTCAAGCCCTGCGACGCAGCTCTGCCAGCATGATTTATATTGGCAATCTGGGGCGTGAACTCAGTGTGGCGGCCGCTGGGCTGTCATTGCATGAAAAGCTGGAAATAATGGAAAGTAAGATTGGCCGAAAAATTATTGATGCGGCAATTGTAAGCCCACGCATTGATATCAGTGGCGTTGCGAACAGAATCATTGTCCAACAGCCCCTGGAAGCCAAAGATATCCCCTATCGCCATGACCGAGAGTTACTGCGCCAGGCACTGGAAACCACCTTGCAACAATTAGGTGGTGCCGGCTCGGTGTAAGTGGGCGCACAAGGTTACTTGCGCGATTTTTCTTCCAAAGCAGCGGTCTCAGTCATGTGGATATAAAGCTCTTCCACTTTAGTTCGTGCCCATGGCGTACGTCGCAAAAACTTCAGGCTAGATTTGATACTTGGCGAGCTGGTAAAACAGTTGATCCGAATGCGATATGCCAACTCTTCCCAACCATAATGCTCAACCAATTTGGTCAACAGTTGCTCAAGGGTAATACCGTGTAACGGATCTTTTGATACATGGTCACTCATCATTTGCCCTTTTTATTTGTCTCTTAACCCTAATTTTAGCGGCACACCTTACGAGGAATCGAGCTATGCCGCAAGATGTTAAGAGATGGCGATAAACTGTTGGCGTAACTGATGCACCTGATCGCGCAATTCTGCCGCCTGCTCAAACTCAAGGTTTTGCGCGTGGGTGTACATCTGCGCTTCCAATTCACGGATTTTCTGATCAAGCGCTTTTGGTGCCAGAGATTGGTAGTTGTTGGTGTCAGCCACTTTGCCACCCCGACCTTTCCCCTTGCCACGGGTAGAAGGTTGGCCCAACTGCAGAATATCTCCGATCTTCTTGTTTAGCCCTTGTGGAATAATGCCGCGCTCTTCATTGTAAGCTTGCTGTTTGGCTCGACGCCGCTCTGTTTCACCAATGGCTTTTTCCATTGAAGCGGTAATTCTGTCACCATAAAGAATGGCTTTACCATTAAGGTTACGAGCTGCGCGACCAATGGTCTGAATCAGGGAGCGCTCAGAACGCAGGAAACCTTCTTTATCGGCATCAAGGATGGCAACGAGTGAAACCTCCGGCATATCCAGCCCTTCTCGCAGTAAGTTGATCCCCACCAGCACATCAAACTCACCCAAACGCAAATCACGGATAATCTCTACGCGCTCCACGGTATCAATATCCGAATGTAGGTAACGCACCCGCGCGCCATGCTCTTCCAGATACTCGGTTAAGTCCTCTGCCATGCGTTTGGTCAGCGTAGTGACCAGCACCCGCTCATTAATTGCAGCGCGAATGCGGATCTCTGACAGCAAGTCATCCACCTGTGTGGCTACAGGGCGCACCTCAATTAATGGATCGAGCAAGCCGGTTGGGCGCACCACCTGGTCGATAACTTCGCCACCGGATTTTTCCAGCTCGTATTTGCCCGGAGTGGCCGAAACATAGATAGTTTGCGGTGCCAGCGCTTCAAACTCTTCAAAACGCATTGGGCGGTTATCCAGCGCCGAGGGGAGCCGGAAGCCATATTCCACCAATGTTTCTTTACGTGAGCGGTCACCTTTATACATGCCGCCGATTTGCGGGATGGTGACGTGGGATTCATCTACAATTAGCAAACCATCGGCTGGCAGATAATCAAATAGTGTTGGCGGCGGCTCTCCCGGCCCACGGCCCGAGAGATAGCGAGAATAGTTTTCAATACCAGAGCAGTAACCCAGCTCATTCATCATTTCGAGGTCAAACTGGGTTCGCTGGGTAATACGCTGTTCTTCGATCAATTTATTGTTGGCTAGTAGCACCTTACGCCGCTCTGCCAACTCAACTTTGATCTCTTCCATCGCCTGTAAAATTCGCTCCCGCGGGGTAACGTAGTGCGTTTTAGGATAAACAGTAAAACGTGGAACCTCGTGTTGTAGCTGGCCGGTTAGCGGATCAAATATCGATAGCCGTTCCACTTCCTCATCAAACAACTCTACCCGCAGTGCCCATTCATCAGATTCCGCCGGGAAGATGTCGATAACTTCGCCACGCACGCGGAAAGTGCCGCGCTGAAACACCTGATCGTTGCGGCTATATTGCAATTCTGACAAACGGCGCAAAATAGAACGCTGATCGATGATCATACCCTTGGTCAAATGCAGCATCATTTTCAGGTATAAATCAGGGTCACCCAGACCATAAATGGCAGAGACCGAGGCCACCACCACCACATCGCGCCGCTCCAGCAGGGCCTTGGTGGCCGATAGCCTCATTTGCTCGATATGCTCGTTTACCGAGGCATCTTTCTCGATAAAAGTATCAGAGCTTGGCACATAAGCTTCGGGCTGATAGTAGTCATAGTAGGAGACGAAATATTCCACCGCATTCTCAGGAAAGAACTCTTTCATCTCACCATAAAGCTGCGCGGCCAGGGTTTTGTTGGGTGCTAACACCATAGTGGGCCGATTCAGGTCAGCAATGACATTGGCTACCGTAAAGGTTTTGCCCGAGCCGGTCACCCCCAACAGTGTTTGATGAGCCAGACCATTTTCCAGCCCCTCCTCCAGTTTCCGGATGGCCTCAGGCTGATCACCTGCTGGCTTAAACTCAGAATGTAGTTTGAATGGTTTACTCATGAATTTGCTACCCGCCGGAGAAATACAAACTGTCAGGAGGCTAATTATGAAAGCCCCATAGATTTTTGCCACTGCTATGATACTGGATATAAAACCAGCTTCAAGCACCAAAATGCCGAAATTTCTCTCAATGCAATATTGCACGCATTATTACAGTGAGATGTGGATAGCATTTGCACCCTAAAAGTATTTTTATCCCCAGCCATTAACATCAACACATTATTGAGAGTTAATTGCTTAAAGATTATCCATCCATACAGGCTATATTTCCTGAGCGCTTGATTTTAATTAACTCATTGAAAATAAAAAAATTTATTAAAAAGTCGAGAATCCGGACAACACGAGCGGAAGCCGCGTCCGCTCTCGTCTGTCATCAGTTTTCTATGGCTAATGCACAAGGTTATCCACAGGAATGGTGGATAACTCATTCAACCCCACAAGGGCCGTGCGTTGGCGAAAAGCGAAGCTTCGCGGCGTAATAGTGACAAACTGGCTTTTTTAGTGTTTTTTTTACATTTTTATTTCACCGCATATTTCAATTAGTGCTAACAAATCTATTTGCTAATTCTATAATTTTCATTCTTTCTGTGAGGCCGCTCAGTAACGCAATAAGCACTGTATTTTTATTGCACCATTATCTCCTCTCTGGCACTGCTTGAGTGCAATAATTGCTCCCCCATCATTGCCCCTCCGGTTGTTTTAATCGTTTTCTTTTCCCCGTTTGCGCAAAAACCATTTACAGCCCGTTAACATACCTATTTTATCCTCACTCATCACAACTTGGCCCAAGAGTTGCTTCATATATTGATGCTCGCAACCACCCGCTAGAAATGTGGTGTTTTATGCAGTGCTGCCGCTACCAGGTATGCAGATTTGCTGGTTAATTCTTCACTAGCCGTTACAGAACACCGGGATACCTGTGAATAACTGAGATCGACTGAGGAGAAGCACTGATGCTGAGTTTAACCGCTGTAAATCAATACTATGGTCAGAACCATATTCTTTGGGATATCAATCTGGAGATTCCTCGCGGCCAATGTACCTGCCTGATTGGACGCAATGGCGTAGGGAAAACCACATTAATTAATTGCATCATGGGCCATCTGCCCATTATGAGTGGCACCATGACCTGGCAGCCTAACCATGAACCGCCGCAGAATTTGTTACAGCAACCTGTTGAGGGGCGCACTGCACTGGGTATCGGCTATGTTCCGCAAGGGCAACAGATATTCTCCCAAATGAGTGTTGAGGAGAATATGTTAATAGCCGTGCTCGCTGGACATAAATCACGCCATATTCCGGGCTGGATTTTTGAGTTGTTTCCCCTGTTATATGACAAACGCCATCAACGAGGTGGGGAACTTACCCGTCATCAGCAACAACAGTTGGCGATTGCTCGCGCACTGGTCGCCGAACCTGAATTGCTTATTCTTGATGAACCAGGTAACGGCACGTTGCCGCCACTGAGTGAAGATATCGGCAATATTCTGCAAAAACTTAGCCGTAGCCTTGGCATGACGGTATTGTTAGTCGAACATCGATTGCCGTTTATTCAACATGTTGCAGATAGATTCTGCCTGATGGCTGGTGGACGAAATGTAGCGCAAGGAACGTTAGATCAGTTGGATGAAAATATGATTATTGAGCATTTGGTCAGTTGATATGGCTCAATACTGCGGTGGACAACAGCCGATTTGTGCCAAACGAAATAGTGGGCTAATAACAGGTATTAGCCCTTTTAGTCACTAAATGGCTAAAAATCCGTATTTACCTTTAATCTGGGCGGCGGTGCACTGCCAATAAACTCAGATCCAGATAGCGATCAAGATCACGTCGCTCTGTCACAGGAGAAGTGGTCAAATCCGCAAGATGGGGAACAACGCCCAATAACGGCGCGTTTATCATCTGTTTCAGTGTTGCCATGTATTCAGTTTGCCGCCGTCCTGCCGCTATCACCTCATTCGCCACCCAGCCTGCCAGCGATAATCCCGCTTGCTCAATCGCCAAAGCCGTTAACAGCGCATGATTGATGCAACCCAGTTTTACCCCAACAACCATTATCACCGGCAATTGTTCCTGCTGCACCCAGTCGGCAAACGTCGCCTGTGACGAAAGTGGCGTAAACCAGCCCCCCGCTCCTTCGACTAATATCCAGTCAGCCGATTGCTCAAGTTGGCGTAAACCTTGTGATAAGACCGGCAAATGAATCTCCTGCCCTTCACTAACGCTGGCAATATGCGGTGAGGTGGCCTCCAGTAATGTCAGCGGATTCACCTGTGCATAAGACAATGTTTGAGTGCTGTTCGCCTGTAATGCCAGCGCATCGCTGTTACGCAAGCCATCGGCTGTCATCTGGCTACCGGATGCCACCGGTTTATAACCGGCGGTACGAAAGCCTTGGAGGGCTGCGGCTTGTAGCAAAGCACAACTGGCAACTGTCTTACCGACATCAGTATCTGTGCCGGTGATAAACCAACGTTTAATCACGATAAATAACCCCATAAACTAAATGGTAACTCAGTGGGTAGTAACCAGATTGCATGCTATAAGCGTGCTGCAAGGCCATGAGGCGCTTGCGGCCATTCAATCCAGCCTTGCGCCCTTGATGTAAATGCGTGGCACCAATGCCCTGTAGCGAGCGCATAAGGGCGATGACATTCGGAAACTGTTGCTGATATGTCTGCGGTGTCAGGGTGTGGCGATATCCCTGACAAACCGCGCTGATATGCTGAAATGAGAGGAAATCATTCACATGCCGCTTACCATCCACCTGTTGCCACGCCTGCCCCAATTCATCCAGAGAGCCGTCGGCCAAAGTGGAAAACAGAATGATCCCCCCAGGGCGCGTGACCCGATACAGTTCGGCCAGCGCCACAGATAAATCGGTGCACCACTGCACCGCTAAATTGCTAAAACAGATATCAACGGATTGATCTGGCAGCGGAATATTCTCAATATCCCCAAGAAGGTAGTCATCGGCAGCTTTGTGCTGACGGGCGTGCTCCAACATGCCCGCAGCCAGATCCAATGCAATAACCTGCTTACCGCGCTCGCGCCAAAGACGGCTGAAATGCCCAGTACCACAACCAGCATCCAATACTGACATCCCCGGATGCGGTACGCCGAGTGCCAACAAGGCATTACCGGTTTCCCGTTGCAAATCGGCGGCGGTATCGTAACTGCCAGCCGCTCGACTAAAAGCCGCAGCAATTGCCGGTTTATTTACTGTTAGCTGATTTACTGTGGGTTTGCTGGCTCTTGCTGGCGGTGAATTTTCAGTGACAAACGCCATGTAGCACCTCCAACAACCGGTCAATATCATCACTCTGATGGGCGGCACTCAGGGTAATACGCAATCTTGCGCCACCGGGAGGAACTGTCGGCGGGCGAATAGCCGTCACCCACAAGCCCGCAGCGCGTAGCTGTTCTGCCAATGCCACGGTCTGTTGATTGTCGCCGACCAATAGTGGCTGAATCGCCGTGTCAGATGCCCCTAATTGCAGCGGTAAAGCTGCTGCACCGCAGCGAAATTGCGTGATGCGTTGCTGGAGGCGTTGGCGCAAATCATCACCTTGCTGAATACGCAGTAGCGCGGCTTGCAGAGCACAGGCCTGCGCCGGTGGCATTGCCGTGCTGTAAATCAGGTGACGGGCATATTGCAGCAAGTACTCGGCTACCGGCTCCTGACACAACACCGCCGCACCACTTAAGCCAAACGCCTTACCAAAAGTCACCACCAGCAGTTCAGGTTTCACACCTTGCAACTCACAACTTCCCCGCCCCGCAGCCCCCCGCACGCCGATACCATGAGCGTCGTCTACCAATAACCAGCCCCCCGCCGCCGCCGTATGTTGCTGTATCGCCGCCAACGGTGCACTGTCGCCATCCATGCTAAAAACGCCTTCTGTCACCACCAAAGTTTGACCTGAACACGGCTTATTAAGCAGTTTTTGCAGTGAATCAGGTTGATTGTGAGCAAAACGTCGAAGTTGTGCCGGAGAGTGTGCAGCGGCCTCCAGCAAAGAGGCGTGACTGAGCTTATCCGCCAGAATTCGGTCATCCGCAGCGGTTAACGCCGTCAATACAGCCTGATTGGCGGCAAAGCCGGAGATAAACAACAAAGCGCGCGGATAACCCAGCCAGTCAGCCAATTGTTGTTCCAATTGGGCATGCGGCAAGCTATAGCCCGTAACATGACCGGAGCCACCGCTCCCCACGCCATAGCGCTGCGCCCCTTGTTGCCAGGCCGCAATCACCGCGGGATCCTGACTCAATCCCAAATAGTCATTGCTGGAAAAGTTGAGATATTGCTGCGCACCAGTGTGTAACCAGCGCCCATTCGCCCCATCATTGACTTGACGGCAACGATAAGCGGCTGCCTCGTGCCGCTGTTGCAGGCCGAGATCTATTTTGTTCTGCCAGCTCATCAGTGGGCCGCGTTATAAAATTGAACCGAGTCTTCGGGCAAGGAGTCGCCGTGCAATAATTGCTCGGTCAAAACCTGTTGCTGTTCACGATCACCATGGGAAGTCGCGGTCTGCTGCGGGTTCAGCCCCAATTTGCGGAATAGCTGTAAATCTTTATCTTCTTCCGGATTCGGCGTGGTGAGTAATTTGCAGCCATAGAAAATGGAATTCGCTCCAGCCATAAAGCACATGGCCTGCGTTTGTTCATTCATCTGCTCACGGCCAGCGGAGAGCCGCACATAAGAGGTTGGCATCATAATGCGAGCAACCGCGATGGTGCGAATAAACTCGAAAGCATCCACATCGTCGTTATTTTCCAGCGGCGTACCTTTCACTTTGACCAGCATGTTGATCGGCACACTTTCCGGTGGTTTAGGCAAATTTGCCAGTTGCACCAGCAACCCGGCGCGGTCACGCACCGTTTCGCCCAGCCCAACAATGCCGCCGGAACAGACTTTGATCCCGGCATCGCGCACTTCGCTTAGGGTATCAAGCCGCTCCTGATAACTGCGGGTGGTGATGATGCTGCCGTAGAATTCCGGCGAGGTATCCAGATTGTGATTGTAATAATCTAATCCGGCGTCTGCCAAACGGTGGGCTTGCTGTTTGTCCAAAGTCCCCAAGGTCATGCAGGTTTCCATACCCATCGCCTTGACGCCTTCGACCATTTTTTCCAGATAAGGCATATCGCGCTCATGTGGATTTTTCCAGGCCGCTCCCATACAAAAACGAGTTGAACCCGCAGCTTTGGCTTTTTTCGCGGATTCCAGCACTTGCTCGACCTGCATTAATCGCTCACTTTCCAGCCCGGTTTTGTAACGCGAACTCTGTGGACAATATTTGCAATCCTCCGGGCAAGCACCGGTTTTAATCGACAACAAAGTGCTGACTTGAACCTGGCGTGGATCAAAATGCTGACGATGAATCTGCTGAGCTTCAAATAATAAATCCAACAACGGTTTTTCAAACAGGGCCTGGGCTTGCCCGACTGTCCAGCGAATAGAATTTGCCATTACGGCCTCTCCAAAGAAGAGAAAAAAGTGTCGTCAGTGTAAATAAACTCGATATACTGTCAACCATTCTTGAATCATTTTGGTTTACAACTCATTCTCATGACACCTTCTGACCTGGCTTTTGATCAACGCCATATCTGGCATCCCTACACTTCAATGACTGACCCACTGCCCTGCTATCCGGTAGTTGCCGCCGAAGGTGTTGAGCTGCAACTGGCCGATGGCCGACGTCTGATTGATGGCATGTCTTCATGGTGGGCGGCGATTCACGGATACAACCACCCGGCACTGAATCAGGCGGCACATCAGCAGTTGGATAAGATGTCGCATGTGATGTTTGGCGGTATTACCCACCCGCCAGCGGTGAAACTTTGCCAACAACTGGTCGCCATGACCCCGCCGGCGCTGGAATGCGTGTTTCTGGCTGATTCTGGCTCGGTGGCAGTCGAGGTTGCACTGAAAATGGCATTGCAATACTGGCAGGCCAAAGGGGAACGGCGGCAGCGGATTTTGACCCTGCGCCACGGCTATCATGGCGATACCTTCGGCGCGATGTCAGTGTGTGACCCGCAGAATTCTATGCACAGTTTGTATCAAGGTTATTTAGCTGAAAATCTGTTCGCCACCGCGCCACAAAGCCGCTTTGATGAGGTATGGAACCCGGAAGACATCACCGATTTTGCTGCGATGATAGCAAAGCACGCCGGTGATATTGCGGCGGTGATTTTGGAGCCAATAGTGCAAGGCGCAGGAGGGATGCGTATCTATCACCCCGCCTATCTGCGCGAGGTCAGGGCTTTGTGCGATCAATATAATATTTTGTTGATTGCTGATGAAATCGCCACAGGATTTGGCCGTACCGGCAAACTTTTTGCCTCTGAACACGCGCAAATCGTGCCGGATATTCTCTGTTTAGGTAAGGCACTCACTGGTGGCTATTTGACCTTATCCGCCACACTGACCACCCGAAAAGTGGCAGAAACCATCAGTAACGGTGATGCCGGGTGCTTTATGCATGGGCCGACATTTATGGCAAACCCGCTAGCTTGCGCAGTGGCCTCGGCCAGCCTGAGTCTATTGGCAGAGAATCACTGGCAACAGCAAGTGGCTTCCATCGAAATTCAATTGAAACAAACATTGTTACCGCTGATAAAACATCAGGCCGTGGCTGATGTGCGGGTATTAGGGGCTATCGGGGTGGTGGAAATGAAGGAACCGGTTAACGTCGCTCGCCTGCAACGCGGTTTTGTTGAACAAGGGGTATGGATCAGGCCCTTCGGTAAGCTGATTTACCTGATGCCACCTTATATTATCTCGTCAGAAGCATTAACCCGACTGACCGATGCGGTGGCAGGTGCGGTGGAAAATCACAGTTAACCTTGTGCTTTAAGCCAATATTTGCAAACCGCGTTTATCAACGATGGATAATAATTTTAGGGCCGAAGAACTGGGAATGGTTTCACCCCGCTCCCATTTTTGGACTGCCTTTTTGCTGACATTAAGATAGAGCGCGAAAATAGGTTGGCTAACCTTTTCTCGCTCCCTTATCGCTTTAATATCATTCGGTGAATAATTTTTTACTGGCTCAATACATTGGGCATCAAAGTCTTGCATTGTTACCGTATCGACAAAACCGGCTTCATGCAGGCTTTGTATCTCCTGATGGATTGAAGACAAAATTTTACTCATCGGCACACCTTACGTAGTTTGTTACTGGCAACCAATTTTTGCAGGTCGCCCTCAGTAAAATTAAAATAGACTTTTGCTAATGCTCTGAACGCCAATAACTCTTTTATGTTTATGTTATCCCGTTCATTTTTGGTAAACCCATACAGCAGAAATACGTTTTTACCACTTCGAAATGCGATAATAACCCGATAACTCCTGCGCTTACCTTGCCCCTTTTTGGCGATACGTTTCTTGTAAAGGCCATTTCCCAGAGTGACATCTATAAGACCTTTATCCATCTCGGAAACAGCATCTTTTATATCCTGATCAACAATCCCTTCTTTTCGGGTAAAAGAGGCAAAACCTTGGCTGAGAAAAATGTCCGTCATAAATTCCTTTCATTATACTATACCCCTTAGGGGTATACCCGCAATCATCCTGATTGCTAAATGGACATGGATTTTCATAACTATTTAATATGAAAACGGCCCTTTCAGGCCGTTAAGTTGATCATTTACACCCTTGGTGTACCAATGCTGACCCACATTGGGCCTTTCCCAACCGGATAGCGGTGGAGGGTTGTCAACTCGCCGCTATGCTGATCGATACGATACACTGCGATATGATCAGATTTCTGGCCGGAAGAGATCAGGAACTGACCGCTGTGATCAATATTAAAACCGCGCGGCTGGGCTTCAGTCTGATGGTGTCCAACCAACGCAATCTCACGCCCGTCTTCAGAAACACTAAAAATCCCCAACAGACTGGCAGTACGGTCGCTAATGTACAAATGGCGGCCATTTGGCGTGATGTGGATATCAGCCGCCCAACGGGTGTCTGTAAAGCCAGCAGGCATAGCATCTAATGTTTGAATGATCTTATATTCTTGGCCGTTATCGCTGATTTGGTATACATCAACCGAGCTATTCAGCTCATTGACACAATAAGCCACCTGCTGATTAGGGTGGAAAGCCATATGACGCGGGCCTGCACCAGCGGCAACCGTCACAGCCGCCTGCGCGTGTGGCGTCAATTTGCCCTCAGCGCTCAAATCAAATAAGCGCACTTTGTCTTCTTTCAGACAAGGTACCAGCAGGATTTGATTGGTTGGGTCAATATTTGCCGAGTGTGGCGCGGGTAGATCATCAAGTTGCTGAATAGGCGCTTGCACCACACCGTGCTCATCAATAGGGCTGATACTGACACAGTTGAAACTGTAAGAAGCAGAGAACAGAAAACGGCCTTGCAGATCCGTACCAATATGAGTTGGGCTACCTGGCAACGGCGCCATACCGGCGGCAGTCAAGGTGCCATCATCGGCAATGTTATAGCTGACGATGCCAAAATCAGGACGAACGCCAACATACAGATGACGTTGGTTCGGATTGATTGTCATCGGCTGCACCTGGCCCGGTACTTCCACCGTTTGCAGTAAGGTTAATTCACCGGTGGAACCTAATTGCCAGACATGGATCTGCTGACTGTCTGGGCTTGCCACGTAAACCACTTGCTTCATTTTTACTCCTTAGTCGAGCTTGTTGGGCAACACTATTTTTTATTAACGCATGATTGATACCCTAGCTTACCTGACTGAGCAGGTCTACCATCGCGCATTTTAAAACTAATGATGCTGACCAACCCCAGTCAGGTTTAATCAACGGCTTATCCGGTGTACCATCAGAAAATACTATTCAAGCATATTATTTCTCGCCTTGGGATTAGCATCACTATGACATACCGTATTATTGCATTGGATTTGGATGGAACGCTGCTCGACAGCAAGAAACGTATTTTGCCAGAATCTTTGTCCGCACTGGCGCAAGCCCGCGCTGGAGGAGCCAAGGTTGTGGTCGTCACGGGCCGCCATCATGTGGCGATTCATCCGTTTTATCAGGCGCTCGAACTCGATACCCCGGCAATTTGCTGTAATGGCACTTACATATATGATTATCAAGCCAAAAAAGTTTTAGACTCCAACCCATTAGAACCTCAGCAGGCGGTTCAGGTATTACAGTTGCTAGAGCAAAGTGATATCCACGGGCTGATGTATGTCGACGATGCGATGCTTTATCAACAGAGTAGCGGACATGTCGTGCGCTCCCTCAATTGGGCCGAATCATTACCCATTGCCCAACGCCCGACCCTGCTTCATGTCGATAGCTTGTTAGATGCCGCCCACAGCGCCAATGCTATTTGGAAATTTGCCACCTCCCATGCTGATATCGACCAGCTAAAAACATTTGCGAGCAAAGTAGAAGATGAAATGGGGCTGGCATGTGAATGGTCGTGGCATGATCAGGTGGATATCGCCCAAGCTGGGAACAGCAAAGGGATGCGCCTGCAACAATGGGTTGAATCTCAAGGTTTGAGCATGAAAGATGTGGTCGCTTTTGGTGATAATTTTAACGACCTGAGCATGCTTGAGAGCGCCGGTTTAGGTGTGGCGATGGGCAACAGCGCTGATGCCATCAAACAACGGGCCGATCTGGTGATTGCCGATAATGAACAACCGGGCATTGCTGCAGTTATCCGCCAGCATGTGCTGGCATAATCGAGTTTGTTAAAAAAAGCTCGCAGCGGTGAAGACAGGCAGATCGTAAAGACGCCGTAAACCCTTCCCTGGGGGCTCGAGCCGCGCCGTCCTGGCGCGGACGCTTTACTCTTCTGCCTATCCTCACCACTTAAGATCGAGTTGTAGAGGTTTATATCTCTCAATTCTTACGATTAAACGACACACTTTTTATCTGTGCGTATACCCACTGACCGGGTTTCAGCCCCAGTTCATCCCGCGCCCATGGTGTAATTCTTGCCCATAACCATTGGTCGCCAACAGCCAGTTTGACATCGACCTGCCCATCAACTTCAAGGCATTCGGCTATTTTAGCGGGCAAAATATTGCGAATACTGCTGTTTTGCGGGGGCTGTAATACCAATGAGACATCGGCCGCATTTATCCGGATACGCATTGAATCGCCCTCTTGCGCCTCCAGCTTTCCGACCCATAGCCGCTGGTCGCCTAATGCCAGTGCCGTCATCGCGTAACGGTCATGATGACCAATGACACTCACCCGCAAAATGCTGCTCGGCTCTTCCCGTTGCAGCCACGGACGCAATGCACTACTGGCCCACACCTCTTCCAGGCCACCAACAGCGCGAACTTTACCTGCATCCATCACCACCACTTGATCCGCCAAACGTAAAATCTCATCCATGCTGTGGCTGACATACAATATCGGTGTATTGACGTCTTGCGCCAGCCGTTCCAGATACGGCAACAGTTCCCGTTTGCGCGGCAAATCCAGTGAGGCTAAAGGCTCATCCATCAACAACAGCTCAGGGGCGGTCAGCAAGGCACGGCCAATTGCTACCCGCTGTTTTTCACCACCAGAAAGGGTTAACGGGAAGCGCCCTAATAGCGCCTCAATCCCCAGTAATCCTACAATAGTATCAAACTGCCCGCGCATTGACGGGTTCATACCATATTGCAAGTTACCCATTACGCGATAATGGGGGAACAAACGCGCATCCTGAAAGACATAACCTACCTGCCGTTTTTCCGGTGGCAGATAAATATTCTGTTCTGCATCCACCAGCACCCGGCCATTAAGCACAACTTTGCCTTGCTGCGGACGAGTCAAACCACCAATCACATTGATCAGCGATGTTTTACCAGCCCCCGATAATCCAAAAATAGCGGTAATACCTTGGGCGGGTAAATTAGTGCTCACTTGTAAATGCAAATCACCCAGTTGTTGGCTGAAATCCAGTTCTAGCATGGTACCCCCATGCGCTTTTTACCCCAACGGGCCAGCCATTCAGACAACAACAGAGAAACCAGCGACAGAATAATGGCGATAACACATAACCTTGCCGCCGCCGCTTCAGCGCCGGGCGTTTCAA
Organism: Yersinia artesiana; assembly: GCF_902726545.1. Lineage (GTDB taxonomy): Bacteria > Pseudomonadota > Gammaproteobacteria > Enterobacterales > Enterobacteriaceae > Yersinia > Yersinia artesiana. The sequence goes on along the minus strand of NZ_CACVAD010000003.1, from coordinate 16,454 downwards.
TCAGGGTGTACATAGCCAATGGAATGGTGCGGGTTTCGCCGGGAATATTGGAAACGAAAGTGATGGTGGCACCAAACTCCCCCAGCGAACGGGCAAAAGAGAGTACCGTGCCGGCTATCACACCCGGTAAAGAAAGCGGCAGCGTGATAGTGAAAAACACCCGCCACGGATTTGCTCCAAGGGTGCGCGCCGCCAGTTCCAGACGGGTATCAACTGCCTCTAACGCCAAACGAATTGCCCTGACCATCAGCGGGAAAGCCACCACCGCCGAGGCCAATGCCGCACCACGCCAACTGAAACTGAAATTAATGCCAAACCAGCTATAAAGCCACTCGCCAATAAAACCGCGTCGGCCCATGCTTATCAACAGCAAATAACCAATAACCACTGGCGGCAGCACCAGTGGCAAGTGAATAACACTATCTAACAAAGACTTCCCGGGGAAACGGCAGCGCACTAAAATCCACGCCATCAAAATACCTAACGGCAAACTGCACACCACCGCCACACCGGAAACCTTCAGGCTCAGAATAATGGCCTGCCACTCATACTCACTCAATATCATTAGCGTGTGGTAAATCCATATTTTTCGAAAATAACAGCCGCTGCCGGGCTTTTCAGGTAATCATAAAAAGCAGTAACGGTAGGATTTTCATGACCTTTAACAATTGCCATTGGGTATTCAACCGGCTTATGACTTGCTGCCGGGAATACCCCCACAACTTTCACTTTATCGCTGGCTATAGCATCTGAGCCATAGACAATACCCAGCGGCGCTTCTGCCCGTTCGACCAGTGCCATAGCACTGCGCACGTTATTGGCTCGTGCCATTTCTGGGGCTAAAGTTGTCCAGGCACCTAAATTCTCCAGTGACTCTTTGGCATAAATCCCGGCAGGAACATGATCAGGATCGCCAACCGCCAGACGGCCACCTTCTAACAATTTCTTCCAATCTGTTTTTTTATCAATCTCGACTTTGGTAATTTTGCTGTCTTTTGGCGCAATCAATACTAACTCATTACCTAACAGGGTAAAGCGGGTATTAGCGACCATTTGTTGCTTATCAATGGCATAATCCATCCATTGTTGATCAGCAGAGATAAATAAGTCCGCCGGGGCACCCTGCTCAATCTGGCGAGCCAGAGTGGAGGATGATGCGTAAGAGGCCACCACTTCAACTTGCTTCTCTTTCTTATACTGTGCTGCGATATCTTGCAGCGCATTGGTCAAAGAGGCAGCCGCGAAAACTGTGATATCTGCCGCCATGGCAGAACTGGAAAATGCTGCCAGCAACACCGCACTCGCAACCCATTTATTCACTTTACCGTATTGATTCTTCATCTTGTTCTCCGCATGAGTGATACCGCTATATACGCTGAAATATAACGTAACATCATGGGCAGGTCATGTAATTTATCGGCTAGATGTGAGGTATCTTGAGTTGTCACAGCAGAAGTGAAGATAATGAAGCAAAAGATAAAAACGAAAATGCCCGGCGTTAATCCGCCAGGCATTTATGAAGTGAATACAACCGCGTCAGAAACAGCAGTTATCTCATTAAGAGCGTTCTTTCGTGTGACCCGTTTTAGAGATGATGTTAAACACCTCACCCAGCCCATAGATCATGCCCAAAATCACTGCCATCACTACGGGTACCATGACCACAGCAAAAAGCAGGCTTTTCAAAAGATCTAACATACTAACCTCTCATAACTACTTTATAGAGCGATAACCCACGTTATCACAATAACCAATAGATATCATTCTGTGTAAATTATATAAGCAATGAATGAATGCAGTTATTCTAACCCACACGAAAAGAATGTAACCTGCCAAACGTGCGATTGGGGCTTTAGCGCTACGCACTTGATGTTCATTGGATATACATCGATTGTTGAGTCACAATACGCGTTTCCCGCTGGAGCTAAAAATCATGCAGGCCGAAATCCTACTCACTTTAAAACTTCAGCAGCGACTGTTTGCCGATCCACGACGTATCTCATTACTGAAACAAATACAAAATACCGGGTCAATCAGTCAGGGCGCGAAACTCGCCGGGATTAGCTATAAAAGCGCCTGGGATGCCATCAATGAAATGAATACATTAGCTGAAGAAATATTAGTCGAGCGGGCAACGGGTGGCAAAGGTGGCGGCGGTGCTTTTCTGACTCGCTATGGCGAGCGTTTAATTCAGCTCTATGATTTGCTGGCGCAGATTCAGCAAAAAGCCTTTGATACTCTGAAAGACGACTCAATGCCACTGGATAGCTTGTTGGCCGCAATTTCTCGTTTTTCACTGCAAACCAGCGCTCGTAATCAATTCTTCGGCACCGTCATTGAGCGTGACCATCAGCAGGTTCAGCAACACGTCAATATTCTGTTATCCGATAGGAAAACTCGCTTATCTGCGGCGATAACCCAGCAAAGTGCCGACCGGTTACAATTGGCAGCGGGTAAAGAAGTGTTGGCATTGATCAAAGCGCCCTGGATAAAACTTATCACTGATCAAGCGCTCGCGGGGGCAGCGGATAATTCGCTGCCGGGCACCGTTAGTAGTATCGAGCCGGGCAATGAACACAGTGAGGTTATCGTGACGCTGGCAGGTGGAGCCAGTCTCTGCTCGACACAGAATAATAGCGAATTACACAAACTGAATTTGCGCGTGGGAAGTGATGTTATTGCCCAGTTCAATGCTGATCGGGTCATCATCGCCACACTGTGTTGAGTAATTCACGTTAGTTATCAACCGTAGATAAGCATTTACCTGAGGTTAATAGCAAAGCTATTTATAGTTCAGTTTGTGAAGGGGTGACCGCACCTAGGGGCACTCCGACGGCTTACGCCGTTACGACCCCAACGGCACGATTCCCCTTCATTTAACTTTGTCAGCAGTCTTAGATAAGCATTTACCTGTTGACATTTTGCCCCTTCCCGCCTATTCCTACACCTATTATTGTGTTGCAGAATATGGGAAAGATGATGTCTGAATTGCAAATAACGCAAGGTTGTTTTCGTCTGAGCGACACCCGGACACTCATCTTGCCAGAGTTACGTATCTCTTCTGGTGGTAAGCAGCAGTCAGGGGATAGCTGGGCATTTGTTGGTGCCAATGGCAGTGGTAAATCGTCGCTGGCCAAGGCTTTAGCGGGAGAACTTATCCTGCTTGGTGGCAGTCGCCAGAGCAATTTCAACCATATTGTGCGTTTGTCTTTCGAGCAACTGCAACAGTTAGTCAGCGAAGAGTGGCAGCGTAATAACACCGATTTACTCAGCGCCGATGAAGATGACACCGGGCGCACCACAGCCGAAATCATCCAGGAAGAATTCAGCGATTCGCAACGCTGCCAGCAACTGGCAGAACAATTTGGCATTAGTCATTTGCTCTCCCGCCGCTTTAAGTATCTTTCGACCGGTGAAACCCGCAAGACATTGTTATGCCGGGCACTGATGCCTCAACCCGACTTGCTGATTCTGGATGAGCCGTTTGATGGTTTGGATGTGGCCGCCCGTGCGCAGTTAGCCGGCATGCTGTCCACACTTGCAGCGCACGGTGTCACACTGGTTTTGGTGCTTAACCGCTTTGATGATATTCCCGATTTTGTGCAATACGTCGGCGTACTCGCGGATTGCCAATTGACCCACACTGGCCCGCGTCAGCAGATCCTTTCCCAAGCACTGATTGCTCAACTGGCCCACAGCGAAAATCTTGAGGGATTGTTACTGCCAGAAACAGAAAATCCACAGCAGCAAGTTCATTTATCGCAAGACAATCCTCTGATTGTATTGAAAAATGGAGTGGTGGAGTACAATGAACGCCCTATCTTGCATAACTTGAGTTGGCAGGTGAATCCAGGCGAGCATTGGCAGATTATCGGCCAGAATGGTGCTGGGAAATCAACTTTACTCAGCCTAATCACAGGTGATCATCCACAAGGTTACAGTAATGATTTAACACTGTTTGGCCGCCGTCGTGGCAGTGGGGAAACCATCTGGGATATTAAGCGCCATATCGGTTATGTCAGCAGCAGTTTGCATTTGGATTACCGTGTCAGTACCAATCTGCGCACGGTGATTTTATCGGGCTTTTTCGATTCAATTGGTATTTATCAGGCCGTATCAGACCGGCAACAACAACTTGCCGATCAATGGCTGGCATTACTGGGGTTTTCTGCCGCGACCGCCGATCAGCCTTTCCATAGCTTATCGTGGGGGCAACAGCGTTTGGCCCTGATCGCCAGAGCGCTGGTAAAACACCCTGCACTACTGATTCTCGACGAACCATTGCAAGGATTAGATCCACTTAACCGCTTGTTAGTGCGTCGTTTTATTGATGTGATGATCAGTGAGGGTGAGACACAATTGTTGTTTGTGTCTCACCACGCAGAAGATGCGCCGCAATGCATTACCCACCGGCTAACCTTTATTCCTGATGGCGATATTTATCAATATCAGCAGGAAAAATTATCCGGTTGAATGTATCAGAATTATCTATTTTATTTATCTAAAAATAATGAAAGGTTGACCCCATTTACCTGAAGTTTATGCCCAACCACCTATGTTATTATTCCAACCGTCAGCCCTTATTAAGGCTGGCGGAAGATAATGGTTTGAGTTATCTGACTTCGAATATTGTAGAGCTACATAAACAAAGGATGACCTATGTGGGGCGTACTTGCGGCATCGCTGCTTTTCTTATCAATTAACCGGGTACTTTCCCTGTTTCTCTTGGCTTTATCCTTATCAATTGCCCTTTATCACGGTGTTCTGACATTACCCTCGGCGGCATTTCTGTTGCTGACACTGGTGGTTGCGCTGCTACTAAATAAATATCGTCAACAGAAATGGCTGGCCGCCGGATTAGAATTGCTTTTGGTACTCGCCGCTGTTGCCTTATTCCTGCACCTGATTCCTGGTTTTAACAACTTGAAAGTGTTAGACCGCGTAAAAGTAGGGCCACTGAGCGCCCCCTTCACCATGTATTACAATCTTGATAAGGCATTGGTTCCCTTTATTTTACTCGCTTGCCTCCCCACCTTGTTTGTTGCCAAAAAGCATCTCTCAGTTAGCGGGTTCAGTTGGTTAGGTTTGATTGTCAGTATCCCTGCCTTGTTACTGCTGGCGGTCGCGCTAGGCGGTTTGAAAGTTGAAATGCACACTCCGTCATGGGTTGGCTCCTTTATTATGGCCAACATATTTTTTGTTTGCCTGGCCGAAGAGGCGCTATTCCGTGGTTATTTACAGCAACGCCTAAGTCAGTGCATCGGGAACTATCCAGCACTGCTGCTTACCGCGCTGTTATTCGGTGCCGCGCATTTTGCCGGTGGCGCGCTGTTAATGGTGTTCGCTGCTCTGGCGGGAGTTATTTATGGCTTAGCATGGCTATGGAGTGGCCGTTTGTGGGTTGCCGTGGCATTCCATTTCGGTCTGAATTTAATGCACTTGCTGTTCTTTACCTACCCGCTTTATTCCGCCCACTGATTTTTACTGACAAGACCCGATACCATTTGATTCACTGGTATCGGGCCATAGCGTGTCATTAGCAGGACATTCCTGCTAAATGAATGGATGAGAACGCTACCACTGTGGTTATCTTTGTCATACCTGAGTTTTCTCTCCTTTTTTTGCCTATCATTGTTCATTCCCCTGTATTTATACCTTCACAGAGTTTAAGCTACGATAAAATTAAATGTAAACGATTCCATTATTGAGCACAGATCACCTTTTCTCACATAATGGCATGCTATCTTTCTTAGACAAAAGTCATTCGAGGAGTCTTTTATGTACGTTCTGGTAACAGGTGGTAGCGGTTACATTGGTAGCCATACCTGTGTGCAATTGATTGAAGCTGGCCACACGCCAGTGATCCTCGACAACCTTTGTAATAGCAAATCCAGCGTATTAGCCCGGATAGATCAATTGACCGGTTACACACCTGAATTTTATCAGGGGGATATCCGTGATCGCGCCTTACTCGATAAGATATTTGCCACTCATTCTATTGATGCAGTTATTCATTTTGCTGGCTTGAAAGCTGTCGGCGAATCCGTCAGTAAGCCATTGGAATATTACAATAATAATGTCTATGGTACTTTGGTCTTACTGGAAGCGATGCGCTCTGCTCAAGTCAAAAACTTTATCTTCAGTTCATCCGCCACCGTGTATGGTGATCAGCCGCAAATTCCTTATGTCGAAAGCTTCCCAACCGGCTCGCCTTCCAGCCCCTATGGCCGCAGCAAATTAATGGTTGAGCAAATCCTGCAAGATATGCAACTGGCTGATCCACAATGGAACATGACCATTCTGCGCTATTTCAATCCGGTTGGAGCCCATCCGTCAGGATTGATGGGGGAAGACCCACAGGGCATCCCTAACAACTTGATGCCGTTTATTGCACAGGTTGCCGTAGGCCGTCGTGAATCACTGGCAATATTTGGCAATGACTATCCAACCCCTGATGGCACTGGGGTACGGGACTATATTCATGTGGTCGATTTAGCTGACGGCCATGTTGTCGCAATGAAAAAGTTACACAATCAACCTGGCGTACATATTTTCAATTTAGGTGCGGGTGTCGGTCACAGTGTCTTACAAGTGGTCGAAGCATTCAGCAAAGCTTGTGGCAAACCACTGGCCTACCATTTTGCACCGCGTCGTGACGGCGATCTTTCGGCTTATTGGGCGGATCCCACCAAAGCCGCGCAACAACTGGGCTGGCGAGTCAGCCGTTCGTTGGGCGAAATGGCGGCTGACACCTGGCGCTGGCAATCACAGAATCCTCAGGGCTATCCCGATTAAGGTATTGTTATGACTGATTTTAACCCTGTGGATCATCCACACCGCAGATATAACCCATTAAGTGATCAGTGGGTATTGGTATCGCCTCATCGGGCCAAGCGCCCCTGGCAAGGCCAGCAAGAGTCGCCTTCGACCGAGAGTTTGCCGGCGCACGATCCGGATTGCTTCTTATGCCCTGGTAATACCCGGGTAACGGGTGACGTCAACCCTGATTACCGCTCAACCTATGTGTTTACCAATGACTTTGCCGCGCTGATGCCGGATACCCCTGCTGCACCGCAAAGTGATGATCCCTTGATGCGCAGCCAGAGCGCACGCGGTACCAGCAGGGTCATTTGCTTTTCACCGGATCACAGTAAAACCTTGCCGCAGCTAACACTGGCAGCGCTGGAAGATGTCATCCAGACCTGGCAACAACAAAGTACCGAGTTGGGTAAAACATACCCGTGGGTACAAGTGTTTGAAAATAAAGGTGCAGCTATGGGCTGCTCGAACCCCCATCCGCATGGGCAAATTTGGGCGAATAGCTTCCTGCCCAATGAAGCTGCACGGGAAGACCGCCTGCAACAGCAATATCTTCAACAATATCAATCGCCGATGCTGCTCGATTATGCCAAACGTGAGCGCCGTGATGGCAGCAGAACAGTGGTTGAAACTGAGCACTGGTTAGCCGTGGTGCCCTACTGGGCGGCGTGGCCGTTTGAAACCTTGCTGCTACCAAAATCTCATGTTCTGCGCTTAGAAGATTTATCGGATGAACAGCGCCACGACCTGGCTATTGCACTGAAAAAACTGACCAGCCGCTACGACAATTTGTTCTCATGTTCTTTCCCTTATTCCATGGGATGGCACGGCGCACCTTATAACGCGGAGGACAATACACACTGGCAGCTACATGCACATTTTTATCCGCCATTACTGCGCTCTGCATCGGTACGTAAATTTATGGTGGGTTATGAAATGCTGGCCGAAACCCAGCGAGACCTTACAGCGGAACAGGCGGCTGAACACCTGCGGGCAGTAAGTGATGTCCATTATCGAGAAGCCGGAGTCAAATAATGAGTTTAAAACAGCATACCCAGGCCATTTTCCGCCAACAGTTTAGCCATAACCCTGATATCACTATCAAAGCGCCGGGCCGCGTCAATCTTATCGGCGAGCATACCGATTATAACGATGGCTTTGTGCTGCCCTGCGCCATTGATTATGAAACCGTCATCAGTTGCAGCAAACGCGATGACCGCCAGATACATGTTATTGCGGCTGATTATGACAATCAGCAAGATATATTCTCTCTGGATGAACCAATTGTCCCCCATGCGCAATACCGCTGGGCTGATTATGTGCGCGGTGTGGTAAAACACTTGCAACTGCGTCATGCCGATTTTGGCGGTGCCTCACTGGTTATTAGCGGCAATGTTCCACAAGGCGCTGGCCTGAGCTCTTCGGCTTCTTTAGAAGTCGCCGTCGGCCAGGCGCTACAATCACTCTATCAGTTACCTCTGAGTGGTGTGGAACTGGCACTCAATGGCCAGGAAGCTGAAAACCAGTTTGTCGGCTGCAACTGCGGCATCATGGACCAGCTGATTTCAGCACTCGGCCAGCAAGACCATGCGCTACTGATCGACTGCCGCACACTTGAAACTCGCGCCGTCCCCATGCCAGAAAATGTGGCGGTGGTGATAATCAATTCCAATGTAAAACGGGGCTTGGTTGATAGCGAATACAACACCCGTCGCCAGCAATGTGAAACCGCTGCGCGTTTCTTTGGGGTGAAAGCCCTGCGCGATGTTGATCCTAACCTGTTCTTCTCCATCCAGGATGAGTTAGATCCTGTGGTCGCGAAACGTGCTCGCCATGTGATTACTGAAAATGAGCGCACTCTGGCAGCGGCTGATGCATTGGCGGCTGGCAATTTGAAATTGATGGGACAATTGATGCACGAGTCTCATATTTCAATGCGCGATGATTTCGAGATCACAGTTCCGCCGATCGACAGCCTGGTGGATATTGTGAAATCGGTTATTGGGGAGCAAGGTGGTGTTCGTATGACTGGCGGTGGCTTTGGCGGCTGTATTGTCGCGCTCATGCCAAATTCGCTCGTCGAGCCAGTTCGTGCGGCTGTAGCGCAGCAATATCCAGCCTACAGTGGCGGCAGAACTGAAACCTTTTACGTTTGTCAGGCTTCACAAGGAGCGGGTTTATGCTGAAAAACGACGCTGCATCATCAAGCAGTGTTGACCAGTTAGCACCGGATGGTCACCCCTTTGAATTGACCGAGTTACATAATAAAACCGGCATGAGCGTGACACTGATGGATTGGGGTGCAACCTGGTTATCGGCAATATTGCCGCTCAAAGGGGGCGAAAACCGTGAGTTGCTGCTGGGCTGCCAAACTCCGGCCGATTATCTGCATCAAGCGGCTTATCTCGGCGCGACAGTTGGCCGTTATGCCAATCGTATTGCTAATGCACAGATCACGGTGGAGGGCGAAACGCTTCATCTGATACCCAATCAAGGCCATCACCAACTACATGGTGGCCCGGAAGGTTTCCATGCCCGCCGCTGGCAAAAAGTGAAACAGGATGAAAAGCAGGTCACTTATCAGTTGCACTCTCCTGACGGTGATCAGGGTTTCCCCGGTAATCTCACCGCCGAAGTGCAATATCTGCTGACCGAGGATAATCGGCTGGAAATTCACTACCAGGCTCAGGTTGATAAAACTTGCCCGGTAAACCTGACCAATCATGCGTACTTTAATCTCGATGGCGATGGGCGAGACGTGCGGGCGCATCGATTACAGCTGTTTGCTGACCGTTATTTGCCGGTCGACAGTGATGGAATACCCACCGCTGGGCTAGAAAGTGTTGAAAAAACCGGCATGGATTTCCGTCAAGCGAAAACGCTGGCACGCGACTTCCTGCAAGACCGTTGCCAGCAGCGAGTTAAGGGTTATGACCATGCCTATCTGCTGCATCGCACCTGTGGCGCGACCGAAAGCCCGGCGGCGCATCTGTGGTCCTCTGATAATCAGGTGCAAATGAGCGTTTACACCACAGCACCTGCATTGCAGCTCTATAGCGGCAATTTCCTCGGCGGCACACCTGCGCGCAATGGCGGAACCTATGCCAGCTACACCGGTGTCGCACTGGAAAGTGAATTCTTACCTGATAGCCCTAATCACCCTGAATGGCCACAACCTGATTGCTGGCTAAAACCGGGGAAAACCTACCGCGCAACCACCGTTTATCATTTCATTGCGTTATAGCGGATTGCCGCTGCGGCGGCAGTCTCTATTCATCTGAGATAACTACCCATATTCAGCGCTACCATCTACGCTTAACTGCATCTGTCAGGCGTCAGTGCCACCTGTTACCCGCCCTTTCAGGGCCCCAAATATTATCTAAGGAATTCCTATGCGTCTAACGACTTTATTACTCTCAGCCGGATTGCTGCTCAGTGTGAATGTGATGGCGGCGGATACAGCAAAAACCCCTTCACCGGCTCAAGCCGCGCAACAGAAAAAAATGACTGATTGTAACCAGCAAGCGACAACCCAATCCCTGAAAGGTGATGATCGAAAGAAATTTATGAGTCAGTGCCTAAAAGCACAAGTTCACCCTGACGAGAAAGCCCTGACCCCACAGCAGCAGAAAATGAAAAGCTGTAATGCCGAGGCGGCAACCAAAGAATTAAAAGGTGACGCGCGGAAAACCTTTATGAGTACCTGCCTGAAGAAAGCCGCTTAATCTCCCGAGTCCTATGGGGTATTTAATATCCCATAGATTAATTGGTTATAGATATAGCGGAATCGATTCGACCTCTGGCCTTACCTTATGATAAAAAATTGGCTATGGTTAAACACAAACGATTGCTGTCTGCGGCAATCCAGCAATATAATGATAATAGTTATCATTGAATATACTCTAAATAATTCGAGTTGCAGGAAAGCAGCTAACGCACATGCAGCTCGAAGTATGGCGGGTATAAATTAGTCATCTGAGGAGTTCGAACTATGGCAGTAACAAAGCTGGTTCTGGTACGTCACGGCGAAAGTCAATGGAACAACGAAAACCGCTTTACCGGTTGGTATGACGTTGATTTGTCTGAGAAAGGCCGTACCGAAGCAAAAGCAGCTGGCAAGCTGTTGAAAGATGAAGGTTTTACTTTTGATTTCGCCTACACCTCAGTATTAAAACGCGCTATCCATACCTTGTGGAGCATCCTGGACGAACTGGATCAGGCTTGGCTTCCAACGGAAAAAACCTGGAAACTGAATGAGCGTCATTACGGCGCATTGCAAGGTCTGGATAAATCCGAAACTGCGGCTAAATACGGTGACGAACAAGTTAAACTGTGGCGTCGCGGCTTTGCCATCACCCCTCCAGCACTGGATAAAAGTGATGAGCGCTTCCCAGGCCATGACCCACGCTATGCAAAATTAACCGATGCAGAGCTGCCAACCACTGAAAGCCTGGCTCTGACTATCGAACGCGTTATCCCTTACTGGGAAGAAGTGATCAAACCACGCATTGCGAGTGGTGAGCGCGTTATTATCGCCGCCCACGGTAACTCTCTGCGTGCACTGGTTAAATATCTGGATAATCTGAACGAAGAAGAAATTCTTGAGCTGAACATCCCAACAGGTGTGCCATTGGTGTATGAGTTTGATGAAAACTTCAAACCAATCAAACACTACTATCTGGGTAACGCTGATGAAATCGCGGCTAAAGCTGCTGCGGTTGCCAATCAGGGTAAAGCAAAGTAATCATCACTGATTAGTCGCATTAAAAAACCCCCGAACATCTCAGATGTCGGGGGTTTTTATTAACCAGCTATTGGCCCAAATTCAAAATGGCAAGGACGATAGCCTACTGGCGGCGAGCTTTGACTGCATTTGATAACTGGCGCAACAACGCCTCTGTATCTTCCCAACCAATACAAGCATCGGTGACACTTTGGCCGTAAGTTAAGGGGTCGCCACTTTCCAGATTCTGACTACCTTCGACCAGATGACTTTCAATCATCACACCCATAATGGATTTTTCGCCCTGAGCAATCTGACGGCAAACATCCGTTCCCACTTCCATTTGCTTTTTGAATTGCTTACAGCTGTTAGCATGGCTGAAATCAATCATGATTTGTGGTTCCAGGCCAGCTTTGCTAAGCCCCTCTTTCACCGCAGCAACATGGGTGCTGCTGTAATTCGGCTCTTTGCCACCACGCAAAATGATATGGCAATCATCGTTTCCGGCGGTATTAACAATCGCTGAGTGACCCCATTTAGTCACCGACAGGAAACAATGTGGCGCACTGGCAGCATTGATAGCATCAATAGCAACTTTGATAGTGCCATCGGTACCATTTTTGAAACCAACCGGGCAAGACAAGCCAGAAGCCAGCTCGCGGTGAACCTGAGATTCCGTGGTACGGGCACCAATCGCTCCCCAGCTCATCAGGTCGGCCAGGTACTGCGGGGTGATCATATCCAAAAACTCACCCGCAGCCGGTAAACCGCTCTCATTAATATCCAATAGCAACTTACGTGCGATACGCAGACCATCATTGATGTCGTAGCTACCATCCATATGCGGATCGTTAATCAGACCTTTCCAACCTACCGTAGTACGCGGTTTTTCAAAATAGACCCGCATCACCACTTCAAGCTCGCCTTGCAGCTCTTCACGCAATGTCAGCAAGCGAGCTGCATACTCTTTGGCCGCCTGAGTATCGTGAATGGAGCATGGGCCAATCACCACCAACAAGCGATCATCCTGAGCGCGCAAAATGTTGTGAATCGCAGCACGGGTCTTGGCGACGATTTCTGCAGCATTATTGCTGGCCGGAAACTTCTCTAGCAGGGCGACTGGGGGCAGGAGTTCCTTAATTTCTTTAATCCGTAGGTCATCATTCAGGTAATTCATAGCGCTTCCATTAAGTCTTGTGACGATCATCGCACAACATCTGTCTGTATTAATCTAGTTGAACCAATCTAACTGGTGAATTGGATGCTGTAAATCTACTTTATCGCATTAGGAGAGCCGTACAGATAAACAACAACATCGCTGTTATCTATAATATGCATCAATCATTGATTGAAATCCTATCAGGGCTAACATAGATAGATAGTTCTCGTTTTGTGTTCAGCTTTACCATTGAAGGATAAATATGTCTGCAACATCGTTTTTCCCACAAGACGGCAACAGCAAGCGCCTATTGATAGCTTTCGCTGTGACGACTCTGTTTATGGTGGCAGAGGCGATTGGCGGCTGGTTATCTGGCTCGCTGGCGCTGCTGGCCGATGCCGGACATATGCTGACCGATTCTGCCGCATTATTTATCGCATTGATGGCAGTGCATTTCTCACAGAGGAAACCGGACTCACGCCACACCTTTGGTTATTTGCGTCTCACCACGCTGGCCGCGTTTGTTAACGCCGCAGCTTTATTATTGATTGTCGTGCTGATTTTTTGGGAGGCGGTTCGGCGTTTCTTTACCCCGCATGAGGTGATGGGTGTGCCGATGTTAATCATCGCCATAGCGGGATTATGTGCGAATATTTTCTGCTTCTGGATACTTCATCGTGGCGAGGAAGAAAAGAATATCAATGTGCGAGCCGCAGCCTTGCATGTTATGGGTGACTTATTAGGCTCCGTCGGGGCTATCGTGGCAGCCGTAGTGATCCTGACCACCGGCTGGACACCCATAGATCCGATTTTATCGGTATTAGTCTCGGTGTTGGTGTTGCGCAGTGCCTGGCGGCTGCTGAAAGAAAGTTTTCACGAGCTATTAGAGGGCGCACCGCAGGAGATTGATATCAATAAGTTGCGCAAAGATCTCTGCACCAGCATCTATGAGGTGCGGGACGTCCATCACGTCCACTTATGGCAAGTCGGTGAGCAACGGCTGATGACACTGCATGTGCAGGTAATCCCACCGCAAGACAATGATGAGTTGCTGCAACGCATTCAGCACCATCTACTACATCATTACCATATCGGTCATGCCACCATTCAGATGGAGTACCAACGTTGCGAAGCGCCTGATTGCGGCATGAGTCAAACCACCAATGCCGGAGAGCACCATCATCACCATCATCACCATCATCACCATCATCACCATTGATGCTATCAGTCAGGCGAATGCTTTATAGCACCTCGCCTGACTGACATTTCCCGCAACCGCTATTGGACCGAAATACTAATTACTCTGGGTAGACAGTGGGCGGGACTGGTTTCGTGCCGCACTCTTAATCCACAACCAAGAACCATTGAGTGCAATCAGCGTCAGTATCACGTATTCCAGCGCCATGGCGTAAACGCCCTGGTAGGCGAAAATTGCCACACTGATGACATCAATAACCACCCAAATTAGCCAGTTTTCAACATACTTACGGGTCATCAAAATCATCGCCACGATGGATAAGACCATCATAGTGGAGTCCCAGAATGGGAAAGCGTCTGGCTGCAACTCCGGCATTTGGACATTGGCCCCCAAACCTTGCATAACGGCAACTGCTGCGCGGGTCAGCCAGGTAAATACCGTATCAATATGCAACGTCATCAACGCGATACCCGCCACACATACCACGCCCCAAGCCAATGCTTTCGGCAAAGATAGCCAACGAATTTTCAATTCCGCTTGGTTATCAGGCGTTTGTTTGCTCCAGGCATACCAACCATAAATATTGGCTACAAAGAAAAACAGCTGTAGCAACAAGCTGGCATAGAGTTGGATCTGGAAAAAAATCACCGCGAACAACGTCACGTTTATCAAACCGAATAAATAGTTGATGATTTTTTCTTTGCTGGCAAACCAGATACATAACAACCCGAACAACGTCCCAATTGCTTCTATCCATGAAAGATCATACCCGCCTGTACCCAGCGGAATATGAACCAATATGTTACTGGTACTCAAGAAATCCATCTGGCTATCCTTTTGCTGTTAATACATCTGCTTTTTAGCTTGTGGAGTGAAGGGGTTACCGCACCTACGGGTACTCCGGCGACTAACGTCGCTACGACCCGAACGGCACGACTCCCCTTCATTTGGCTTTGTCGTCAGTATGAAATGTTTAGGCGTTGCCTTTGATCTGCAACTTCAACTGGTTGGCAAAGTCCAACATACGATTTAGCGGTATCAGCGCCTGCTGACGCAATTGTTCATCAACATGTATCTCATGCATCACACCACCCTGCTCCAGCCCCTCAGCAATCGCTTTAAGGCCATTCATCGCCATCCACGGACAATGTGCACAGCTTCTGCATGTTGCACCTTCGCCAGCAGTGGGCGCTTCGAATAACTCTTTATCCGGACAAGCCTGCTGCATTTTATAGAAAATGCCCCGATCCGTTGCGACGATCAATTTTTTCTGGGGCAATGTTTTTGCCGCCATGATCAACTGACTGGTTGAACCTACCGCATCCGCCATATCGACAACAGCTTGTGGCGACTCCGGGTGAACCAACACCGCGGCATCGGGATGTAATGCTTTCATTTGGGCTAGTGCATGGGTTTTAAACTCGTCATGAACGATACAAGCCCCCTGCCAGCACAGCACATCGGCACCACTCCTTTTTTGTACGTAGTTTCCAAGATGCCTATCCGGTGCCCATATTATTTTCTCGCCCAGGCTATCGAGATGTTCGATTAACTCTACCGCGATACTGGAAGTTACCACCCAATCAGCTCGGGCTTTCACCGCCGCTGAGGTATTGGCATACACCACGACAGTGCGGTCAGGATGACTGTCGCAGAATGCGGCAAATTCATCAGCCGGACAGCCTAAATCCAGCGAACATTCAGCATTGAGGGTTGGCATCAATACTTGCTTTTCGGGATTGAGTATTTTAGCCGTTTCCCCCATAAAACGAACGCCAGCGACCAACAGAGTTGACGCAGGGTGGTTGTTACCGAATCTCGCCATTTCCAGGGAGTCAGCAACACAACCGCCGGTCTCTTCGGCCAAGGCCTGAATTTCAGGGTCGGTATAATAGTGAGCGACTAACACGGCATCGCGTTGCTTCAGCAGTGTTTTAATTTTCTCACGATAAAAGGCTTTTTGGTCCACATCCAGCGGGACAGGCCGCGCAGGGAAAGGATAAATCGCTGCATTTACATCAAAAGTTTCGCTCATCGCTCACATCTCTATTGCCAGTGATTCCGGAGCCACAATGTCTTTCAGGCTGCCAGTCAGATTGGTTTGTTTTTTATCCTAAACAAAATACTCAATATTTTGCTAAAAGTCGCCAGATATTGTCTCAAAATGGCAAAAATGTTTAATAGAGTTAAATATGGGGAAAAGTTGAGTGGCAGAAAGGATAGTAGAGGGTTATAGAGATCTGTTTTGGGGTTCTGGAATGAGAAGTATAAATGATATTTACTTGGAAGGTATAACAGGGAGAAGGAGAAGAGAATGGTGGGTCGTGCGGGATTACTCGGCCCCTGGCCTCGCCCTTCGGGTCAACGCTGCGCGTTGCTGTCTCGCTTCGCTCGGCTCGAACCTGAACGCAGGTTACTCGTATCATTCTGACACTCGCCCTTCGGGCCAACGCAAGCGTTGTTCAAAACTGACATGCAGTTTTGTCTCACCCACACGATATTGTGTAGTCTGCAATTTCAGAGTTTGGGGGAAGTTGCTGAGATACTGGATATAA
>NZ_CACVAD010000002.1 GCF_902726545.1 Yersinia artesiana | reverse complement strand
ATGGTGGGTCGTGCGGGATTCGAACCTGCGACCAATTGATTAAAAGTCAACTGCTCTACCAACTGAGCTAACGACCCGCTGTCATGCGGTACTGCTTACTCTTTACTGTAAAACATAATGGTGGGTCGTGCGGGATTCGAACCTGCGACCAATTGATTAAAAGTCAACTGCTCTACCAACTGAGCTAACGACCCATTATGTTTACTACGAACCATAATTTCCTGTTGCTTTAACGTTTTACAAGTTGTCTTGGCAACGGCGGCATATATTACTAATTTCTCTTCACAGTGCAACTTAAATTTCTGTAAAGACGTCTAACTGCTTGTTCTTCGCTCGCCAAAGCCCAGAAATTAGTCAATAAGACCGATTTCTGGGCTCGAAAAAGGCTAAAGAGCAGATAAACGTTTCTGTGCCTGTTTAGCAGCATCAGTGTTGGGATATTGCTTGATCACTTGTTGATAAACCGCCTTCGCTTTATCGCTTTGGCCTTTATCCTGCATGATCACCCCAACTTTAAACATCGCTTCTGAACTTTTTGGAGACTTTGGATAATTCTTTACTACAACAGCATAATAATATGCGGCATCGTCTTTCTTACCTTTGTTGTAATACAACTGTCCTAACCAATAATTGGCGTTAGGTTGGTAAGTCGACTTTGGATACTGTTTCACAAAGCCCTGGAAAGCAGTGATCGCTTGATCGTATTGCTTTTTCTCAAGAGCCAGAGAAACCGCTGCATTATAATCGCTGTTTTCATCACCAGTACTGGCTGCAGGTGCCGCTGTGGCTGCTGCTGCGCCTGCGGCGGCAGTATCAGAACTTCCAGTCGCTGCATTATCTGTCGCAGCGCCAGCAGCCGCAGGCGTTGAAGTAGACGCCCCCTGACCACCGCTCAGACTATCCATCTGCTGGTAGATCTGTTTTTGCCGCTCAACAATTTGATTGAGCTGATACTGATTTTCTTGGATCTGACCGCGTAAACTATCTACATCGCGTTGCGAATCTGACAGTTGTTGCTGAAGTTGAGTTAATAGCTGGCTGTGAGCGTTAGAAATACGCTCAAGTTGAGTGACTCGATCTTCTACCGAGCCGGAGCCGACATTACTGATTGGCGCTTGGGCAGTAGCGGCCCATGGGACCGCTACGCCAACCAGTAACGACAGACCCACTAAGTGACGTCTGAAGTTACTGTTCATGCGATTCTCTTAGTAAACCAGAACTGCACGACGGTTTTTAGCAAATGCGGCTTCGTCATGACCCAGTACTGCTGGTTTTTCTTTACCGTAAGAAACGATAGAGATTTGGTCAGCAGAAACGCCTTTACCTTGCAGATACATTTTCACTGCGTTTGCACGACGCTCGCCCAACGCGATGTTGTATTCTGGCGTACCGCGTTCATCCGCGTGGCCTTCAACAACAACTTTGTAAGATGGGTTGCTACGCAGGAATGCAGCATGTGCATCCAGCATTTGAGCGAAGTCAGAACCGATATCGTATTTATCGAAACCGAAGTAAACGATATTGTTCTTTTGCAGTTCTTGCATCTGAAGACGCGCTTGCTCTTCGGAAGACAGGTTGCTGCCGTTTTCTGTACCAGTGCCAGCGCCCATGCCAGATTGGTCATTATTTGCGCTTTTGTTGGAACTACAAGCTGCTACAGCCAGAACTGGCAAAGCCAACATTAGCCCTTTTAGCACTTTGTTCAGTTGCATCTCTTTGATCCTTTTTTATAGTTTGCCATACATACGTATTTACACATGCATCACAGATACGGCGACCAGGCAGGAAATTTGACCTGTCCATCAGTTGCCGGAAGACGCGCTTTGAAACGCCCATCAGTCGAGACCAGCTGTAACACGGCTCCCAGCCCTTGTGTCGAGCTATAGATAACCATGGTGCCGTTAGGCGCGATACTAGGCGTTTCATCCAGGAACGTGTCCGTTAACACTTGAACGGCTCCCGTTACCAGATCCTGTTTGGCGATGTGTTGTCCCCCACCATTGGAACTAACCAATACCAGGAATTTACCATCAGGGCTCACATCTGCGTTCTGGTTCTGAGAACCTTCCCACGTGATTCGCTGTGGCGCACCGCCATTAATATTCACTTTATACACTTGTGGACGACCACCCTGATCCGAGGTATAGGCCAGGTTCTGGCTATCCGGGAACCAGCTTGGTTCAGTGTTATTGCTACGGCCATCAGTCACCTGGCTAATTTGGCCAGAGGCGAGATCCATAACATACAAGTTCAAGCTACCGCTTTTAGACAAAGCGAAGGCCAGTTTAGTGCCGTCTGGTGAGAAGGCGGGTGCACCGTTATGACGTGGGAATGAAGCCACTTGTCTGATTGCACCATTTGCCAGCGTCTGAATAACCAGTGCTGATTTGCCACTCTCAAAAGTAACATAAGCAATTTTGCTACCATCTGGAGACCAGGCTGGTGACATCAAAGGCTCTGGAGAACGGTGAACTACAAACTGGTTGTAACCATCGTAATCAGAAACCCGCAATTCATGTGGGAACTTGCCACCGTTGGTTTGCACAACATAAGCAATACGGGTACGGAAAGCCCCTTTAATGCCAGTCAGTTTTTCAAATACTTCGTCACTGGCGGTATGCGCGGCATAACGTAACCATTGTTTGGTCACTTTATACTGATTTTGCGCCAAAACGCTACCAGCCGCACCAGAAGTATCCACTAACTGGTAAGAAACCACATAGCTGCCATCAGCACCCGGCTGAACTTGCCCCACCACCACGGCATCAATACCGAGCGCAGTCCAGGCCGCAGGGGTGACTTCAGCTGCGGTAGAAGGTTGTTGTGGCATACGCGCCGCATCAATTGGGTTAAATTTGCCACTATTGCGCAAATCCGCGCCAACGATCGCGCCAATCTCTTCCGGTGGTGTACCTGGCCCCATCCATTTGAATGGAACAACGCCGATCGGACGAGCAGAGTCTACCCCTTGGGTAATCTCAATTCGAACTTCTGCGTGTAAAACAGAAGCCCATAATACTAAAAAGCCTAGCGCAACTCGAAATGCCTGCTTCATCTTATCTCCCTTATCCGAGCGGGATGCCCGCGATAATTAGCAGAATTTTAACAAACCAACGCAAACAAAACTACATGATCCACGGTTGATTAACAGAATTATACCCTGTCAATCAAACCTTATTGAGGCTTAAATACAAGCGGAGCATTCTTAAACACCTCATACACATCCTGACTTGGCGGTTTAGGTATTTTAGCGAGTTTCGCCGCAGCGATAGCCGCCTGGCACAGTGCCGGATCGCCCCCTTCCTGTGTAACATCAATTAATAGACCATCTGGTGCCAGTTTAATTCGCAGATTACAGGTGCGACCTTTGTAAAGATCGGCATCATAAAATTTACTTTGGATTGCAGCAGTGACCTGGCCCAAATAGCCGCTGATATCACCTGCTGACGCCCCACTCTTCTTGCCGCCACCTTTACCGGCAGCAGCAGCACCTGCACCGGAACCACTTTTCGGCGCATTCTTGGAATTAGCCAGACCACCAAATAAATCATCAACATCTGTTGCCGCTGCGGCTTCTGCGGCAGCCTTCTTCTTGGCCTCAGCGGCAGCGGCTTTTTTAGCATCCGCGGCAGCTTTCTTCTCAGCATCAGCTGCTGCTTTCTTTTCAGCGGCGGCTGTTGCAGCCTTTTCAGCAGCATCTGCGGCTTTCTTCGCATCAGCATCAGCTTGTTTCTTCGCCGCAGCGGCCACAGCAGCCTCTTTTTTGGCCTCGGCTTCAGCTTTTTTCTGTGCTTCTGCCTGTGCTTTCACCAGCTTATCGGCTTCTGCTTTAGCTTGCGCTGCAGCGGCCTCGGCTTGCTTCTGCTCTTCTTTCGCTTTTGCAGCGGCGGCAGCGGCAGCTTTCTGTTGCTCAGCGGCCTGTTTCTGCTGTTCAGCTACTTGTTTTTTCTGTTCTTCAGCCGCCTGCTTCGCATCTTCCTGCGCTTGCAGACGCTCTTTTTCCAATTCTTTCAGGCGTTGCTGTTCTGCTGCCTGCTTTTGCTGTAATTCTTCAGCTTGCTGTTCAGCTTTCTTTTGGCGTTGCTGCTCCGCGCGTTTAGCGTCCGTCTGCTGCTGTTGCTGACGGTTATACTGCTCTGTCACTGCGCCCGGATCGACCATAACGGCGTCAATAACTTCGCCGCCAGCACCGCCGCCGCCCATTTCAGTCGTCTGCGTCAGAGAGCCCCAAATCAACAGGGCAATCAATATGATGTGCAGAACCACCGACACTATAACAGCGCGATTCAGCTTATCATTTTGCTCGGTTGCCTTACCCACGCTCGATTTCCACACTCGATGTCCGCGATCTATTGCTAAAAAACGGAACTGCCAAAAACAGGGTATCTACTGGCCGGACTGATTATCAATCCAACCAATATCAACGCAAATTTATATCGGTTGAGTCATTAAGCCCACCGATGTCACTCCAGCCTGATGCAGCATATTAAGGGCCTTAATGATTTCATCATAAGGAACCTCTTTCGCGCCGCCGATCAGAAATACAGTTTTCGGATTCGATTTCAACCTTGCCTGAGCCTCTGCCACCACTTGTTCTGATGGCAGTTGCTCCATCCGCTGATGATCAATAACCAGCGAATATTGACCGACACCTGATACTTCGACAATCACCGGAGGATTATCATCGCTGGAGACCGTTTTGGAATCCGTCGCATCAGGTAAGTCCACCTCAACGCTTTGCGTGATAATCGGTGCTGTCGCCATAAAAATCAGCAATAGCACCAATAAGACGTCGAGCAAGGGAACAATGTTAATTTCAGACTTAAGCTCGCGCCGTTTACGACCACGTACTCGCGCCATACAACCCCCTACTTATTTGCTCTCGGCGCTGGCAAAAGCCTGGCGATGCAGAATAGCAATGAACTCTTCCATGAAGTTGTCATAGTTTTGTTCAAGTTTATTCACACGCTGATTCAGGCGGTTATAAGCCATAACAGCAGGGATAGCGGCAAACAGACCGATTGCCGTGGCAATCAGTGCTTCAGCAATACCTGGTGCGACCATTTGTAATGTCGCCTGTTTGACTGCACCCAGAGAAATAAAGGCGTGCATAATCCCCCATACTGTACCAAACAGGCCGATATACGGGCTGATGGAACCAACAGTACCAAGGAAAGGAATATGAGTTTCCAGCGCTTCCAATTCACGATTCATAGAAATGCGCATGGCACGGGAAGCACCATCAATGACGGCTTCAGGCGCATGGCTGTTTGCGCGATGTAAACGAGCAAACTCTTTAAATCCGGAATGGAAGATCTGCTCGGAACCACCCAGCGTATCACGGCGAGCCTGACTTTCTTGATACAGGCGAGACAGCTCAATACCGGACCAGAATTTGTCTTCGAAAGCCTCTGCATCGCGGGTGGCAGCATTCAGAATACGCGTTCGCTGAATGATGATCGCCCATGAAGCAATAGAAAAGCCCATCAATACCAGCATGATAAGCTTAACGAATAGGCTTGCCTGTAGGAATAAATCCAGAATGTTCATGTCAGCCACTACTTAAACTCCGCGACAATAGACTTAGGAAGCGCTCTTGGCTTCATTTGGTGTGGATCGATACATGCGATCAATACTTCTGCACTACTCAGAAGATTGCCATGTGAGTCGAGAATTCGTTGAGCAAACGTGAGAGAAGCCCCACG
The DNA here is from genome assembly GCF_902726545.1 of Yersinia artesiana. GTDB lineage: Bacteria > Pseudomonadota > Gammaproteobacteria > Enterobacterales > Enterobacteriaceae > Yersinia > Yersinia artesiana. The sequence goes on along the minus strand of NZ_CACVAD010000002.1, from coordinate 93,746 downwards.
CATTGCGGTAATTTCACTCTGAACTTCCAGCATATCATCCAGACGTGCAGGTGCCAGGTATTCTACCGTCATGCGGCGGACAGCGAAAGCGACATGCTCACTGAGCAATTGCTGCTGGTGAAAATTGCGTTGGCGCAACATTTCAGTGCGCGCCCTTTCGTAAAAGGCAACGTAGCGTGCATGGTAGACCATGCCACCTGCATCAGTGTCTTCAAAGTAGACACGAACCGGCCATCGAAACAACGTATTACTCACTCTACTTCCCAGTAATGCAGTTAACGGACACACTATACTGAAGAGCGTTAAGCTTTGGAATCACTTGCGAGAATAGAACGAAAATAATTATGGGCCGGGTGGCCCATAAGGAGAGATTGTGTTCAGATTAGGCGAAACGAGACCAGATTAGACAAAAAAGTAGAATAATCCCGCGCCCAAGATCACAATTGCTGGAAGTGGTGAGAAAAAAGCACGCAACCACATCCGTTTGGGACGAAAACCTACGCCATGAATCACACCGGTACACACGGCCCACACAATAAAGACCTCTTGCCAGACTTCAAGTGAGCTGGTCGCCGCCGCAAAACGCGAAGGGTCCCAGAACACACAGAAAGCCACAGCAAATGCGAGCACCAGTGAAAGGGCCCGTAACGGGCCCTTATCCATCAGATCGTATAGCTTATCGGACAACATCATCTTTGCCATTATTAGCGGCTTTCGCTGCTGCATTGGCCTCACTCTGCTCCAACGCCAGAGCAGTAATGATACCAAAGGAGCAGGCCAGAAGTGTCCCTAGAATCCAGGCAAAATACCACATGCTTTATGCTCCTTAGTACAGTGAATGCTTGTTGTTTTCGATAAAGTCTTTATCAATACGTCCGAACATCTTGTAGTAACACCAACTGGTGTAAATCAGGATGATAGGAACAAAGATTATCGCAACAACAGTCATCACTTTCAGCGTTAACAGGCTAGATGTCGCATCCCACATTGTCAAGCTGACATTTGGCACTGTGCTTGACGGCATGACAAATGGGAACATCGTTACCCCAGCCGTCAGGATCACACAGGCAATAGTCAGTGATGAGAATACGAAGGCCCAAGCCCCTTTTTCAAAGCGCGACAACAAGATGGTGAACAGTGGCAGAATCACGCCAAGTGCTGGCAGCGCCCACAGGCTTGGATACTTGTTGAAGTTAATCAACCACGCACCTGCCTGATGAGCAACTTCTTTACGCATCGGGTTAGATTCAGCTGCTGTATCCAATACTGAAGTCACAACAAAACCATCAATACCTTTAACTAACCAGATACCGGCCAGCAGGAAGGCGACGCCCATCACCAAAGCAGAAATCTGCGCAGCAGCACGGGCACGTAGGTGTAACTCACCACGGGTGCGCATTTGCAAGTAAGTCGCACCTTGAGTCACCAGCATGGTTAAGCTGACCACACCCGCCAGTAAGCCAAACGGGTTCAACAACTGGAAGAAGTTACCGGTGTAGAACAGGCGCATGTAGCTGTCCATATGGAACGGCACACCTTGCAGCAAGTTACCGAACGCCACACCGAACACCACCGCAGGCACGAAGCTACCGACAAAAATGCCCCAGTCCCACATGTTGCGCCAGCGGTTGTTCTCCAGCTTAGAACGGTAGTCAAAACCGACCGGGCGGAAGAACAATGCAGCCAACACCAGAATCATCGCAATATAGAAGCCGGAGAATGCCGCTGCATACACCATTGGCCAGGCAGCAAACAGTGCCCCACCCGCAGTTATCAGCCAAACCTGATTACCATCCCAGTGGGGGGCAATCGAGTTAATCATAATACGACGTTCTGTATCATTCTTACCGATGATACGCAGCAGGATACCGACACCCATATCGAAACCATCGGTGACTGCGAAACCAATCAGCAGCACACCGATCAGCAGCCACCAGATAAATCGTAATACTTCATAATCAAACATAAGTGGACTCCTGTTTACCGTGCTTCCTGCACTGGGGCAGTCGGCTGTTCAAAATGATAGCGGCCAGTTTTCAGGCTGCTAGGCCCAAGGCGCGCGAATTTGAACATCAGGTACATTTCTGCCACCAGGAACAGCGTGTACAAACCACAAATCAACCCCATGGAGAACAGAATATCCCCGGCGGTGACCGATGAGTTTGCGATTGCTGTCGGTAGCACTTCACCGATGGCCCATGGTTGGCGGCCATACTCCGCCACAAACCAACCTGCTTCCACTGCAATCCACGGTAACGGAATACCGAACAGGGCAGCGCGTAATAGCCATTTCTTCTGACCAATCCGACCACGAACCACGTTATAGAACGACAGGCCGATGATCAGTAACATCAGGAAGCCACAAGCCACCATGATGCGGAAAGCGAAGTACAGCGGCAGAACACGTGGAATAGAGTCTTTGGCGGCTAACTGAATTTGTTCTTCAGTGGCATCCGTTACGTTTTGTGTATAACGCTTCAACAACAGACCGTAGCCCAAATCTTGCTTGGTCTTACTGAATGCTTCACGCACGGCAGGATCAGTATTACCTGCACGTAATTTTTCCAGCAGACTGTATGCCTGGATACCATTACGGATACGGACTTCGTGCTGAGACATCAAGTCACGCAGACCGATAACAGGTGTATCCAGTGAACGCGTCGCAATTATCCCCAAGGCGAATGGAATCTGAACCGCAAATCGGTTCTCCATGGTTTCCTGATTTGGGATAGCAAACAACGTAAATGCAGCCGGAGGTGGCTGAGTTTCCCATTCAGCTTCAATTGCAGCCAGTTTGGTTTTCTGTACGTCACCCATTTCATAACCGGATTCATCACCCAGCACGATAACAGACAAGACGGCAGCCAAACCAAAACTTGCAGCAATAGCAAAGGAACGCTTGGCGAACGGAATATCACGGCCTTTCAACAGATAGTAAGAACTGATACCCAGAACAAACATCGCGCCGGTGACATAACCTGCTGCAACAGTGTGAACAAATTTCACCTGAGCAACTGGGTTTAGCACCAATTCTGAGAAGCTCAGCATTTCCATACGCATGGTTTCAAAGTTGAAGTCAGATGCAATCGGGTTTTGCATCCAGCCATTCGCAACCAAGATCCACAGCGCAGAGAAGTTAGAGCCTAACGCCACCAGCCAGGTTACGGCCAAATGCTGGTGTTTACTCAGACGATCCCAACCGAAGAAGAAGAGACCAACGAAGGTAGATTCTAAGAAGAACGCCATTAAACCTTCGATTGCCAGAGGGGCACCGAAGATGTCACCGACGTAATGAGAGAAATATGACCAGTTAGTCCCGAATTGGAACTCCATAGTCAGACCAGTGGCAACACCCAGGGCAAAGTTAATCGCAAATAACTTACCCCAGAACTTGGTCATATCTTTATAGATTTGTTTGCCAGACAGCACATAAACCGATTCCATAATTGCCAACATAAACGCCATACCCAGCGTTAGTGGGACAAATAAGAAATGGTACATCGCCGTTAAGGCAAACTGTAACCGTGACAGTTCGACAATATCAAACATCTTGACTCCTTGCTCCTCGCAGGAAGACTCCGACTTGCGGCAACTTGACCTCCGCTATATTGGAAGTTTAGTAATTACCCGCAGTGAATGCCCAAAAAAACACAACAAAAATAACAATATCAACTACCCAGTATTACACCGCGGTAATAGTACGCTTCTAATCCCACACAATAAATAGGATTTTACGTGACCCAGCTTCGAGTTCTGGATACAGGTCAATAAATAGGCCATTCGCCTATCACGCCGTAATTTGATCCAGAACAATTTAAGCCCATATGAACATTATTGCCATATTCAAAAGTTGATTTAGAACAATTAATTCTTTCTCATGTTAATTAAAAGTTCGATTGTTTTTATATAATCCATTGCTGTTAATAAAATGTAATTTTATCGTTTAGCTAATGCTTTATTACATCTTTATTATGCGATCCAGGTTAACGTTTAAATTTATTATTTTCAGAGTGAGTTAAATCACATTTCCAAGTTTTATATCAATATAGTAGTTCATCCTGAGGGAAGCGTTCGCAAGTGTTGCCATTTTGTTGCATGATGAAGTGCTATAACATTATAAAAGATTGAATCCTCTACGATGAAAAAAATAGCACTCACCACTTTACTCTGTATCAGTACCCCCGCTCTCGCCGCTCAACAAGTTGATATCACCATCTTGGGAACCTCTGACCTGCACGGCACCTTTGTGCCATGGGACTACGCCAGTGACAGCGAGAACTTGGCTGGCAGTTTGAGTCAAATTGCCACCAAAGTGCATAAAATACGCGCCGAACAGCCGAATATTATTTTGGTGGATGCCGGAGATACCATCCAGGGTAACTTTGTCGAAACCTTTAAAAATGAGCCTATTAGCCCGATGATACTGGGCTTCAATGCCTTAAAATATGATGCATGGGTGATGGGCAATCACGAATTTGATTTTGGCTTAAAAGCCCTTTCTACCTCGCTCAAGCAATTTGATGGCACTGCGCTGGCGGGTAATATCTTCTGGGATTCAGGCAAACCTTATCTCCCCTCCTATAAAATCATTGAACGCCAAGGGGTTAAAATCGGCATTATCGGCATGGACACCCCCATGACTGCCGAGTTTGCACAGGGCACGGATCGCATCAATGGCATCCATTTTACTGATCCGGTACAGGAAGTGAAAAAGGTCATTCAGCAGATCCAGCCACAGGTCGATGCTATTGTTCTGGTCGCGCATATGGGGATTGATAATGAAAATCAGCGCCCTGGAACCGGTGTTGGTGATATAGCTCAGGCCAACCCTGAGCTTGCCGCCATCGTCGCAGGTCATATGCATGTGAAGATTGATAAGGCCGTGGTGAATGGTGTCATTATCACTGAGCCAGATAAATATGGTCGTGCTCTGTCACGTATTGACCTGAAATTTGAACAGCGAGATGGAAAATACCATCTGATAGACAAAGACAGTTACACCTACCCTATCAAAGGCATTGAGTCCGATAAATCACTGGAATCACTCTATCAGCCTTACCACGACATTTTACGCGCCAATGCTAATCGTGTGATTGCAAAACTAAGTGGCACGAATTTAGTCCCGCCGGATGAGATTAAAGGCATTCCGCAAGTCCATGTGCAAGACACTGGCATCAGCGCACTATATCAAGAAGCCGCCCATTATTACGCTCCGCAGGCGCAAATCATTGCCTTGCAGATTGATAATGACCGGCCAAAAATGGATGTGGGTGATATCACAGCTAAAGACATTGCATTTAACTATCAATATGCCGGTGGGGAAATTACCGTTTATGCTCTGACGGGCAAAGAACTGAAGCAATATATGGAATGGTCGGCTGATTACTTTAACCAGGTTAAGCCAGGGGATGTGACCTACAGCTTTAACCCTCAGCGCCGCGCCTCCAAATATTCCACCAATGATTTCTTTGACGGCGTGACTTACACCATTGATTTACGTCAGCCAGTCGGCTCACGTATCACCGACCTGCGCCTCAATGACGGCACGCCCGTTACGGATACTACGCCAATTCATCTGGGCATGAACAGCTATCGAATGGGGCATTTGACGCAAAAAGGTGGCGTGCTCGAGGGACAAACATTCCCAGTGCTATCAGACAGTAAAGCCCAATATGGAGAGGAAGCCGGCACTATCCGTAATCTGACTATTCGTTATCTGACTGATGTTAAGACGGGTAAATATGAGGGCAAGCTGCAACAGCGCTGGCATTTAGTGGGATTGGAAGGCTACGAGAAAGAGCGGCAGATTGTTAAGCAACTGATTAATAACGGCACCCTTGCTGTGCCCGCGACGGCTGATGGCCGCTATACCAACATTGCATCCATTAATGTCAAAGATAAGATATTTAAAGATAAAGCCAGCTATGAGGCGGCGTTAGCAACATTGCACCAGCAAGTCACCCCAGCAAGCAGTGAACAGGCCAAACAACAGGCTCAAACTGATATTGCATTAATTACCGCGTTAAATAAGTTCTGATCAGATATTAAAAAGGCCACCGCTAGGTGGCCTCAGAGTGCTCTCAAAGTCAAATGAAGGGGAATCGTGCCGTTGGGGTCGTAGTCGCGTAAGCGACCGGAGTGCCCCGAGGTGCGGTAAACCCTTCACTCACTATGTTACTTGTCATTAACCTCAGGCCACCGCAAGGTGGCCTGAGGTGTCGAACTAGCACTGAAACCAGTGCACTCGATGCTATTTATTACTTTGGTAAACAGCTTTCACGGCATTGCCGATTTCAGCCAAACTACGGACGGTTTTCACACCCGCAGCTTCCAGAGCAGCAAATTTATCATCCGCTGTTCCTTTACCACCGGCAATGATGGCACCTGCGTGGCCCATACGCTTACCTTTAGGTGCAGTCACACCCGCGATATAACCCACCACAGGTTTGGTCACGTGCTCTTTAATATAAGCAGCCGCTTCTTCTTCCGCGTTACCACCGATCTCACCGATCATTACGATGACTTCAGTTTGTGGATCTTCCTGGAACAACTTCAGGATATCGATAAAGTTAGATCCTGGGATCGGGTCACCACCGATTCCAACACAAGTTGACTGACCGAAACCGATATCAGTCGTTTGTTTTACTGCTTCATAGGTCAGTGTGCCGGAGCGGGAAACGATACCCACTTTGCCTGGCAAGTGGATGTGACCTGGCATAATACCAATCTTACATTCACCTGGGGTGATAACACCTGGGCAGTTCGGGCCGATCATCCGCGCATCAGACTGTTCCAGTTTGACTTTGACCACCAGCATATCCAGAGTCGGGATGCCTTCGGTAATGCAGATAATCAATTTGATACCTGCGTCGATAGCTTCCAGAATCGAGTCTTTACAGAACGGCGCAGGAACGTAGATAACAGATGCAGTCGCACCGGTCGTTTCTACTGCTTCGCGTACGGTATTGAACACTGGCAGGCCCAAATGCTGGGTTCCACCTTTGCCTGGCGTCACACCGCCCACCATTTTTGTGCCATAAGCAATAGCTTGTTCGGAGTGGAAAGTCCCTTGGCTACCGGTAAAACCCTGGCAAATAACTTTGGTGTTTTTATCAATTAAAATAGACATTATTTAGCCCCCACTGCCGCTACAACTTGCTGAGCCGCATCTGTCAGGCTGGTCGCAGCAATGATATTCAAACCGCTGTCTGCCAGTTTCTTGGCACCCAGCTCGGCGTTATTCCCTTCCAGACGAACCACCACTGGCACGTTGACACCCACTTCTTCAACTGCACCAATAATGCCGTCAGCAATCAGGTCACAACGGACAATCCCGCCGAAGATATTAACGAAAACTGCTTTCACTTTGTCATCAGACAAAATGATTTTGAACGCTTCAGTCACGCGCTCTTTAGTGGCACCGCCCCCCACATCAAGGAAGTTAGCTGGTTCACCACCGTGCAGTTTCACGATGTCCATAGTACCCATTGCCAAACCGGCACCGTTTACCATGCAACCAATGTTGCCATCCAAGGCGACATAGTTCAGCTCCCACTGTGCGGCCTGCGCTTCGCGCTCGTCTTCCTGAGATTTGTCACGCATTTCACGCAATTCTGGTTGACGGAACAAGGCGTTACCATCGGCACCCAGTTTGCCATCCAAACAAACCAGATCACCCTGTTTGGTGATAACCAGCGGGTTTATTTCAACCATCGCCAAATCACGTTCCAGGAACAGCGTCGCCAGCCCCATAAAGATCTTGGTGAACTGAGCCACTTGCTTACCGGTTAAGCCCAGTTTGAATGCCAGTTCGCGACCTTGATAAGGCTGCGGGCCAGTCAATGGATCCAACGCAACCTTATGGATCAGTTCCGGTGTTTCTTCGGCCACTTTTTCAATTTCAACGCCGCCTTCGGTGGATGCCATAAACACCACACGACGGGAGCTACGGTCAATAACCGCACCCAGATACAGCTCTTTATCGATATCAGTTGCCGCTTCAACCAAGATTTGGTGAACCGGTTGACCATGGGCATCTGTCTGGTAAGTGACCAGTTTTTTACCCAACCACTGTTCAGCGAAAGCACGAATATCTTCTTTGCTGTTAACCAGTTTCACGCCGCCCGCTTTACCGCGACCACCAGCATGTACCTGACATTTAACCACCCACGGGCCAGCACCGATTTTAGATGCGGCTTCTTCTGCTTCACGCGGTGTGGTACAAGCGTAGCCAGTTGGTGCTGGCATGCCATACCGAGCAAACAGTTGTTTTGCCTGATATTCGTGTAAATTCATGATGTTCTATCCATATAAGGTCTGAGTTGGGCCGAAGCCTACCAGGTAGCCTGATTGCGCGGAGGCAGGTTATCAACACCTTGCAATCAGGCTGGCCTTGTTATTTATCTTTTTTATACATCCAGCAGTAAGCGAGCTGGATCTTCCAGCATCTCTTTCACCGTCACCAGATAGCCAACGGATTCGCGGCCATCGATCAACCGGTGGTCGTAGGACAGTGCCAGATACATCATTGGCAGGATCACTACCTGACCATTGACCGCCATTGGCCTGTCTTTGATAGCATGCATACCAAGGATTGCGCTTTGTGGTGGGTTAATGATCGGAGTCGACATCAATGAGCCGAATACGCCGCCATTGGTAATTGTGAAATTACCGCCAGTCAGTTCTTCAACTTTCAATTTGCCGTCACGGCCTTTTACAGCCAATTCTTTGATTTTCTTCTCAATATCAGCCATGCCCATGGTGTCTACATCACGTAATACTGGGGTAACCAGACCGCGTGGGGTAGAAACAGCAATACTGACATCAAAATAATTATGGTACACCACATCTTCGCCATCGATAGAAGCATTCACTTCTGGATAGCGTTTCAGCGCTTCAACCACCGCCTTGATATAGAAGGACATAAAGCCCAGGCGCACACCGTGACGCTTCTCGAAAGCCTCGCCGTACTGCTTGCGCAGATCCATGATTGGCTTCATGTTGATTTCGTTAAACGTAGTCAGCATTGCGGTGCTGTTTTTAGCTTCCAGCAGACGCTCGGCAACACGTTTACGTAGACGCGTCATCGGCACACGTTTTTCGCTGCGGCCAGCAAGTGCGGCAACCGGTGCGGCAGCTTCAACTTTGGTTTCCACGGCAGCGGGTGCTGATTTACGCGTTGCCAAATGGTTATCAATATCTTCACGCGTGATACGACCACCCACACCACTGCCTTTAATGGCGGAAGCATCAAGAGAGTGTTCTGCAATCAGACGACGGATCGCCGGACTGAGAGTATCGTTGCTTTCTTCTTCCAGGCTGGCGGTTTGGCGCTGAGCAGGAGTGGACTCGGTGCTTTGGCTTTTTTCTTCGGTCGGCAGGCCAGAGCTGTCACTTGGGCGAATGCGACCCAACACTTGACGCGAAGTCACAGTGGCACCTTCGTCTTCCAAAATGGCATCCAAAATACCGTCCTGGCTGGCCGGAACTTCCAGAATCACTTTGTCTGTTTCAATCTCAACCAACACTTCATCGCGTTTGACGCTATCACCCGGTTTTTTGTGCCAGGTTGCTACCGAACCATCGGCGACAGACTCAGGGAGGTCAGGAACATTAATATCTACGCTACTCATTCTCTATCCTTTATGTGTTAACCGGTCGCTATTCAACAGTCAGCGCGTCATTAACCAGAGCTTGTTGTTGTTTCTGGTGTACGGAAATGTATCCCACTGCCGGTGAAGCTGAGGCTGGGCGGCCTGCGTAACGCAAGGAAGCACCAAATGGAATCACTTCGCGGAAGTTGTGTTGGCTGCAATACCAGGCACCCTGGTTGAGCGGCTCTTCCTGACACCAAACGAAATCATGGACATGTGCAAATTGTTCCAACACCGCTTGTACCGCTTGGTGTGGGAATGGATAAAGCTGCTCGATACGCACGATGGCGACATCGGTTTGCCCGTTTTTGCGGCGTTGTTCCAGCAGATCATAGTAAACTTTGCCTGAACACATCACGACACGTTTGACGCCTTTCGGGTCCAGCTCATCAATTTCACCAATGGCTGGTAAGAAGCTGCCATTGGCCAATTCATCCAGTGACGATACTGCTAATGGATGACGCAACAATGACTTAGGTGACATCACCACCAGTGGACGGCGCATACCACGTAATGCCTGACGGCGAATCATGTGGTAAACCTGTGCTGGCGTTGACGGAATACACACCTGCATGTTTTGTTCAGCACAAAGTTGCAGATAGCGCTCCAACCGAGCGGAGGAGTGTTCTGGGCCTTGACCTTCATAACCATGCGGTAACAGCATAACCAGACCACACATGCGGCCCCATTTCTGCTCGCCGGAGCTGATGAATTGGTCGATAACCACTTGAGCACCGTTGGCAAAGTCACCAAACTGCGCTTCCCAGATAGTCAGAGTGCGCGGTTCTGCGGTAGCGTAACCATATTCAAAGGCCAAAACAGCTTCTTCCGACAATACCGAGTCCCATACCTGGAAATCGCCCTGCCCGCTGTGAATATTTGCCAGTGGCACATAAACAGAGCCATTTTTCTGGTTATGAATCACAGCATGACGATGGAAGAAAGTCCCGCGCCCGGCATCTTCACCCGATAGGCGGATGGGGATTCCTTCATCGACCAGAGTGGCATAAGCCAGTGTCTCAGCTCCGCCCCAGTCAAATGGTTTCTCGCCATTTGCCATCAAGGCACGATCGCTATAGATCTTGGCAACACGGGATTGCATTTCAATAGCATCAGGCGCGTGGCTGATACGGCGCGCCAAGTCTTGCAGGCGTTTCATATCAACTTTGCTTGGATATTCTTCATCCCATTCATGGTTCAGATACGGTGACCAGGTGAAGGATTGCAGATTCATCGGACGCCACTCTTCCACCACACAGTCACCGCGATCCAATGCATCGCGATACAGGTTGACCATTTCCGTGGCATCTTCCAGGCTGGCGATATTTTGCTCGGTCAGCTTGTCAGCATAGATCTTGCGCGGCGTCGGGTGTTTTTTGATCTTCTGATACATCACTGGCTGTGTTGCACTTGGCTCATCGGCTTCGTTATGCCCATGGCGACGGTAGCAAACCAGATCGATCATCACGTCACGTTTAAAGGTGTTACGGAAATCCAACGCCAGACGGGTTACAAACGCCACAGCTTCAGGATCATCAGCATTCACGTGGAAAATAGGCGCCTGTACCATTTTGGCAATATCAGTACAGTATTGGGTAGAGCGCGCATCCAGTGGGTTCGAGGTGGTGAAACCAATCTGGTTGTTGATAACAATACGCACTGTCCCGCCCACTTCATAACCACGGGCTTGAGACATGTTCAACGTCTCTTGCACTACGCCCTGCCCGGCGATCGCCGCATCACCATGAATGGTGATTGGCAGTACCATATTGCTGCGCGCTTCATCCAGACGGTCACGGCGTGCTCGCACAGAACCGATAACCACCGGGCTAACAATTTCCAGATGCGATGGGTTAAAGGCTAACGCCAGGTGAACCAGGCCGCCTTCGGTTTCTACATCAGAAGAGAAACCTTGGTGATATTTAACGTCACCGGTACCCAAATGCTCTTTATGCTTACCGGCAAATTCATCGAACAAATCTTCCGGTTTCTTACCCAACACGTTTATCAATACGTTCAGGCGGCCACGGTGCGCCATACCCAGAACCACTTCACGTGTGCCATTTTTACCGGCATGGCGAATCATTTCTTTCAACATGGTGACCAGCGAATCGCCGCCCTCCAGTGAGAAACGCTTGGCACCAGGGAATTTAGCCCCTAAATAACGCTCCAAACCTTCAGCGGCAGTCAGTTCGCTCAGGAAGCGGCGCTTCTCTTCATCGCTGAAAGTGGGTTTCCCAACTACCGACTCAATACGCTGCTGAAGCCAACGTTTTTCTTCGGTGTTGGTGATGTGCATATATTCAGCGCCAATCGAACCACAGTAGGTCTGTTTCAGGGCTGCATATAGCTCAGACAACTTCATGGTTTCTTTGCCAATAGCAAAAGAACCAACATTGAAGGTGTTCTGGAAATCGGCTTCAGTCAGATGGTGATAGGCAGGGTCAAGGTCTGGAACAGACTCCTGCTTCCACAAACCGAGTGGGTCAAGGTTGGCATGTTGATGGCCGCGGAAGCGGAAGGCGTTGATTAACTGCAACACCTTAACTTGCTTGGCATCATTTTCAGGATCGCTGATGGATGAGTTATAACGAGAGGGATCCTTCGCCAGGCGACGGAAATACTCGCGTGTTTGAGAGTGGAACTGATCAGGTTTTACACCCGTTGTCGGTAGTTGTAGAAAAATTGAACGCCAACTATCATCAACGGAACCAGGATCGGTTAAAAAGTCTTCATAGAGCTGCTCTATGTAGGACTGGTTCGCGCCCGCCAGATAGGAGGAATCCAGCCAGGCCTTCATTGCGCCGTTCTGCATCATGATCCCTTAAGCTTTGAAGCTTCAGTTTTCGCCGTGGTTAACATATACACCGTAATATCAACGGTTTGCCGTAAAAACGGTTCACTCGACGTGCTCAATGCACGTTCTGTTATGGACCTTAACGGTCCCGTTCAAGGAACCTCTAAAAACGGACAACTTGCCGGTTTTTAGAGATTCCCTACCTTTAAGCAACCTGGGGGAAACATTCCCCAGGTTAATAAACTCACATCATGCACTATGTTGCAACTATGATCCGTTGTGAAGCGCTTATCATGCACTACGCTGTAACAACATCGACTTAATGTGGCCGATTGCTTTGGTCGGGTTAAGGCCTTTAGGACAAACACTGACACAATTCATGATGCTATGGCAGCGGAAAACACTAAAAGCGTCGTCCAGATCATCCAAACGTGCTGTTGTTTCCGTATCACGGCTATCTATCAGGAAGCGATAGGCAGCCAGTAACCCTGCCGGCCCCACAAATTTATCCGGATTCCACCAGAATGACGGGCAAGATGTGGAACAACAAGCGCACAGGATGCATTCATACAGGCCATCCAATTTTTCGCGTTGTTCTGGCGATTGCAAATGCTCGCGTGCTGGCGGATTTTTGCCGTCATTCAACAGGTAAGGTTTAATTTTCTCGTACTGAGTATAAAACTGCCCCATATCGACCACTAAATCCCGCACCACCGGTAAGCCCGGCAATGGGCGAATCACAATCTTTTTATTGCCTTTTTGCAAAGCTGAAACCGGCGTAATACAAGCCAACCCATTTTTGCCATTCATATTCAAACCGTCGGAGCCACAAACCCCTTCACGGCATGAGCGGCGAAACGATAACGTCGGATCTTTTTCTTTTAACTGGATAAGTGCATCCAGCAACATCATATCCCGGCCTTCTTCCGCTTCTAACGTGTAATCCTGCATATGCGGCGCGTTATCGACGTCCGGGTTATAGCGATAAATTGAGAACTCAAGTTTCATGACCTTTTCCTCCGCAGCGGGTTAGGTTTAACCCTATCAACACGACACATGCATTAATAAGAACGCACTTTCGGCGGGAATGCCGCGCGTAGCTTAGGTTGCATGTTTACCTCACGGCGGGTCATGCTTTCAGTGCCTGGCAAATAGAGCGAATGGCACAACCAGTTGGCATCATCACGTTCCGGGAAATCGAAGCGGCTATGCGCGCCACGGCTTTCGGTACGGAAGTTTGCTGACACGGCAGTGGAAAACGCAGTTTCCATCAGGTTATCCAACTCCAGACACTCAATACGCTGGGTATTGAACTCGCCAGAAGTGTCATCCAGACGGGCATTTTGCAGACGTTCGCGGATAGTTTTTAGCTCTTCCAATCCTTTAGCCATCGCATCACCTTCACGGAATACCGAGAAGTTATGCTGCATGCAGGATTGTAATGCTTTGCGGATCTCAACCGGATCTTCACCTGAGCGGGTGTTATTCCAGCGGTTCATTCGATCCAGTGATGCTTCAATATCAGAATCACTGGCATCGCGACTAGCGCCCTGCTCCATCAAAGACTCTTGCAGATGCATACCGGCTGCGCGACCAAAGACCACCAAGTCCAGCAATGAGTTACCCCCCAAACGGTTGGCACCGTGGACGGAAACACAGGCAATTTCACCCACAGCAAACAGACCAGGGATGACAACATCCTCACCCTTTTCATTTACTGTGATGGCCTGACCGGTCACTTTGGTCGGAATTCCGCCCATCATATAATGGCAAGTTGGGATGACCGGGATAGGTTCTTTAATAGGGTCAACGTGTGCGAAGGTACGAGATAACTCAAGGATGCCCGGCAGACGGGATTCCAGCACATCTTTACCCAAGTGATCCAATTTCAGTTTGGCATGCGGGCCCCAAGGGCCATCACAACCACGGCCTTCACGGATTTCAATCATAATAGAACGCGCAACCACATCACGACCGGCCAAATCTTTGGCGTTCGGTGCATAGCGTTCCATAAAGCGCTCGCCGTGTTTATTCAGCAGGTACCCGCCTTCACCACGGCAACCCTCGGTAACCAACACGCCCGCCCCGGCAATACCTGTCGGGTGGAACTGCCACATTTCCATGTCCTGCACCGGTACACCGGCACGTAAGGCCATGCCAACACCGTCACCGGTATTAATGTGCGCATTGGTTGTTGATTGGTAAATACGGCCGGCACCGCCGGTGGCCAGCACGGTGGCCCGCGCTTTGAAATAGACCACTTCACCGGTTTCAATGCAGATAGCCGTACAGCCCACAAAAGCGCCATCCTGATTCTTCACTAAATCCAGTGCATACCACTCAGAGAATATAGTGGTGTGGTTTTTCAGGTTTTGCTGATAAAGGGTGTGTAACAGTGCATGACCGGTACGGTCAGCCGCAGCCGCGGTACGCGCCGCTTGCTCACCACCAAAGTTGAGCGACTGCCCACCGAATGGCCGCTGATAAATGCTGCCATCTTCTAAACGGGAGAACGGTAACCCCATGTGTTCCAATTCAAGCACCGCTTCAGGGCCTGTTTTACACATATATTCGATGGCATCCTGGTCACCGATATAATCGGAACCCTTTACCGTGTCATACATATGCCATTCCCAGTTATCTTCATGGGTATTACCCAGTGCGACAGTAATACCACCCTGCGCAGATACAGTATGGGAACGGGTTGGGAATACTTTGGATATCAGGGCGCAAGACAGCCCCATTTGTGAAATTTGCAGTGCCGCGCGCATACCTGCGCCACCCGCACCAACAACAACAGCATCAAACTCTCTGACCGGCAGTTTCATTTAAGCACCCCACACCACAATTGTTCCATATAATAGGTAGACCAGCAGCGTAATCACGACGGCCAGTTGTAACACCAGTCGAACCGCTAGCGGCTTGATATAGTCCGTTAATACCTGCCACAGACCAATCCAGGCGTGAGCCAGAATCGACAGCAATGTCAGCAGGGTAAATACTTTTGTGATGTGCGAAGCAAAGAAGCCACGCCAGATTTCATAGGTGATGTCTGGGACAATAACAACGAAGCCCAGAATATAAAGAATATATAGAGTGATGACGATTGCAGAAGCACGCAGTAACAGCCAGTCGTGTACTCCATTACGCCCTAACGCAGAAGCATTGCTTACCATACAAGGACTCCAGCTAAAACTGACAGCACCAAGGTTAACACCATGACGACTTGGGCGGAGCGGGTCCCCGCAGCCAAGCTCTCTTCGACATAGCCAAAATCCATAAGCAAGTGACGGATGCCACCGCAAACGTGATAAGCCAGTGCCGTGAGTATTCCCCAGAAGATGAATTTAACAAAAAAGCTATTCATGACAGCCGCGGCTTGCATGAACCCTTCTTGCGAGGATACAGACAAACCTAACAGCCAAAGGAGGATACCAACGGCAACGAAAGTCATTACGCCAGAGACTCGGTGTAAAATGGACGCTATCGCAGTAACAGGAAATCGAATCGTTTGCAGATCCAAATTGACAGGTCTTTGTTTTTTCACGGTTTTGCCCACACAGCTCTTATTATTTTCCTTCCTCCGGGCCTGGGCATGGATCAGACAGCGTTAAGAGCCGAAACCCTTCACATCGCACATTTAGACATAACATCCTGAATGCTTAAATGGCGTGTTCTGTATAACGCTGGGTGCTCCTACTTCAGGGTAATCCGGAGACCTGGCGGCAGTATAGGTGGTTCACATTCTTATTACAATTCCCACACAAACTGATTGGTAACATTTCCCCTGAACAGTGATTAGGATCACGATTTACACAATTTATATAAAATTAATTATCTGATTTGACAAAGAATAAACATTTCCATTACAACTAGGGTAGAAATAAGCCCTATGATGCACTAAAGGTCTGCGGATACACTTCCCCATAAGCTTAAGTTATGCAACAGTGTAGTGAGTGAATATCCCCATAGATATCGTAGGCAATGAACCATAAACGATAAGTATCCGACAAATCGTTAACAACTTTGTAACGTCGCCATCAATCCAACCCCACGGATTGTTGGCCGCATTGGCGAGACACTCTGTACCCTAAATCATGTTTTTATAGTGAATAAAACAGAGCAGTGCTGATGAGGAGATGACCCCAGGGGCATCTAAGACATTTCAGTTGTTAGGGGTTTTAAAATAAGCGCTAAGGAGACTGTAAATGGCTAACAAAAATGCGACGCTGAATCTGGAAGGCGAAGCTGCGATCGAACTGGGCGTGCTATCCCCAACTCTAGGCACCGATGTGATTGACATCCGTACCTTAGGTTCTAAAGGGTATTTTACCTATGACCCTGGGTTCACCTCTACCGCATCCTGCGAATCAAAAATTACCTTTATTGACGGTGATGAAGGGATATTACTGCATCGTGGCTATCCGATTGATCAATTAGCAAAAAATTCCACTTATCTGGAAGTTTGCTACATCCTGCTATACGGCGAAACCCCCACCGCAGAAGAGTATGAAACCTTCAAAGCAACAGTCACCCGCCATACCATGATCCACGAGCAGATAACCAGTCTGTTCCGCGGGTTCCGCCGCGACTCACACCCTATGGCCGTACTCTGCGGTGTGACAGGCGCACTGGCCGCTTTCTACCATGATGCGCTGGATGTTAACAATGAGCGGCATCGTGAAATTACCGCCTTCCGTCTGCTGTCAAAAATGCCGACAGTCGCCGCAATGTGCTACAAATACTCCATCGGCCAGCCGTTTGTTTATCCACGCAACGACCTGTCCTATGCCGGTAACTTCCTGCGCATGATGTTCTCTACCCCATGCGAAGAATATGAAGTTAACCCGGTGTTGGAACGCGCGATGGATCGTATTTTCATCCTGCATGCCGACCACGAACAGAACGCATCAACCTCTACCGTACGTACTGCCGGCTCATCGGGTGCTAACCCGTTTGCCTGTATTGCTGCGGGGATCGCTTCTCTGTGGGGGCCAGCTCACGGCGGTGCGAACGAAGCCTGCCTGAAAATGCTGGAAGAAATCAAAAGCGTTGAACACATTCCAGAATTTATCAAACGTGCCAAAGATAAAAATGACTCATTCCGCCTGATGGGCTTCGGTCATCGTGTGTATAAAAATCATGACCCGCGCGCGACTGTCATGCGTGAAACCTGCCATGAAGTGTTGAAAGAGCTGAACCTGAACGATAACTTGCTGGAAGTGGCGATGGAGTTAGAGCATATTGCGCTGAACGACCCGTACTTCATCGAGAGAAAACTGTATCCAAACGTCGATTTCTACTCAGGTATCATCTTGAAAGCGTTGGGTATTCCGTCTTCCATGTTCACCGTAATCTTTGCTATCGCCCGTACCATCGGCTGGATTGCTCACTGGAATGAAATGCACGATGACGGCATCAAAATCGCCCGTCCGCGTCAGCTTTACACCGGTTACGCCGAACGTGACTTCAAGAGCCAGTTGAAGAAGTAAGCAGATTTACTTGTCTGTTTAATCAAGAAACGCCACCTTAGACGGTGGCGTTTTTTATAGTGGAATCAGTGGATTGCGCCACCTGCAATATGCAAATCATGATCAACCTGTAATGCAATAGAAATAGCCAACTCCAGCGCTATCACTACCGATTGTGCTGACATACTTGGCGCACCAGGATGATTGACCGCCTGCTCAGGTAAATAAGGGATATGAATAAAACCGCCCTTAATCTCATTATTCGTCTGATTCAGTCGATGCAATAACCCATACATGACGTGGTTACAGACATAGGTGCCAGCAGTCTGGGACACCGAGGCCGGAATACCTGCGTCACGAATCCCCTGCACCATGGCTTTGATCGGTAAACGGGTAAAATAAGCCGCTGGGCCATTTTCAACTATCGGCTGGTCGACCGGCTGTTTGCCAAGATTATCCGCAATGCGGGCATCATCAATATTAATCGCAACCCGCTCGATGGTGATATCAGCGCGCCCACCAGCCTGACCAACGGCCAACACCAATACGGGCTGAATATCATCTATTGCAGCATTGAGTACGGTTAGTGCCTCACCAAAAGCGCATGGCAACTGACGCGCGACCACTCTGACGCCACCCAACATTAAATCATTCAGTTGACTAACCACTTCCCAAGAAGGATTCACAGCTTCGCCACCAAATGGCTCAAACCCGGTAATTAATACTCGTCTCATCGCCTCTCCTAGAGGAACATCAGGAAATACAGTAAAAATACGTTAACAATCAGAAGAGTGACCCCAGTTGGGATCTGAGCTTTGATCACCGCATTTTTATCCGGCAGCTCCAATAATGCAGCAGGAACAATGTTAAAGTTGGCAGCCATTGGGGTCATCAGGGTGCCGCAGTAACCAGAGAACATGCCGATAGCGGCCATCACTGCCGGGTTACCGCCATGCTGCAACACTAAAATAGGGATACCAATACCAGCAGTGACAATAGGGAAAGCTGCAAAGGCATTCCCCATAATCATGGTGAGTACCGCCATGCCAATAGCATAGACTGCCACGGCAATAAAGCGATGATCTACCGCCAGATATTCCTGCGTCAGATGGGCAATCGCCGTCCCGACACCCGCCGTGGTAAACAACAGACCAAGTGTCGCCAGAATCTGCGGCAAGATAAATGCCCAGCCGATAGAATCCAATAAACGCCGTGCTTCCTGCACCGGCTGAGCGGCAGTTTCACGGGTCATAAGTACCGCAATCAGCAAGCCGAGGACACAACCGACTGTCATCGAGAATAACGTCACCAAAGTGGCATGGTTACCCGCACCAAATAACCACAGATCCAGAGCTGGAATATTATTAAACAGTAGCACGCCGATAACAGTGACAACCGGAATGGTCAGTGCCGGCAGGAATAACCGGTTACCGAGGCGCCTGGCGCTCATTTCACGTTCTTGCTCGGTGCGCTGGTGATAGCTACCCAGTTTTACCCCGCCAAAACCGGCAATTAGCGCCATGATAACCACCACCACGCCGACAGTAATATTCAGGACCCGCTTTTCATCTGGCCCCTCACCCGCCAGGGTGTTTGCCAGGCGGTAAGTCCAATCTCCCACCAGGAAAATCAGCCCATACAACCCCCAAAACAGCCCGGTGGTGATACGGCGCGGGTTAGCTTTATCGCGAAATGACATGACGGCAACTATCAGTAATACTGCGCCAGCCAGCCAATATAGATATTGTTGTTGGAAAATCATTTGGCGTCTCCCTTAGTTGCCAGGGCAGACTGATTCAGCGCGGTTAATTCAGCGGCGAGATGTTTATCTAAACGTTGCAAACGATAGGCATGGATAAGGAAGGCACAGATAGCCGTCGGAATCCCCCACAACGCAATATGCAGCGGCTCGGTTTGGATACCACCGGACTCCAACATAAAGTTATGCATAAAAATGATGGCACCAAAAGCGACAAAAATATCTTCACCAAAGAACAGGCCAACGTTATCGGTTGCCGCTGACATGGCGCGCAGGCGATAACGCACTTTCTCCGGCAACTCACCATAACGCGTCTTTGCCGCACCTTCAGCCATCGGGGCCAATAGCGGCCGAACCATCTGCGCATGACCACCAAGGCTGGTTAACCCCAGTGCTGCGGTGGCTTCACGAACAAACAGATACACGATCAATAAGCGGCCAGAAGTGGCACTTTTAATTTGCGAAATCCACGCCTGCGCCCGTTCTTTCAAACCATGGCGTTCAAGTAAGCCAATAACCGCCAGTGGCAGTAACAGAATCAAGGGCAAATTACGGGTGTTCAAAAAGCCCTCACCCAGTTTTTCTAAAATAGTGGCTATTGGCATCAGTGCCGCCACACCTGTGATGATCCCGGCGCTAATCACCACCAAAACTGCGTTTATGCGCAGTAAAAATCCTATTACAATCGCCGCGATCCCAATCAGCGGCCAAAGGTTTACCGTTTGTTCCAAGGTGCTTCTCCTGTCCTAAAATAGGTTTATTAGTATCTAACTTATGATGCTATTCCACCCGGGCCAGGCGGTTATGGTTTTTACTACCCAGTTATTGCGCGGTGACGATGATATTTTCCTGCTGAAAACTGTCACGTAAACGGCGGGCAAAATTCAAAGCATGCGCACCATCACCATGCACACAAACCGTGTCCGCCTGCACTGGCACCCAACTGCCATCACGCGCCTGCACCTGATGACGTTGCACCATGGCTAAGGTTTGTGACAAAGCCAAGTCGTCACTTTCAATTAACGCATCGGGCTGACTACGCGGTACCAGCGTGCCATCGGATTGATAACGGCGATCGGCAAACACTTCCTGACGCGTCACCAAACCCGCCCGTTCACCCGCACGAATCAATTCGCTTCCCGCCAACCCCACCAACCGTAATGTCGGGTCGACAGCCTTGACCGCTTGAGCGATAGCATCAGCCAGCAGCGGGTCGAGTGCCGCCTGGTTGTACAACATGCCGTGAGGTTTCACATGCTGCATGATTCCCCCTTCGGCTTTCACGATGGCGGCTAGCGCACCGAGTTGGTAAACCACTTGGGCGTAGACTGTCTCAGGGGGTAACTGCATGGCCGTGCGGCCAAAGTTTTCGCGATCCGGAAAGCTCGGGTGTGCGCCAATCGCCACGCCATACTCAATGGCCCAGCGCACCGACTGGCGCATGGTTTGCGCGTCACCGGCATGAAAACCACAAGCAATATTAGCTGAACTGACCAATTGCAGCAGCGCCTGGTCATTAGCACAGCCTTCACCTAAATCTGCGTTTAAATCAACCTTCATGTGGCCTCCACAGTATCGAATCCTGACTGTAAGCCCCATTCAATCTGCTGCAAGAAATGTTGTTGTTCTGACTTGGCACGAAGTGCTTCTTCTACAGTACAGGGCACAAAATGCACCGATTCTCCGAGGCGAAGTTGCGCCAAATGGTAGAGATCAGCTTCAATCACGCAGGCAATTCGCGGGTAACCGCCAGTAGTTTGTGCGTCTGCCATCAGCACAATGGGCTGGCCGTTATGCGGCACTTGCACCACTCCGGGCAATAAGCCGTGGGATAGCATCTCGCGAGAAGTGGTGCGCGTTAATCCGCGCCCGGTCAGGCGATACCCCATCCGGTTACTTTGCGGGCTGAGTTGCCAGGCTTCACGCCAAAAAGCGCCCTGTGAAACAGGGTCAAATTCATGATATTCCGGCCCCGGTACGGCACGCACGCGGTTACCAAATAGCAGTTGTTTAACACCAACAGATTCACGCGGTAAACGTGTCGGTTTACCCAATGGCAAGCAGTCACCCTCTTTAATAAGCCGCCCCTGATAACCACCAAAGCCTGCTTTTAAATCTGTGCTGCGTGACCCCAGCATTTCCGGCACATCAATACCGCCAGAAATTGCCAGATAACTGCGCATACCATGATGTGGCACACTGAGTTTTAACTGCTGGCCCGGCTTGACCGGATAACGCCATCCCGTCCAGAGCAATTGATCACCCAACATGGCTTCACAACCCGCGCCCGTTACTGCAATCCAGCCCGGTCGGGTAAACTCGGCAGTAAATTGGCCCAATGTAATTTCTAGCCCAGCGGCACCCGCCTCATTGCCCACCAGCATATTCGCCATACTCAGCGCCGGTAAATCGAGAGCCCCGCCCTGACTAATGCCTAAGCGACGAAAACCGCCACGGCCACTGTCTTGCACCGTGGTATAAATCCCTGAACGAATAATCTTCAGCATACGCCCTCCTTTAAAGGCAAGAAGCGCACATTATCACCAGGACGCAACAAGGTTGGCGGCATCTCTAATGGATTAAACAATGCCAGTGATGTGCGGCCAATCAATTGCCAGCCACCCGGCGTTGCCAGCGGATAGATACCGGTTTGGCTGCCCCCAATCCCGACAGAACCGGCGGGCACAACCAGACGTGGCTCCGCGCGTCGTGGTGTTGCCAGTTGCTCCGGCATGCCCCCCAGATAGGAAAAACCCGGCTGGAAGCCAAGGAAATAGACGATATAACTCACCCCTGCGTGACACTCAACCACCTGACGTTCAGTCATACCGGTATGACGCGCCACCTCTGCCAAATCTGGCCCGGCTTCACCGCCATAAATCACCGGAATGGTGACATCGCGCGATTCAGGTACTAATGACTCACTCTCTTCCCACCAACGTTGCAGCCGTTCGATAGCATCCAATGCGGTATGGTGTGGATCTGTCAGCAATAGCGTCAGGTTATTCATTCCGGGGATGGCTTCAAGTACATCGGGATGATGAATCAGACGATCAGCTAACCCCCAAATCCGTTGCTGACTTGCTAATGTAACCGGCGGCTCCAGCTCCAGAACCACCGCACTTTCTCCCAGTAAATAGCATCGCGCTCGTTGCACTCCCGTCCCCCTGATTAATTTCTAGCTTTCATTTTTTATATAAATACTCGTTATAAGTTTATATTTATGCGTTAGCGTCTGGCCGCTGTCAATAGAACTGAATTATCTAATAGCTGTGAGCAATCACTAAACCTGATGAAAAGGCCAATATTAATCCCTACAAATACTTCTTTTTATAGTTTTTTCACTATAACAGGAGGATAGATACGATTTTTTCTTATTTAGAATCAGAGTAGAGCGAGAAGATATTCTTAAAAACCACCGTTTTATCCCCCATCCACGGCCAGATGATGATTTTAAATAGCCGGCAGAAGAACAAGACCTTGTTTTACGTATGGTTTAATGATGCTTTAACGAGGAAAAATCAGCGGCAGGTTATGCACCGATACTGATTACCGGTGCATAATGTCACATTGGGTCAGGCTGGATTAGGGATATCGATAAAGATAACGTCAAGCTGATGATGGTTCGCGAGCCACTCACCCAATGCTTTAATACCATAACGCTCCGTGGCATGGTGCCCTGCCGCATAAAAATTCACCCCCATCTCACGGGCAATATGAATTGTCTGCTCAGAAACCTCGCCAGTGATGAATGCATCAACACCAAATTCAGCCGCTTGCTGAATATATCCTTGCCCGCCCCCGGTACACCAGGCAATACGGCGCACATCCGCTGGTGCGCGATCACCACAATGTAACACCGGGCGTTCCAGTAGCTTTTCCAGCCGTTCACGTAAAATGACTGCGTTTAATGGCGTATCAAATTCACCATAGGGTAATAGGGATTCAATTTCCCCCAGCACCCGAATCCCCAGTAACTTCGCCAATTGCGCGTTATTACCCAATTCTGGATGCGCATCTAACGGCAAATGGTAGCCATACAGATTGATATCGTTGGTCAGTAACGTTTTCAGCCGGTTACGTTTCATTCCCCGCACAGCTACCGGTTCATTTTTCCAGAAATAGCCGTGATGCACCAAGATAGCATCGGCCTGTTGCCCAACCGCCGCATCCAGCAATGCCTGACTGGCGGTGACGCCAGTCACTATGCGCCGGACCTCCTCACGCCCCTCAACCTGCAAGCCATTAGGTGCATAATCCTGAAAAGCCGTAGTGTCAAGTTGCTTATTGAGTAGAGCTTCCAGTACGGTATTGCGCATTTTGTCAGTCTCACTATTTAGTGTGCGTTAAGCTCATTTTAGCAAAATAAACGATAATTAGAATTTTTGGCTATCACCTTGATCCATTAGGATAAAGTTAGCGCCCATATCATTACCTTGCTCTAGTTCAGTTGCGATGAGTTTCCGCACATCCTGACCCTGCTGGAATGAGGGTTTGATATGGCTGATGACCACCGGTAAGCCCTTTAATGGCTGCCCTTCACCGCTATATTTCTCAAGATTTTTCAATTCCTTCAGCAACCACTTGGGAGTCATGTGGCCATACAACTTGCCATCATCCACTTCGTTCGGATAAGAAACTTCAATAATCATCCCTTTCAACTGCTGCTGTTTGACCTTTTCTGCCAATTTACGCCAGATCGTGTCCAGATTTTTCGACTTTTCTATCTCATCCGGACCTGTATCACCAAAATAGGCGAAAGCCGCATTATTGCTGGTGATAAGCAACATTGAAGAAGGTGATTTGTCATGACTTAAGGGATACATTTCGCCGGTTAAATGAGTCAGTCCCAGGCTTAATGATTGAGCCGGACGCACCAGTTGCAACCGGTAAGTCCCCAAACGCGTGCCACTGCCACTGTCCGTAAAATTGGGCCAGACGCGCCAGTTAAAATAGTAATTTCTCAGCACATCGATAGTATCAGCTGATGCATAAATAGTTTTTTTGCTGTCTTCCGGCGAGCCGATAATCAGCCCAGAGACATGATCAAGATGGGCATGGCTGATGAAATAGCTGTTAATGCGCTGACGGAAAATGTAGCCCTGCCGAGTCAACGGTGCAGCCATTTCATCCGTAATATCTGAGAAATTACCTTTCGCCAATGCTTTGGCTATCCCCGGCAGCACCGATCCGGCATCCAGCGCCAAATACACGGGCTGGCTATCATCGCGTATCAGGTAAGAGGTCAGGTTGCCGTCACTGACGCCACCGTCCACGCCAAGTGCCACCACTTCAAACCCTGCCGCAGCCAGGCTGCTATAAAGGCTAAAAGAGAGAACCAACCCGGCGTTAAACAACCGGTTACGGCGCTTATGACTGCTGGTTTTATTGACTGCCGATGCCGGTTGAGTCGAAATATAGGTCAAAAACATGAAGGCTCCTTGTTATTAGGGATCCTTGCTGCCATCCCGCTTAGCGGCTTCAATTGCCGCGAGTGTTGCCAATCTGGCTTGCTTGTGGTCCACCAGCGGTGGTGGGTAATCCAATGGTTGTTGTTGTCGCTCAGCCCAACGCCATGGCTGATGGATATCACTGTCTGGCACCGCCGCCAGTTCAGGCAACCAGCGGCGAATAAACACGCCGTCTTTATCAAAGCGCTCACCCTGCGTGGTGGGATTGAAAATACGAAAATAGGGTGCGGCATCGGTGCCGGTTGATGCTGCCCACTGCCAGCCGCCATTATTCGCCGCCAAATCACCGTCCAAGAGTTGCGACATAAAATAGCGCTCGCCTTGTCGCCAGTCGATGAGCAAATCTTTAACCAGAAAACTGGCGCTGATCATGCGCAGGCGGTTATGCATCCAGCCGGTTTCATTTAACTGCCGCATGGCCGCATCGACAATAGGATAACCGGTTCGCCCCTGTTGCCAGGCGATTAATTGCTGCGGGGAGTGATTCCATAGTACTGCATCAGTCCAATCAATAAAGGGATGATGCTGGCATAACCGTGGATAAGCCACCAATAAATGGCGATAAAATTCACGCCAGATCAATTCATTAAGCCAGATAAAAGCCCCGCCATCGACATTTTCCAACACTTCCGGACATTCTGCACGCAGGCGATTAACACATTGACGAGGTGAAAGTATTCCCAGCGCAAGATAAGGTGACAGGCAACTGGTGCCCGCCACAGCGGGAAAATCACGTTGCTGTTGATAATCCTGAACATCCTCGCGACAAAAACTGCGCAAACGCTGTAATGCCGCCTCTTCACCCGCCGGAAATAGCGAGTTATCAACCGGTTGTTGCGGGTAATCGAACGGAGCCAAGGGCTGCGAGGGGATCACCGCTGCGGTGGTGCGAGCTTTCGGTGCGGGAACACTGCGGCAATCACTCATCATTAAGCGCTGGATAAAAGCACGGCGAAACGGAGTAAACACTTTATACATTTCATTATTACCCGTCAGGACACTGCCCGGCGGTAATAACACACTGTCATGAAAACCATGACAGGCAATCGCACGATGACTCAGTTTTGTCATCAATGCTTCATCGCGCATCCGTTCATTCAACTCATACTGGTGGTTATAAAACAGTGCATCCACTTGCTGCTGCTGACAAAAATCATCCAACCAGACAATCGAATCGTTAAAGTCATCACACTGATGATAATGCAGCGGGATCGCCCGCGCAGTGAGCGCCTCCTGTAGCAATTGCAGGTTTTGCAGCAAAAAAGCGGCTTGTCGTGGAGCCATATCATGCGCCGCCCATTGTGCTGGCGTGGCAATAAACACTGCAATCACAGTCGCTTGTGGGTCCTGACACGCTGTATGCAGCGCCAAATTATCCGTGATACGTAGGTCATTTCGAAACCAGACCAGATGCGTTGCCATGCCTTATCCTTACTCTGAGTAAAAATTGAAATAGTGCTGCCCGGCCAGATAATCATTGGGAAATTCAACCATATAAGCAGTTATCTGAGCGATCGGTGCACTAAGTGGCAACTCACCTAAGCGATATTGGTCAATCAGTTGCGCTAGCGCCTGACGCTGAGTAGAGGTGAGATAAGGACGGAAATAACCCTGCACATGCATGAGTACATTGGTATGGTTCGCCACAGATGGAGAATGAGAGAGTAGCTGCAGCAAACGCTGGCGATACTCAGCGGTAAATTCAATCAGTGATGACCATTTATCCATTGAGGCAATAAAAGGCCCAATTTCACGGTATTCCGGTTGCGAATGTGCCAGCAACACTAATTTATAGCGGCTATGAAACGCCATCAATTGGCCTCGGGTGATACCTGCTGCACAGAGAGCATCAAGATCATCGCGCGCATGGCAATATTCCAGACTCGGTGTTACCTGATGACTTTGTGGCATTTCATTCTCCATCAATCAATAAAAAGGCCCATGAGCATTCACTCATGGGCCTTTCACTTTACTGCAATTTACCGCCGTAAACCTGATAGTTTATCTCAGTAAAAATATTGCGGTGCTGTTTCTGACTGTTCCAACCACACCGGTTTATCACTGGTTTTCACCCAGACACGGTGCAGATAGCTATAAAAGCGGGCGCGGTCTTTGCGAAATAGCATGACCGGCAGCGCCAATAACCCCATAAGAATCACTGCGACGCGACGCAAGATCACTTGATGTAATGGGTATGCGTTGTAAATGGACATAATAATCCTCCTTTAAAACGCCGTTGTGTAACAGCTAACCCTATTAACCGCAGGCCTATTACCGCTTGGCGTTGAAAGTAAAATAAACAAATTGGAAACTGAGCAAAATTTTACCGCATTGGTTGAAACTTTACCACTCATCCGACCACTCAATTGCATAAAAAAAGAAAAAAAACACCCATTCTGTAATTTTGTTACAGCAAGGTTAATATCACTTTATAATTTGTTGCATTGGCGTTACCGGCAATTTATCAATTAGAAAACTGGATGTATTTACCTAAGAAATATCTACTCCGCTTACTCAATTGAATACTGCATTGCGCCATTGATTAATTTACACGCATTTTCAGCTTATTTTTTGTTCGTTTTTATACTTTTTTTACACGCCTTCCTATTTTTTTATCAAGATCTTTTCTTACAACTTCCTAAGCTGCTGTTATCAAAAAATAAGGGCTGTGGAGGTATATCGTGAGTGTCAGCATCATATGCGGTGCGCTACTGGTTCTACTGCTATTGGGCTATCTGGTTTATGCCCTATTTAACGCGGAGGACTTTTAAATGGCGGCGTCAGGATTTCTACTTATTGCCAGCTTTATGCTGGTGTTGTTGGTGCTGTCTCGCCCATTGGGGGGCTTTTTGGCACGCCTTATCGAAGGCGACCCCTTCACGCCATTGCAAAAAATTGAGGCCGGTTTATGGCGATGCAGTGGGGTAAAAAATGAAGAAATGACCGGCTGGCAATATGCGCTGGCAATTCTCCTGTTTAATATTCTGGGTATTGCGCTGCTGTTCGCGCTGTTAATGATGCAAGGTTCATTGCCTCTCAACCCAGAAAATATGCCGGGAATGTCGTGGCATCTGGCGCTAAATACGGCGGTCAGTTTTGTGACTAACACCAACTGGCAAGCCTATAGCGGTGAAAATACCCTCAGCTATCTCAGCCAAATGGCCGGCCTGACCGTACAGAACTTCCTCTCCGCCGCCACCGGTATTGCGGTTGCTTTTGCACTGATCCGTGCATTTGCCCGTCATTCGGCTGCCACATTAGGCAATGCCTGGGTCGATTTGGTGCGCATCACGTTATATGTCTTATTACCGATTGCACTGATCATCGCGCTGATTTTTGTCAGTCAGGGAGTATTACAAAATCTGGATGGCTACCTGCATATCACCACGTTGGAAGGCGTGAAACAGACCTTACCAATGGGGCCAGTGGCCTCGCAGGAAGCAATAAAAATGCTGGGAACCAATGGCGGCGGCTTCTTTGGTGCCAACTCGGCCCATCCGTTTGAGAACCCGACGGCATTTAGCAACTTTGTCCAGATGCTGGCTATCTTCCTCATCCCCTGTGCGCTGTGCTTCGCGTTCGGCCAGGTGGTTGGGGATACCCGTCAGGGCCATGCGCTTATCTGGGCGATGTCACTGATTTTTGTGGTGGCGGTGGTGGTGGTGATGTACGCCGAGCTGGCCGGTAACCCGCATCTAATCAAGCTGGGCGCGGACAGCAATATCAATATGGAAGGTAAGGAATCACGCTTCGGTATTCTCGCCACCAGCATGTATGCCGTAGCCACCACCGCGGCATCTTGCGGTGCGGTTAACGCCATGCACGACTCCTTTACTGCGCTGGGTGGCATGGTGCCAATGTGGCTGATGCAGATTGGCGAAGTGGTGTTTGGCGGCGTCGGTTCTGGTTTGTACGGCATGCTGTTATTCGTGCTGCTGACGGTGTTTATTGCCGGGCTGATGATTGGCCGTACCCCAGAATACCTTGGCAAGAAAATTGACGTTTTTGATATGAAAATGACCGCGCTGGCGATTCTGGTCACGCCCGCAGTGGTGCTACTTGGCACCGCACTGGCACTCTGCACCGATGCCGGGCGCGCAGGCATTCTGAATCCCGGCGCACATGGCTTTAGTGAAGTGCTCTACGCCCTCTCCTCGGCGGCCAACAACAACGGCAGCGCCTTCGCGGGCCTGAGTGTCAATACGCCGTTTTATAACCTGTTGCTGGCTGCGGCGATGTTTCTGGGGCGATTCGGGGTGATTTTGCCGGTGTTGGCGATTGCCAGCTCCTTGGTGGTGAAGAAACGCCAACCGGCGGGCAACGGCACTCTGCCAACCGCGGGGCCACTGTTCATCGGCTTACTGGTGGGCACCGTGTTATTGGTGGGCGCATTGACCTTTATCCCCGCACTGGCCTTAGGCCCGGTCGCAGAACATCTGCAAATTTGGTTAGTACACTGAAGAGAGAATAACTATGACCCGCAAACAACGCGCAATTTTTGAACCCGCACTGGTTCGTACTGCGCTTATTGATGCCATAAAAAAACTGGACCCGCGCGTTCAGTGGCGTAATCCGGTGATGTTCGTGGTGTATCTGGGCAGTGGGCTGACTACCCTGATTTGGCTGGCTATTTTAAGCGGACAAACCACCGGCAGCGCCCTGTTTACCGGCAGTGTTGCCTTGTGGCTGTGGTTTACCGTACTGTTTGCCAACTTTGCTGAAGCACTGGCCGAGGGGCGCAGTAAAGCGCAAGCCGAAAGCCTGCGTGGCGTGAAAAAAACCAGTTGGGCGAAAAAACTGTCCGCAGCCCGCTTTGATGCGCCGCAAGAGAAAGTTTCTGCCGACAGCCTGCGCAAAGGCGATGTGGTACTGATTGAAGCGGGCGACACCGTACCTTGTGACGGCGAAGTATTGGAAGGCGGTGCCTCAGTCGATGAAAGCGCCATTACCGGTGAATCTGCGCCGGTTATCCGCGAATCCGGCGGCGACTTCTCCTCCGTTACCGGCGGTACTCGCGTGCTGTCAGACTGGCTGGTAGTCGAGTGCAGCGTCAACCCCGGCGAGACTTTCCTCGACAGAATGATTGCTATGGTTGAAGGCGCGAAACGGCGCAAAACCCCCAACGAAGTGGCATTGACCATTTTGCTGGTGGCACTGACCATCGTCTTCTTACTGGCTACCGCGACGTTGTATCCATTCTCAGTCTTCAGTGTTGAGGCTAATCAAGCCGGCTCACCGGTCACTATCACCGTGTTGGTGGCACTGTTGGTTTGCCTGATCCCAACCACCATCGGCGGGTTGCTCTCTGCCATTGGTGTCGCCGGGATGAGCCGCATGCTGGGGGCTAACGTCATCGCCACCAGCGGGCGCGCAGTTGAAGCGGCAGGAGATGTTGATGTGCTGCTGCTGGATAAAACCGGCACCATCACTTTGGGTAACCGCCAGGCATCCGAGTTTTTACCGGCACCAGGTGTTACCGAGCAACAACTCGCGGATGCCGCGCAACTCTCATCTCTGGCCGACGAAACCCCGGAAGGCCGCAGCATTGTGGTGCTGGCGAAACAGCGCTTTAACTTGCGCGAACGCGACTTGCACAGCCTGAATGCCACCTTTGTGCCCTTCTCAGCGCAAACGCGGATGAGTGGTGTCAATGTTCAGGATCGGATGATTCGCAAAGGGGCTGTCGATGCTATTCGCCGTCATGTGGAATCCAATCAGGGCCACTTCCCACGCGCGGTAGAAGATGCCGTAGAAAGTGTCGCGCGCACCGGGGGGACGCCATTGGTAGTCGCTGATGGCCCACGGGTGCTGGGTGTGGTTGCACTAAAAGATATTGTTAAAGGTGGCATTAAAGAACGTTTTGCGGAACTACGTAAAATGGGCATTAAAACCGTGATGATCACCGGCGATAACCGGCTAACAGCAGCGGCGATTGCGGCTGAAGCGGGCGTGGATGATTTTCTGGCCGAAGCGACACCGGAAGCCAAATTGGCATTGATTCGTCAATATCAAGCAGAAGGCCGACTGGTCGCAATGACCGGCGATGGTACCAACGACGCACCGGCGCTGGCACAAGCTGACGTGGCGGTGGCAATGAACTCAGGGACTCAAGCCGCCAAAGAG
Organism: Yersinia artesiana; assembly: GCF_902726545.1. Taxonomy (GTDB): domain Bacteria; phylum Pseudomonadota; class Gammaproteobacteria; order Enterobacterales; family Enterobacteriaceae; genus Yersinia; species Yersinia artesiana. Next base: position 62,472 of record NZ_CACVAD010000002.1, on the reverse strand, counting down.
GCGGGCAACATGGTGGATTTGGACTCTAACCCGACCAAGTTGATTGAAGTGGTGCATATCGGCAAGCAGATGTTGATGACCCGTGGCTCATTGACCACCTTCAGTATTGCCAACGACGTCGCCAAATATTTTGCCATTATTCCGGCTGCATTTGCGGCGACTTACCCACAGCTCAACGCCCTGAATGTGATGCAGTTGCACTCACCGGCCTCAGCAATATTGTCGGCGGTAATCTTTAATGCGCTGATCATCGTGTTCTTGATTCCGTTGGCCCTAAAAGGGGTCAGTTATAAGGCGATGAGCGCCGCCGCCCTACTGCGCCGTAATCTGTGGATTTATGGTTTGGGTGGCTTATTGGTGCCATTTGTCGGTATCAAACTCATCGACCTGGTGCTGACCGCGTTGATAATGAGTTAACTGCCCGACTAACAATATCTTGCAATGGTCACCGCGCTTTGACGGTGGCCGGTTATAAGACTCAAATTGAGGTAATAGAAGATGTCATCGATCACCAATATGTCATACCTGCGCCCAGCTCTGGTGTTACTGATATTACTGACACTTATCACCGGAATAGCTTATCCTCTGCTGACCACCGGGCTGGCTAAACTGATGTTTTCACAGCAAGCGAACGGATCACTGGTTATGCTGGGTGATGAAGTGGTCGGCTCCAGTTTGATCGGCCAAAACTTTACCCAACCGGGGTATTTTTCCGGACGCCCATCCGTGACAGCTGATATGCCTTATAATCCAATGGCATCCGGTGGCAGCAATCTGGCTATCAGCAACCCAGAACTGGATAAAGCTATCACTGAGCGCGTGAAATTACTGCGCCAGGCAAACCCGACGCAAACAGGGCCGGTGCCAGTTGATCTGGTGACCGCTTCCGCCAGTGGCCTCGATCCGCAAATTTCACTGGAAGCGGCCTATTATCAAGCGCCGCGCATTGCCAGTATTCGCCAGATGCCGCTGTCTGAGGTGAAACAGTTGATTGATAACAATGTACAAAAAGCGACACCTAATTTCTTTGGTGAATCTGTGGTCAACGTACTGAACCTGAATATGGCGCTGGATGCCCAAAGCCATGTGAAAGTCCCGGCGACTTCGACAAAATCTTAAGGACATAACATGGTGGATGCAGAACCAACCCGCCCAAACCCTGACAGCCTGCTTGCCGTTGCGAATGAAAAGTCTCGCGGTCGGCTAAAAGTCTTTTTTGGGGCTTGCGCGGGGGTAGGCAAAACCTACGCCATGCTACAAGAAGCCCAGCGTCTGCGTGCTCAGGGGCTGGATGTGTTGGTCGGCGTGGTAGAAACTCACGGACGCAGCGAAACGGCCGCATTGCTGGAAGGGCTGGATATCCTGCCACCAAAGCGGATTCATCACCGCAATCGCCAGGTGCGCGAGTTTGATTTGGATGCGGCCCTCGCCCGCCACCCAGCCTTGATCCTGATGGATGAACTGGCACACAGCAATGCGCATGGCTCGCGCCACCCAAAGCGCTGGCAAGATGTGGAAGAGCTGTTGGATGCCGGTATTGATGTGCTCACCACCGTCAATGTGCAGCATTTGGAAAGCCTGAATGATGTAGTCGGAGGGATAACCGGTATTCGGGTACGGGAAACCGTGCCTGACCATATGTTTGATGAAGCGACGGAAGTGGTGTTGGTCGACCTTCCCCCCGATGACCTGCGCCAGCGCCTCAATGAAGGCAAAGTGTACATCCCTGGGCAGGCGGAACGGGCTATTGAGCATTTCTTTCGCAAAGGCAACCTGATTGCATTACGCGAGCTGGCCCTGCGCCGTACTGCTGATCGGGTCGACGACCAAATGCGTGCCTTTCGCGACACACAAGGGCGCGAGCGGGTTTGGCACACCCGCGATGCCATCTTATTGTGTATCGGCCATAATAGCGGCAATGAAAAACTGGTACGAACGGCTGCCCGACTGGCGGCACGGCTGGGATGTATCTGGCATGCAGTCTATGTTGAGACCCCACGGCTACACCGCCTGCCGGAGGCCAAACGCCGTGCTATTTTGCGTATCCTCAAACTGGCGCAAGAGCTGGGGGCTGAAACGGCAACCTTATCTGAGGCCTGCGAAGAACAGGCGATATTATGTTACGCCCGCGAACATAATTTGGGCAAAATCATTATTGGCCGCCGTGCGGAAAAACACTGGAAATTACGTGGCAGCTTTGCTGACCGCTTGGGGAAACTCGGGCCAGATTTAGATTTGGTGATTATTGCGCTGGAGGGCGATAACCCGACCAATGCAGTGAAAGAGACGGACTCGCGTACTTTCACTGACAAGTGGCGCATGCAATTACGCGGCTGTGCCGCCGCCATCGGCTTATGCGCGCTGATCACCATATTATCGCAATGGCTAATACCGGGATTCGACCAAGCCAACCTGGTGATGGTTTACTTGTTGGGCGTGGTCATTATTGCGCTGTTTTATGGCCGCTGGCCTTCGGTATTGGCGGCTGTTATCAATGTTGCCAGTTTCGATCTGTTCTTTGTCCAGCCACACTGGTCGCTGGCGGTCACTGACGTGCAATATTTGCTGACTTTTGCTGTCATGCTGATTGTCGGTATCGTGGTGGGGAACTTGACTGCTGGCGTGCGTTATCAAGCCAGAATTGCCCGTTACCGCGAGCAACGTGCGCGACATCTGTATGAAATGTCTCGAGGATTAAGCCGCGCCCTCACCCCAGCGGATATTGCCAAAACCAGCCGTCATTTTCTCTCCAGCAGTTTTCAGGCCAAAACTGACCTGTTACTGCCACAAGAGGATGGGCGTTTGCAACAAATCGCCACCGACGAAGGCGGTGCACTTTCCGTTGATGAGGCCATTGCCCGCTGGAGCTTTAACAACGGTGCACCCGCTGGCGCGGGCACCGACACCTTGCCGGGAGTGCCTTATCAATTACTGCCGCTCACCGCAGCTAAACAAACTTATGGTGTACTGGCGATTGAGCCGGCTAACCTGCGCCAGCTCATGGTGCCGGAGCAACAGCGTTTGCTGCAAACCTTTACCAACCTGATTGCCAACGCATTAGAAAGGTTGCATCTGGCCCGCAGCGCCGAACTGGCCAAGCTGGATGCGGAACGCGAGCAACTGCGTAATTCTCTGCTGGCAGCACTTTCTCATGATTTACGTACGCCGCTGACAGTGCTATTCGGTCAGGCGGAAATCCTGACTCTCGACCTGGCCGCTGAAGGTTCACGCCACGCGCCACAAGCAAACCAAATCCGCCAGCAAGTGCTAAGCACCACCCGGCTGGTCAACAATTTGCTTGATATGGCGCGCATCCAATCGGGTGGATTTAATCTGCGCAAAGAGTGGCAATCACTGGAAGAGATCGTCGGCAGCGCGTTACATATGCTGGAAACTGCTTTGAATCATCATCACATTCGTGTCGAGTTACCGGATGAAATGGTGTTGATCAATTGTGATGGCAGCTTGCTGGAGCGGGTATTTATCAATCTACTGGAAAATGCCCATAAATACGCCGGTTACGACGCATTGCTAGGGATTCGCGCCACCGTGCAAGGTGAGTGGCTCAATGTCGAAGTCTGGGATAATGGCCCTGGAGTCACGGTTGGGCAGGAACAACTGATTTTTGACAAATTTTCTCGTGGTAACAAAGAGTCAGCGATTCCAGGGGTGGGCTTGGGTTTAGCCATTTGTCGTGCCATTATTGATGTACACGGTGGGCGCATCTGGGTTGAAAAGAATCAAGAGGGGGGCGCAAGTTTCCACTTTACCTTGCCACTGGAGAAAGCGCCGGAAATTGAAGGTGAAAATATCGATGCTGAAAAATGACTATATCGCCGACTAACATCCTCATCGTCGAAGATGAAAAAGAGATCCGCCGCTTTGTCCGCATTGCGCTGGAAAGTGAAGGCTGGCGCGTATTTGAAAGCGATACCCTACAACGGGGCCTGATTGAGGCTGGCACACGCAAACCGGATCTGATCATTTTGGATTTGGGTCTGCCGGATGGCGACGGCCTGAGCTATATTCAGGATCTGCGCCAGTGGAGCGCTATCCCAATAATTGTGTTATCAGCCCGCAACAGCGAAGAAGACAAAGTTGCGGCGCTGGATGCTGGTGCTGATGACTATCTCAGCAAACCTTTTGGTATCAGTGAATTACTTGCGCGAGTACGGGTGGCTTTGCGCCGTCACAGCGGGGGTAGCCAGGAAAGCCCGCTGGTGAATTTTTCAGATATCAGTGTGGATTTAATTAACCGCCAGGTCACACGCGCCGGTGTTGACCTCCATCTGACCCCCATCGAGTTTCGCTTACTTTCAGCGTTATTGGCAAATACTGGCAAGGTCATTACCCAACGCCAATTGCTAAACCAGGTCTGGGGGCCGAATTATGTTGAGCACAGCCACTATCTGCGCATTTATATGGGCCACCTGCGCCAGAAACTAGAAAGCGACCCTACCCGGCCGAAGCACTTAATTACGGAGACCGGTGTCGGCTATCGTTTTATCCCATAACGATTGATTTGTTATAAAATTTCTTTAAGGCTATGAATAATAAACCCAACGGCGTAGCATCAGGATTTTAATGATAATAGGTCTTGTTTATTATGAGCACTTGGTTGATTTACGCCCTGCTGTCTGCCCTCTCAGCTTCTCTGGTCGCTATCTTCGGTAAAATAGGTTTGCAGCATTTAGATGCCAATACCGCAACCGCGGTTCGTGCTGTGGTGATGGCGCTATTTTTAGTTGGCGTAGTGATTATTCAAGGGAAATTCAATCTGGTTGGTACCGTATTAGCAGATAAAAAAGCGCTCTTGTTTGTGGTCTTAAGCGGTGTTGCTGGGGCATTATCCTGGCTGTTTTACTTTATGGCTATCAAAAGTGGCAATGTTTCCCAAGTCGCGCCAATAGATAAACTCAGTGTGGTTTTCGCGGTTATTCTGGCGTTTATTCTATTTGGTGAGAAAATTTCATTAATTGCCGGGTTAGGTGTAGCACTGATTACCGCCGGAGCTTTAATGGTGGCATTAGGATAATTTATTATTAATATTAACAGGAAGTTATATTATCAAGCCTGTTCTTCAGGCTTATTCTATAATTAATTTTAATTTGAAATATTAATGCACATATTTCTTTAATTAAAGAGCAATGCATAAACTTTAATATAATTTAAGTTTATCATCACCCTACTATTCATTAAAATCCCAAAGGAGAAAAGCCACTCACATCTCAATAAAAAGGAAATCACTTTGAATCATCAACAAATTAGAGCGGAAAATAAAGAAAAACCGTTCAATGGCGAAAATCAGTCACCCGTAATTAGTCGTAAAGTCATTGCTGGTGCTGATAATGATATTATTATTGGTGGGGATAAGAATGATAACTTGGCGGGTGGTAAAGGTCACGATATTATTATTGGTAATAAGTCTTTTGATTCCCTGTTTGGCCAGGAGGATAATGATATATTAATTGGTGGTGAAGGTAATGATGGCTTATGGGGGGGAGCGGGTAATGACATTCTCGATGGCGGTGACGGTATAGATGATTTATATGGCGATGATGAACACAGTGAGTCTCGCACCATATCCCCTCATGACGGTAGTCAACGCGGCAATGATATAATATTTGGTGGGAAAGGAAACGATAGAATTGAAGGGCAAAAAAATAATGACTATTTAGCGGGGGGGGCAGGTAATGATTTATATGTATTCTCTGCTCATGATGGCATTAACATGATAGTTGAATATAGTGATGAAAATAATACTATTAGTATAGATGATTATTTTTTCCATCAATTGAAATTCGAACGCTACGGTAATCATCTAATGATATCGAGCACAGAATCTCATGCGAATAATCTCGTTATCGTTATCCATAATCAATATGCTGAAGATGGTTATAAAGTTAAAAATTTACATACCCGATCATACCTTCGCCATGGCAGCGAGAATGATAAAAAATGTCATACAATGGTAATTAATAATATAGTAAACAGAAATGCACAAAACCCTGAAAAAACATTAATGAAATTAAACCATATAAAAGATTTTGGTGATCATTATTACACTGATTTATCTGAAGTTTTTTGCGATAAAATGCCTGATACTGAGAAAACGTCAGAGAGAAAACTAAGTGATATTCTGATCGAAAAAAATAATGCATTGCGCGAAATGTATTTGGAAAACACTTTGTATTTTGGCGATAATTCACCCGATATCAGTTATATTACTCATGCACTTTCTTCTTTTGCGCCCAAGGAAGCTGCACAATTCAATATAAATTATTTAAATCGCCAGATGGCGCTGAACAATTACGTCAACAGCGTTATTACGGCAAAAAATCAGTAAAAGTCATACGTTATTTAAATTATCATAGGCGAAATAGCGCCACTTGGCGCTATTTCTTGCCCGAGACTACGGCTTACCTGTCAGTACGTCGCTAACAATATCGACGGCTTCCTGCTCTATCTTTTCGCGGTGCTCTGCGCCAAGGAAGCTTTCACAGTAAATCTTGTAGGCGTCTTCGGTACCCGATGGGCGCGCAGCAAACCAGCCATTTTCCGTCATCACTTTCAACCCACCTATGGATGCGCCATTACCTGGCGCGGCGGTTAAACGCGCGGTGATAGCGTCACCTGCCAGTGTACTGGCTTTCACCATTTCAGGGGACAACTTGGACAAGGCATTTTTCTGTGCCTGTGTTGCCGGAGCCTGAATACGGTTATAGCTTGGTGCACCAAAGCGGCGTGCTAAATCGTCATAATGCTGTTGCGGATTCTTACCGGTAACCGCGGTGATCTCTGCCGCCAACAAGCACATGATAATGCCGTCTTTATCCGTCGACCAAGGCTTGCCGTTAAAACGCAGGAAAGATGCTCCGGCGCTCTCTTCACCACCAAACCCAAAGCTGCCGTCGTGCAGACCATCCACAAACCATTTGAAACCCACCGGTACTTCCACCAGCTTACGGCCCAAATCAGCCACCACTCTATCAATCATCGCGCTGGAAACCAGCGTTTTGCCCACCGCCACATCTGCGCCCCATTGTGGACGATGCTGGAACAGGTAATTGATTGATACCGCAAGATAATGGTTAGGGTTCATTAAGCCCGCAGGTGTGACGATGCCGTGACGGTCATAATCGGGATCATTGGCGAAGGCCAAATCGAATTTATCACGCAAAGCCAGCAAACCCGCCATCGCGCATTCAGATGAACAATCCATACGGATCACACCATCATGATCCAGATGCATAAAGCGGAATGTCTGATCAATGGAATCATTAACCAGTGTCAGATCTAACTTATAGTGCTCGCCAATCCGCTGCCAGTAGGCAATACCGGAGCCACCGAGGGGATCAACACCTAATTTCAAACCGGCCTTTTGAATCGCGGGGATATCAACTACATCGACCAAACCTTCTACGTATGGCTGAATCAAATCCTGCTCACGCAGATGATTACCACGCCAGGCTTTATCCAGTGTCTGGCGTTTAACACCCTCTAATTTCAGACTGAGCAACTGATTGGCGCGTTTTTCAATCACCGAGGTGAGATTGGTATCGGCCGGGCCGCCATTCGGTGGATTGTACTTGATACCGCCATCTTCCGGCGGGTTGTGTGACGGCGTGATAACAATGCCGTCAGCCAGATCTTTGCCTTGCGCGTTATAGCACAAAATCGCGTGGGAAATAGCTGGGGTCGGTGTGAAACCATTATCTTGCTGCACCACCACATTCACGCCATTCGCGGTCAATACTTCCAATACGGAAATAAAGGCTGGCTCTGACAGCGCATGAGTATCTTTACCCACATAGCACGGGCCAGTAATACCGTGCTGGTGACGAACTTCAGCTATCGCCTGAGCGATTGCCAAAATATGGGCTTCATTAAAACTGTGGCGCAATGAGCTGCCACGGTGGCCTGACGTCCCAAATTTGACCGCATGGGCCTGATTTTCAGCTTCAGGTTGCAATACATAATATTGCGACGTCAACTGAGCAACATTAATCAAATCGCTTTGCTGGGTCGCTTGCCCGGCACGAGGGTGATTAGCCACAGTTACTACTCCCTATCTATCCATCATTGTGCAAATTGCAGGAGTATTCGCGGCCTGCAACTCCAACTTCTTGGGGGATCGTTTCAACGAAATTAGATAGTTCCACACACCTTGTCAGTCAAATCCGGCGGGAACTGCATCGCCAGCATGATATGTTGCACCATGCTGCGTTTACGCTCGGTATTAGTATTGGTAATAACCCAGTATGGCGTACCAGGTACGTGTTTAGGTTTGGTGTGTGTCCCGTTTTGCAACAAAGTCTGTTGGTCACCGGCAAAATAGACCCGGGTGCGACCATGTAAGGACTCCGTTGCCTCGGCAAATGCCTGAGCATCTAAGGTATATAAAGTCGAAAGCACCAACATAAAACGGTTAACCGCCCGATTTTGCTCAGCATACTCATCAGATAACAGTAATTCACGTACCGCGCGAACCCTATCCTTCGGTGCTGGAGCCGTCGCTGTTTTGGCGACATCATGACCGGCAACATTATTGGTAGATAAGCCCGCTACCGGCTGACCGGCCGTAAACTTCAGCATACGTCGTAAAATATCGGACGCGCTTTCGCCAATGTGTTGCGTATGGCTGGCAATATAGCGATAAAGTTCTTCGTCGAGTTCAATAGTTTTCATCTTTATCCAGTACGGTTTTCTACTTTCTTATGCATATCTTAGGATTATAAAGTCAAAGCGCGCTAACGAGTACCTTTATCCGCGATAAATGCCCAATACATTAGCCACGACTTAAATAACCCACATTAACCCTAATCGTGAAGCAGTACAGCCTCGCTGAGTCATGATACCCTAACCACAATATCTCTCAGTATGAACTTTGCCATGAAATTAAACTTCCGCCGACAAAATGCACTTTATCCCACAGCTTCCCTGCCGATCATCTTGATTCATGGGTTATTTGGTAACCTTGATAACCTCGGTGTATTAGCTCGCGATTTACACAAAGACCATGACGTGATTCAGGTCGATTTGCGCGATCACGGTTTATCCCCGCGATCACCTGAGGTGAATTATCCTGATATGGCGCAGGATGTGCTGGAACTGATGGAAGGGCTTGAGATCAAAAAAGCAATTATCATTGGGCATTCCATGGGGGGGAAAGTGGCGATGGCCATGACAGCAATTGCGTCCGACCGCATCGAAAAGCTGATAGTAATAGATGTCGCCCCCATCGATTATCAAGTGCGCCGTCATGATAGTATTTTTACCGCTATTAATGCAGTGAGCGCCGCAGGTGTGACTCAACGCCAGGAAGCCGCTCAACTGATGCGCGAGTTAATAAAGGAAGAAGGTGTCATTCAGTTCTTATTGAAATCATTCCATAACGGTGAGTGGCGGTTTAATGTGCCGGCATTGTGGGATCAATACGAAAATATTGTCGGCTGGCAACCTATTCCTCCCTGGCCGCATCCCATTTTGTTTATTCGCGGTGAATTATCACCTTATATTCAAGACAGCTATCGCGATGAGATTGCCCGTCAATTCCCACAAGCTCGCGCCCATGTTGTCGCCGGAACCGGTCACTGGGTGCATGCAGAAAAACCAGATTCTGTCTTACGCGCCATTCACCGCTTTATTGATGAAGATAGCGCTGGCGAAAAATAACACTGAACAAAAAGCGAACTACGCGTGATGGATGTTGATTAAAAATCATACCCTGGGGAAAAGAAATGTATTTCCTGTGGAAAAATTGTGCAAAAAAGAATGAATTAGCCCAATCTAATCACAGTAAGGCATTGTCGTTGCTCGGTTGGCTAGGGTATTATGGCGCGCTATAAATTTGCTCCGGTGTTTGGTAGCAAATGCAAATTCAGGCTGTTGGTTCATACCCAACTGAATGGATGTTGTGGCGTTATCAGCAGCATCAAGTCAGAAAGGTATCGGCCTGAAACGTGTAAACCGAATCGTCAGAAATTTCTGATGTAAATCCCTTGTAGTACCGCTACCTATGGCAAAAGAACAAACGGATCGCACGACGCTGGATCTGTTCGCAGATGAACGCCGTCCGGGGCGCCCGAAAACAAACCCATTATCCCGTGATGAACAGCTTAGAATTAATAAGCGAAATCAACTACGGCGCGATAAAGTACGTGGTTTACGGCGCGTGGAACTGAAAATTAATGCCGATGCCGTCGATGCTCTCAATAGCCTTGCTGAGCAACGTAACATCAGCCGTAGTGAACTGATTGAACAGATGTTGTTGGCTCAATTAGCACACTCACAAGAAGGGTTTTGACCCTATCGGTTATCACGACGGCGTGGCGTAAGTGATTACGCCACGCCAATATCCCTACCCCCAGTTTTAGAAAGTTTCCCAGTTTGCGTTGTTGTCTATCTTGGCAACAGGCGCTGCTGTTAATACCGTCGCCCGAGGTTTGGCTACCGGTTTTACCCGCGCATCATCTGATTGCAATTTAAACACTGCCACGGCCTGGTTTAACTGAGTTGCCTGTTCTTCTAATGCAGCAGCCGCCCGCGAAGCTTGCTGTACCAGCGCGGCATTTTGCTGAGTCACACTGTCCATTTCAGCCACCGCCTGCCCGACCTGAGTGATGCCTTTGCTTTGCTCATCTGATGCCGATGCTATCTCACCCATTAAATCGGTGACATTGGTGATGGAGCGAACAATTTCATCCATGGTTATTCCGGCACTTTCTACCAAAGCCGAACCGCTGCTAACCCTGCTGACAGACTCGGTTATCAGGCTATCAATCTCTTTTGCCGCTTGAGCGCTGCGTTGGGCCAAATTACGGACTTCACTGGCAACCACGGCGAAGCCACGGCCTTGTTCACCTGCTCTGGCCGCTTCAACGGCAGCATTCAGTGCCAGAATATTGGTCTGGAAAGCGATACTATTAATTACGGTTGTAATGTCGGCTATTTTGCGTGAACTGGCTGAAATCTCATCCATGGTATGAACCACATCGGCCACCAGCGCCCCACCTTTTTTGGCGGTGATAGAAGCATTTGCCGCCAGTTGGCTGGCATGATGTGCATTATCCGCATTGTGTTTTACCGTGGCTGTTAACTGCTCCATACTGGCAGCCGTCTCTTCCAATGCAGCCGCCTGCTGCTCAGTGCGCGATGATAAATCCGTATTACCAGCAGAGATTTCTGCCGCTCCGTGATAAATTCCATCAGTGCTACTGCGGATAGCTTTTACCGTATTGACCAAACTGGCTTGCACATCACGTAGCAACGGAAACAATTGCCCAACACAATTACGACCAAAATCGGTAATGGGCTGGCCCAGTTGGCCGGAGGAAATCACACGAAAATGTGCACGAATATCATCCAATGGCCGAACCAGATTAGCCAACAGGTAGCGATCAGTTGCCAGTAAAATCACTAATCCGGCCACCAAAGCAGAGATTAATGTCATGCTGCTCACTTTTGTCAGGTGAGCAAATTGCTCTTTAGCTACCCCGATGGCCTTGGATGCAGCTTGATTAAAATTCTCCGCAACAGAGCCATATTGGCGACTCAATGCTGGCACCGTCTTTTTCGCTAGATCCTGATAAGCCGCACTATTATTAGCCATTGCCGCCTGATACAGCGGCGTAACACCTTGATCAATTAATCCGCTCCATCCATCAATCACCCCATTGACCAACGCGGGATCAATCTGTGCATGGTCGATGGCTTTAAACTGTGCCAACTTCTGTTTCAGATTTTCAAGTGCTGCACTGGATGATTTAAGTTCCTTATCTGCATCCGCAATATTGCCGCTCTGACGGTAATCGACTGAACGAGCCAGACGTGTCACCATCCGAAAATATTGATCCGTCCCCTGATTGACCAAATTCATGTTTTCAACCAACACACTATTAGCATTAGACGATTGAGTCAGTTGATTCAGCGATAGCAACGTATAACCAGATACACCGCCCCATAGCAGGCAAAATGCCCCAAGCACCCAAAGCAGCGCGGCTCTGATAGAAATATTTCTTAAAAACTGCATGTTTGTTCTCCTTCACTGCAAATTGCAACCATTCGGTTACACCGCTGTTATCGGCAATGAGGTTATAAGGTTGAGCCACTCACAAAAATTTAATATCGCATAATCTTGATATCGGCCGGACGAGGTTTTCTGGCATTATATCGGCCTATACATGTGTTATATTATTGGGTCTGGCGCTCAGTGATTTGCATAACAATTTGAATTTAAAAGGTATTAAGTTATATGGCAACTGTAGGCATTTTCTTTGGCAGCGATACTGGCAATACCGAAAACATTGCCAAGATGATCCAAAAGCAACTGGGCAAAGATGTTGCTGAGGTTCACGACATTGCCAAAAGCAGTAAAGAAGATTTAGAAGGCTTCGATATCCTGCTGCTCGGTATCCCAACCTGGTATTACGGTGAAGCGCAGTGCGATTGGGATGATTTCTTCCCGACACTGGAAGAGATTGATTTCAACGGCAAGCTGGTGGCTATATTTGGCTGTGGCGATCAGGAAGATTACGCAGAATATTTCTGTGATGCGATGGGAACGGTGCGCGATATCATCGAACCACGCGGTGCTGCTATTGTCGGTCACTGGCCAACAGCGGGTTACCACTTTGAAGCGTCCAAAGGCCTGGCGGATGACGATCACTTTATTGGTTTAGCGATAGATGAAGATCGCCAGCCAGAATTGACAAATGAGCGCGTTGAAGCTTGGGTAAAACAGATCAGCGAAGAACTGAGTCTGGCAGAAATTACCGGTTAATTTGTCGTGCCGGAAACGCGAGGGTAAAATTTAATATTGCCACGCGTTTCCGTTACTTTCTCGCCTGCAGCCATACTCTGTTAAGCCGCCCACAGATCCGCATCTTCCTCCGTGCAAAATGAAAATATTCCGCTACAAATTTGTAACCTTATATTTTGCAGTCATATACTTAAATGATGCAGTAATCCCATTCATCAATACATTGCATGATTAATCGGGCAAAGTGTGCAATTATATCTTTGTTAACAACCACGGTTTTCATTTGGGGCTAGCAGTTCTATAATGAGACGCAATTGAGAATATTGCGCCACGGATGTCATAGGCTGAACAGCCTTAATTTGAATCGATAGTAACAGGACTGAATCCGCATGACTGACAACAACAAAGCCTTAAAAAACGCAGGCCTTAAAGTAACACTGCCCCGGCTTAAGATTCTGGAAGTGTTGCAAGATCCGGCGTGCCATCACGTCAGCGCGGAAGATCTTTATAAAAAGCTGATCGATATCGGTGAAGAAATTGGCCTGGCGACGGTTTACCGTGTGCTGAACCAGTTTGATGATGCCGGTATTGTTACCCGCCATAATTTCGAAGGCGGCAAATCAGTCTTTGAGCTGACGCAGCAACATCATCACGATCACCTGATTTGTCTGGATTGCGGCAAAGTGATCGAATTTAGTAATGAATCCATTGAATCGCTTCAACGTGAAATTGCTAAACAACATGGCATCAAGCTGACCAATCACAGTCTGTATCTGTACGGCCACTGTGAAAGCGGCGATTGCCGTGAAAATGAATCTGCGCACGATAAAAGATAATTTAGTTTTATCGCGTTGACTTATAAAGATTTTAAGCGCTGCTGAAATAAACAACCTGCAAGATGGCCGCCTTTCCCGCTCAGTAATCCGAGCGCCAAGTTAGGTGGTCATTCTTATTTATACCCTATTACTACCAGCATAAATTCAAATACCTGCATAAATTCAAAGCAAAAAAAACCCCGGACTTGCCGGGGGAAAACCATCAACTCAACTTCACTTAATGTTGTTTACCTAAACCTCAGCAAACAGGAGATAACATCAGACACAGCACTTTGACAGCAATAATCAGACTTTAACCGGCTCCGCACGACTACTACGTTTGCCATCCGGGCTGGTGGAACGAATCAACACATCACCACTAACTTTAGGTTGTGTTTTGGCATCATATTTCTGCCATTGCTTACCACCATCGGTGGAATACTCAATTATCAGCCCCGGCAAGGAGATGTTAGCTTCCAGCACCCCTGCGACAACGCGGGCTCCCGGAATCGGTAAGCGGTAAGACACCCCGGCTTTATCCAGTTTTGCTAATTCGCGTTGCCCCATGATGTTGGCAAAACGCTGCCAATCGGTACTCAACGCCTTGGTGTCAACCATGTGCGTTTCACCACCTTTGTATTCGCGACCGGCTTTATAATCCTGCTCCCAAGACGCACGATGCCAGGCACGTTCGGCCAGTGGTAATACACGAGGGAAAATCATGTATTCCATCTGCTCATCAGTGCGCACTGTTTCATTCCACGATTGACCGGAAATACCGTGCACACCCGGCCAGGGTTTATCACTTTTAGCACTGAAATGATTACCGTCACGGTCGACTGATGTTTCCGCATTTTGTGGCATGTTATCCGGCGCGAAACTAAAGACTTTAGCTTCGTCGCTGAAGCGAGTGGCCCAGTAATAACCGCGCTCATTTGGGTTAACTTCATATGGCATGTCGAAATAGACATAATCCGGATTCGACGCGACCACTTCATAGCCTTTATTGGCCCAATCATTGATTGAATCGGCTCCGCCCCAATAGAGGGTATCCCAGAAGTTAACGCCCACCCGTTTGGTGGCGAAGTCTTTCGACGACTTGGCATCTTTAAGACCGTCTTGCCAGGCTTGCATTTTTTCAATGCCATGAGCATTCACCAGTTTGCTGACTTCAATAGCAAAGTGGCTGGAAAGGTGCTCAACATCCTGAATTTTTCCTTGCTTGACCATATCCTGGCAAACTTGTGATTTGGCCCACGGCTTATCTTCAACACTCTTATCAATAATGCCTTTACCCGGCTCAATCGTGCCATTTTTGTCCTGGAAGCCCGCCCCCAGACGAATATTTTTCGCCTCGTCACCGCCAAAATGCCAAGTGTTCAGCGGCATACCCGCCTCTTTGTGCATTTGAGCCATTTCGCCGATCACTTTGTCGACAAAACGTTTAGACGAATCCAGACACGGGTTGAGATAACTTTTGCGCTCATAGAACTGAACAGAAGTGGTGTTGGAATCATCTGTCGGGTCAACCAGGCGGAACTCGTTGGCTTCTTTTTCCTTACCCTGCTTCATCAAATTATTGTAACGAGCTTCCATCGAGACCACCGCCGCACGCGCGTGGGCGGGCATATCAATCTCAGGAATGACCTCAATTTGGCGGGCTTTGGCGTACTTCAAAATGTCGATGTAATCATCACGGGTAAAGTGACCGGAACCCAAATTAGTGCTATCCGGGCCAGAACCTAATTGTGGCAGTAAGCAGGTATTTTCCGTTAAATCGTGGCAACGTTTGCTGCCCACATCGGTCAGTTCTGGCAGGCCGGGGATTTCAATACGCCAGCCTTCATCATCACTCAGATGGAAGTGGAATTTGTTCAGTTTGTAAGCGGCCATCTGATCGAGCAAACGCAATACTGCATCTTTAGTTTTGAAGTTACGCCCGACATCCAGAAAAACACCACGGTATTCAAAGCGTGGCGCATCTTTGGCATCCAATGTCGCAATCTTCTGGCTGCCATCAGTCGGGACTAAAGAAAGAATAGATTGCAGGCCGTAAAACACACCTGCCGGGTCAAAACCAATGACTTGCGCGCCCTTTTCACCGATTTTCAGCTCATATGCCCCTGAGACGGCTAAGTCACCTTTGAAGGCAGACGGCTGAATTAAGGTTTTAATCGGGAACCCCGTTGGAGCCAACTTCAAGCCAAGTAATTCAAAGCGCTGCTGCGCCGCCTCGGCAGCCGGTTTGGATAAAGTGCTCAGGTCAAGCGCCACACCTTGGCTCAAGTCAGCATCTTGTTGATGAACCTTCACTTCCATTGGTGTCGGAATAATCTGCCCGCGCAGGTTAGCCGCCGCCAGTGTTTTTACCGCCTCATTTTTGACGAAGCGAGATTCCGGCGTCATTAATACGTTATTGTCGTCCTTAGTACGTTTCCACTGATCGCCCGTAAACTGAGTCAGATATTCATTAATATCTTCAGTATCAGTACTTTTCAGAACTTTTGGTTTTGCATCACCCGAAGTGGCATACCAGCGCGGCATAAAGTCGGTGGCAAATAACTGCCAGTATTCGCCGGTGATCGGGATTTCAACCGCCTGATTAGCAGGGAAACCAGTAAATTTGGCGGTAGGTTCAATTTTATGTAGATCACCCGTCAGGTGAGTAATTTTAAACTGATCATTATCTACGGTGAGAATTTGACGAATACTATGGAAGTAAATGGCCCAGTCCTGGCCTTTGATCTCATCCCCGGTATTGGTCAGAGTAATCAATACTTTATTACATGATGCCCAGTCAGCTCCCAACCTGGCACAATCTACGCCATTTTCAGCAGCGCGGTTATCCAACACTTTGTAGTTAACTTTCAAAGCGCTGAGTTGATCAACAATCTGTTGGTTGGTGGCATCTGCATGGGCAGCGCCCATCAAGCCAAAGGTTGCGGTGATCACCGCTAGCGCATTTAATCTGAATTTGTTCATCACTAACCTCATCCATAATGAATAACCGCTGCCAAAGTCGCTACTGAAGTATTGCCGCTGACAGAATTATTGTTAGATCAATTGTTGTTAAATAAATTATCGTTAAATCAATTATTGTTGCGAATTTCTTGCCAAAGTTTGCCGCACTGCGCGTCATAGGCCTGACCATTGCCAGTGTGGGCCGCATCAATACAACGCTGGTAATCCAACACTCGTACTGTTTCTTTGTCGGTAAAGGCTTGATGCGCTTTCTCTTGTTTCAAGACGTTGAGCACCGCTTTGCAAGGGATCAGCCTTTCTGGTTGACCTTCGCTGGCATTGATACAAGCGCTGTATGCTTGCTTAAGTTTGCTGTCTTCCGGCTGGACGGGAGTTTGTGGGGCACAAGCACTTAATCCCATGACTGCGGCGATGATAAAAAGGACTTTTTTCATGGTGGCACTCCATTATGTCCCCGGCACAGCGGCCGGGGATGGCAATCAAAAGGGGAAAAATCAGAAGATCGTAAATGGCGCAATCACGATGAATTTAACGTCTTTTTCATCCTGGAATACGTTGCCGAAACCGCCACCATAGCTTGGGATG
Source organism: Yersinia artesiana (assembly GCF_902726545.1). Taxonomy (GTDB): domain Bacteria; phylum Pseudomonadota; class Gammaproteobacteria; order Enterobacterales; family Enterobacteriaceae; genus Yersinia; species Yersinia artesiana. Next base: position 45,330 of record NZ_CACVAD010000002.1, on the reverse strand, counting down.
TTGGTGTGGTTGTCGTACATGGTGTAATGCAGTTTGAATAATGTGCCTTTCGCACGGCCTTCTTGCAGGGTGTAAAGAATGTCAAAGTTCCATGCAGATTCTTTCAAACGGGTATTTTGGTCATAAATTGGATTGGTGCTTGGTTTGGCATCCCAACCATAAGCATAGGAAGTTCCGACTGACCAACCGGCCAAATTCCAGTTTTTCAGGTCATACATCACGCCACCAAACAACGCTTTTTCACCGTTGGCGTTAAAGTCAGAGCGCGAATCCCACCACACGTCTAAGCGACCATTGGAAGTGGCATAGCCCGGAGTCATACGTTGCAAGAAGTAGCCTTGGTTGCCGTCAGCTTTGGCCCAGGTACCTTCCAGACGCAAATCAAATGGCCCGGTGGTATAACCCAGAGTCAATGCTTGCAACCAGGCAAGACCGTCATAGACGTCATTAACATCTTTGAAGCCGCCATCAACTTTGTCTTTCGCACCGTAGAACTGATAAGACGTTCGCAGATCATTACCCGCCACCGGGAAAGCATAAGAGGCTTTCGCAAAGTATTGGTCCATGTAATCTTTGGCTTGACCGAATGCTGCTTCCAGTACTAGCTTGTTTTTAAAGTCATATTTAGCGCCAATTGAGTGCAGATAACTGATACCAGTTTTACCATCAGCTTGACGGAAGTTGTACATATTCTGATACCACGGCGCTTTATATTCATCAGTCCACATGTATGACATGGACAGTGCGCCCGCCGTATCAAAATCAAATTTCGCACCACCTTCAGCACCGCGATAGGTGCCCGGCATAAAGCTCCAGTGTGGGGCTAGCAGGGTCTGACCAGTGGGTTGGATATAACCACCACGCGCCCAGAAATCACCTAATTTGAATTTGGCTGCGGCTTTGTAAATACTCACACCACTCTTATCGCCGGTCCATTTTTCGTCCCAACGGGTTTTGGCATCACTGAAACCAATTTCGTTTGGTGCAGCAGGGCCACTGTTGGTCATTTCAACCGCGCCGAAAGCCGCTAAGTCGATACCGAACATATCTGCGGCATAACCGGAAGAGAAGTCCAGGTTGGCGTTAAATGTGGAGTGATGCAGGTTAGCGACATACTTGCCATACTCTGCGCTACCTGGCGTTAAATCCTTACGGTCACGCTGACGCTGCCAATAGTAAATACCACCCGTCAGTGATGAATCATCAACAAAGCCTTCTGCCTTGGCCTCTGGGGCTACCATAAACCCCGTTCCTAACAATGCACCCGCGACTGCGAGCGCTAATGTTTTACGTTTAGCACCGTGCGTAACCATATGAAAAAATTCCTCTTTGACATCACATTTAAAGTGCCGTCCCTGTGTCCACCACAGCTCACAGGTTTAGCCTCAAAAAACCCTAGTGGGTAAAGTTTTGCTGGGAAGAAACCTCCACCAGCAATTGCTCATTAAAAAAACAAACTTCGCTTTCTAAATACACACTCGCGGAGGTTGCTGCTGGAATACAGACTATTTTTCGCGACGCGAATTATCAATCAAAAATGAAGCTAATTATTCAAAATATGACAACGAGCACATAACTGTGAAAAAATATTACAGAGTTCACAAAAGCTTAAAAAACAATGCATAACATGATATTTTTAAAAGGAAATAGTCTCATATTGACATCTTGAATGGTTTCAGCCGAAGCAATAAAACAGAAGTTTTATCCGGATAAAAGAAGGTTATTTCCTTAGTTAATTCGTAAAGCGAATATTTAAGAAAGACTTACAGATAGCCGCTCAAAGCAGAGAAAAGAATGCAATCTGTTGAGATTGACCAAAGAATAGGACGGGAAGGAGAGAAAATTACAAGGATAGGTCCGTGTTTAGTAAAACTAACAATAACTGTTAGACAGAGATAAAAAAGGCGTGGACTAAGCCACGCCAATTAAGGTGAATCCGGGGACTAGATTAGTTAGTCACCTTAGCAGCCCAGGTATCACGCAGACCCACTGTGCGGTTAAATACCAACGCATCGGGGCGTGAATAGTGGCTATCAGCACAGAAATAACCTTCACGTTCAAACTGATAAGTTTTTTCTGGAACTGCATCAGCCAGGCTTGGCTCAACAAAGCCCTGACGGATAATCAAAGACTCAGGGTTAATGGTAGACAAGAAGTCTTCTGCCGCCGCTGGGTTTGGTACACTAAACAAACGGTCATATAGGCGAATTTCAGCAGGCAATGCATGCTTAACAGAAACCCAATGGATAACCCCTTTCACTTTACGGCCGTCGGCAGGGTCTTTGTTTAAAGTTTCTGCGTCATAGCTGCAATAAAGTGTCGTGACATTACCTTCGGCGTCTTTCTCAACACGCTCGGCTTTGATGACATAAGCATTACGCAGGCGCACTTCTTTACCCAGCACCAGACGCTTGTATTGCTTATTGGCTTCTTCACGAAAATCAGCGCGATCGATATAAATCTCACTGTCAAAAGGTACCTGACGGGTGCCCATATCCGGATTATTCGGGTGATTTGGCATGGTCAGCCACTCTTCCCCTGCCGCACGGTTCTCGATGACCACTTTGATTGGATCCAGCACAGCCATTGCCCGTGGCGCATTTTCGTTCAGATCATCACGGATACAGGATTCCAGTGCCATCATCTCAACATTGTTATCCTGCTTGGTCACACCGATACGGCGGCAGAATTCACGAATTGATGCGGCGGTGTAGCCACGGCGACGCAAGCCAGAAATGGTTGGCATACGTGGGTCATCCCAGCCCTCGACGACCTTCTCGGTCACCAGTAGGTTCAGCTTACGCTTAGACATAATGGAGTATTCGAGATTCAGACGAGAGAACTCATACTGACGTGGATGGCATTCAATAGAGATATTATCCAGCACCCAATCATACAAGCGACGGTTATCCTGGAACTCCAAAGTACAAAGTGAATGTGTAATCCCTTCAATCGCATCAGAAATGCAATGGGTGAAGTCATACATCGGGTAGATGCACCACTTGTTGCCAGACTGGTGATGTTCGGCAAATTTAATGCGGTACAACACCGGATCACGCATCACAATAAACGGTGACGCCATGTCAATTTTTGCGCGCAAGCATGCGGTGCCTTCAGCAAAGCCACCGGCACGCATTTTTTCAAACAGCGCCAGATTCTCTTCCACACTGCGGTCGCGATATGGGCTATTTTTACCCGGCGCAGTCAACGTGCCGCGATATTCGCGCATCTGCTCAGGCGTTAATTCATCAACATACGCCAGGCCCTTGTTAATCAGCTCTACAGCGTACTGGTACAATTGGTCAAAATAGTCTGAGGAGTAACGTACATCACCGCTCCAGGTGAAGCCTAGCCACTCTACGTCGCGTTTAATTGACTCCACGAACTCCACATCTTCTTTCACTGGGTTGGTGTCGTCAAAACGCAGATTGCATTGCCCTTGATAGTCTTGGGCAATACCAAAGTTCAGGCAAATAGACTTCGCATGGCCAATATGCAAGTAGCCGTTTGGCTCCGGTGGGAAGCGGGTATGAACCGACGTGTGTTTGCCGCTGGCTAAATCTTCGTCAATGATCTGACGGATAAAATTACTTGGGCGGGCTTCTGCCTCACTCATTGTTCTATTCCTCAATGCAAACGCAACAAATATAACCGCATATAATCCAACAAGCCCGGCCCGGAAACAACCGTTTGTTACAGCAAACAAAACAAAAAACGGGAAGAGATTGCTCTCTTCCCGTGGGTTCGGCTAAAAGTTAAATCGATTATTCAGGACAGCAGTCCCTTTTCACCGTCAGCCTTAAGCCGATTATTTGCTTTGAATCTCAAATAACTGGCTTTGACCGGCCACCACCGAACCACCCGCCAACACCGAGATACCGGCATAATCATCAATATTACTGACGACAACTGGGCTAATCATTGAGCGCGCATTCGCATTCAGGTAAGCCAAGTCCAGCTCAAGCACCGGTTGACCAGCAACCACAGTGGCACCTTCTTCAACCAGACGTGCAAAGCCCTGGCCGTTCAGTTTCACCGTATCGATCCCGATATGCACCACAATTTCAGCGCCGGTTTCCGTTTCCAGGCAGAAAGCATGGTCAGTGTTGAAGATTTTTACGATGGTGCCGTTTGCCGGAGCAACCACAGTTTTATCCGTTGGGCGGATGGCAATCCCCTCACCGACAGCTTTGCTGGCAAAGGCTTCATCAGGAACCTCTTCCAAAGCAACCACATCGCCGGTAATTGGAGAAACCAATACCAATGAGGCGGCTTTCGCGGTGTTAATGACAGCCTGAGGCTTGGTCGCAGCAGGAGCTGTCGTGCCGCTTGCTGCAGGAACCGGGCCACCGGCCAACACGTTACGCATTGCCGAAGCAATCAGTTCCGCACGAGTACCGACGATGACTTGCACACTTTGTTTGTTCAGACGAATAACACCAGAAGCACCTAAGCGTTTGGCAATACCGTCATTCACCAAGGCAGAATCTTTAACGTTCAAACGCAGACGGGTGATACATGCATCAATCCCTGTCAGGTTATCTGAGCCGCCGATGGCTCCAATGTAACGACGCGCCAGACCATTAATTTCGCTTTCGTTAACTTCTGGAGTTTTATCCACATTGACGTCATAACCATCTTCTTCACTACCTTCAACCGCCAGTTCACGGCCTGGAGTCAGCAAGTTGAATTTCTTGATGGTGAAACGGAATACCACGTAGTAAATCGCGAAGAACACCAGACCTTGTGGGATCAGCATGTACCAGTGTGTCGCCAGCGGGTTGCGGGAAGACAACACCATATCCACCAGACCGGCGCTGAAACCAAAGCCTGCAATCCAATGCATACTGGCGGCAATGAACACAGAAATCCCGGTCAGTACGGCGTGGATAAAGTACAACACAGGGGCAACGAACATGAAGGAGAATTCAAGTGGTTCAGTGATACCGGTGAAGAAGGCAGCGAATGCCCCCGCCAACATGATACCGGCCACTTTTGCTCTGTTTTCCGGACGCGCACAGTGATAAATCGCCAGCGCAGCACCAGGTAAACCAAACATCATGATTGGGAAGAAACCTGCCTGATAACGGCCGGTGATACCGACAACCGCTTTACCGCTATCGATAGACTGTTGGCCACCCAGGAAGTTAGGGATATCGTTAATACCGGCAACGTCAAACCAGAACACTGAGTTCAAGGCGTGATGCAGGCCGACTGGGATCAGTAAGCGGTTGAAGAAGGCATAAATACCTGCACCCACAGAACCCATATCTTTGATGTATTCGCCGAAAGTCACCAATGCGTTATAAATCAGTGGCCAAACGTACATCAGAATAAAGGCAACCACGATCATCAGGAAAGACGTCAGAATCGGAACCAGACGGCGGCCACTGAAGAAGGAGAGAGCTTTTGGCAATTCAACGCCGCTGAAGCGGTTGTACAACTCAGCTGAAATGATACCTACCAGGATACCCACGAACTGGTTGTTGATTTTGCCGAAGGCAGCAGGAACCTGATCAACCGGGATCTTTTGAATCATCGAAACCGCGGCTGGCGAACATAGCGTCGTCAACACCAGGAAGCCAACAAAGCCGGTCAATGCAGCAGCACCATCTTTATCTTTTGACATACCATAAGCCACACCAATGGCGAACAGCACGGACATATTATCGATGATGGCGGCACCAGACTTGATAAACAATGCCGCTAGCGCATTATCACCACCCCAGCTGACTGGGTCTATCCAGTAGCCCACACCCATCAATATCGCGGCTGCAGGCAGTGTGGCCACAGGTACCATCAAAGCCCGACCCACTTTTTGCAAGTAACTAAGAATATTCACCTTTCCCCCTATTCGTCCGATATCGGACCCTTTAAGTAGTTTATTTATTTGATTCACTACCTTTTAGAAAAACGCATGGCACATCTTTATTTATTTACGGCACGCTATTTATTCACGATATAAATGACTCATTCCGGAGTGTAAAAAATTTATTTCGTAACGCAAATTAAAACCCCCTATTTTGTGATAAATGTCACCAAAAACCAGTCAAAAAGCACCAATTCACTAGCCATGACATAAAACTTATTTTATCATTCGAAAAATGAACAAAGCATTGTACCAACGCATGAGTCAAAATCTGAGTTACGCTTAGCTGAATGATTCAAACCGCGTAGAGTATAGCCACTATTAGCAATCAAAGAGGTGCAAGATGAGACTTATCCCACTGAAAAACACCACAGAAGTTGGTAAATGGGCCGCACGTTATATCGTTAACCGCATCAATGCATTTAAACCGACCGCTGAGCGTCCATTTGTTCTGGGGCTGCCAACGGGCGGCACACCGATGGAAGCGTATAAGCACTTGGTTACGCTGTATAAAGCAGGTGAAGTGAGTTTCAAAAATGTGGTTACTTTCAACATGGATGAATATGTTGGGCTGCCGCAAGAGCACCCGGAAAGCTACTACACCTTCATGCACAGCAACTTCTTTGATCATGTGGATATTCCTGCTGAAAACATCAATCTTCTAAATGGTAATGCGCCTGATATTGATGAAGAATGTCGCCGTTACGAAGAAAAGATTAAGTCTTATGGCAAAATTCACCTGTTCATGGGTGGTGTCGGCGTTGACGGCCACATTGCTTTTAATGAACCAGCATCTTCTTTAGCTTCTCGTACTCGCATCAAAACGCTGACCGAAGAAACTCGTGAAGCAAACTCACGCTTCTTTGGTGGTGATGCAAACCTCGTGCCGAAATATGCACTTACTGTAGGTGTGGGCACGCTGTTGGATGCAGAAGAAGTGATGATTCTGGTAACTGGCCGTGGCAAAGCACAAGCCTTGCAAGCCGCAGTTGAAGGCAGCATCAACCACATGTGGACCATCAGTTGCCTGCAACTGCATGCGAAAGCCATTATGGTGTGCGATGAACCTTCGACTATGGAATTGAAGGTTAAAACTGTAAAATATTTCAGCGAATTAGAAGCTGAAAACATCAAGAATCTGTAACAGTTATTAGGGGGTTAAGATGTACGCTTTAACTCACGGCCGTATTTATACCAGCCATGAAATACTGGATAATCACGCTGTTGTCGTGGCTAACGGATTGATCGAACGTATCTGTCCTGCCGATGAACTTCCGGCTGGCATTGAGGTACGCGACTTGGGTGGCGCCATCCTGGCCCCCGGTTTTATTGATGTTCAGCTTAATGGCTGCGGTGGTGTGCAATTCAATGATTCACTTGAAGCTATCTCCGAAAAAACGCTGGAAATTATGCAGCGCGCGAATGAAAAGTCCGGCTGCACCAGTTTCCTGCCGACACTCATTACTTGCAGTGATGAATATATGAAGCACGGCATTAATGTCATGCGTTCATATCTGCAAAAAAACCAGCATCAGGCGTTGGGTCTGCATCTGGAAGGGCCTTATATCAGCCCACAGAAGAAAGGGACTCATAACCCGGCGTTTATTCGTAAACCTGACGCTGAAATGATTGATTATCTGTGTGCCAATGCCGATGTGATCGCTAAAGTGACCTTGGCACCTGAAATGGTTGATGCCAAATATATTCGTCAATTGACAGAAGCCGGTATTTTGGTTTCCTCCGGCCATTCAAATGCGACGTATCAGCAAGCTCGTCAAGGTTTTGCTGCCGGTATCCGCTTTGCAACGCACCTATATAATGCAATGCCTTACATCTCCGGGCGCGAACCGGGCCTGATTGGGGCAATATTTGATACGCCGGAAGTGTACACCGGTGTCATTGCCGATGGTTTGCATGTGGATTGGGCCAACATTCGCAATGCTAAGCGATTGAAAGGTGAGAAATTAGTGCTGGTAACTGATGCAACTGCACCAGCGGGCGCTGAAATTGATCAATTTATTTTTGCTGGTAAAACAATATACTATCGCGATGGTTTATGTGTGGATGAAAATGGCACATTAAGCGGTTCAGCACTGACCATGATAGAAGCGGTCCAAAATAGTGTTGAGCATGTGGGCATCGCGCTGGACGAAGCATTGCGTATGGCCACACTTTATGCGGCCCGAGCGATTGGCGTGGATAAGCAGTTAGGGAGTATTGAAGTCGGCAAAGTGGCCAACCTGACTGCCTTTACCCGCGATTATAAAATCACTAAAACCATCGTTAATGGTAACGAGGTTTTAAAATAAGCGAGTAATTTTATTGATGAGCACCGGCGGACAGTCACAAATTGGTAATGTGGATCTTGTGAAACAACTCAATGGTGCCGTGGTATATCGGCTCATTGACCAGCAAGGCCCGATTTCGCGCATTCAAATTGCCGATCTCAGCCAGCTAGCTCCCGCCAGTGTCACCAAGATTACTCGTCAACTGTTGGAGCGCGGGCTGATCAAAGAAGTCGATCAGCAAGCCTCCACCGGTGGTCGTCGCGCGATTTCTATCGTGACGGAAAATCGCCACTTCCATACCATTGCTGTCCGTTTGGGCCGCCATGATGCCACTATTACGCTGTTTGATATGAGCGGTAAATCGCTGGGCGAAGAACACTATTCTCTGCCAGAGCGTACGCAAGAAACTCTCGAGCATGCATTATTTAATACCATCAGTCAGTTTATCGAAGCTTATCAGCGCAAATTGCGTGAACTGATCGCTATCGCCGTCATCCTCCCTGGCCTGGTTGAACCGAGCAAAGGTATCGTGCGCTATATGCCACATATCAGTGTGAGTAATTGGCCGTTAGTCGAAAATCTGCAAAATCGTTTCAATGTCACCAGCTTTGTCGGCCACGATATTCGCAGTTTGGCACTGGCCGAGCACTATTTTGGTGCAACTCGCGACTGCGAAGACTCTATTTTGGTTCGTCTGCATCGCGGTACCGGTGCCGGTATTATTGTTAACAGCCAAATATTTCTTGGCAGCAATGGTAACGTAGGCGAAATCGGTCATATCCAGATTGATCCATTGGGTGAGCGCTGCTATTGCGGTAATTTTGGTTGTCTGGAAACTGTCGCATCGAATGCAGCAATTGAAAACCGCGTACGCCACCTGCTCGCGCAGGGATATCCAAGCAAATTAACATTGGATGATTGCCATATTAGTGCTATCTGCAAAGCCGCTAACAAAGGTGATTTGCTGGCAACTGAGGTGATTGAACATGTGGGCCGTTATTTGGGTAAAGCCATTTCTATCGCCATCAACTTATTCAACCCGCAAAAGGTGGTTATTGCCGGTGAAATCATTGAAGCCGACAAAATATTGCTCCCCGCGATTCAAGGTTGCATTAATACCCAAGTGTTGAAAAACTTCCGCCAAAATCTACCGGTGGTCACCTCGCAGCTTGATCATCAATCAGCTATTGGGGCTTTTGCACTGGCCAAGCGCGCCATGTTAAACGGTGTATTATTGCAACGCCTGTTAGAAAACTAATCATTTATTCACCCAATAGATTTCGAGTTGCAGGTAGGCGGCAACGGAATGAACACAATAAGTAAAGATAACTCAATGTGTTGGGTAAGTAATAGCAGCCAACAGCCCTGTATCTTGAAAGATGACAGGCATAAGATAGTGGCAGGGTCAGTTTCATTATCGACCATGTTATAGTGACTCATTGCTGCGGCTAAAAGAGTAATTTAAACAATGACAATTAAAAGCGTTATTTGCGATATCGATGGTGTTTTGTTGCATGATAATCATCCCGTCCCCGGCGCCGATACTTTTCTGGCCCGAATTCAAGAAGCTGGCATGCCGCTGGTTATTTTGACCAACTATCCGTCACAAACCGCTCAGGATCTGGCTAACCGTTTTAGTTCTGCCGGGCTGGAAGTGCCAGAAAGTGCTTTTTACACCTCGGCGATGGCAACAGCCGATTTTCTGCGCCGCCAGGATGGTAAAAAAGCTTATGTGGTAGGTGAAGGCGCATTAGTTCACGAATTGTATAAAGCTGGCTTTACCATTACCGATATCAATCCTGATTTTGTGATTGTGGGTGAAACCCGCTCATACAACTGGGACATGATGCATAAAGCAGCCTATTTCGTTGCCAATGGTGCGCGTTTTATTGCTACTAACCCCGATAGTCACGGCCACGGCTTTGCGCCTGCCTGTGGAGCGCTATGTGCGCCTATCGAGAAAATCTCTGGTCGTAAACCATTTTATGTCGGCAAACCTAGCCCGTGGATTATCCGCGCTGCACTCAATAAAATGCAGGCACATTCGGAAAGTACCGTCATTGTCGGTGATAATCTGCGTACCGATATTTTGGCCGGTTTCCAGGCGGGTCTTGAGACTATTTTGGTTCTTTCCGGCGTATCGACATTAACAGATATTGAAGCAATGCCCTTCCGCCCAAGCTACTTTTACCCATCTGTTGCAGAAATTGACATCATCTAATTTCTCGTTGGCGGTTCCGGCCGCCATCCCACCTTTTGTGATACCCCTTTTTTAGCACTGCGCCCTTTTTTAGTGCGGTGCACCAAAGTTTCTTGCTAATTCTCCCCATTTTGGCGCATTTTCTTTCTATACACTTTGTCCTTGAAGCCGCCATGCCAGCTATAGCGACAAATCTATATCGCACTAAATTGGCGTGTTTTTTGCATTACTTTCTACAAATTATTCGGATGAATGCATCGTCATGGGGCACAGCTTGCATCAATCAAAAGCAAGTGCATGAAAAACAGTTCCAGCGATGAACGACTCAAACTCAACATCATCACCGCCAAAGCAGAGAAGTTAGGGAGATTACTATGTGTTCTATTTTCGGGGTCCTCGACCTTAAAACTGACCCCATTGAGTTACGCAAAAAAGCGCTGGAAATGTCACGTTTAATGCGCCACCGCGGCCCGGACTGGTCAGGTGTGTGGGCAAATGATAAAGCCATACTCGCCCATGAACGCTTATCTATTGTTGATGTCAATACCGGTGCACAGCCCCTGTTTAACGCGGCGCACACACATATTCTGGCGGTCAATGGTGAAATTTATAATCATCAGGCATTACGCCAGCAATACGGCGACCGTTATGAATTCCAGACCGGCTCTGACTGTGAAGTCATTCTGGCGCTGTATCAGGAGAAAGGGCCTGAATTCCTTGACGATCTGCAAGGTATGTTCGCTTTCGTTCTGTATGATACGGAAAAAGATGCTTATCTGATTGGGCGTGACCATCTGGGTATTATCCCGCTGTACATGGGCCACGACGAGCACGGTAATATGTTTGTGGCTTCAGAAATGAAAGCCTTGGTTCCGGTTTGCCGTACCATCAAAGAATTCCCAGCCGGAAGCTATCTGTGGAGTCAGGATGGAGAAATCCGCGAGTATTATCATCGCGACTGGTTTGATTTCGATAATGTCAAAAACAATGTCACCAATAAAGTTGAACTGGCAAATGCGTTAGAAGATGCGGTTAAAAGTCATTTGATGTCCGACGTTCCTTATGGCGTGCTGCTCTCTGGCGGTCTGGATTCCTCGGTTATTTCGGCTATCACCAAAAAATTTGCGGCTCGTCGCGTAGAAGATGATGAACGCAGTGAAGCCTGGTGGCCACAACTGCACTCCTTCGCCGTGGGTTTGGTCGGGTCACCTGATTTGCGCGCCGCGCAAGAGGTCGCCAACCATTTGGGTACCGTGCATCATGAAATTCACTTCACCGTGCAGGAAGGTTTGGATGCCATTCGGGATGTGATTTATCACATTGAAACTTATGATGTCACTACTATCCGCGCTTCGACACCAATGTACTTGATGTCACGTAAAATCAAGGCGATGGGTATCAAAATGGTGCTATCTGGTGAAGGTTCTGACGAAGTATTTGGCGGTTACCTCTATTTCCACAAAGCGCCAAATGCCAAAGAATTGCATGAAGAAACCGTGCGCAAACTGTTAGCCCTGCATATGTATGACTGCGCTCGTGCCAACAAAGCGATGTCTGCCTGGGGTGTGGAAGCGCGAGTACCCTTCCTGGATAAAAACTTCCTTGATGTGGCGATGCGAATTAACCCGCAGGATAAAATGTGCGGCAATGGCAAAATGGAAAAACATGTCCTGCGTGAATGTTTTGAATCCTACCTGCCACATAGCGTCGCATGGCGTCAGAAAGAACAATTCTCCGATGGTGTGGGTTACAGCTGGATTGATACATTAAAAGAGAAAGCTGCCGAGCAAGTCACTGATCAACAAATGGAAACTGCGCACTTCCGTTTCCCGTATAACACCCCTTCCTCCAAAGAAGGTTATCTGTATCGTGAAATTTTTGAAGAGCTATTCCCACTGCCAAGTGCAGCGGAATGTGTCCCTGGCGGCCCTTCAGTAGCATGTTCATCGGCTAAAGCCATTGAATGGGATGAATCATTCAAAAGCATGGATGACCCTTCAGGTCGCGCTGTAGGCGTGCATCAGGATGCTTATAAATAACTGACGTGGTAGCTGAGGGTAAGTCCACCCTAACTGCATCAACTATTCAGCTCTCAAGGCCGCCTTCGGTGGCCTCAACTTAATGACAAAGTGCCTGTAGTGGTGAAAACAGGCAGATCGTAAAGACGCCGTAAACCCATCCCTGGGGGTTCGAGCCGCGCCTTCCCTGGCGCGGACGCTTTACTCTTCTGCCTACCTTCACCTTGCCAGATCGAGTCCTTAGGGTTTGTCAGCAGTCTGAAGGCCGCCCTCGGGTGGCCTTGTTTTTTGTTGGCAAATTCAACAATTAATCATCATAAGTGCTGCTTTAATCACCAGACTGTTCACAAGCCAAACAAACGAACCCCTTCAACGCTTTTTTGGGAAAAAATTAGTTGACGCAAATCGGCCATATACGCATAATGCGCCCCGCAACGCCGATGAAGGTTGTGCAGAAAAAAGATGGCTACGTAGCTCAGCTGGTTAGAGCACAGCACTCATAATGCTGGGGTCACAGGTTCGATTCCCGTCGTAGCCACCATCTTTTTTCATGTATGCGGGAGTGGCGAAATTGGTAGACGCACTAGATTTAGGTTCTAGCGCCGCAAGGTGTGCGAGTTCAAGTCTCGCCTCCCGCACCATTTTCATCGGTTGTCACAGTAGATGGGATATCGCCAAGCGGTAAGGCACCAGGTTTTGATCCTGGCATTCCCAGGTTCGAATCCTGGTATCCCAGCCATTTTTCTGAAATGGTTTGTCGTTAAACACAAACACTGTTAGACACCAGTTGTGCTAAGTCAGTAAAAAGAATTGTATTTCAGTTGGGATATCGCCAAGCGGTAAGGCACCAGGTTTTGATCCTGGCATTCCCAGGTTCGAATCCTGGTATCCCAGCCATACAATTTCTCAAGGTTAAAGATTTTAAGATGGCTACGTAGCTCAGCTGGTTAGAGCACAGCACTCATAATGCTGGGGTCACAGGTTCGATTCCCGTCGTAGCCACCATCTTTTGGGGTATCGCCAAGCGGTAAGGCACTGGATTCTGATTCCAGCATTCCGAGGTTCGAATCCTCGTACCCCAGCCAAATTTAGAAAAGCTCGCTTCGGCGGGCTTTTTGCTTTTCTATATTTTGTTTTTTCGCTGTAATGAGATTTTTTCGCCGCGATAAAATTTGAGTTTTGCTTAGCAAGAACCGCGCCCGCCGCCGCCAGAAAACAACGCTTCTGGCGACAAGTGATAAAAATATCTACAATCCTAGTGCATACTTCAATGCATGCTCTTTGAGTTTCCCCGCACGTTGAGCCGCCATCAGCGCCAAATTACGCACAAATTTTACCGCAGGTAAGTCATTACTGAACGCGGTGTAAAACACATCCATTCCACTTTGCATAATCAAATTATCGGTACGGCGGCGGCGCTGATAACGCTGCAATACCTGCTCGCTATGCCAGGATTCAGCCTGTTCCCGCGCTTGGTTTAATACCTCCAGCAACGCATCAACATCGCGATATCCCAAGTTAACTCCCTGCCCCGCCAATGGGTTGATGGTATGCGCCGCATCGCCCAGTAATACTAACCCCGGCTGCACATATTGCTGCGCATGGCGGCGAACCAAAGGGAAAGAACCTGCAGCAATGGCGTTGACAGCTCCCAAACGGGATGGGAAAGCCGCGGCAATCTCTTGATTCAATTGTGCCAGCGGCAACGCCTGAAGCTGACGGATACGCTGAGGGCTGTCGTACCAAACCAATGATGCCCAGTGATCAAATAATGGCAGGAACGCTCTTGGGCCTGAAGGGAAAAACTGCTGCCAGGTGGTATCTTGCTGCGCAGTGTCGGTCTCGACGGTAATTAACATACAGGACTGGCGATATTGCCAACCGCTAGTGCCAATCCCAGCTAAACGGCGTACCAGAGAATTAGCTCCATCTGCACCTATCACTAAATGGCTCTGTATCTCTCGCTGTGCATCTAACGTGATTTTCCAATAGTCATCTACTCTGACCATGGTTTGCAGCCGTGACGGGCACAGTAACGTCAAATTAGGGCATGTTGCCATCTGTTGCCATAGCGCCAACTGCAAAACCCGGTTCTCGACCATAAAGCCCAGTTCAGGCAATGACAGCGACGCCGCATCAAAAACTACTTGAGAACCCGGCTGTTCCCATGTTTCCAATCGACGATAAGGTGCATAGCGCATCTGTTGCACTTGCGGCCAGACGCCGAGCTGTTTCAGCAAGGACACCGAGGTGCATCCAATCGCGGAAACCCGTAAGTCCGGCACACTTTCAGCCTCAAACGGCTGCGGAGCCTCATGTTCCAGTAACGCCACTGACCAGCCAGTTTGTGCCAGTCCAAGCGCGGCAGCGGCACCTACCATGCCTCCGCCCACGACCACAACATCATAATTTGGTTGCGATTTATCCATTTTGGCCATTCTTAGAAGTTAAAATAACACCTGTATTTTGTCGGCAGACAGTGTACCGGATTTTTCATGACTCCACAGGACAAGTAAGCCGTTATGCGGTGGTCATCGCAACGGCAAATGACTACAATAGCCCTATAACCACGGGGCCTTTGTGCTACCCACTATTCGATGACGGAGCACTGCACAGAGCATTGCGCCGTGCGATGTGACTTTTATGATGAATTTTTTGGCGGTAGATAGGCAATGACTAAAAAACTACACATCAAAACCTGGGGCTGCCAGATGAATGAATACGATTCATCTAAAATGGCCGATTTGTTGGCCAGCACCCATGGCTATCAGTTGACAGAAATCCCCGAAGAGGCGGATTTACTGCTGCTCAATACCTGCTCAATCCGCGAAAAAGCACAAGAAAAAGTATTCAGCCTGCTTGGGCACTGGAAACTGCTGAAAGAGAAAAATCCAGAACTCATTATTGGTGTGGGTGGTTGTGTGGCATCTCAGGAAGGTGAGCATCTGCGCCAACGTGCTCCTTGTGTTGATGTCATTTTCGGTCCGCAAACCCTGCATCGTTTGCCGGAAATGATTAATCACGTGCAAGGCACACACAGCCCGGTGGTGGATATCAGTTTCCCAGAAATTGAAAAATTTGACCGCCTGCCAGAACCTCGTGCTGAAGGGCCGACAGCATTTGTCTCCATTATGGAAGGTTGCAATAAATACTGCACATTCTGTGTCGTACCTTATACCCGTGGCGAGGAAGTCAGTCGACCAAGTGACGATATCTTGTTTGAAATCGCACAGTTAGCCGCCCAAGGTGTGCGGGAAGTGAACTTGCTCGGCCAGAATGTCAATGCATATCGTGGTGCCACTTATGATGGTGATATCTGTAGTTTTGCCGAGCTATTGCGGCTGGTTGCTGCCATTGATGGTATCGATAGAGTGCGCTTTACCACCAGCCATCCGATTGAGTTTACTGATGATATTATTGACGTTTATCGGGATACTCCCGAACTGGTGAGTTTCCTGCATTTGCCGGTACAAAGTGGCTCTGACCGCATTTTGACCATGATGAAGCGGGCGCATACCGCACTGGAATACAAAGCTATCATCCGTAAATTGCGTCAGGCTCGGCCTGATATCCAGATTAGTTCTGATTTTATTATCGGTTTCCCCGGTGAAACTCAGCAAGATTTTGAGCAAACCATGAAACTGGTGGCAGATGTCCGTTTTGATACCAGTTACAGCTTTATTTACTCGCCACGCCCCGGCACACCGGCGGCTGACCTGCCGGACGATGTATCCGAAGAGGAGAAAAAACAGCGGTTGCACATCTTGCAAGAGCGCATTGCTCAACAAGCTATGGAAATCAGCCGCGAGATGGTCGGTACCGTGCAACGTATTCTGGTGGAAGGTACATCCCGTAAGAGTGTGATGGAATTGGCGGGGCGCACTGAAAACAACCGTGTGGTGAACTTTGAAGGCACACCAGAGATGATCGGTAAGTTTGTCGATGTTGAAATCGTTGATGTTTATGCCAGTTCACTCCGTGGCATTGTGCTGCGCACCGAAGATCAGATGGATTTGCGAATTCATGAGTCGCCGCAATCAGTGATTGCCCGTACCCGTAAAGAAAATGAGTTAGGTGTCGGCCTGTATCAACCTTGATTGCAATTTTACGAGCCAATCCGCACCAGCAGGCGCTGCATTGTCAGTGCCTGTTTTATTTTAGCGGAACGTTACGCAGATTCGGATTTTTTAAGTTGCACCATCTGCTGGCCGCTATTTGAATAGGGTCCGAAGGCACAGATTCATAAGCCGCACACTTGCGTCCACACGGTGCACCATGAATAATTCGCAGATGACATGTATGATTGACGTTACATCAGTGAATATTATCCCCCAGTAATGGGAGCGACAGTCAGGCTTCAAATAAACCGGCCCTTAGTGACCCAGAGGAACGCAGTGACTCAGAGAAACAGTTTGCACGTAGTGACACAAGAAATCTTGCTGGAACCCGCCGATAATCAGCGTCTGCTGAGTTTATGCGGTCCTTTTGATGACAACATCAAACAGTTGGAACGCCGGTTAGGTATTGAAATTAATCGTCGTGATAATCGTTTCAAGTTAGTCGGTAAGAATATCTGCGTGGTTGCAGCGGCAGATATCCTGCGCCATCTGTATGTTGATACGGCCCCTATCCGTGGTGTCATCCCCGATATCGATCCCGAAGCTATTCACCTCGCGGTGAAAGAAAGTCGCGTGTTAGAACAAACCGCTGAGAGTGTGCCGGATTACGGCAAAGCCGTAAACATTCGCACCAAGCGCGGGATGGTCAAGCCTCGCACACCCAATCAGGCACAATACATTGCTAATATTCTCGATCATGATATTACTTTCGGGATTGGGCCAGCCGGTACGGGTAAGACCTATCTGGCCGTTGCCGCAGCAGTGGATGCTCTGGAGCGCCAAAACGTACGGCGCATTTTACTAACCCGCCCGGCGGTTGAAGCCGGTGAGAAACTGGGCTTCTTACCCGGTGATCTCAGCCAAAAAGTCGATCCTTACTTGCGCCCACTCTATGATGCTCTGTTTGAAATGCTGGGCTTTGAGCGAGTGGAGAAACTGATTGAGCGCAATGTGATTGAAGTAGCTCCGCTGGCGTATATGCGCGGCCGCACACTGAATGATGCGTTTATCATTTTAGATGAAAGCCAGAACACCACCATCGAACAGATGAAAATGTTCCTGACCCGCATGGGCTTCAACTCTAAAGCGGTAATTACCGGTGATGTCACGCAAACTGACTTGCCACGCCATCAGAAGTCCGGCTTAAGCCATGCCATTGAAGTATTATCCGGGGTAGAAGAGCTGAGCTTTAACTTCTTCCATAGCGAAGATGTGGTGCGCCACCCCGTCGTCGCCCAAGTGGTCATTGCTTATGAAGCCTGGGAAGCTGCCGAACAAAAACGTAAAGATGCCATCGCCGAACAACGTAAGCGGGAAACTCACACCCCGTCTGAGCAGGAGGCTCCGTGAGCCAGGTTATTCTCGATCTACAAATTGCCTGCGCTGACAGCCAGGGTTTACCGACCGAAGCAGATTTTCAGCATTGGCTGGAAGCCGTATTACCTCAATTTCAGGAAGTCTCTGAAGTCACTATCCGTGTGGTTGATGAAGCAGAAAGCCATGAGCTGAATCTCACCTATCGCGGTAAAGATAAACCGACCAATGTCTTGTCTTTTCCATTTGAGGCCCCACCTGAGATTGAGCTGCCACTACTGGGTGATTTGATCATTTGCCGTCAGGTAGTTGAACAAGAAGCGGCAGAGCAAGAGAAAGCACTATTGGCTCATTGGGCGCATATGGTTGTTCACGGCAGTCTGCATCTGCTAGGGTATGACCACATCGTTGACGATGAAGCAGAAGAAATGGAGTCGATTGAAACTGAAATAATGCAAAGTTTGGGCTACCCAGACCCGTATATTTCAGAGAAAGACCCCGAGTAACCCCGTTATACTGGGTGTATACCCCAGTTAGTCGGGGTAAAGCTGTCGGCAGTGT
The DNA here is from genome assembly GCF_902726545.1 of Yersinia artesiana. Taxonomy (GTDB): domain Bacteria; phylum Pseudomonadota; class Gammaproteobacteria; order Enterobacterales; family Enterobacteriaceae; genus Yersinia; species Yersinia artesiana. The sequence continues at coordinate 26,962 of NZ_CACVAD010000002.1, read as the reverse complement.
GTGTTTACCACTGCCGATAAAATATAATCTTACATGGGTAAACTTAACTAAAACGCCATGAGCGACGACCACTCACAAAACAATGATAGCCCCAGTCCCAAGAAAGGGTTCTTTACTCTCATCCTTAACCAGTTATTCCACGGCGAACCCAAGAACCGTGGCGATCTGGTCGAGCTTATCCGTGATTCTGAGCAAAACGATCTGATCGATCCCGATACCCGCGACATGCTGGAAGGGGTGATGGATATCGCCGAACAGCGCGTACGGGACATCATGATCCCCCGCTCTCAGATGGTTACATTAAAGCGTAATCAAACGCTGGATGAGTGTCTGGATGTCATTATTGAATCAGCTCACTCCCGCTTTCCGGTGATCAGTGAAGATAAAGATCACATTGAAGGCATTCTGATGGCTAAGGATTTGCTGCCGTTTATGCGCACAGATTCTGAGCCGTTCAGCATTGATAAAGTCTTACGGACGGCGGTTGTTGTGCCAGAAAGTAAGCGTGTCGATCGGATGCTGAAAGAGTTCCGCTCCCAGCGCTATCACATGGCAATTGTCATTGATGAGTTTGGTGGTGTTTCTGGCCTGGTAACCATTGAAGATATTCTTGAGCTGATCGTTGGCGAAATTGAAGATGAGTATGACGATGAAGAAGACAGAGATGTTCGTCAACTCAGTCGGCACACATACACTATTCGTGCGCTGACACCCATTGAAGATTTCAATGAAGTCTTCAACACCCATTTCAGCGACGATGAAGTGGACACTATCGGTGGTTTGGTGATGCAGGCGTTTGGTCATTTACCTGCTCGCGGTGAAACCATTGAAATTCAAGGTTACTTATTTAAAGTTGCCATGGCGGATAGCCGACGTATTATTCAGGTTCATGTGAAAATCCCGGATGATGCTCCGCAACCCAAACTGGAAGAATAAATCCTCGATGTCTATCGCTTCATACCTTCAACGCCAGTGGGTTCGCGCCCTACTGGCGCTATTTTTTGGCGCCAGCGGTACGCTGGCCTATTCTCCATTTGATAGTTGGCCTGCGGCCATTGTTTCGCTGTTTGGCTTACTCAGCCTGACCTTGAATCGCACCACTAAACAAGCCGCATTTATCGGCTTTTGTTGGGGTATGGGGCTGTTTGGCACAGGTATTAACTGGGTCTATGTCAGCATCTCCGAATTCGGCGGCATGCCAACGGCCATCAATATCTTCCTGGTGGTGTTACTGGCGGCCTATCTCTCGCTCTACACCATGCTATTTGCCGGTGTGTTAGCCCGTGTATGCCCTAAAACAACCTGGTGGCGACTGGCTATTGCAGCACCTGTGGTGTGGCAGTTAACTGAGTTCTTGCGCGGCTGGGTATTAACTGGCTTCCCGTGGCTGCAATTCGGCTACAGCCAAATAAACGGCCCACTGCGCGGTATTGCGCCGATTCTCGGTGTCGATGGCATCACCTTTATGCTGATGTCCATCAGTGGGTTACTGGTGTACGCTTGCTATCAACGCCGTGTCACCGCGGCAATAATTGCCATAGCAATGTTATTGTTACCCTGGCCGCTGCGCCAGTTGCATTGGTTCACACCGGAGCCAGAACGCGCAGTTAATATCGCGATGGTGCAAGGTAATATTGCTCAGTCCATGAAGTGGGATCCCAAAGTCCTGCTCAAAACATTACAAATTTATCTCGATGAAACGCGCCCATTTATGGGCAAAGCTCCCATTATCATTTGGCCGGAATCGGCTATCCCAGATATTGAAACCGATCAAACTACCTTCCTGACGATGGTTGATGGTCTGATGCGGGCAAACCACAGCAGCCTGATTACCGGTATTGTTGATGCCCAGCGCCGCCCAGAAGGTAAGGGATACCACTTTTTCAACAGCATTATCGTGTTGGGGGATCAAGAACCATACCAATATCCAACTCACAACCGCTACAGCAAGCACCACCTGGTGCCCTTTGGCGAGTTTGTGCCGCTGGAAACACTACTGCGCCCACTGGCACCGTTCTTTGATTTACCGATGTCATCTTTCAGTCGGGGCGACTATGTGCAACCACAGCTTAATGTGGCTGGATTTAACCTAACCGCCGCCATTTGTTATGAAATCGTCTTGGGTCAACAGGTTCGGGATAACTTCAACCCTGATACCAACTTCTTGCTGACTGTCTCCAATGATGCATGGTTTGGTCACTCTATCGGGCCATGGCAGCATTTCCAGATGGCACGTATGCGCGCGCTTGAATTGGGTCGTCCTCTGTTGCGCAGTACCAATAATGGCATTACGGCTGCAGTTGGACCAAGCGGTGAAGTCCTGGCGCAAATTCCACAATTTACTCAGCAAGTGCTGGAAGTTAAGGTCACACCCACCACCGGTATTACCCCTTATGCCCGGTTTGGTTCGTGGCCAATGTGGATTATCACATTGATACTGGGGACATTGACGCTATACCGCGCCGCCCGTTGTCGCTCTGACAAGCAATGTCGAGCTGATAAAAATAACCCCGTAACTTGAGCATCGTTATGTCACTGAAACCTGAATTTATCCTCACAACTGAAGCGCAATTAAGAGAACATTACGCCGCGCCTAATAAGAATGTGTTGAAGAAACAAATTGATCATATTGATGATTATGCCAAAAAACTGATTGCCGCCGCGCCATTCGCGGTATTGGGAACGCTGGGTGCTAACGGAGTCGACTGTTCACCTAAAGGTGGCGAACCGGGTTTTATTCATGTGCAGGATAGTAAAACACTGATGTTGCCAGACCGACCGGGCAATAACCGTCTGGATGGTATCCGCAATCTGTTGCATAACCCTTTTGTCGGCATCTTGTTCCTGATCCCTGGCTGGACAGAAGGTTTTCGGGTTAATGGCCGGGCAAAAATTTCCGTCGATCCTGAACTGTGCCAGCGTTTTAGCCAAAATGGCCAACCAGCCCGCAGTGTGTTAGTCATTGAAGTCGATGAGGTATTTATCCACTGTGGCCGCGCAATCACCTTTGCCGACCTGTGGAACCCAGAGAAACATGCCGGTAAAGAAAGTGTGCCAACCGCACTGGAAGTTTTTAAAGCTCATCTGGCAATCAATAATCACCAGTTAAGTTAACCTGCTATAAAAATGACCAATAGTTAAACTAATCGATAGTATGCCACCTGCGGCGACTGATTAATTAACCCACCTCCCCCGAATGATATTTCATAGCCCTGATAAACAGGGCTATTTATCCTCGCTATTTTCCGCGACTGGCACAGACCTTGCATTGTTTCTAATCAAATAGTGTTAGCTATCTACCAATTTCTGCTTTGTATTAAGTGATCAAAGGGCATGGCCCCGCTGAATAGATGCGGTCTGTTTCAAATGAGAGAATTGCCATTCCTGGCATGCACATTTATGGGGCGAACCACGCACCGCATTAGTGCGCTAGTGTTTTACTGCCTCTCTTTGGTGCGATTTGCGTCTCAAAAAACAAACATTTATTCATCATTTGCATAACAATTAGCTATTTTTTAAAGATAATCTGATACAAGTAACAATGAAAATAGCCTGTTAACCAACAAATATCTGTGGTTATGCAAGCGCAACAAAATAAGACAGTTTTTGGCATTTCACGTTTGTCACATGACTACATTTTAAGTATCACAACATCGAGTCAGAAAACATTAAGTAAAAAACAACATCAAAGGAGTTGGACATGCATATGCGTAAATTGGCGTTAGCGCTACTGTTAGCTGGGATGGCAAGTGGTGTTGCCCATGCAGAAGATGCAGCAAAACCAGATGCTTCGGTTGACACACTGAAGAAGATCAAAGATAACGGCGTTATCGTCGTCGGTCACCGTGAGTCTTCCGTTCCATTCTCTTACTACGATAACCAGCAGAAAGTCGTGGGTTATTCACAAGATTATTCCAATCTGATCGTCGATGCGATCAAGAAAAAACTCAATGCCCCAGACCTCCAGGTAAAACTGATCCCCATCACTTCGCAGAACCGTATTCCATTGCTGCAAAACGGGACCTTTGATTTCGAGTGTGGTTCTACCACCAACAACCTGGAACGTCAGCAACAAGCCGCGTTCTCTAACACCATTTTTGTTGTTGGCACGCGTCTGCTGACCAAAAAAGGTTCTGAAGTTAAAGATTTCAAAGATTTGGCAGGGAAACCAGTGGTCGTTACCTCCGGTACCACCTCTGAAGTGCTGCTCAATAAATTGAATGAAAAAGATAAAATGAACATGCGCATCATCAGCGCCAAAGACCACGGCGATTCTTTCCGTACCCTGGAAAGTGGCCGTGCTGTCGCCTTTATGATGGATGATGCCTTGCTGGCTGGCGAACGTGCCAAAGCTAAGAAACCAGATCAATGGGATATCGTCGGTACGCCACAATCTCAGGAAGCCTACGGCTGCATGCTACGTAAAAACGATCCAGCCTTTAAAACGCTGTTGGATGAAACCATCGCAACCGCACAAACCTCTGGTGTGGCTGAGAAGTCCTTTGACCGTTGGTTCAAAAACCCAATTCCACCGAAAAATCTTAACCTGAATTTCTCACTGTCTGATGAGATGAAGGTGCTGTTCAAAGCCCCTAACGATAAAGCATTGAACTAACAATAATAATCAGGGCCAGCTCTGCTAGCCCTACAGATTGATGATGGACCGATGGGATACCCAATAGATTTCAGAGTGCAGGAAGGCGGCAAGCAAGAGAATCCTGATGAGCTTATGCAAATAAGTGATTCAGGTGAACGAGGGTAGCCAACACATCTGCAATTTGAAAGATGCAGGGTAAAGACAGGATGCGGGGTGGCCGTTCCCCACTCCGCATTTTTTTCTCACCCTCGGGAGGCCGCAACGCATTGAATCATCAGTCATCAGGGTGGCTTACCCATCCTTTTAAGGGAGTTTTTTATGTCAATAGACTGGAACTGGGGCATTTTTCTGCAACCGGCCCCTTTCGGTAATACCACCTATCTTGGCTGGATCTGGTCCGGCTTTCAGGTCACTGTCGCATTATCATTATGCGCCTGGGTTATCGCTTTCTTCGTCGGTTCTTTATTTGGGATTTTAAGAACAGTCCCCAACCGCATTTTATCGAGTATTGGGGCCTGTTACGTAGAGCTATTCCGTAATGTGCCGCTGATTGTGCAATTCTTTACCTGGTATTTGGTGGTCCCTGAATTATTGCCAGCCGATCTTGGCATGTGGTTCAAAAGCGAATTGGATCCGAATATACAGTTCTTCCTCTCATCAATGATGTGTCTTGGCTTGTTCACCGCCGCCCGTGTTTGTGAGCAGGTTCGAGCCGGGATCCAATCTCTGCCTCGCGGTCAGAAAGCGGCCGGTCTGGCGATGGGATTAACCCTGCCACAGACTTATCGCTATGTTTTATTGCCCAATGCTTATCGGGTGATTATTCCCCCGATGACCTCAGAAATGCTCAATCTGGTTAAAAACTCAGCGATCGCTTCCACCATCGGGCTGGTAGATATGGCTGCGCAGGCGGGTAAATTGCTGGATTACTCAGCTCACGCCTATGAGTCATTCACCGCCATCACCCTTGGCTATGTACTGATCAATGCCGTGATCATGCTGTTGATGCGAATAGTTGAAAAGAAAGTGCAGTTACCCGGCAATCTGGGGAGTAAATAATGTACGAATTTGATTGGAGTTCCATCGCACCCAGCCTGCCATACCTGCTGCAAGGTTTGGCGGTTACTGCCAAAATAACCCTCATCGCCATTGTGTTCGGGATAGTGTGGGGCACAGTTCTGGCGGTGATGCGTCTGTCGCCAGTTAAAGCTATCAGTTGGTTCGCTACCGCTTATGTCAACGTGTTCCGCTCCATTCCGTTGGTCATGGTGCTGTTGTGGTTTTATCTGGTCGTGCCGAGCTTATTACAAAATGTGCTGGGCTTATCACCAAAAACTGATATTCGCTTAATCTCTGCCATGGTAGCCTTTTCATTATTTGAAGCGGCTTATTACTCAGAAATTATCCGTGCCGGGATCCAAAGCATCTCTCGTGGGCAATCCTCTGCGGCCCTGGCGTTGGGCATGACCCAAGGCCAGTCAATGAGATTGGTTATCCTGCCGCAGGCTTTCCGCGCCATGGTGCCATTACTGTTAACCCAAGGGATCGTGTTATTTCAGGATACATCGCTGGTGTATGTCCTTAGTCTGGCCGATTTCTTCCGCACCGCGACCACGATTGGCGAGCGGGACGGTACTCAGGTCGAAATGGTGCTGTTTGCCGGTTTGGTGTATTTCGTTATCAGTTTTTCCGCGTCGATGCTGGTTAACTATTTGAAGAAAAGGACTGTTTGATGATTTCCCTGAAAAATGTTTCTAAGTGGTACGGCCACTTTCAGGTGCTGGCTGACTGCACTACCGAAGTTAAAAAAGGCGAGGTCGTGGTAGTCTGCGGCCCTTCCGGCTCAGGCAAATCAACCTTAATCAAAACGGTTAATGGACTGGAGCCTATCCAGAAAGGCAGCATTACAGTCAATAGTATTGGTGTGAATGATAAGGGCACCAATCTGGCGCAATTACGCTCCAAAGTCGGCATGGTATTCCAGCATTTTGAACTGTTCCCACACCTGTCTATTATTGAAAACCTGACACTGGCGCAAGTCAAAGTGCTCAAACGCGACAAAGCGGAAGCACGCGAGAAAGGGCTAAAGCTGTTAGAGCGTGTCGGTCTTTCCACCCACGCGGATAAATTCCCCTCGCAGTTATCTGGCGGCCAGCAACAGCGTGTTGCGATTGCCCGCGCGCTTTGTATGGATCCTATCGCCATGCTGTTTGACGAACCGACTTCAGCCCTTGACCCTGAAATGATTAACGAAGTGTTGGATGTTATGGTCAAACTGGCACTGGAAGGCATGACCATGATGGTCGTCACCCACGAAATGGGCTTCGCCCGGAAAGTGGCTAACAGGGTTATTTTCATGGATGAAGGGAAAATCGTCGAAGACAGCAACAAAGATGATTTCTTTAATAATCCTAAATCTGATCGCGCTAAAGACTTCCTGGCGAAAATCCTGCATTAATTAATGGCTATAACTCCCCCACATTGATGGGGGAGATTGTATATGTACCACCCGCTATCAAGGCTGGAATGGCCGACGCGTAAACTGATCATGGCCGCATTTTGGGCAGACTGGCAGCACTTCTGGGGTATAGAAAGCCAGATGATAGTGGCATTTTTCACAGACCAGATTGCCTAAGCCAACCACCTCTCCGCTGTGATAAACCCCATGATGACTGACATCTTTAAACACTTCACGCCACTCTAATTGCGTTTTATCGGTGATATCAGCCAGTTCTTGCCACAAGCTTTCTTTGATAACACGCATAAATACGCTATCAGTGAATTCATCCTTACTTTCTTCATAGCTACGAGCAAACTCTTCCAGATCACGCCGCACCGCCTGGATAATTTGCTCAACTTCACTGCGGGATAACTCTTCTACGGCATCCAACCGCTGTTCGGCGCTGTCCACCAGCTTATCGATATCACGTTCACCATTTTTCAAGCGTTCAGTCAGTGATGTCACCAACTCACGATAATATTGAGCTACCTTGTTCATACAGTCTCCTCGATCCACGGTTGTGATAAAGCAAATTGTGATAAAGCAAATTGTGATAAAGCCAACGTTGTGACAAAGAAAATAGGGCCTGTCATCTGCTTGAGTTACCCGTCTCTGTTATCTGCTCATACTTTCTCTGATATTAAAGCTAACGTTAATTATTTTAGTCGTAAATGACTGAAGTCACGTCATCATCAGGTTGTTCCTGCCCCGCTTTGATGATTTCTGCCATTCACTGCGCAGAAAAAGCCTCCTGTAGGATGCAGAGTGTTGTTGCCGCTGCCGCTTATCAGCTATGCTATGCGGATCTCTCTTTATGATATGAAACAGATGATGCTACAGGCGTAGCTGTTTTTCACTATAGGACCACCGGCCGCCATGCAAGAGCAATACCGCCCAGAAGATATCGAAACGCAAGTACAGCTTCACTGGCAAGAGAAGCAAACTTTTAAAGTCACTGAAGATACCAGCAAAGAAAAATATTACTGCCTATCCATGCTGCCGTATCCGTCAGGACGCCTACATATGGGGCACGTTCGTAACTACACCATTGGTGATGTTATCTCCCGTTACCAGCGCATGCTGGGCAAAAACGTGCTACAGCCTATCGGCTGGGATGCATTTGGTCTGCCAGCTGAAGGTGCTGCGGTAAAAAACAATACCGCTCCGGCCCCCTGGACTTACGACAACATCGAATACATGAAGAACCAGTTAAAGTTACTGGGCTTCGGCTACGATTGGGATCGCGAGATTACCACCTGTGACCCCGATTACTATCGTTGGGAACAGTGGTTCTTCACCAAATTGTATGAGAAAGGCATGGTCTACAAAAAGACCTCTGCGGTTAACTGGTGTCCACACGATCTGACCGTTTTGGCTAACGAGCAGGTTATCGACGGCTGCTGCTGGCGTTGTGATACCAAAGTTGAACGTAAAGAAATCCCACAGTGGTTTATTAAAATCACTGATTACGCTGATCAATTGCTTAATGACCTGGACACGCTGGAAAGCTGGCCAGAACAAGTCAAGACGATGCAGCGTAACTGGATTGGCCGCTCCGAAGGGGTTGATATCATTTTCGACGTCGCGGATAGCGAAGAGAAGCTCTCCGTTTACACCACGCGTCCAGACACCTTTATGGGGGTAACCTACGTAGCCGTTGCTGCTGGTCACCCGCTGTCATTACAAGCCGCGGCGACTAACCCCGCACTGGCTGATTTTGTTGCTGAATGCCGTAACACCAAGGTTGCCGAAGCTGAAATGGCCACCATGGAGAAAAAAGGCATGGCCACCGGCCTGTACGCCATCCATCCACTGACAGGTGAAAAATTACCTATCTGGGCGGCTAACTTTGTCTTGATGGATTACGGCACCGGTGCGGTAATGGCGGTTCCAGGCCACGATGCCCGCGACTGGGAATTTGCGACTAAATATAATTTGCCAATCAAACCGGTTATTTTGGCCGCTGATGGCAGTGAGCCAGACTTGAGCCAGGAAGCCATGACCGAGAAAGGCATACTGTTCAACTCCGGTGAGTTTGATGGTCTGAATTATGAAGATGGCTTCAATGCTGTCGCCGACAAACTGGTCGCCCTCGGCGTGGGCCAGCGAAAAGTCAACTATCGCCTGCGTGACTGGGGTGTTTCCCGCCAGCGTTATTGGGGTGCGCCTATCCCGATGGTGACCCTGGAAGACGGCACCGTGGTACCGACACCTGAAGATCAACTGCCGGTTATCCTGCCGGAAGATGTGGTGATGGATGGTATTACCAGCCCAATAAAGGCCGATCCTGAGTGGGCAAAAACTACCGTTAATGGTATGCCCGGCCTGCGTGAAACCGATACCTTTGATACCTTTATGGAATCATCATGGTATTACGCGCGCTACACCTGTCCACAATTTGATAAAGGTATGCTGGATCCAGCCGCCGCCAACTATTGGCTGCCGGTCGATCAATATGTCGGTGGTATCGAACATGCCATCATGCACCTGATGTATTTCCGCTTTTTCCACAAATTGCTGCGTGACGCAGGTTTAGTTGACTCTGATGAGCCAGCCAAGCGCCTGCTGTGTCAGGGTATGGTTCTGGCAGATGCCTTCTACTACACCGGTTCCAACGGTGAACGTATCTGGGTTTCACCGGTTGATGCCATTGTTGAGCGTGATGATAAAGGCCGTATTGTTAAAGCGACTGATGCCGAAGGCCATGAACTGGTTTACGCAGGCATGAGCAAAATGTCGAAATCGAAAAATAACGGTATCGACCCGCAAGTCATGGTAGAAAAGTACGGTGCTGATACCGTGCGCCTGTTTATGATGTTTGCTTCACCGGCAGAAATGACGCTGGAATGGCAGGAATCAGGTGTTGAAGGGGCTAACCGCTTCCTGAAACGCGTCTGGCGTCTGGCCTATGATCACACCGCCAAAGGAGCAACCGCACCACTGGATGTTGCCAGCCTGACGGAAGAGCAGAAATCATTGCGTCGCGACCTGCACAAAACCATTGCCAAAGTCACTGATGACGTGGGCCGCCGTCAAACTTTCAATACCGCGATTGCTGCGGTGATGGAGTTGATGAATAAGCTGGGCCGCGCACCGCAGGAAACCGAGCAAGACCGTGCTCTGCTGCAAGAAGCATTACTGGCAGTGGTTCGTATGCTTTATCCATTCACCCCCCATGTTTGTTTCAGCTTGTGGCAAGCGCTGGGTGGCGAGGGTGATATTGATACCGCACCATGGCCAGTCGCTGATGAACAGGCGATGGTTGAAGACTCTAAATTAGTGGTCGTACAGGTTAATGGCAAAGTGCGTGGCCGCATTACTGTGCCAGCCGATGCCACTGAACAGCAAGTGCGTGAACGTGCTGGTCAGGAACACTTGGTGGCTAAATACCTGGATGGGGTTACTGTACGTAAAGTCATCTATGTCCCTGGCAAACTGCTTAACCTGGTTGTAGGTTAAGGCAAGGAGGAGTTGTGCGACATCGTATTCTGATGCTGTTGCTGGGGTTGGCGGTGCTGGTCACCGCGGGCTGTGGCTTTAATCTGCGCGGCACCACTCAGGTGCCACCTGAACTGCAAAAACTGTTGCTGGAAAGTAGAGATCCTTATGGCCCGTTAACCCGTGCGATACGCCAACAATTGCGTTTAAGTAACGTCACTATTGTTGATGACCCGATGCGCAAAGACTTGCCAACACTGCGGATTATCGGTTCATCCCAGAGTCAGGATACCGTGTCTATCTTCCGTAACGGTGTGACAGCCGAGTATCAGTTGGTATTACACGTTCAGGCGCAAGTATTGATTCCAGGTCATGATATTTACCCAATTCGGGTGAATGTCTTCCGTACCTTCTTCGATAACCCGTTAACCGCACTGGCGAAAGAAGCTGAAGCCGAAGTGCTGCGTCAGGAAATGCGTGACCAGGCGGCGCAACAGTTAGTGCGTAAGTTGTTGGTGGTACATGCCGCGGAAATAAAAAACGCACAGGAAAATGGCGATACACTCACTGGCAGTCAGACTGCCACCGGTGCTGCTAAAATGGCTGATGTCGAAGAAATTAATATTGGCAAACCTGCCGTCAGTGCCTCTGCCCAATGATCCGAGTTTATCCTGAACAACTTGTCGCGCAGCTCCATGAGGGGCTGCGCGCTTGTTATCTGTTGTGTGGTAACGAACCCTTGTTATTACAGGAAAGTCAGGACCATATTCGCCGTGTAGCAGCAGCGCATGATTTCAGTGAGTATTTCAGTTTTTCACTGGATGCCCACACTGAATGGGACAATATTTTTAGCCTTTGTCAGGCGCTGAGCTTATTTGCCAACCGCCAAATATTACAGTTAAGTTTCCCTGACAGTGGATTAACTGCACCGATGAATGAGCAATTGGTCAAATTATCCGGCCTTTTGCACCCAGATATTCTGCTGATATTGCGCGCCAATAAGTTGACTAAAGCGCAAGAAAACAGCGCATGGTTTAAAGCTCTCAGCCCAAATGCGGTGTTCGTCAGTTGCCAGACACCAGAACAGGCGCAGCTCCCTCGTTGGGTAAGCACGCGCGCCAAAAGTCTAAATTTAGATATTGATGATGCCGCCGTTCAGCTACTTTGCTACTGCTATGAGGGTAACCTGCTGGCGTTATCACAGGCATTGGAACGCCTATCATTACTCTATCCGGACGGTAAATTAACACTGCCCAAAGTAGAGCAAGCCGTCAACGATGCCGCACATTTCACCCCTTACCACTGGCTTGATGCTTTGCTGGCGGGGAAAAGCAAACGTGCCTGGCATATCCTGCAACAATTACAGCAGGAAGACAGTGAGCCGGTTATTTTGCTACGCACGCTTCAGCGCGAGTTATTGCAATTGTTAACGCTAAAGCGCCGCATGGAGCAGGTGCCACTGCGAACATTATTCGATCAATTTAAAGTGTGGCAAAATCGTCGTCCGATGATGACCCAAGCGCTACAACGTCTTTCCATGCCACAACTGCAACAAGCCGTGCGTTTACTGACACAGATGGAAGTTCGCCTGAAACAGGATTACGGTCAGTCAATCTGGCCGGAGCTAGAAACACTATCTATGCTGATGTGTGGAAAAATTTTACCTGAGAGTTTTTTTGATGCCCAATAAATCCCCGACTCGCACCCTGTATGCCCTGTTCGGCGGTACTTTTGATCCCATTCATTATGGCCATTTAAAGCCTGTTGAAGCATTGGCTCAACAAGTGGGTTTGCAACACATTATTTTGCTACCTAATCATGTGCCACCTCATCGCCCTCAACCTGAGGCCAATGCACAGCAGCGGCTAAAAATGGTCGAACTGGCTGTGGCCGGCAACCCATTGTTCAGTGTTGATTCACGAGAGTTATTGCGTGATACCCCATCATTCACCATTGACACCTTGGAGTCACTTCGTAAAGAACGTGGTGCTGAACGTCCCTTAGCGTTTATTATTGGGCAAGATTCATTATTATCGCTGCATAAATGGCATCGCTGGCAGTCATTGTTAGATGTGTGTCATTTGCTAGTGTGCGCTCGCCCAGGCTATGCGCAAACACTGGAAACACCAGAGCTACAGCAATGGCTTGATGCTCATCGCGTTTTTGATCCACAAGCACTGAGCCTGCGCCCGCATGGTGCAATTTATCTGGCAGATACGCCTTTACTGGACATTTCTGCCACTGATATTCGCCATCGGCGTCATAACGGCGAAAGTTGCGATGATCTCCTGCCACGTGCTGTACAGCGATATATTGAGTTACAAGGTTTATATCGCCAAAATAATTGAAGTTGCAGGTAGGCAGCAAGAGAATGACAAATCGGTCGGGAACCGATTTGAACAGCATTTATGCTAGCCCGTAGGGTGAGCCTCAAGGATGAGGCTCATTAGCCCCGATGAGCTTACTCAGGTAAGTGATTCGGGTGAGTGAACGTAGCGAACACCCCTGTGGCTTCAAGTATGAAAGCGATTCGTGGCTGAGGGTTTATATCGCGATGCATTGACCCATGTTATACTCCGCCGCTAAATTTCAGGTATTCGCTGAAAACCCCTGTGAATTAGCATAAACAGCTGGCTTTCAGCGGCATCCTGCCGATAAATACATCATAACCGTTCGCTACCGGTAACTGTCCACGGGGTATCCTGTGAAACAGTACCTGAGAACGTTATAGACAGAAATCACCCGAGGGGGAACCTTTGCAAGGTAAAGCGCTCCAAGAATTTGTTATCGACAAGCTCGATGATTTGAAAGGCCAGGACATCATCACTCTGGATGTTCAGGGTAAGTCCAGTATCACTGATTACATGATTATTTGTACCGGCACCTCTACCCGCCATGTGATGGCATTGGCAGATAACCTGGTTCAGGAATCCCGTGCGGCAGGCATGATACCTTTGGGTATCGAAGGTCAGGGTGTTTCTGACTGGGTAGTGGTCGATTTAGGCGAAGTGATTGTGCATGTGATGCAAGAAGAAAGCCGCCGTATGTATGAACTGGAAAAACTCTGGAGCTAAGCGGTGAAACTGCAACTGGTAGCCGTCGGCACCAAAATGCCAGACTGGGTGCAGACAGGTTTTACCGATTACCTGCGCCGCTTTCCCAAAGATATGCCCTTCGAGCTGGTAGAGATACCCGCAGGTAAACGGGGCAAAAATGCGGATATCAAACGCATTTTGGAAAAAGAAGGCGAGCTGATGCTGGCAGCGGTTGGCAAAAACAACCGTATTGTCACGCTGGATATCCCAGGTACTCCCTGGGAGACCCCGCAGTTGGCTCAGCAATTAGAACGCTGGAAACAGGATGGCCGTGATGTCAGCCTGTTGATTGGCGGGCCTGAGGGATTAGCCCCGGCCTGTAAAGCCGCCGCAGAGCAGAGCTGGTCGCTCTCTCCGTTGACGCTACCCCACCCTTTAGTGCGCGTTTTAGTGGCTGAAAGCCTCTATCGTGCCTGGAGTATTACGACCAACCACCCTTATCATCGGGAATAAGCGGGCGATGAACCTGAGTAAAGTGATAGCTCTGAGTAAGATGCTGGTTTTGGGCAAAATGAAGTAGCAGTGGGATGAAAAAAGAACCTAATCCTTTTCGCGACTATTCGGCTGAGTCAGCCTTGTTTGTCCGCCGTGCCCTCGTGGCGTTCCTCGGTATCCTGCTGCTAAGTGGGATATTGGTCGCAAACATGTACAATTTGCAGATCGTCCGTTTTGAAGACTATCGCACCCGTTCCAATGAAAACCGCATTAAACTGGTTCCTATCGCCCCTAGCCGCGGCATGATATTTGACCGTAACGGTACTCCGCTGGCAATGAACCGGACGATTTATCAGTTAGAACTGATGCCGGAAAAAATTGAAGATCTCCCCGCGACCCTCAATGCACTGCGCCCGATAGTAGATCTGACGGATGAGGATATCGCCAATTTTGAAAAAGAGCGTAAGCGCTCACGCCGCTTTACCTCTATTGCGGTTAAAACACCGCTCACCGAAGTGCAGGTCGCTCGTTTCGCGGTTAATCAGTTCCGCTTCCCCGGCATTGAGGTCAAAGGCTACCAACGCCGCTACTACCCTTATGGCTCAGCGCTGACCCACGTTATCGGCTACGTTTCCAAGATTAACGACAAAGACGTTGAGCGGCTGGATAAAGAAGGTATTCTCGCGAACTATGCCGCCACCCACGATATCGGCAAACTGGGTATTGAGCGCTATTATGAATCAGTATTACACGGCAAAACCGGTTATGAAGAAGTTGAAGTCAATAACCGTGGCCGGGTGATCCGCCAATTACATGAGCAACCACCGCAAGCCGGTAAAGACATTTATCTGACACTCGATTTGCACTTGCAAACCTATATTGAGCAGTTGTTAAGTGGTAGCCGTGCGGCAGTAGTGGTAACAGATCCGCGCACCGGTGGCATATTGGCCTTAGTGTCAAACCCAAGCTATGACCCGAATTTGTTTGTCGATGGTATCTCTAATAAAGATTACCAAGGGTTATTGAACGATCCGAATCGCCCATTGATCAACCGCGCCACTCAAGGGGTTTACCCGCCTGCCTCAACGGTAAAGCCCTATATTGCGGTTTCGGCTCTCAGTGCCGGTGTTATTACCAAAAACACCAGCCTATTTGATCCCGGTTGGTGGCAGTTGCCCGGTTCGGAAAAACGTTTTCGCGACTGGAAGAAATGGGGCCATGGCCGGCTGAATGTCACCAAAGCGTTGGAAGAGTCGGCCGATACCTTCTTCTATCAGGTGGCTTATGACATGGGGATTGATCGTTTATCCTCATGGATGAGTAAATTCGGTTACGGTGAATACACCGGTATCGACTTATCTGAAGAGCGGGCTGGCCTCATGCCGACCCGTGAATGGAAACAAAAACGCCATAAAAAACCTTGGTATCAAGGGGATACCATCCCCGTAGGTATCGGTCAGGGCTATTGGACTGCCACGCCTATTCAGATGGCAAAAGCCCTGATGACCCTGATCAATGATGGTGCAGTTAAAACACCTCATTTGCTGCAAAGCACTCGGATTGATGGCGTTTTAGTGCCTTATAAGCAAGAAGACAGTACTCAGATTGGCGATATTCATTCTGGCTACTGGGAAATTGCTAAAGATGGCATGTATGGCGTAGCCAACCGCCCGAACGGAACGGGGCGTAAGTTCTTTGAAGGTACGCCATATAAAGCAGCAGCCAAATCCGGTACCGCGCAAGTGTATAGCTATGAAACCTATAATGCCCATAAAGTGGCCGAGCACTTACGTGACCATAAGTTAATGGTTGCCTTTGCCCCTTACGAGAACCCGACGGTATCTGTCGCCATGATTTTAGAAAACGGCGGGGCCGGGCCTGCGGTAGGGACGATTACCCGTCAAATTCTCGACCATATCTTATTGGGCGATAACAACACTGAATTACCGGATGCAGCTCCTCTGCCTCCGGGCGTTGAAGCAGACTAGCTAAAGCAGATTAGTTGCAGCGGATTAAGGTAACTCATGACTGATAATCAACAAAAAGGCTCTTTGTGGTACAAAATGCACATTGACCTGCCGTTTCTGCTTTGCGTACTGGCGCTGCTGGCTTATAGCGCCTTCGTGATGTGGAGCGCCAGCGGGCAAGACATGGGCATGATGGAACGCAAAGTCGGTCAAATTGCAATGGGCCTGGTTGTGATGCTGGTCATGGCGCAGATCCCGCCCCGCGTCTATGAAAGCTGGGCGCCTTATCTCTATTTCGTCTGTGTCATTTTACTGGTCTTGGTTGATGCATTTGGCCAAATCAGTAAAGGTGCACAGCGCTGGCTGGATTTGGGCTTTATTCGTTTCCAACCCTCTGAAATTGCGAAAATTGCGGTTCCCTTAATGGTCGCACGCTTTATGAACCGCGACGTCTGCCCCCCGTCCTTGAAAAATACCGGTATCGCACTGATTTTAATCTTTATGCCGACCTTATTGGTCGCCGCACAACCCGATCTGGGTACCTCTATCCTGATAGCCGCCTCCGGCTTATTTGTCCTGTTCCTTTCCGGTATGAGCTGGCGTTTGATTGCCATTGCAGCCATTTTGGTCGCCGCATTTATTCCTATTTTGTGGTTCTTCCTGATGCATGGCTATCAGCGAGACCGCGTGATGATGCTGCTAGACCCAGAAAGTGATCCACTCGGTGCGGGCTATCATATTATTCAGTCTAAAATTGCTATTGGTTCCGGTGGGTTATCAGGTAAAGGCTGGCTGCACGGAACTCAGTCACAGTTGGAATTCCTGCCAGAACGCCACACCGACTTTATCTTTGCTGTACTGGCAGAAGAGTTAGGTTTAATCGGCGTATTGGTACTATTAGCCCTCTATTTGTGCCTGATTATGCGGGGTTTGGTGATTGCAGCTCATGCACAAACCACCTTCGGCCGAGTCATGGTTGGCGGGCTAATGCTGATTCTCTTTGTATATGTGTTTGTTAACATAGGTATGGTAAGTGGAATTTTACCTGTGGTTGGCGTACCTTTGCCTTTGGTCAGCTACGGAGGCTCGGCGCTGATAGTGCTGATGGCCGGGTTTGGTATCGTGATGTCGATACATACTCATCGAAAAATGTTATCTAAGAATTTATAGAGGTGAGCAATGCGTAAGGAATGGCTTTGGATCGGCATCGCAGGTGTATTGCTATCAGCATGTACCAGTCAACCTCCTGCCCCCCAGCAACAGGTGCAGCAGACATACAATGGCCCGGTGGTAGAAATAAGCGGTGCAGAACCACGCTATGAACCTTTCAATCCTAACTTTAATCAGGATTATAAAGTGAATGGCCAGTCTTACAGCATCGTTAAAGACCCGCAAAACTTCAGTCAAGTGGGGCTGGCGGCATGGTACGGTGAAGAGGCTAATGGCAACTCTACAGCAACGGGCGAAATTTTTGATCCCAATGCATTAACAGCCGCCCACCCTACTCTGCCCATCCCAAGCTATGTGCGAGTCACTAACATCAGCAATGGTCGCCAGATTGTGGTGCGCGTCAATGACCGCGGCCCCTATACCCCTGGCCGGGTGATTGATTTATCCAAAGCTGCCGCTGACCGCCTAAATATTTCGAATAATACCAAAGTGAAGATTGATTTTATCAATGTAGCACCTGATGGCTCATTATCCGGCCCCGGAATGGTTGGCACCACCATCGCGAAGCAAAGCTATGCATTACCCAGCCGCCCGGACCTCACTTCCAGTGGTATGGGTACCCCGATTCAGCAAGATGCTCCGGCAGTAAGTGCGCCTGTGCGCCCTATCGATAACAGTCATTTGTCCGGTGCTGATGCGACTCAGCCGGTGGCACCACAAAGCAGTGGTTTCCTGCGGGCAGCAACCCCCGTACCCGCAGGTGTGCTCGAAAGTTCCGAACCCGCGCTGAGTTCACAATCGGTACAGCCACCGGTAGTCGCTAACCCCGGCCCTGTTACCTCGTCAGTGGCAGCAACACCGGCCACCGTCCCATCATCTGGTGGCTATGTGGTTCAAGTGGGCGCACTGAGTGATGCAAGCCGTGCCCAAACCTGGCAGCAGAGTCTGAGTCAACGTTTTGGTGTACCGGGGAAAGTCGCTACCAATGGCAGCGTCCACCGTGTTCAGCTTGGGCCATTTAGTAGCCGCCAGCAGGCTGTTGAACTGCAACAGCGCCTGTCGAGCGAGGCTCAACAGCAGTCCTTTGTGGTTGCGGCACCTTAAATATACATAGCTTGTAGCAATTTAAGGCCAACCAAACAAAAATAACCGTAACTCCCTGTGCTAACAGAATGTTACGGTTGAATGCATAAGCGCCACATGAGTTTATAGCCAAAATAATTGGCGCTGTCGCAAGGCAGCAGCGTCAAGTCAGAAGGCTATGGTATGATGTGGCACGTTTTTTAACTTACTTCCACGGATGTTGTTGTCCTGATCATGAAATATGTAACTACTTCTCGTATTATCAAGAGCCTGGCGCTCGGCACTGTTATTGTTATGAGCGCAGCATCTGCTGCAAACGCTGATGACGTCAACTTAAAAACCATGATCCCCGGCGTACCACAGATCGACGCGGAAGCCTACGTTCTGATTGATTACAACTCCGGCAAAGTATTAGCAGAAATGAATGCCGATGCACGCCGCAATCCTGCCAGCCTGACCAAAATGATGACCAGTTATGTCATTGGGCAAGCCATCAAAGCAGGTAAAATCGGGCCAGAAGATATGGTTACCGTGGGTAAAGATGCGTGGGCGACCGGCAATCCTGAATTCAAGGGTTCGTCGTTGATGTTCCTGAAACCAGGTGACCGTGTGCCAGTGTCGAAACTAACTCGTGGTATCAACCTGCAATCGGGTAACGATGCTTGTGTTGCTATGGCGGATTACGTTGCCGGCAGCCAGGACTCATTCGTAAACCTGATGAATAATTACGTTAAAGCGCTGGGCCTGCAAAATACCCAGTTCAAAACCGTTCACGGTTTAGATGCCGAAGGGCAGTACAGCTCTGCACGCGATATGGCGCTGATTGGTCAAGCGCTGATTCGTGATGTGCCAGATGAGTATGCTATCTACAAAGAGAAAGAATTCACTTTCAATAATATCCGTCAGATGAACCGTAATGGTTTGCTGTGGGATACCAGCTTGAATGTTGATGGTATCAAAACCGGCCATACCGAAGCTGCTGGTTATAATCTGGTGGCATCCGCTACCGATGGGCAAATGCGCTTGATTTCAGCCGTTTTGGGTGGTCACACTTATAAAGGCCGTGAAACTGAAAGCAAAAAACTGCTGACCTGGGGCTTCCGTTTCTTTGAAACCGTCGCACCATTGAAAGTCGGTAAAGAGTTTGCTTCAGAGCCAGTTTGGTTCGGTGACAGTGATCGTGTGCAGTTAGGTGTGGATAAAGACGTCTATCTGACTATCCCACGCGGCCGAATGAAAGACTTGAAAGCCAGCTATGTTCTGAATACTCCAGAAATCCATGCGCCACTGGCGAAAAACCAGGTTGTTGGGATGATTAACTTCCAGTTGGATGGCAAAACCATCGATCAACGCCCACTGGTTGTCATGAATGAAGTGAAAGAAGGCGGTTTCTTCAGCCGCATGGTGGACTACATCAAACTGATGTTCCACCGCTGGTTCGGCTAATCGCAGGGCTTGAAAAACAGCAGACTGCCCCCACGTTATAAATAATGTGAAACTCCCGCTCCGGCGGGAGTTATAATTTTATAGTCGGATATTTTTTATCCTAACACCTGTCCGACAACAATCTGTCCGTCAAACCCCAGGAGCGCACATGAAAACTAAACTGAACGAACTGCTTGAGTTCCCTTGTCCCTTTACCTACAAGGTAATGGGCATTGCTGAACCTCAACTGGTTAACCAGGTGGTTGAAGTGGTACAGCGCCATGCTCCGGGCGATTATACCCCACAGGTAAAACCGAGCAGCAAAGGCAACTATCACTCTGTTTCCATTACCATCACAGCGACCCACATCGAGCAAGTGGAAACGCTGTATGAAGAATTAGGTAATCTTGAATTGGTCAGAATGGTACTGTAATACCGTTCAAATACTGACCATTCACCTATGGCCCACACAGCTTACTCAGCCGTCGGGCCTTATTTTTTACGACCAAATTATCGCTTTCACTTGTCAAAATGGTGGCCCCTTACGGCTGGGCTGGTATACTGGCGCCACCATTTCTGTAACCAGATGATGCCTCGCTTGCAACAACACAAGATCATTTTACGCCAGCTAGGGCTACAACCCTATGCCCCCGTATCTCAAGCCATGCATAATTTTACTGAGTTTCGCACCGATGCCAGCGCGGATGAAATCTGGCTGGTTGAGCATCAACAAGTCTTTACTCAGGGTCAGGCAGGAAAAGCCGAACATGTTTTGATGCCCGGTGATATTCCGGTTATCCAAAGTGATCGCGGGGGCCAGGTCACTTACCATGGCCCAGGCCAACAAGTCATGTATATCATGATTGATCTCAAGCGGGCCAAATTGGGTGTACGGCAGTTAGTGACCGCTATTGAGAACACTGTGATTGCGACGCTAGCCCATTTAGACATTGAATCACAAGCTCGCCCGGATGCTCCCGGTGTTTATGTGGGTCAACAGAAAATTTGCTCATTAGGTCTGCGCATTCGCAGGGGCTGTTCATTCCATGGTCTGGCATTAAATGTTGCAATGGATCTGGAACCCTTCCAGCGCATTAATCCCTGTGGCTACGCAGGGATGCAAATGACGCAAGTCAGCGCGCTGAAAGCGGGTACCACTATGGCTGATGTTCAACCGATATTGGTGCACGAATTTACCCGCCAGCTAGGTTATCCCGATGCCGAGCAGCAGCCGTGGTCATTGGCTGATTATTTACCGCCAGACGTCCAATAACCCGGCAATAAGCAATGTAAAGTATGAATAACGCTCCTACAGCGACTCAATATGGCGCTATTTACAAACGCCTACAAAATTGGGGGCTGAATGGGACTGGCTAAAGATGATATAATTTTTAAACAATTTTCAAAAATTTTTTAACGACGCCACATCCCGTTGAATTTAATTAAAAATCTCAAGTTGAGAGATTCAGAACTGGAACCTGCACGATTATGAGTAAACCGATTCAGATGGAACGCGGCGTCAAATACCGCGACGCAGATAAAATGGCGCTCATCCCGATTAAAACCGTGGTTACCGAACGCCAAGAGCTGCTACGCAAACCCGAGTGGATGAAAATCAAGCTTCCTGCTGACTCCAGCCGCATTCAAGGTATTAAAGCAGCAATGCGTAAAAATGGTCTGCACTCGGTTTGTGAAGAAGCCTCCTGCCCCAACCTGTCGGAGTGCTTTAACCACGGTACCGCGACCTTTATGATCCTCGGCGCAATTTGCACCCGCCGCTGCCCATTCTGCGACGTTGCCCACGGTCGTCCAGTGACACCGGATGCCAATGAGCCAGAGAAATTGGCTCAGACTATCAAAGACATGGGCTTGCGCTATGTGGTTATCACCTCTGTTGACCGTGATGATTTGCGTGATGGCGGTGCTCAACACTTTGCAGATTGCATCTCAGCGATTCGAGCCAAAAATCCAACCATTAAAATCGAAACATTAGTACCCGATTTCCGTGGCCGTATGGATCGCGCATTAGATATTTTGACTGTCACACCACCTGATGTCTTTAATCATAATTTGGAAAACGTTCCACGGGTATATCGTCAGGTTCGCCCAGGGGCTAACTATGAATGGTCACTTAAATTATTGGAGCGTTTTAAAGAGGCCCATCCAGATATTCCGACCAAATCTGGTTTGATGGTCGGTTTGGGTGAAACCAATGCTGAAATCGTGGAAGTGATGCGAGATTTACGCCGTCACGGCGTAACGATGCTGACACTGGGGCAATATTTGCAACCTAGCCGTCACCATCTGCCTGTACAGCGCTATGTTAGCCCAGCGGAGTTTGATGAAATGAAAGCGGAAGCAATGGCAATGGGCTTTACCCATGCGGCTTGCGGCCCATTTGTTCGCTCCTCTTACCATGCTGACCTGCAAGCAAAAGGGTTGGAAGTAAAATAAGCCAATCGAGCCTGAATAGTTGTTCAGGCAAGTTTGATTGAAATACTTTATTACACCTTAAATCGCAGACAATCAAAAACGGATTTCCATTGGAGATCCGTTTTTGTTTCTCAGCCCGATTTCTATTACCTGGCGATTTAATCAGTCTTTATGCTCAATAGGCGGTTTGGCTTCAGTTGCTGATTTAGACTCCGCAGCCGTATTGGCAGGAGGAGCATCGTCATTGCCCATCGCCTTTTTAAAGCCTTTCAGAGCCGCGCCCAGATCCGCACCCAGCGTGCGCAATTTGCTGGTACCAAACAACAACACAATCAATATGCCGACTACCAGCAATTTGGTAATACTGATACCTTCCATACACACCTTCTTGATTAGCACTGTTCATTAAATCATGCGCTATTTACGAATAAATTGCCGATTAAAACAAGAGTAATATGTAACAGATTTCGTTAGTGAACTATGATTTACTCAAGGGTCTATTCTTCTTTATTTTGACTCATCCCGGATGAGACATTGCCGTAAACATCCCCCCAAAGCAGAAAAAACGAGGGAGCCGCCAATTGCCTTATTCAAGTAGAATCAATACCCGTCGATCCGGGTTAAGTTTTGCTAAAAGGACTTATTTACCCCGAGTATTTGGCTTAGGTATTGGCATGTTTTGTGTCGGCTCCGTGCTCTACACACAAAATGCCTCATTATGGCTATGGTTCATGCTCGTCCTTAATGGATTGGCCTGGCCACATATTGCATACCTACTGGCCTTACGCTCGGAGCAACCCCTCGAGCAAGAAATCATTAATATGAAAATAGACTCAGCACTAGGCGGTGTCTGGGTTGCAATAATGTCATTCAATGCTCTGCCATCCGTCGTTATTCTCTCAATGATGAGTATGAATAATATTGCTTCTGGTGGAAAAAACGTTTTTTGTAAAGGACTGGCATTGCAGATAGCCTGTAGTTTACTGACTGCGTGGATATTTAATTTGCCCTTTAAACCTGAAACCTCTCCGCTTCAGGTATATGCCTGCCTGCCGATGATAATAATCTACCCTTCTCTACTCGGCTTAGTCACCTATAGAACCGCAAAACGGTTAGCCGAAAATAAAGAAGAGTTATTGCGCATCAGTGTCAGGGATGGATTAACAGGGCTGTATAATCGCAGACATTGGGAGCACCAACTCCATAATCAATTTGATAGTTGCCGACGCTACCAACATGGAGCAACACTCATTTTATTGGATATTGATAATTTTAAATCTATTAATGATACCTTTGGTCATGCAGTGGGTGATGAAGCTATTACAGTTCTCGCGGAAGAATTACTGCTGGGGTTACGCGCTATTGATATTGTTGGCCGCTATGGTGGGGATGAATTTGGTGCTATTTTACCTAATACGACTGCCGAACAAACGCGGGAAGTATTAATGCGAATTCAGGAAAGGCTGGCCGATTTAGTTTTTACCCAGGCACCGCCCCTACAACTCAGAGTCAGTGCCGGTATCGCGGATTACCGCCATGATATGATTAACTATCAGCAATGGTTAAAAGCTGCCGACTCAGCGCTATATCTGGCAAAAGACAATGGGCGCAACCGCATTGAACTGGCAAGTTAAATCACAGCAAAATTCCGATGTAGCGATATTTAAAGAAAGGTGTTTATGTTTAATACATTGCTTGCAGTATTTATTGGTGGTGGTGTGGGCAGTGTCGCCCGTTGGTTGGTCAGTATGAAGCTAAACAGTTTTTCCCCCAATATCCCGGTGGGAACACTTATTGTAAACCTGGTCGGTGCTTTTATTATCGGTCTGACATTAGCACTGTTCACCCGAATTGCGCACATTGATCCTGTTTGGAAGTTACTCATTACCACAGGCTTTTGTGGTGGACTGACAACATTTTCAACCTTCTCTGTTGAAGTTGTCTATTTACTTCAGGATGGGAAATTAGCTTGGGCTGCTGGCACAATTGCACTTAATCTTGCCGGTTCACTCGCCATGACAATGCTGGCTTTCATATTGGTTAATTACTTTGCTGGGCAATAATCGCGGAGAAAAGAGCGCCACTGTTTACAGCATCTTAATGTTTTCTTAATCTACGAACCGGATAATTATTTAGCAAAGAACAGTTAGCCAATGGGGTGACTGATGTGCTGGATAGATCCTATGTTTAGTTTACCTAAAACCGGAACCGAATGGCTGGCAATCATTTTTTGCCTGGCTATCACTGTTGCCTTTTTAAGGGCATATCTGTTTTAGCCCACTCCCCGTCAATATACTTTTCGACGCTATAAATAAAAAACCCGCCTGATAACAATGAGGCGGGTTTTAAGAAATATGGGCTACTTAGATAGCGATAACATTAGCAGCTGATGGCCCTTTGGCACCGCTCGTGATTTCAAATTCTACACGCTGGCCTTCAGCAAGAGTTTTGAAACCGTTGCTAGCGATGGCTGAGAAATGAACGAAAACGTCTTTGCTGCCATCTTCTGGGGTAATGAAACCAAAGCCTTTAGCTTCATTGAACCACTTTACGCTACCTTTAATCTTAGACATCAAACTTACCTTTACGTGAATGTTGGACACAAAATGTGTGTCCAATACAGTACAGCAATAGAACTGTTTTTTGTCCACGGCAGAGATCACAAAAAACAGAGAAAAAGTGAAAAGCCCACCTTTTATGCTCAATTTTTAGCACAGAAATCCATATTTCTCTCTTTTACAATTCACCCTAACTGGCCCTAAAAAAGGGTCAGACTGTATCTGAAAGCATTTCACCTGTATTATACTTGTCCATTGGATACGCTAATACGAGATGCATGATGAACGGTAGAATAACAACTTTTTTTGAAGATAAAGGTTTTGGTTTCATCACCGATGAAAATGGAGATAACCGTTATTTTCACGTTATTAAAGTTGCTAATCCCGAGATGATTAAAAAAGGTGCGGAGGTGACTTTCGAGCCAACAACCAATACAAAAGGGTTGTCAGCATTTGCGGTGAAAGTGGCTATAGAGAGCAAATACATTTTTATTGCCAATGAAAGAATTAAACTCACCAGCATCAAGTCCTTCAATACCTTCACTAAAGAAGTGCCTGCACAGGCTGAAGTCGATAAAGCCAATACCATCCTTTCGGTCAATTTACTAATGAATAAAATCCGACCGCAAGAAGAGGATATTTCAGAAAAAACAGTGCCATTGAAAATGTTATCGATTACAACATTCCAAAATGTCACATACACATTCTCTGAACATGAAGTTGATATTGACAGTACCATCGCCAAATTGAAGAGTATTTAATCACAATTTGCTTTTACTAAAACAAAGCGGCCCCATAAACAGCCCCAAATAGCTTTGGGGCTGTCCGGGTATTCCCGGTTTTTTAAGCTGGCATCCCTGCCCGCTAGCACTAGACAATCCCTTTGGTATTCTCTGATGTTGACGGAAAAAGCAACCAAAAATTCAGTCCATTATTTGTATTAACTATTTGAACATAAACATTTTAATTAACTCAACGTCAGTACGGGCCCCCAGTTTTTTCATGGCAGACCTTTTTTGTCCACTGACTGTCTTCTCACTTTTTTTCAAAATCCTGGCGATATCACCACCAGAAAAGCCCTCATTAAACAATTTCAACACGATATTTTCATTGGGTGTCAAATACTGCCGTTCTGACGACGGCAAGCTTAGAATTTTCGTGGATTTTCGCTCAGATAAATTATCTTTAAGTCCGCGAAGCTTACGTTTGAAAACAGTCGTAATCTTATTAGTAACAGTATCTACACAGTCTTCTCTGAAGATCATTGTTACATTGCCGAATCTTGGGATACCCTGCAAGAAGCTATTCAAACGAGCATCACAAATTAAAAAAACATCGGCTTCTGAAGGCGCTTTATCCAAACGTTTTAGAGCATCGAAGAAACTGAACTCATCAACCCCAATAAAAATGATATCTGCTGAATAAAATGCTTTACGATAGAATTTGATCTCTTTTTTGAATCCTAGAGATGTAAATATCTTTTTTACGATAGTTACCATACCTAGCGTTTGATATTTATCATTATCAACGATCATACAGCTTATCATATTGGCCACACCCGCTAGTGCTTCAGCACTCTATGAATTGTTAACTCACATCTGTTTGTGATGAAATAAAAACTATTAAATATTATGAAGATAGCCCGGAAACACCTTACATTTGAGTAAACCATAGAGGCGCAATGAGATATATAGGAAGTCAACACCGGAGGATGTAGGAAACGTCTTTTTCTCAAAAGAATATTTCTCATTTGTTTATTTAGAGTTAAATCTGTCAGACGTGACAGCATTTGGATAGTATGTGAAAATAGAGAAAAATTAGTAACCTAAATAGGAAAGTTCTAATGCTATACCTCCGCCATCACCAGCTGGATATCTCATTTAACCCTATTTTAAGCCGAACGATTATATGAGAAATGTCGGTTTACATGCGCTAAAGACATTAAGCTGCTTTTCTGCCGTTACCTTTTACTCTGCCAGTAAAACCTGTACCGAACAGTGTTTTTTAGGTGGTGAAGTGATGAGTGTTCTCTACTTTTTGTCGATTATCGCCACTCCACTGTTTTTTATGATTATTGGCTATATCGACTCAAATGATGAGATAGATCAAGCAGATATACTCAGAAAATTAAAATCCATCATAACTATTATCATTTTCTGGAACGTGCTTTTCTACTTTATCAATGAAGATGGTTTCAAGCGGGGCTATTTTCTACAAAGTTGGCTACTATTCAGCATTGCTATTATCTACCTGATCAACCC
>NZ_CACVAD010000001.1 GCF_902726545.1 Yersinia artesiana | reverse complement strand
TAATTGCACAATGAAATAGTGTTTTAAAATTCTTATCAACTAAAATACTATTTAGCCACAAATAAAATATGGTTATTTTCTATCAGGCTATTTTGCTTAAATATAATCCGTTTTTTATCTGATAATGCAGTGATGGTGTTATCTCAAGGCATTTAGTGAACTAGGATTTTTGCTATGTAATCAATGGTGTCAGCCATTATGGATAACATCAAAAAGCGGGGGGATCTATCGAGCAGCAAGATACGGTAACCCGCATCTTGCTGGTGATCAGTATCCGTAAGGGGAAAAAGAACCTAACAGTAGGTTTTGATATTGTGCTGCAAAAAGAATTGGTTGAATTCATTATCCGGTTGACGGTTGGTCACAATGGCATCAAAAAGTGTTAGCGCACCGATACTGGCAGGCTTTACTTTGCCAAATTTGCTGTGGTCAGCCACCAGGATTTTATGCTGAGATTTGGCAATAGCACGGTGTTTCAACAAGATCTCATCAAAGTTGAAACAGGTGGCGCCATACTCAATAGAAACGCCCGCCGCAGAGATAAAAGCTTTGTTTGGGCAAGCATTATCCAGCTCATTATGTTGGCTTATAGGGGTGAAAATGTAGTTGTTGGGTTTGAATTCCCCTCCGCACAAGATAACTTTGCAATTGGGTTTGTCTTGTAACGACAGGAAGGTATTGAGGGAGTAGCAAATAGCAGTAAATGACAGCTCTTCATCTATCTCATCGATTATTGAAGGAATTGTGGTCCCGCAGTCAAAAAAAACGGTGTCATTTTCCGCAATAAGGCGCGCCGCTAACTGACCAATTAGGCGCTTTTCTTCCACCTGTTTGGCTTGCTGGTCGGAAACAAAATAGTTATTGGCATTGTGACTTTTGGGGTCCATCACTACATAGCCACCAAGTAAAATGACGGAGGTAGGTTCGGCGCTCAGATCTCGCCGAATCGTCATTTCAGAAACCCGCAATAGATTGGCTGCGTCTTTTAGATGGATTTTGTCAGAACGCTTAAGGGCCTGAGTAAGTTTATTGATACGTTCTGCACGGCGAGTTTCCATAAGCTATCCCTGACGAGTTATTTTTAACACCATGAACCGTAAAATAAAAAACGTAAAAAAGAGTGCAAACAGTACATGGAATAAGTAAGCCCGGCAATAACCGGGCTTTACCCATCATCTTTCAAGCCGCGGGCGCAGGTTACTCGCCATTTTGCAGCTTAAAATCTATTGGATATATAAAAAGTTAGTAACTTGATGCTGATGCTTGCTGGCCTGAAACGATAGCCACCCCAGAACTGGTGCCAATGCGTGTTGCCCCAGCCTTAATCATTGTGTCTGCTGTCGCTCTGTCACGAACCGCACCGGAGGCTTTGACACCCATCTCCTGGCCTACTGTGGCGCGCATCAATTTGACATGCTCTTCTTTAGCGCCGCCAGTGCTGAAACCGGTTGAGGTTTTAACAAAGGCCACATCAAGCTCACGGCACATTTCACAAACTTGCACGATTTGTGCATCGCTAAGTAGGCAGGTTTCTAATATTACCTTCAACGGTGTGGAGGCGCAATTATCACGCACGGCCTTGATGTCCGCTTTGACCTCTGCGATTTTGCCACTTTTCAACCAGCCAACATTGATAACCATATCAATCTCTTGCGCGCCAGCTTTGATAGCTGCCTGAGCTTCAAAGGCTTTAGCTTCGGTCAAGCCAGCACCCAGCGGGAAACCAATGACTGAACACACTTTAACCGAAGTACCAGCTAATTGCTGGGCAGCCACTGGAACATAGCCAGAGTTAACACATACCGCATAAAAATGATGCTGCTTGGCTTCTTCACACAGCTTAATAATTTGCTCTTCGGTGGCATCCATTGCCAATAGGGTATGGTCAATATAATTAGCGTAATTGATCGTCATGATTTTTATCCTTTTGTTCATCTGTAAGTTGGCTCTTTTGTTATAATAATAACATTTGTGAGAAAAAACAAAGTTAATTCTCACATTGTTAGCTATTTTAGATTTTATTTTGTTATTTTTATTACATAAAAGATGATTAAATCACCGGCATGAACATGCTGCAAAGCATAATTATTTGATTTTTATGTATTTTGACATGACGAAGGGATTTTGCGGAGAATATTGCCGGCATTTTAATCTGCCGGCAATGTGAGATTAATCACACGGAGGGCGCTAGTTTCTAACCCATCCTCTGCTGATAGGTAAGGCAAAACTCATATGATAAAGACGCTTCATGCCATTTGAAATTGCATCGCCGAACAAGTTCCATACCAATTGTGCAAACAGACAGCCGACAATTCCTAGCAAAAATCCCCCCACCATATCTAATGGCCAGTGCACACCCAGGTAAATTCGTGACCATGCAATCGCGACAGCCACGACCATCAGGCTGACAGCGGACCACAGTTTGTGCCAAAAAACAAAGGCCAGAGCAAAAGTGAAAATAGCCGTGCCGTGGTCACTTGGGAAAGAGCTATCGGGTGCGTGATTCATAAAGTTATAACCAAAACCGACGACAAAAGGGCGGTCGTGGGGGATAAGCATCCCGATGCAGGAGGCTGAAAGCATGGAGAAAGCAAGCGCGATAGCGGCTTTGGTCACTAAAGCACGCTGCGAATCCATGCTGCTTTGTGGCCCCCATAACCACATCCCCACTAATAATATGGGGATAATCATAATCAAATCGCGTGCGATGAAAGTCGCAAAAGAAATCATCCATGGCGATGATGCTGGGGTGGCATTTATCATGGAAAAGAAAAAGTAATTCATTTGTTCAATCATTCTCTACCCTTATCGCGGTTGTAAAAACCGCTGATCATCCAATACACAACCAACTGGCTGAGCCAAACCCACCAACCCGCCCACAGGTTATGGGTAAGAAAATGTGCCCCGCGCATGATTTGTCCAAAACCCATCAACATGCCAAGACTCACACCCACAAACCAGCACAGTACAGCTAACCGTGGTCGTTCGGGGTAAAACAAGAAAAACAATGCCATTACTGCAAACCCACTGGAGGCATGGCCGCCGGGGAAACAGTGACCAGGGCCGGCGCCGATCGGGGCTGTACCCATGAGTACATAGTTGATAGATTTACCGCCATACTCCACCAGATCCCAAGGGCAGGAGTGTGCACTGGTTGCTTTTAGCACACCTATCACCAACGGGCCGATGCCAAATAGCAGCATCGTCGTTACTGCGCGCATATTGCGGCGATAAAGACCCCATAGCAATGTGACGACGGCAGCGCTGATAATGGTTATTTTCAATAAGCGATGATTCAGTAAATCCAGCCAGTAATTATTTTCCCATGGAAAATGTTGCGAGACGGGATCAAACCAATAGTTACTGATAAGCCAATCCAACTGTTCGTCGCGGGATAACCAAAGAAACAGCAATCCACTGATCACCAATGCAAAAACCTGCCAAAAATAAAAGGATAACGGCAGCGAGTAAAGGGAGTTTGTCCTAATTGTTAGTGCCGTTGAGGTATTATTTAAGGTCGATGTAATGACGCCGGATTGAGAGGCAGGTTTATTGATCTTCACGAAATAGCCTGGAGCAGAAGTAGACATGTTTCTACTGTAATAATTTTGTCTTAAGAAAGCCTTAAGGGGGAGGGATGGGGCGTTCGAATTTCAGGCAAGAAAAAACCCGACTAGTCTTGAACCTAAGAAGGCGGGACTATCGGGCTCCTCAATATGGGGACATCAAAGAAAAGCAGTGGCATTAAATCAGACCCCAGTCCAGCTAGAAAGTTCTGGGAAAATGAAAAAAGCTTAAAAAAATGTTTAGCTTTATCTTAAATACCACTTTTCAGGTCCTAGCCTAATATTCCCGGCCAGACAATAACGATTAACGAGCCTGCCAACGTCAGTAAAACGTTCGCAATAGCATAAGTCCCTGCGTAACCAAGTGCTGGGATATTACTGCGAGCAGTATCACTGATGATATCCATGGCCGGTGCACAGGTGCGCGCTCCCATGATCGCGCCAAAAAGCAGAGCACGGTTCATGCGTAATACATAAGCGCCAAAGATAAAGCAGATAACTACAGGCACCAGGCTCACGATTAAGCCGGAAATCAGCATTTGCCCACCGACGGCTCCAAGGCTGCTATTAATACCGCCACCGGCGCTTAACCCGACCCCCGCCATAAAGACCATCAAACCGAACTCTTTCACCATATTGAGCGCCCCTTGCGGGATATAGCCGAAAGTCGGGTGGTTGGCACGTAAAAAGCCCAGCATGATCCCAGCCATTAGCAGGCCAGCGGCATTACCAATACCAAAACTAAAGTTACTGAATTGGAAGGTGATCAGGCCGATCATCAACCCTAAAATAAAGAAGGCGCAGAACGCCAGCAGGTCAGTGACCTGACTGTGAATAGAAATAAAGCCAATCTTTTCCGCCACACTTTTAACGCGCCGTGCATCGCCACTGACTTGCAATACATCGCCTTTATTCAGTACCACATTGTCATCAATCGGCATTTCTATCTGACTGCGGATCACGCGGTTTAGGAAGCAACCGTGGTCGGTCAGTTTTAAATGGCTCAGGCGCTTACCGACGGCATTGCTGTTTTTGACCACAATCTCTTCGGTAACAATGCGCATATCCAGCAAGTCGCGGTCGAACACTTCTTTGCCGTTACGGAAACTGGGGTCAAGACGGGAATGCGCATCCGGATAACCGACTAATGAGATCTCGTCACCGACTTGCAATACCGCATCGCCATCCGGATTCGCCAAAATACCATTACGGCGAATACGCTCAATATAACAGCCAGTTTGACGATAAATCCCTAATTCACGTAGATTTTTGCCATCAGCCCAAGCCACCAATTCCGGGCCAACGCGATAGGCACGGATAACGGGCAGATAGACTTTGCGCTGGCTGTCGGTATCGAGGCCGCGCTCACGCGCAATTTGCTGTGCGCTGGTTGGCAAGTCTTGGTGTTGTAGTTTGGGTAAATAGCGCGCGCCTAAAATCAGGCTAACCAGCCCGATAAGATAGGTGAGGGCGTAACCTAAGCTCAGGTTATCCTGGGCATGTTGCAACGCCGGATTATTCGCGATGGTATGACGAAGAGTATCGCCAGCGCCCACCAAGACCGGAGTGGATGTCATGGATCCAGCCAGCATCCCGGCGGTCAGGCCAATATCCCAGCCAAAGAGTTTGCCTAACCCCAGCGCCAGAATCATTGCGCTGCCCACCATGACCAACGCCAGCATCAGGTAGTTTTTGCCGTCACGAAAGAAAATAGAGAAAAAGTTTGGGCCAGCTTCAACGCCGACACAAAAAATAAACAGCATAAAGCCCAGATTCAGGGCTTCGGTATTAATAGCGAAATGCTGTTGCCCAAGCAACAGAGATACCACCAACACACCAATAGCGTTACCTAATTGAATAGGCCCCAATCGCAGTTTGCCCAGGCATAACCCCAGCGCTAACACCACGAATAACAGCAAGATGTAGTTGCCGTTTAACAAGTTTGCGACGTTTATATTCACGAGTATGACTTTCTATTTAGTCAGGATGATCCACGATGCATACACCCTTAATGTAAAGCCAGAGCGACACATATCTTTAAATCCAAAAAGCTTTTAATTCAAAAAAACATCGCCAGCCGAAATATAAATGTAAGCGATAGCGGCGCTTATTCTAATCGGTCTGCTGCGAGACAGCCAGTAGTAAGCAGGAAGTTTGGTTTCGCCAGGGTGATATGCTGGAATGCTGATGAAATGCGGGGTTATCTGCTGGTATTTAGCCGCGTTATAGGGCGCTAATGTCCGGTTTTTGCTGAGTTAGTGTAAATAACAGGCAAGAAAAAAGGGCGCTTAGCACCCTTTTTCGGATATCACTCATCAAGGTTGGCACACAGTTCTTAAGCGTTAGCCAATAAGAGAGGTTTATCAGTCGATTATTGGAACAGGCTCAGATTTTCTTTAGCATAGGCTTCGAAATCTGTGCAGCCACCAATGTGTTTCTCATCGAGAAAGATTTGTGGCACGGTTTCTACTGGTTTGCCGACCGTTTTTTCCAGATCAGCTTTGGTGATACCTTCTGCGTGAATATCAATGTAACGGAATTTAAAATCGTCACGCTCAGTTTCCAGTTTTTCCGCCAATTCTTTGGCACGTACACAGTAAGGACATCCAGGACGCCCAAAAATCACAGCAAACATGTAAAACTCCTTGATTAATTTGAGATAATCACTTCGCCAACAGTTACTGATATATTCAGCTGTTAAATGACTTATAGCGTGTTACTCATTCGACTGCTGACTACTATGCCTTTTGACGCAGTGAAAAAAAAGCAGGATTTACCTGTTAGTCCGATTAATCCTACCTATTTGCTTATGGGTACTGTCACAAATCGTGGGGATTCAATACACTGGTTAAAAGCAGATACAGAGCTTATCGGAGGTAAAGATGCGCTCGTTAGGAGATATGCCCCGTTTTGTGATTATTTTGGAAGCATTGGGGATGATATTACTGGTTGTTGCCTATCTCAGTATAAATGGCTATTTGTCATTACCGGGAGCAATGGGCACATCGACAGTTGCGATTATTATGATTTTTATTGGAATTGGTCTGATGATCCCTGCGGCGGCTTGCATTGTTTGGCGCGTCGCTCGTGGTTTTGGCCCGCTCTTAGGTAGTGCAGATAGAATCTCCAGGCCTCAATCGAAGAAAGAGTTAGATAAAGCGCGTGCCGAAAAGGAGAATAAATCTAAGTAAGGCCATTACTGAGTCTTTCTTGCGGTATTAAATTAGTCGGGATTGAAGTAGCGCTGTCGGCCAATATTCCGTAAGCTATGGCACTTTTCGTATTATGAGAATCGTGAGGTAGGTAGTTATGGATTCACTCATCGTCCCGGATTTAGCCTTATTACGGCGTTGGCTGGATCAACTCGGTATCTCATTTTTTGAGTGCGATTCCTGCCAGGCACTGCATCTGCCGCATATGCAAAATTTTGAGGGTGTGTTTGATGCCAAAATTGATTTGGTGGATAACATCATCCTGTTTTCAGCACTGGCCGAGGTACGCCCAACAGCGTTGATCCCGCTGGTTGCGGATCTCAGTCAAATCAATGCCAGCTCGCTGACAGTTAAAGCGTTTATTGATATTCAGGATGATAATCTGCCAAAACTGATTGTCTGCCAGTCACTGACTGTTGAGGTCGGTGTCACATTCGCCCAGTTTGGCTATTTTATGCAGCAGTGCGAAGAGCAGATTTCGATGATTATTCTGGAAGCGCGCGCCAACGATCTACTGTTTATTGGCAATAGTGACGACGACGAGTTGCCGCAAACTGCCACCGCTTACCCTGTAATACACTAAATAATTCCCGTGCATCAAAATCAGGGTGCTACTGATAACCAGTGGCACACTATTTATTCTCTTGGTAAACCATAAGATTGCCCCGCTAAACCATAAGATATTCTGCTTTTTACCCTCCTTTGCCAGATATTTGTCGCCGTTTATGCCATTAGTGACGCATTACATAGATAGAATGTGCATAAAAAATCGATAAAAGGCGTTTTTTACCCTAGAGTCTGGCGTGGATTCCGAACTGCGGTTATGCTGCTGTTTCTGCAAAGGGCATAATATTCCTCCGCAAAATTAGTGATTATATTTGTTAGATTAATAATTGCTCACCGTGCATAGCCATGCATTTGGTGTTTGTGGCAATAGCACTCGGCAGGACAAAGGTGTTGCATCCCACGGATGCAAATTTATCGCACGAATTACCCCCTATTTTGGAGGAGTTAACGGATGTTCACCCAACGTAAAAAGTGGTTATCGGGTGTTGCTGCTGGCCTGTTAATGGCCGCGTCCGTCTCAGCATCTGCTGAAGAAAAAACACTGCACATTTACAACTGGTCTGATTATATCGCGCCAGACACGCTGGCTAATTTCCAAAAAGAAACCGGCATTAAAGTTGTCTATGATGTGTTTGACTCCAACGAGGTGTTGGAAGGTAAATTGATGGCGGGGAGCACCGGGTTTGACTTGGTGGTGCCGTCAGCCAGTTTCCTCGAGCGCCAATTGTCTGCGGGCGTATTTAAGCCGCTGGATAAAAGTAAATTACCGAATTACAAAAATCTTGATCCTGAATTGCTGACGCTGGTTGGCAAGCACGATCCCGATAACAAATATGCCATCCCGTATCTGTGGGCGACGACCGGTATAGGCTATAACGTCGAGAAAGTGAAAGCAGCGCTTGGGAAAGACGCACCGGTAAACAGTTGGGATCTGGTGCTGAAACCGGAAAATCTTGAGAAGTTGAAAAGCTGCGGTGTTTCCTTTCTGGATGCGCCAAGTGAGATTTTTGCCACCGTTCTTAATTATTTAGGTAAAGATCCCAACAGTATTCAGGCCACTGATTACACTGGTCCTGCCACCGAGTTGTTATTGAAACTGCGGCCAAATATCCGTTATTTCCACTCATCACAATACATTAATGATCTGGCAAACGGTGACATCTGTGTCGCTGTGGGTTGGGCTGGCGACATCATGCAGGCTTCTAATCGTGCCAAAGAAGCTAAAAATGGTGTGAATGTGGCTTATAGCATTCCGAAAGAGGGGGCATTAGCCTTCTTTGACGTGTTTGCCATGCCTGCGGATGCCAAAAATCAGGATGAAGCCTATCAGTTCCTGAATTATCTGATGCGCCCTGATGTGATTGCCAATATCAGCAACCACGTGTTCTACGCCAATGCCAACAAAGCCGCGACCCCGCTGGTGAACGCAGAAGTCCGTGATAATCCAGGTATTTATCCTCCGGCAGATGTGCGAGCTAAAATGTTCACATTAAAAGTGCAAGATCCGAAAATTGATCGCGTGATCACCCGGGCCTGGACCAAAGTGAAAAGCGGTAAATAAACCATCGATGGGAATCAGTTGCTGGTGGTGAGCCTGTCACTGATAACAGATTGATGGATAAGTAAAATAGATCATGGTAGGAACAGGGGGTTATCTTCCTGTTCCTGTTTTTTATTGCGCCGCACCTCGAATGCGGCCTGTTCTGCTTTTACGGAGAGCACGCTGAGTGAATGATGTAACTCCCCGCCCACAGCCAAAATCCCAGAAGGTGTTTACACCCTTGCTGGAGATTCGCAATTTAACCAAATCATTTGATGGTCAGGCCGCGGTAGATGATGTCAATTTGACGATCTACAAAGGTGAGATTTTTGCGCTGTTAGGGGCTTCAGGGTGTGGAAAATCCACCTTGTTGCGAATGCTGGCTGGCTTTGAACAGCCGACACAGGGGCAAATTGTCCTCGATGGGCAGGATTTGTCGCATGTACCGCCTTATCAGCGCCCAATTAATATGATGTTCCAGTCATATGCATTGTTCCCACATATGACAGTTGAGCAAAATATCGCGTTTGGTTTGAAACAAGACAAATTGCCTGCTAATGAAATTAAAAGCCGGGTGGCAGAGATGCTAACTCTGGTACATATGCAAGAGTTTGCCAAACGCAAGCCACATCAACTGTCCGGCGGCCAACGCCAACGGGTCGCTTTGGCGCGTAGCCTGGCCAAACGGCCAAAACTGCTGTTGCTGGATGAACCGATGGGCGCGTTGGATAAAAAACTGCGCGACCGCATGCAACTCGAAGTGGTGGATATTCTGGAGCGTGTCGGGGCAACTTGTGTGATGGTCACCCACGACCAGGAAGAGGCCATGACCATGGCCGGGCGCATCGCCATTATGAACCGTGGTAAGTTCGTGCAAATTGGTGAGCCGGAAGAGATTTACGAGCATCCGAACAGCAGATTCAGTGCTGAGTTTATCGGCTCGGTGAATGTGTTTGAAGGCGTATTAAAAGAGCGTTTAGATGATGCGCTGGTGATTGACAGCCCCGGACTGCGCCATCCATTGAAAGTGGATTCAGACGTGTCTGTGGTTGATGGTGTTCCCGTCTTTGTCGCGCTGCGGCCAGAAAAAGTGATGTTGTGTGAACAGGTGCCGGAGGATGGTTGCAACTTTGCCGTTGGTGAAGTGGTACACATTGCTTATCTGGGCGACTTGTCCATATATCACGTGAAATTACACAGCGGACAGATGCTCACTGCACAGCTACAGAACGGCCATCGTTACCGCAAAGGGATGCCAACCTGGGGTGATGAAGTACAACTCTGCTGGGATGCTGACAGCTGTGTCGTCTTGGGTAACTGATCGGCCTGTAGCTGATCATTAGGGGAGCAAAATATTGTGATACCAGAATCCACTCATGGAGCAGCAGAACCACCGACCCGCGCGGTGGGGCCGGTTAAAGCGCTGATTCAACGTTTCCAAATGTCGCATGGCCGCAAATTGGTTATCGGCATCCCTTATTTATGGCTATTCCTGCTGTTTATGCTGCCGTTCCTGATTGTCTTCAAAATCAGTCTGGCAGAGATGGCGCGGGCAGTTCCGCCTTATACCGACCTGGTGACCTGGCTGGACGGCAAGCTGGATATCTCGCTCAATCTTGGCAATTATCTGCAACTGCTTGATGATCCACTGTATATCGATGCTTACCTGCAATCTCTGCAAGTGGCTGCGGTATCGACCTTGTGTTGCCTGATTATCGGTTATCCATTGGCCTGGGCGATAGCTCACAGCAAGTCATCCACGCGCAATATCTTATTGCTGTTGGTGATCCTGCCGTCATGGACTTCATTCCTGATTCGGGTTTATGCCTGGATGGGCATCCTGAAAAATAATGGCATTCTGAATAACTTCCTGATCTGGACCGGAATTATCGATCAACCGTTGATTATTCTGCACACCAATCTGGCGGTCTATATCGGCGTGGTCTATTCCTATCTGCCTTTCATGGTGCTGCCTATCTATACCGCCCTGACCCGATTGGATTATTCATTGGTGGAAGCGGCACTGGATCTGGGGGCGAAGCCATTTAAAACCTTTGTCAGTGTGATTGTACCTTTGACCAAAGGGGGGATCGTAGCCGGTTCTATGTTGGTATTTATTCCGGCAGTAGGCGAATTTGTTATTCCTGAGCTGCTCGGCGGGCCGGATAGCATCATGATTGGCCGTATTTTATGGCAAGAATTCTTCAATAACCGTGACTGGCCAGTGGCCTCCGCCGTTGCAACAGTGATGTTAGTGCTACTAATAGTGCCGATTATCTGGTTCCACAAGCACCAGAATAAAGTGTCAGGAGGCGCGGTATGAATAACTTACCGGAAGTGCGTTCGGTCTGGCGTCGGGTTATCTTGATTGTTGGCTATACCTTCTTGTATGCGCCAATGCTGATGCTGGTTATCTACTCGTTTAACAGCTCTAAACTGGTGACGGTATGGGCAGGGTGGTCTATCCGCTGGTATATTGAGCTGTTCAATGATTCGGCGATGATATCCGCAGTCGGGCTGAGTCTCACTATTGCCGCCGCCTCGGCCACCATGGCGGTGGTGTTGGGGACGATAGCCGCAGTGGTTATGGTGCGGTTTGGCCGTTTTCGTGGCTCGACCGGTTTTGCTTTTATGCTGACCGCACCGCTGGTGATGCCCGACGTCATTACCGGTTTGTCGTTACTGTTACTGTTTGTTGCTATGGGGCATGCTATCGGCTGGCCGGCAGAGCGCGGTATGTTCACCATCTGGCTGGCACATGTGACCTTCTGTACCGCCTATGTAACAGTGGTTATCAGTTCCCGCTTGCGCGAATTAGACCGGTCAATCGAAGAAGCTGCGATGGATTTGGGCGCGACCCCATTGAAAGTGTTCTTCGTGATTACCGTGCCGATGATCGCTCCAGCATTAATTTCTGGCTGGTTGCTGGCCTTTACCTTATCGCTGGACGATTTGGTGATAGCCAGCTTTGTGGCCGGGCCGGGCGCGACAACGTTGCCGATGCTGGTGTTCTCCAGTGTGCGTATGGGGGTCAATCCAGAGATCAATGCGTTGGCGACGCTTATTTTGCTGGTGGTCGGGATTATTGGCTTAATTGCGTGGTGGTTTATGTCCCGTTCGGAAAAACAGCGGTTGCGCGAATTACGCAAAGCTGCCCGTGGTTAATTGATAATAAATGGCTGACTAGCCTTAAAACTGATAGTCTTTCATTAACTTATAACGCCGCTTCCGAGCGGCGTTATTGTCTGGGATAACATCAGGTTGCAAAAACTGAACAGGGAGACAGACTGGGCAATATGAGACTGTTATTTTCACCCGCAGCGTTTTCATCTGCTGCCACCACCCCCGTCCCGGTTTTAATTGCCGGAACCGCCATTATTGCGACCCGCTTCGTCGGCGTAATTCTATTGGTGGCGACGCTGGGTTGGGGGGGAACCGGCAGTTTTATCTATGAAAGCTTGCAAAGCTGGGATTCCGGCCTGATTTTTATTGCCAGTATTTTGATTTTGCTGCTGGAAATGGTGTGTGGCGTGGCGGTGTGCCTGCGACAAAACTGGGCGCGTTGGTGTTATGTGGCCTGCCAATTGCTGGTAATTATCTATTTGCTGATGGCATCACTGGATTGGCTGGTACTGGATGTCGATGTTTTTCGAATCGAAGGCGATACCGGTGCTGAAATTTTGCATAGTTTGCTGCTACAAAAGATCCCCGATGTGGTTATTCTCGGCTTGTTGTTTTTCCCCTGGCATCGCTATTTTCGGTCAGCAAAATGAGTGTTTAGCGTTACACAGTGCTACAATCCGCCCCTATCAATAGCCTCGGCTGTAGCTAATGTCTCAGATTATAACGGTTAATTATTAATGCATTGCGCACAATATACGGCGGGTCACTGCCGTTCCTGTCAGTGGCTGGAAAAACCTTATCCTCAGCAACTGGCTGATAAACAACATCATTTAGAAAAACTGTTATCCGAACTCGCCGTCGCTCAGTGGCTGTCGCCGGTCTTCGGGCAGGAAAGTGCTTTTCGTAATAAAGCCAAAATGGTAGTCAGTGGCAGTGTTGAGCGCCCATTATTAGGGATGCTGCATCGTGATGGCACCCCGGTTGATTTATGCGAATGCCCACTTTATCCAGCCAGCTTTGCGCCAGTATTTGTGGTACTAAAAACGTTTATTGCCCGTGCAGGGCTGACGCCTTATAACGTTGCGCGCAAGCGCGGTGAACTGAAATTCCTGTTATTGACAGAAAGCACTTATAGCGGTGAGTTGATGCTGCGTTTTGTCCTGCGCTCACAAACCAAGCTGGCGCAACTGCAAGCGGCTTTACCCTGGTTACAGCAACAATTACCCCAACTGGCGGTTATCTCGGCGAATATTCAGCCAGTACATATGGCGATTTTGGAAGGGGAGCAGGAGATTCCATTAACCGAACAGCAGGCGCTACCAGAAATCTTTAATCAGGTGCCGTTGTTTATCCGCCCACAAAGTTTTTTCCAGACAAATCCACAGGTTGCGGCATCACTGTATGCCACAGCACGCCAATGGGTGCGCGAACTGAAGATTGATAGTATGTGGGATCTGTTTTGTGGCGTGGGGGGCTTTGGTTTGCATTGCGCGGATGCTGAAACTCGGCTGACCGGAATTGAAATCAGTGCTGAAGCTATCGCCTGCGCACGCCAGTCGGCAGATCAATTGGGATTAAAAAATGTCACTTTTGCCGCCCTGGATTCAACCCAATTCGCTACCGCAGAAACACAAGTGCCGCAATTGGTCTTGGTTAACCCACCACGACGCGGCATTGGTGCGCAACTGTGTGAATACCTCAGCCAAATGGCACCGCAATTCATTCTCTATTCAAGCTGTAATGCCGAGACAATGGCAAAAGATATCAGTTTGTTAGCGGACTATCGCATTGAGCGGGTGCAGTTGTTTGATATGTTTCCGCATACTGCACACTACGAAGTCCTAACCTTACTTACCCTGCGCCCTTGAAGCTATAGGGGTGTTGGCTGCGTTCACTTACCCGAATCACTTACTTGAGTAAGCTCATCGGGATGCGTTCGCTTGCCGCCTACCTACAACTCCAATGGCTTTGGGTATAACCTGCGCCCTTGAAGCTGTAGTGTAGGGCGAAAGTACAAAGGGTATTACTGAGGGAACCACTTATCATTGATGGCCTTATAGGTGCCATCAGCTTTAACCGCGTCGATGGCTTTATTCAGTTTTTCCAGCAACGCGGTGTTATCCGGGCGCACCGCAATACCCAGACCGGTGCCGAAGTATTGTGGATCAGTGACATGCTCGCCAACTGCTGCCAGATTCGGATTGGTTTTCAGCCATTCATTCACTACCGCGGTGTCACCAAATACCCCATCAATACGACCATTCTTCAGATCGATAATGGCATTCTGGTAACTGTCATAAGCCACAGTTTGAATTTCAGGGTGTTTATCCTGTAAATATTTCTGGTGCGTAGTGCCGTTTTCCATCCCGATCTTCTTGCCTTTCAGATCGGCGAAAGAAGTGAATTTACCTTTCGGTGCAATAACAATGGCCGAGTTAGCATAATAAGGCTGGGTAAATGCTACTTGTTTACTACGTTCTGGCGTGATGTCCATACCGGAAATAACCGCGTCATAACGTTTGAATTTAAGCGCCGGGATCAGGCTATCAAAGGCCTGATTGGTGAATGTACAGTTGGCTTCCATCTGCTTACATAATGCTTTTGCCAGGTCCATATCAAAACCAACAATTTCATTATTGGCCCCGATGGATTCAAAAGGCGGGTAGGTTGCTGAAGCAGCGAAACGGATGGTTTCTGCGGCCGTAGCGCTGAAAACCATGCCACTTAAGATTGTTGCCAATAGTAACTTTTTCATGCTTAAACTCCTGTCTGAATTTTTTTAATTGAATGTGTTATTAGTTATTGATTTTATTATGACTGATGATGCTTCATCGCAATTTATTTTGATGAATGATGTAGATTACATTGCCATTTTATGAATTTATATGCAAGTAATGTGATTAAAAATTTAGTTTTTATTTTTAAGAGAGAAAGGGAGGGGATGGTATTTGGTTTGGTTTGGTTTGGTTTGGTTTGGTTTGGATTTCGGTTGATATTCATTTTGTGAGCCTGTTCGGTTGACATGAGTGCGGTGATCACCTTGCCATTGGGTGCCTCAACCGCCAAAGGGGTTACAAGCGCGTAACCCCCTTGGATCCCCTGCGCTTGCGCACGTATCGCTTGTCCACTTCGTGGATTCCCTCACTCATCATTCCGCTGACGGGACGGCTTTACGCGGGTCCCTCCGCGTGACGCCTAAATCCGCCGTCCATGGCGGATTTCCCTGGCTACATTCTTCACTCGGCTGCTCAAATGTGCTTTTAAAGTCAAAAGAGAAAATTAAAACCCCAAAGTATGGTTTTGAATTGGCTTTTGACGTTGAGCGCAATCAGGAATATTACCGACAAAGACGATGGCCCGAGTGAGCCGCCATGGACGGCGGCGAAAAGCGCGCTGGAGCAGGAAGCGACTCGCGCTGGCTCGATAAGGCCAACGGCTGCCGGAGGGGACTGCGAATAGCAGTAATATTT
The DNA here is from genome assembly GCF_902726545.1 of Yersinia artesiana. GTDB lineage: Bacteria > Pseudomonadota > Gammaproteobacteria > Enterobacterales > Enterobacteriaceae > Yersinia > Yersinia artesiana. The sequence continues at coordinate 174,050 of NZ_CACVAD010000001.1, read as the reverse complement.
CGCGCAAGCGCGGGATTCCATAAGGGTGCGCGCCCGCACCCTTTGGCGGTTGGTTCATCGGAGATTATGGTAACTCGGTGCTCTAACAACCGAACCGATCACCCAACCCGATGATCCAATCAACCGAACCCGATCACTAAATCACCAAGTGATAAAACTAATCTTAATTCCGCCGCTCAAACGCCAATGCCCTGCGCTCGATCACCCGCATAAACAGTGTCAACAGCCCATTCACCACCAGATAAACGAGTCCTGCGGCACCAAAGACCATCACATCATAGGTACGGCCGTACATCAGTTGGCTGTAACCCATTACTTCCATCAATGTAATGGTGTAAGCCAGTGAGGTGCTTTTGAACACCAACACCACTTCGTTGGAGTAGGATGAGAGTGCGCGTTTAAATGCAAATGGTAGCAAAATACGTAATGACTGGGCCTTAGACATCCCCAGCGCTTCGCAAGATTGCCACTGGCCGGCAGGAATGGCGCGCACTGCACCATAGAACAACTGTGTGGTATAGGCTGCGCTGTTCAATGCCAGGGCAATCATGGCACATAGCCAGGGTTGCGACAGCAGGTTCCATAACCACGGGTATTCACGAATCGCCGGGAATTGGCCGGGGCCGTAGTAGATCAAAAAGATCTGGACTAACAGCGGGGTACCGGTGAACAGCGTGATATAGATTTTGACCAGTGGCGTGGCGATTGGTGTTTTCAGCGTCAACACAATGGTAAACAGCAATGACAACACTAAAGCGACCAGCAAGGAGGCAATGGTCAATGTCAGGCTGGTGTGCAGCCCTTTTAGGATCTCGGGTAAGTATTCCAGCATTAGGATGGGCTCCGTTCAAAACGGGTGGTACGGAGTTCAATCCACTTGAGTACATATTGACTCAATAGGGTCACCACCAAATAAATAGCTGCAGCAATAACATACCAGGTGAAAGGTTCCTGAGTCCGGGTGGCAATGCTTTTGGTTTGCAGCATCAGGTCATTAACACTGATGAGTGACACTAACGCGGTGTCTTTTAGCAGTACCAACCACTGGTTGCCTAAACCGGGTAAGGCATGACGCCACATCTGCGGCATAATCAAGCGGAAGAAAATAGCTGCCTGACTCAAGCCCAGAGCCTGGCCCGATTCCCATTGTCCAACAGGCACCGCTTTCAGTGCGCCGCGTAAAGTCTGCGACGCATAAGCGGAATAGAGCAGGGCCAGTGCGATAACACCACACAGGAACGGGCTGACTTCAAAATCATCAATATTGAGCTTAATCGGCAGCTCAAACAGATAAAGATTCAAAGTGAAGCCATCTGATAGCATCATCAACAGCTGAGAGGAGCCGAAATAGATAAACAGAACCACCAGAATCTCTGGTAGCCCGCGCAGAATGGTGACCCAGCCGGTTGTCAGGTAGCTGACGACCTTCCAGCGTGACGATTCACAGACGGCAAACAACATCGCCAGAACCAGACCGAGGGCCAGTGCACAAACGGCAAGGCCGACGGTCATGCCGGCGGCGCTTGCTAAAGGTTGAAATTCATTCATGGGTGCTTAAATTATTGCTGGAACCATTTTTTATAAATTGTCTGATAGGTGCCATCTGCTTTAACTTTCGTCAGTGCAGCATCTAACTTACCCTGTAACTCAGTGTTATTCTGACGAACGGCAATCCCTAAACCGGTGCCGAAATAGTTCGCGTCAGTCACTTTGTCACCCACAGCCGCCAATTGATTATTTTGTTTCAACCACTCATTGACCACCGCAGTGTCACCAAATACCGCATCCAGACGGCCATTTTTCAAGTCAAGAATGGCATTCTGATAGCTGTCATAAGGCACGGCGGTAATTTCAGGGTGTTTCTCCATCAGGTATTTTTGATGAGTGGACCCATTTTGCATCCCCACACGCTTACCTTTCAGCGCTGCTACATCAGCCACTTTGCCTTTTTCAGCAATAAACAGCGCAGAGTTTTCATAGTAAGGCTGGGTGAACGCTACTTGTTTTTGACGCTCAGGGGTGATGTCCATCCCTGAGATAACCGCATCAAAACGCTTGAATTTCAAGCTTGGGATCAAGCTGTCGAAAGCCTGATTGGTAAAAGTACATTCGGCTTGCATCTCTTTACACAGCGCATTAGCCAGATCGATATCAAAGCCTTGCATCTTATTATTGGCATCAATAAATTCGAATGGCGGGTAAGTGGCTTCAGCAGCGAAACGAATGGTTTCTGCGGCAGAGGCGGACAAACTGATACTGGCAAGGACGGCAGCAATTATTAATTTTTTCATCGCAAATTCCCAAATAGATATCAATGTGACAGATAGCTGGCAAAAGCTTCAGTTGTTGGTTGGATAAAGTGGCTGGCATCACCCTGTTCGACGATGTGGCCGTTTTCCATGTAAACCACACGGCTGGCGGTTTTACGGGCGACTTCAACCTCATGGGTAACAATCACCTGAGTGATGCCAGTTCTCGCCAACTCACGGATAATGCTAACAATTTGTGCTGTGATTTCTGGATCAAGCGCCGCAGTCGGTTCGTCAAATAACAAAACCTGTGGTTCCATCATTAACGCGCGGGCAATTGCCACACGCTGTTGCTGACCACCCGAAAGGTGTAGCGGAAAGCGATCGGCAAAATCAGTCAAACGCAGACGTGTCAGTAACTTTTCTGCCCGCGCCATGGCCTCATCTTTTGACAGACCCAGCACGCGGCAAGGGGCTTCAATCAGATTCTGTATGACAGTGAGGTGCGGCCAAAGATTATATTGTTGGAAGACCATCCCCACATTCTGGCGTAATTCGCGAATAGCCTTTGCGCCCGGAGCCTGGGAAAAGTCAAAGTGATTACCTGCTATCTGCAAGGTTCCCGAACGTGGCATTTCCAGCAGGTTAAGCACACGCAATAGCGAGCTTTTACCGGCACCACTTGGCCCCAGTAACACTAAGGTTTCGCCCGCAGGACAGTCTAAGGTAATGTCGAACAGCGCCTGGTGCACGCCGTAGTAACAGTTAATTCCGTTAAGTTGAATACTCATGCGCCAAATCTGAATAGCCAATGATGCCGTGAATGGTAACTTCCGCGGCATACTTATGCAATCTTTGTGCGTTAAAATTTATTAATAACCAGCATCAGGGGCAAAAAACAGCATAACATTTGGATTTGAATGCTCTCAGAGGGAATTTGTCATGCGATGAATAAATCTGACAGAGCAACCGCAGCAATAGGTTAAAAAACAATCAAAACGAAAATGTGTTTGCAAATCAAGGAGTACCGGTTTACTGGAACAAAACCGGTACATACCCGTCATCTTTCAAGTTGTAGGTGTGTTGGCTGCTCTCACTTACCCGAATCACTTACTTGAGTAAGCTCATCGGGATGCGTTCGCTTGCCGCCTGCCTACAACTTGAAATCTATAGGGTATCGCGGTTGTCATCTTTCAAATTGTAGGTGTGTTGGTTGCTTTCACTTACCCGAATCACTGATTTGTGAGTTAGCGACCGCCCAGAAGTTGGCGCAGGCTGCTGGCTGGGGCTGAGACGCCCATAAAGCGGATATCATCGACCACCCAGCAGGTTCCTTCGCGGATCATCAACACTTCGTCTTGCCACACCACTGACTGCCCACCGGCCGACTGGTGTGTCAAATTGACACGTAGTGGAATATTCCGCGCATCGGTATTGGGAATGGTTGAAGCACTGGCAACATCCGCGCTGGTGCTGCCTTCACGCAAACTGGTGAAGATATCGCCATTAATGGTTTGTGTACTATTTACCGCAGAAGAGGTGCGATTGCCCGCTTGTTTTCTGGCGGTTTGAATCTGTTCATAAAGCGCCTGGCTCAGATAAGGGCGAAATTGGGCTGACAGATTATCATCGGGCAAGCCACTCTTATTGCCGATTTGCTGAATTCGCAGGTCATAGAATTTTTGCGCTACCGTGTCCGGCCCGCCGTCAATACAAGGCGCTGTGCGGCTGCTAATATCTTTATATGCTGGGTCAACGGTATTGCTGCAAGCGCTAAGCAGAATGGCAACAGGAAGAATCAGGGCAATATTTTTCTTTTTCATATGATGACCTTAAGTGAAAGAATCTGTTATGAAAGTGATTGTAGTATAGACCCAAAGAATCAGCGGAGTTAACCCGTGTTGAGCTTGCCGTGCTCTTTTAGCCAACGGGCTGTGCGGATAATGCCTTCATCCAATGACACCTGCGGGCGATATCCTAATTCCAATTCAGCGCGGTGGGTATCCAGCGTCAGATCAAAATTAAGTTTAGCGACACCATAATGGGTCAATATTGGTTCCTTTTCGGCTTTATTTCCCAGTCTTTCCATGGCTCTGGCCATGATATCCAACATCGGGTAGGGCACTGAGCGAATACGGCACGGCATATCCAACTCTTCCAGCAGATGTTGCACAATGGTGCGCAGCGGACGAGGTTGTTGATTAGTAATATTATAAACTCTGCCAGACGGCGTATTCTGGCTTTGGGTCGCCAACCACATCGCATGAACGGCATTTTCCTGGTAGGTCATGTCCACCAGAGCATCACCGCCACGGGGTAGCAGCAACGTGCCATAATACTTAATCATTTGCAGCAGGCGCGGTAGCATCACAGTATCGTGCGGGCCGAAGAGACCTTGCGGGCGCAAAATAGTGAAATGGGTTTGCGGGTTGGACAGCGCTAATTGCTGAATAACGTCCTCGCCCGCCGCCTTGCTGCGTGCGAATTCATTGGCGAAACGTGCTGGGCGGAAGTCTTCCTGAATATTACGATGGTGGTGATAATCAAAATAAATGGCCGGTGAGGAGATATGAATAAAATTTTCCACACCATAAGCAGCGGCCCATTCGCCCAAGCGGCGTGTGGCGCGGACATTGGCCAGTTCGAAAGCCTGTTCGGTGCCCCATGGCGAGGTAAAACTGGAGCAATGCCATAGCGTATCGACATCAGCCAGCATGGCTTTCGCCTGCGAGGAAACCAGATTCGTCAGGTCCGCATGAATAAATTCAGCGCCCATTTTTGTCAATAATGCACCCATCGCCGGATTATTGCCGGTGGCGATAACTTTGATACCCTGACGACGGAGATATTCAACGGCATTTCGGCCTAACCCGCAGGTTGCACCGGTGACCAATACCTTCATAGCGAATTCGGTTCCCACCAAAAATCAGAATGCTAGAGCTTTTATTTATTCGCCCAGCAAATAAGATGCCATTCTTTCGTGAAATGCAGCGCTATGCAATCAGAATCCCCTGCTTACTTGAATTTGCAGCGTTATTCGTCGCTCTTATGGTTGCGTTCGCGGTCATATTGCACCGCTAGCGTGGTGATGCGTTTTGCCATTCCACGGAAAATAAACAGATGGGCTGGCATCATCACAAACCAATACAGTAATCCATTAAAGCCCGCCGGATGCCACCATGCCCGAACATCAAAACTGCGCCGGCCGCCCAAGTCCTTGATGGTAAAAGTTAATCGACCAAGGCCCGGCGCTTTCATGCCAAACATCATGGCTAACTGACGCAACGGTTTGAGCGTGATAACTTTCCAGCCATCAATCAAGTCACCTAACTCCAGCGTTTCCCTGTCCGGGCGGCCATAAACGACACCGCCACCGGCAAGATCATCCATCCAGGCGCGGGTTTTCCATAGCGGATTGCCATAAAAATAACCCTCTTTGCCGCCAATTTGCTGTACCACATGCCACAGTGCTTCGCTGGAGGCCGAAGTGTAGAGTTGGCAGCCGGCTTGTTTGGGATAAAAGCCATAACCCGGTCGCCAGCGGGCGCGGGCCTCGGGGTCATAGCCCCAGTCGGGGGAATCCACCACTTCATCTTCACGGCGCAATGTCTCTTTGACAGCATCGTCAAAACTGATCAGTTGCTGGGGGATAAGTGCTTGTAACGCCTCACCATCCGCAGGTAAATCGTGATTTAGTCCTTCAATCAATGCGCTGGCAATTGATGTGGGCACCGACGTGACCATATTGATGAAATAAACCGAGATAAAGCGGGTAGGGAGCGGAATGGGGACCAGCCAGCGCCGTTTACCACTGATGGCAATAAAGCGCTCGAACATCGTTTGATAGCTAATGTATTCTGGCCCGGCGACATCAAAAATGCGGTTTTCTGCGGCGGGATGATTGAGTAATTCCGTTAAGTAAACTAACAAGTTTTCCAGCGCAACCGGTGATGATTTCGACCTAACCCAGCGCGGTGGCGTCAGAATCGGCAGGTTATAAACCATATCGCGCATGATTTCAAAAGCGGCGGAACCGGGGCCGACGATAATACTGGCGCGCAGCTCTGTCACCGGAATACCACTTTGACAAAGCAGGTCACCGGTCAGTTTGCGGGCAATCAGATGAGGGGAACTGCTATCATCCGGCTGTAAGGCGCTGAGATATATGATCTGTTTTACTGACGGGCTTTGTTGCAGCGCCGCTTTCATATTGGTGGCAGCCAGACGTTCTTGCTCAATCAAATCCTGCCCGTCGCCCATGCCATGCACTAGATAATAGACGACATCAATATCTTGTAGCGCAGTGATAAGGGTTGAGGGCTGATAAAGATCGACAAAACGGCAATTGACCCCCGGCCAGGATTGCTCTTTTAGCCACTCGATACGACGAGCTGCCGCCGTGACAATGTGCCCTTGCTGGCTGAGTCTGGGCACCAGATGCTGACCAATATAGCCACTGGCCCCCAACACTAATATTCGCTGCGGTGTCATGAGCGCTGCTCGCTCAAAAACTCACGCCATAGCGCGACGACTTTTTCCAAATCAGTACGGCTGATATTGATGTGAGTAATCATTCTGGTGATGGGGCCAGCGCTGATTAATACACCACGTTCGCGCATCCACGGGCCAAGTTTGGCTGCTAATTCAGCGGGTTGTTTAATATACAGCACATTGGTTTGTGCTCCTGGTGACACAATTTCTACACCGAGCGCGTGCAGTTGTTGCTCCAGCCAGAGGGCATTGTCATGGTCATCTTTTAGTCGCGCGACATTGTGCTCTAATGCATATAGCCCGGCCGCTGCCAGAATACCCGCCTGACGCATGCCACCGCCGGTCATTTTGCGCCAACGGCGCGCGCGTTTGATGTATTCAGCGCTGCCACACAGTAATGAGCCAACAGGTGCGCCCAACCCTTTGGAGAGGCAGATTGTCAGGGTATCGCAATATTGGGTTATCTCGCTGAGGGGCACATCCAATGCCACAGCCGCATTAAAAATACGAGCACCATCAATATGTAACGCCAGTTTTTTCTCGCGGGTCAATGCCCAGGCTTGTTGCAAGTAACTCAGTGGTAATACTTTGCCGCTGTGGGTATTTTCCAAGCTCAGCAGCCGGGTTTGGGCAAAGTGAATATCATCGGGCTTGATCGCGGCCAAAACTTTATCCAGTGGCAAAGTACCGTCATCATTTGCATCAATAGGCTGTGGCTGAATACTACCAAGCACTGCGGCTCCACCGGCTTCATACAGATAGTTATGCGCTTTTTGCCCGACAATATACTCTTCACCACGCTGACAATGAGTCAACAGTGCCACCAAATTTGCTTGTGTACCGCTCGGCAGGAATAGTGCGGCCTCTTTACCTGATAACCTGGCAGCTTGGGCTTCCAAAGCATTCACCGTCGGGTCATCGCCATACACATCATCGCCGACTTCGGCATTCGCCATGGCATTGCGCATGGCGGCATCAGGTTGTGTAACGGTGTCACTGCGTAAATCGATCAGCATAAATTTCTCGCGAACAGGGGAAGAGTGGTTTCATCATAGCGAGAATATTAAAACAAAGAAGCCCACTAAAAGATTATTTACTGTAAATAGGATATTCATCCCAACAAGCAAGGTTTATTCGCTGATTTTATTCTGGTTCTTATTTAATTCCATGAGCAATCGCTAGCGCTTTATTCAGTTTACCTAATACTGTCCCTTGTTTATTGGTAAAATAACGCTGTTCCAGCGTGCTGGTATCGGCATCGTAATACAATTTCAGATGATACTTATTGAGAAACATGTCCAGGTGCCCTTTTTCGATGCCAAAAACCCAGTGCTCACCAATGTTTTTTAACCCTTCTAAAACTTCGACCGAACCATATGAGGTGTTTTCACCGGCGAGGACGTCGGAGTAAACATAGTCGAAAATGATTTCACTGCCGTCGGGGGCGCAAGAGTCGATGGCTGAAAAAATACGGTTCACCGTGCTGGGAGGGAGATACATAATTAATCCCTCCAATATAAACAGGTTTTTCTCACCTTTTTTCTGCGGGATTTCTTGTAGGATGGTGGTTAAATCCTGCTGATTAAAATCAATCGGGATATAACGTAAATTCTCCGGGGTTGGAATGCTAAGTTCTTGTAGTTTTGCTATTTTATTCTTTTGAGATATCGGGTGGTCGAGTTCGTAAACACGATTTTGCTGTAGCTGATTCTGGAATCGAATCGCCCTGGAATCAAAGCCTGCACCCAGAATAAAAATGTTGGCAAATTCGCTGGCACGCAATTGAAATAATTCGTCGATGTATTTTATCCGGCTAATTAAAAACTCATAGCTACCCGCGGGCATCTGCGGAGAAAGAATATTGCCCGGCATCAAAAAAGATTTTTGTGTCATGGAAAAAAAGGAGGTTAAAGAGTGTGAAATTAATAACGAGATATAATCATCTGTTTTGTATCCTTCTCTTTTCTCACTGTAAGATTTTGCTCTGAGTATGCAGATTAACTCCGCCGAAGGTGAGAAATCTGACATGGTGCTTTTTGCCATTTTATTTATCCCTAATATAAATTCGACTTAATTAAGATTTTACGCCGTACATTATGAATGAGGATTTAAATAAAGCAGCCTCATGTGCCTGCTTAATTTTTATCTGGATAGGATATGAAAACTGTTAACTGGATGGGGAAATTACAATAATTATTGGCCCCAGAAATCGCTCTCTGGGGCGGAGTAGAAGAAGAAAATCCCTATGGGGTGAAATGGGTTCTGTCAGCGTAACCAGTTAGTCTTGGCCAGTTCGACCACTTCATCACCACGGCCATTAATGATGGCTCTAAGCATGTACAGGCTGAATCCTTTGGCTTGCTCAAACTTGATTTGTGGCGGCATCGACAGTTCTTGTTTGGCGGTGACCACATCCACCAAGACTGGCCCCGGATGGGCAAAAGCGCTTTCCAGTGCCGCATCTAACTCAGAGGCTTTCTCCACCCGAATGCCTTTGATGCCTGCGGCGTTGGCGATGGCGGCGAAATCAGGGTTATGTAAGTCTGTGCCATCGGTTAGATAGCCACCGGCTTTCATCTCCATGGCAACAAAGCCCAGCACACTGTTATTAAATACCACAATTTTTACCGGTAATTTTAGCTGCGCCAAGGTGAGAAAATCCCCCATCAGCATGGTGAAACCGCCATCACCACATAAGGCCACAACTTGCCGGTGCGGATCAGTGGCTTGCGCGCCAATGGCTTGTGGCATGGCATTAGCCATAGAGCCGTGGTTAAATGAACCCAGTAAGCGGCGCTTTCCGTTCATTTCCAGATAACGGGCGGCCCACACGGTTGGCGTGCCAACATCACAAGTGAAGACGGCATCATCTGTGGCATGGCGGCTGATTTGCTGCGCCAGATATTGCGGGTGAATAGGTTGGTTATCATTGGCGGTGGCCAGCCCATCGAGATCTTTGCGCGTGGTGCGATAGTGCTCCAGTGCTTTGGTCAAAAAGGTATTATCACTTTTGGCCTCTAACTGAGGTAACAGCGCATTCAGCGTGGTTTTGATATCACCGACCAGCGCCATATTGACCGGGCAGTGGGCGCCGATGCTACCGGGGTTGATATCAATCTGAATAATATTTGCATGGGTGGGATAAAACGCGCGGTAGGGGAATTGTGTCCCCAGTAATACCAACGTATCGGCATTCATCATGGCATGATAGCCGGAGGCAAAACCAATCAGCCCGGTCATGCCTACACTGTACGGATTGTCCCACTCAATATGTTCTTTGCCGCGTAGCGCATGAACTACCGGTGCTTGCAGCATTTCAGCCAGTTTCACCACTTCATCATGGGCACCCGCGCAGCCACTGCCGCACATTAGTGTGATGTTTTGGGCTTGGTTTAATGTTTCGGCTAAAATATTCAACTCACTCATCAGTGGCTGAACCAACGGCAGTTTAGGTGTTTGCCACACCACGGCGGCATCTTCCGGAGCCGGTTGTAATGCGACATCACCCGGTAGCACAATCACTGAAACACCACGGTTAAGAATGGCTTTGCGCATGGCAATTTCCAGCACGCGCGGCAATTGCTCCGGATTTGACACCAATTCACAGTAGTGGCTGCATTCGCGGAACAATTCTTGTGGGTGGGTTTCTTGAAAGTATCCGCTGCCAATTTCACTGGAGGGGATATGAGCGGCGATAGCCAGCACGGGCACATGGTTGCGATGGCAATCAAATAAGCCGTTAATCAGATGCAGGTTACCGGGGCCACAAGAACCCGCACAGACAGCGAGTTGTCCGGTGAGTTGTGCCTCCGCGCCGGCAGCGAAAGCGGCAACTTCTTCGTGGCGTGTTCCGAGCCACTCGATAGTTCCCATGCGATGCAGGCTATCACTCAGACCATTGAGTGAGTCCCCGGTTACGCCCCAGATTCGCTTAACGCCAGCTTGTTCCAACGTTTTTGCGACCAGTGTTGCCACGGTTTGCTTCATAGTTGTTCCCTCAAGGATTAATGGCGAGTCATTATTCTATGAGGTCAAAGTATGGCGCGTTTAACAATAATTGCCCCATAAAATACAGGCAATAGGCATTTATGGGGCAGGTAAAAAAGAGTATCAAGCCAGCTGAACATCACCTTGTAGCTGACAACTGCATGCCAGAACATAACCCTGAGCAATCTCTTCAGGTGTCAGTGTCATGGTGCTGCTGGTGGTGTATTCGCCATGCAGAATGCGGGTTTTACAAGAGCCGCAAACCCCCGCGCGACAAGCGGCCATCACCGGCACTTTGTGTTGCTCCAAAGCAAATAACAGCGAGGTGCCAACCGGAACTTTTACACTGCGTAGCGGGTGACTGATGGTCATCGTCAGTTCATTGCTGCTGTCAATTGCTTCATCGGATGTGCGAAATTGCTCTTTCTGGAAATGGTCACTCGGAACTGCGTGTTCGCGACAATATTGCTCAACCCAATCCATATAAGGTGCAGGCCCGCAAGTCATGACGCGGCAGCGGGTGATATCCGGTGCGACCTGTTGCATCACTTGAGCATTAATTCGCCCGGCAATAAATCCATCCGTTGCATCAGACTCGGCCATCAACGTGAGCTGCAACTGCTGGGGATACTGCTGCAACAGTGTTTGCCAGATATCGGCAAAAATGACATCAGCCGGAGTGCGGACATTATAAATGATCCGGATATCGGCTGTAGGCCGTTGCGCGAGTAAATAACGGCACATCGACATCACTGGTGTAACACCGCAACCGGCGGCACACATTAAATAGTGGTCATCATCAAAATGAGCACAGGTAAACTCCCCCTGGGCATCGGACAGCCACAGATAATCACCTGCTTTGACCTGTTGAGTCAGCCATTGTGAGCCTTCACCAGCAGCCAAACAACGTACGGTAAGCTGGATAAATGGGCTTAAACCGGGTGTGGAAGATAGGGTATAAGCGCGCAGAGTTTCATCACTGTTACGAATACTCACCAAAGCATATTGCCCCGGCAAATAAGGGTAAAAATCATGATTAATCAGCCGCAGGCTCCAGACGTCGGGGGTTTCTTGCACGATGGAGTGAACTTGCATACGGTTGGGGGTGATAGCGGTAGGGCAATCAGTGGGGATAAAATCAGTCATGGGTACCTCACAACAAATCAGGTCATTTGGGGCAAAATATGATTTATGCCCAGCCAACAGCAAAGCGCACTGGCCGGGCACAAGGCGGTGACTTAATGACCTAAAATTGCATTCATATCTTGTTCTACGGTCGTAATTGGCCGCATGCCAAATTTCTCATACAGAATTGCCATCAAATTATCGGTCAGGAACCCCGGAGCGGTCGGGCCGGTATAGATATTTTTCACACCCAATGACAGTAAGGTCAGCAGAATAACAATGGCTTTTTGTTCAAACCATGACAGCACCAGGCTGAGTGGTAAGTCATTGACGGTGCAGCCGAGTTTTTCTGACAACTTAACCGCCAGCATAATTGCCGAATAGGCATCATTGCATTGACCAACGTCCAGCAGACGCGGTAACCCTTCCAGGGTGCCGAAATCGAGTTTGTTGAAGCGATATTTACCGCAAGCCAAGGTCATAATGATGCAATCTTGCGGCACACTGCGGGCAAAATCGGTGAAATAGCTGCGTTCTGTGCGGCTACCATCACATCCACCGACCAAAAAGACATGGCGCAATTTTTTAGTGGCAACCAGATCAATCACGGTATCCGCAGCATTCAGCAAGGTTTGACGACCAAAACCGACAGTAATCAGGTGTTCCAATTCATTGTACGGGAACCCCGCCATCCCCAGAGCTTGCTCAATAACCGGTGCAAAATCCTCACCTTCCAGATGATTGACACCCGGCCAGCCAACAATACTGCGCGTCCAAATGCGGTCGCCGTAATCTCCTACATTTGGATCAATAATACAGTTGGATGTCATCAAAATAGGGCCGGGGAATTTGGCAAATTCTGTCTGCTGATTCTGCCAGCCACTGCCATAGTTACCGACCAAATGTGAATAGCGTTTTAACTCAGGGTAGCCGTGGGCGGGCAACATTTCGCCGTGAGTATAAATATTGACTCCGGTTCCCTGAGTTTGCTCTAGCAGCATCTGTAAGTCTTTGAGATCATGGCCTGAAATCAAAATGGCTTTACCGGCTACAGGGCGTACGTTGACGGATGTTGGCTGCGGGTCGCCGTAAGCTTGCGTTTCACCGCGGTCCAAAATAGCCATGACATTGAAGTTCATTTTGCCAATGCCCATGGCGTTATTCAGCAAGGTATCAACATCACGCGGTTGAGTGCCCAACCAAGCCATATAGGCATGATATTGTGCATAAATTTGCTCATCGAACTGGCCCAGCACATGGGCGTGCTCCATATACGCAGCCGCTCCTTTCAGGCCATACAGGCACAACATTCGCAGACCATGAATATCATCACCAACCTCAGCTTTGTCGTTATTCAGCGCAAATTGCTGGGCTTGTTGTTGCAGGGTAGGGATGTCGTCGGAGTGCAGTTGTAGCTCGGCCAGCGGATGATCGACGGTAATCGTGCTGTCAATCAGGCGGCAACGAATAGCCAACGATTGGCGCAACAAAATGGCTTCTTTGGCATAACCGACGATGCGGTCTGAGTCAAAGTTCACATTGGTTAGTGTGGAGAAAAAGGCTCTGGGTGCAAAGCTGTCAATCTCATGGTCAACAATGCCCAGCTCGCGGGCAGTTAATGCCCATGCGGACAACCCTTGTAATACGGCTACTAACAAGTCTTGTAAATCAGAAGTTTCGGCGGTTTTCCCGCACATTCCCTGCGCGTAAGAGCAGCCATTACCCACCGGCGTCCGGATAGTTTGTTCACATTGCACACAGAACATAATTATTTTTCCTTTTAAAGTTGCATTTGTAATGCGTGTTTAAAAGCATAGATGTGCACAGGTGGTTTAAAAAGGCTTTTTTCATGCAACTTTAACTTGTTTTGATTTGGCGCAACTTTCGCTGCGAATGAGAATTTATTCACTATTGGAGTGAAATCACGCAGTGAACCGAGTGGCTCACTGCGCGAATGAAGAATTATGAAGAGAAGAAAGCAATCAAAATTGGCGCGAGCAAGCTCAGTAAAAAGCCGTGCACAATAGCGGCGGGCACCATTTCCAACCCGCCACTACGTTGTAATACCGGTAGCGTAAAGTCCATGGAGGTCGCGCCACACAAGCCCAGCGCGGTGGAACGACTGCTGCGCACCAGTGTTGGAATCAACATAATGGCCACTAATTCACGCGCCAAATCATTGAAGAATGCCGCACTCCCAATGACAGGACCAAATGAATCAGTTAATAAAATACCTGACAATGAATACCAGCCAAAACCAGACGCCATCGCCAGTCCGGTTTTAATCGGTAAACCCATCAATATTGCGGCGAGCATTCCGCCCGCCAATGCACTGATCGCCACCACAAAGGCCACAATGGTGCCACGGCGATTTAATACAATCTGGCGCAGTGTCATACCACTATTACGCAATTGAATCCCAACTAAGAAAAGCAGGAAGATCAGCGCCAGTTCGCTGCCTTTAGCGGCAAACTGTAACCACTCCCACTGGCTCAATCCCAGTAAGAAACCGACAATGACTACGCCGCATAACTTTAATGATTCCAACGCCATATGCAGACGGGATGGTAATGCTTCCTGACGATGGGTATTTTTCCACGGCGTTTTGCGTTCGAGCAAAAATAACGCCAGTAAATTGGCACAAAAAATACACAGGAAGAAGACACCAGTGTATTGGAAAATAAGTAGCAGGTTCGCACTGAGATTTTCGAGAAATGCCAGGCTGATGCCCATAAAGAATAAAATAACGTAGACCATCCAGCTTAATAAGCGGTTGATCAATTGAATTAATGTTTTGCGGCTAAGTGGGATGAGATAACCAATAATTAACGGCAAAAGAATGATCAGCAATCCTGAATACACGAGTTATACCGTCCTATACCCTTCTCATTGTCGTAACTTGCCGTGCTGTAACAGCAATGACGCTGGGTATTATATGCAGATGAATAATGGGCTGTGGCGCAATAAACTATCTAAAATCAAAGGAAGAGTAAAGCAACACCGGTTGTCAGGAGACTTGACCTATAAGGTTTTTTTGCCTGAGATAATCAGGTAATAGGTTAGCTCTGTAATCTGATAGTATCAGTATGAATAAATTCGCACCGGAGGCGTAGCATGTATCTTGAACGCGTAGATATTGTCGGTTTTCGCGGTATTAATCGTATTTCATTGAACCTTGACGATAATACGGTGCTGATCGGTGAAAATGCCTGGGGTAAATCCAGTCTATTAGATGCCCTCACATTACTTTTATCCCCTGAACCTCAGCTTTATCATTTCACCTCGCAGGATTTTTATTACCCAGCAGGTGATGAGAGTGCTAAAGAGCGCCACTTACAAATTATCTTCACCTTTTGTGAAAAAGATATCGGCCATTGGCGAGCCCCTCGTTATCGCCAGTTAGCGCCGCTATGGATAAAAAATGACGATGGTTTACATCGTATTTATTATCGAATTGCAGGTGAGTTGGCAGACGATGACACGGTATGTACCTGGCGCACTTTCCTCGATTTAGAAGGGTGCCCACTGGAATTACACGATATTGAAAAGCTGGCGCGCGGGGTGATTCGTATTCATCCGGTATTGCGTCTGCGAGATGCGCGTTTCATACGCCGACTGCGCAGCACCACGGCTGAAAACAGTAACCAGCCAGATAAAGTGGCGTTGAATCAGCAATTGGATCAGTTAAGCCGTGAATTGGTACGGAATCCACAAAAACTGACTAATACCCAGCTGCGCCAAGGCTTGGAGGCGATGCGTCAATTGTTAGAACATTACTTCGCCGAGCAAGGGTCACAGTCCGCTAGCCTGCGCAATCATCGTCACCGGCCACAACCTGAACGTGAAGCCTGGCTCGCCCTCGATAGCATCAACCGCATGGTGGCCGAACCTAACAGCCGCAGTATGCGATTGATACTGTTGGGTATGTTTTCAACGCTATTGCAAGCGAAAGGACCACTGAGCCTTGACCCTCATGCGCGCCCATTGCTGCTGGTGGAAGACCCGGAAACCCGTTTACACCCGATCATGTTATCTGTTGCCTGGGGGTTACTGAGCCAACTGCCGCTTCAGCGCATTACAACTACAAACTCTGGGGAACTCATTTCATTAGTGCCCGTTGAGAGCATTTGCCGATTAGTGCGCGAATCATCCAGGGTTGCCACTTACCGCATTGGCCCCCGTGGCATGAGCTCTGAAGATAGCCGCCGTATCGCTTTTCATATTCGTTTCAACCGCCCCTCAGCGTTGTTTGCCCGTTGCTGGCTGTTGGTTGAGGGGGAAACCGAAATTTGGTTACTTAATGAACTTGCCCGCCAGTGCGGCTATCACTTTGAAGCGGAAGGCGTAAAAGTGATTGAGTTTGCTCAAAGTGGCCTGCGCCCGTTACTTAAATTTGCCAACAGAATGGGGATCCAGTGGCATGTTCTGACTGATGGCGATGACGCAGGGAAAAAGTATGCTGCGACAGTACGTAATATGGCGGACAATGGGCGAGATCACGAACGGGATCGCTTGACCATTTTGCCAGCCCCGGATATGGAGCACTTTTTATATCGCTCGGGCTTTGATGAGGTATATCACCGAATATCCGGTATTCCTGCCAATGCCAAAATGCAGCCACGCAGAGTAATTGAAAAGGCCATTCATCGTACCTCTAAGCCCGATTTAGCAATTGAAGTGACCAACTACACCAGAGAACGGGGCATTGAATTCATCCCGCCATTGTTGAAAAAAATGTTCTCCCGCGTAGTCTGGCTGGCGCGCGGCCGGGCAGACTAGCGGGCATGGCCTGCCTAAGCACCTCTAACCGCGTGAAAAATGCGCGGCTAAACCATTTTCAAGTTGTTCAAGTAACTGATAGCGGCGGCGATATTCTGCGCGTTTTTTACTGGCAATGTCTTCAATGGACTTACGTGCAATTCTGACGGGTAAATTGAAATGACCTTCAGCACATTGCACTCCACCCAGTGATATCCAGAAGCTATCGTAATCTGCATGTAATTTATCTTTCTTTTTCGCTCGATAGCGCCAGTTTTGATAAACATGGGTGGCGTTGCCGACGGCAATAATCTGTCTAATTCCCATCAGTTCTGCCAGGCAACAGGTGGCTTCTAATACTAATCGTTTCGGGAATAATCCATGACAGGCCTTGGTGCAGGCATGAATTTCACTGTGTGGGGTTTCGTTATCAGCACCTTGCAACCCACCGATAAACAACGTTTTTTTGTTTTGGTAATAAGTGAGGCTAAATGTGAGTAATGCCAGGGTTTGTTGTTGCTCATTGGCAAGCATCAGCGTAATTTCACCCTCCTTATTGAGTTTTGGAATAACACCCAAATAAAGAGAATACCTTTCCTCATTCTTGCCAGCTAATTCGGTCAATTTATAAGGTGAATGATGCAAATAGTTG
The DNA here is from genome assembly GCF_902726545.1 of Yersinia artesiana. Classification (GTDB taxonomy): domain Bacteria; phylum Pseudomonadota; class Gammaproteobacteria; order Enterobacterales; family Enterobacteriaceae; genus Yersinia; species Yersinia artesiana. The sequence continues at coordinate 156,788 of NZ_CACVAD010000001.1, read as the reverse complement.
CGGCGTAATAATTCTGGCATACACTGGTTTTCTAACTGGAAATGAGTCTGTAGCACTTCCAGTTTCTGCCGATTATTGAGCGTGTTAGTCAAGTAAGGGCGGTGTAACTTACAGGGTAAGTCCGGTTGAGCGCGTAGCATACTATTGAGAAACGGGTGCTTCACCAGTACACCCAGCAAGTTAAAGGTCAGTTTAGGGCTGATTAAAGTTCGGGCGATAAATTTAAGCCGAAACTGCGATTTTTGCCATGAACCGCCCAGCGCCTGATGACCTTTGAACAGCAATGCAATTAGTCCCCAGCGGTTAATATTGTTAGGGATTAATACGGGGTTATTGTTGATGCGCATGATTAAGTCCGTTATATCAATGTATTTCCGGAGCTAATTGGAACAAATGGGAGCTAAACGGAGTCTCAATGCATCTTAGATTCCGGCGGTAGTCGGGTGGGCATTTACGCGTTGTTTAGCTAAATGAGTGCTGCCGATGCTATTTTCAGCAAGTTGATAAATTTAAAATTTAAAAAAGGTAATTGATTTGATGCAGTTCAGTAGCAGTCAGCGCCGATGGCTTATCGCCATTGCCGTTTTCATTATCGGCGGTTTTTTCATTATCAGGCACCTTACGGCACCCACACCGATTCAATTCCAAACGGTAAAAGTCGCCCACCGTGATCTGCAACAGAATGTATTGGCAACTGGCAAACTCGATGCAGTGCGCAAAGTTGATGTAGGTGCTCAGGTCAGCGGCCAGTTGGAAAAACTCTATGTGGAAATTGGCGATCAAGTTAAGCAAGGGCAATTGCTGGCGATGATCGATCCACAACAGGCGCAGAACCAAATTAAAGAAGTGGAAGCGACATTACAGGACTTAAATGCACAATTGGGGCAGGCGAAAGCTGAACAACAATTGGCTGCTGTCACCCTACGTCGCCAGCAAGATTTGGCAAAATTACAAGCCGTATCACGTCAGGATTTGGATCAGGCGAGTACCACTCTGGCAGTGAAAAAAGCGCAGGTTGAAACTATTAATGCGCAAATTAATAAAACCAAAGCCAGTTTAGATACTGCCAATATTAATTTGGATTACACCAAGATTTCGGCCCCGATGGGCGGTGATGTGGTGCAAATCACGACGTTACAAGGCCAAACTGTGATTGCTGCGCAGCAAGCGCCTAACATTCTGACACTGGCAGACATGAGCACTATGCTGGTGAATGCGCAGGTTTCAGAAGCAGATGTGATTCATTTAAAACCTGGTATGAAAGCCTCGTTCACTGTATTGGGTGATCCTGGAAAGCGCTTTGATGGCGTATTAAAAGATATTCAGCCAACACCAGAAAAAGTGAATGACGCGATTTTCTATTCAGCGCGTTTCGAAGTGCCGAACCCCGATCGGCTATTGCGACTGCAAATGACTGCGCAGGTGTCAATTCAGTTGGCAAATATTCCTCAGGCAATGGTTATCCCATTATCAGCATTAGGTAATGAGTTGGGGACTAATCATTATCAAGTGGCGATACTCAAAGATGGCAAGGAAGAAAAACGCGAAGTGACGATTGGTATCCGCAATAACGTCGATGCGCAGGTTATTTCTGGTTTAAATGTGGGTGAGGAAGTCATCGTTAGTCGCGGCGGCACGGAGGAGGCGTAATGGCGGCATTGCTTGAATTAAAAGGCATCCGTCGTAGCTATCAGTCCGGCGAAGAAACCGTTGATGTATTGCAGGATGTCTCACTGACCATTAATGCCGGTGAGCTGGTGGCGATTATTGGTGCCTCTGGTTCCGGTAAATCGACATTGATGAACATTCTCGGCTGCCTGGATAAGCCCAGTGCGGGCGTTTATCGGGTGGCCGGTCAAGATGTTGCGGCGCTAGACAACGATGCATTGGCCGCATTGCGCCGCGAGCATTTCGGTTTTATTTTCCAACGTTATCATCTTTTACCTCACCTTAGTGCAGCTCATAATGTTGAAGTTCCAGCGGTTTATGCAGGACTAGGTAAAAATGAACGCCGTGAACGAGCGAACATGCTATTAACCCGACTGGGGTTGGGGGAGCGCGTCAGTTATCAACCCAACCAGTTATCTGGCGGGCAGCAACAGCGTGTCAGTATTGCGCGAGCCTTGATGAATGGCGGTCAGGTTATTCTTGCAGATGAGCCGACAGGTGCACTGGACAGTCATTCCAGCGTTGAGGTGATGGCTATTTTGAAACAGCTTCAACAGCAGGGGCATACGGTCATTATTGTTACCCATGACCCCACTGTTGCGGCCCAGGCTGAGCGGATTATCGAAATTAAAGATGGCCGTATCATGGCCGACTCTGGTTCGAAAATAACGCAAAATGTTGAAACTTCTGACGCGATTAGCCTGACACCACCTGCACCTTCCTGGCAGCAATTAGCGGGGCGTTTTCGTGAGGCATTATTAATGGCCTGGCGCGCAATGTCGGCCAATAAAATGCGTACCGCCCTGACGATGTTAGGCATCATTATCGGTATTGCCTCGGTTGTTTCCATATTAGTGGTTGGGGACGCGGCTAAACAGTTGGTGTTGGCGGATATCAGAGCCATCGGCACGAACACTATTGATGTCTACCCTGGTAAAGACTTTGGTGACGACGACCCCAGCACCCGACAGGCGTTGGTTTATGATGATATGGCCGCGCTTAAAGCACAGTCATACGTCAGCGCAGTATCCCCGACTATCGCCGGCAGTATGCGGTTACGTTATGGCAATATTGATGTGTCGGCCAGTGTATCAGGTGTTAGCGAGCAATATTTCAGGGTGTATGGCATGAAGCTTGAACAAGGTACTGCCATCACCCACGAGCAGGTGGAGCGTCAATCACAAGTAGTTGTTATTGATCGCAATACGCAGCGCCGTCTGTTCCCTCATATCAAGGATGTCGTGGGGCAAGTGATATTGATTGGTAATATGCCTGCTACTGTTGTGGGCGTGGTGGAAGAAAAACAATCCATGTTTGGTAGCAGTAAAGCGCTACGGGTGTGGGTGCCTTATAGCACCATGGCGAGCCGTTTGATGGGGCGTTCCTACTTTGATTCGATTACTATTCGGATTAAAGAGGGCTATAGCAGTAAAGAAGCCGAACAGCAGTTGGTCAGGTTGTTGACTATGCGCCATGGTAAGAAAGACATATTCACCTACAACATGGATAGTTTGCTGCAAACCGCAGAGAAAACGACTCGCACTATGCAGTTGTTCCTAACGTTAGTGGCTGTTATCTCACTGGTGGTCGGTGGGATTGGCGTGATGAATATTATGTTGGTATCAGTAACTGAACGTACCCGTGAAATTGGTATTCGTATGGCAGTGGGAGCGCGATCCAGTGATGTTATGCAGCAATTCTTAATTGAAGCTATTTTGGTCTGTCTGGTAGGAGGAGCACTCGGCATCTCACTGTCTTTCGCTATTGGCTTGATAGTCGAAATGTTTTTACCCAACTGGCAAATTGCTTTCCCTCCGGTGGCGCTATTCAGCGCATTTTTGTGTTCAACCGTCATCGGGGTCGTATTCGGTTATCTACCGGCGCGCAGCGCAGCTCGGTTAAACCCTATTGATGCTTTAGCGCGTGAATAAATAGCGCAGAGGTTGATTTTGGTTTATATAGCCGCATATTAGATGTATTGGAAATAAAAATGCCAGTCATTATTGGCTGGCATTTTGAATTGTCATAAATGTTGTACTGCGACAAACCGCTTGGGAAATACCTTTGGCCCCAAAGTGTTGAGGTGAGAGTCAGTCCAAGATGTTCAGGAAGATAAATCCGCGGTGTCAGGCCAATACAGCGTGTTCCTGCGGTATGGCTTCTTGCAGTACCACATCTAATCCTAGTGGTACAATCAGGCTGGCATGGTTCCCTTTTGGCCCTTGATGGACATCAAAGTTAACCATCTGGCCCGCTTTTAACGTTCGGTAGCCATCCATCTGGATAGTTGAATAGTGAGCGAATATATCTTCGCCGCCGCCCTCAGGGCAAATAAAGCCAAAACCTTTGGCATTGTTGAACCATTTAACAGTACCCGTCTCCATACTTCTACGTTCCTCGCAAGGCTATTTTGGTTCGAGATGAGGTAATCACTGGTTAAAGTGAGCGCGAATTGGTTAAAACTCCAACAGCTCACGAAAATACACTCTAGTGGAAATGGCCTTAACGTCAAGGGGGGCGCTTTTGTCTGGGCAAGGCAGTTCTTCAAAGTTTGATGTAGCTAACGCTATTGTCTTTATTTGGATACAATTTAACCGTTTTTAAAGCGAAAATACTGACTTCTTTCTCTGGCGGCGTTATGACATAAGTGATGTTAAAATAATAATAGATATCTGTATGAAATGGTCTTATAACCGGAGTGAAGTATTGCTCCTGAGTGGTTCAGTGAAACGATGGGCAGGCAATGGGGAAGAACAACGACTGGCTAAATTTTGAACATTTAGTCAAAGATAAACAAATCGAGGCGCTCAAACCGCCGTCTATGTATAAAGTGATACTTAACAACGACGATTACACTCCGATGGAATTTGTGATTGACGTTCTGCAAAAGTTCTTTTCTTATGATATTGAACGTGCAACACAGCTGATGCTCAATGTGCATTATCAAGGAAAGGCGATTTGCGGTGTTTTTACTGCCGAAGTGGCAGAGACAAAAGTCGCACATGTAAATCAATACGCCAGGGAGAACGAGCATCCGTTGCTTTGTACGCTGGAAAAAGCCTGATTAAGGCAATTATTGGGAGGTGCCTATGCTCAATCAAGAACTTGAACTCAGTCTCAACATGGCTTTCGCCAGAGCGCGTGAGCACAGACACGAGTTTATGACCGTGGAGCACCTGTTGCTGGCATTGCTAAGCAATCCAGCCGCGCGGGAAGCGCTGGAGGCGTGTTCGGTTGATCTGGTGGCGTTGCGCCAGGAACTGGAAGCGTTTATTGAACAAACCACACCGACCTTACCCGTCAGTGAAGAAGAGCGCGACACCCAGCCGACGCTCAGTTTCCAACGCGTGTTACAACGTGCGGTCTTCCACGTGCAATCATCAGGGCGCAATGAAGTGTCTGGTGCCAACGTGTTGGTCGCCATCTTCAGTGAACAAGAGTCCCAGGCGGCCTACCTACTGCGTAAGCATGATGTCAGCCGTCTGGATGTAGTGAACTTTATTTCCCACGGCGCCCGTAAGGACGAACCGGGTCAGGCACCGAATACAGAAAATCCGGTGAATGAAGAACAGGCAGGAGGGGAAGACCGTATGGAGAACTTCACCACCAATCTGAACCAACTGGCCCGTGTTGGCGGCATTGATCCACTTATCGGCCGCGATAAAGAGTTGGAGCGCACCATTCAGGTATTGTGCCGTCGGCGTAAAAATAACCCACTATTGGTGGGGGAATCTGGCGTTGGTAAAACGGCTATCGCCGAAGGTTTGGCCTGGCGTATCGTGCAGGGCGATGTTCCTGAAGTCATGTCAGAATGCACATTATATTCCTTGGATATCGGATCACTTCTGGCCGGAACGAAATATCGTGGCGATTTTGAAAAACGCTTCAAGGCGCTGCTGAAACAGTTAGAAAATGACAAAGATAGCATCCTGTTTATCGATGAAATTCATACAATTATCGGTGCCGGAGCTGCATCTGGTGGGCAAGTAGACGCTGCTAACTTGATCAAGCCGCTACTTTCCAGCGGCAAAATTCGAGTCATTGGCTCCACCACGTATCAGGAATTCAGCAATATCTTTGAAAAAGATCGGGCGCTGGCACGTCGTTTCCAGAAAATTGATATTACTGAGCCGACGCCGGAAGAAACCGTCCAGATTATCAACGGCCTGAAACCAAAATACGAAGCGCATCATGATGTGCGTTATACCGCAAAAGCAATCCGTGCGGCGGTGGAGTTATCGGTCAAATACATTAATGACCGTCATCTGCCAGATAAAGCCATTGATGTGATTGACGAAGCTGGTGCACGTAGCCGTCTGATGCCGGTGAACAAACGCAAGAAAACGGTCAATGTTTCGGATATTGAGTCTGTGGTTGCCCGCATCGCCCGTATTCCGGAAAAAACGGTGTCAGCCAGTGATCGCGATGTGCTGAAAAACCTGAGTGACCGCCTGAACATGCTGGTGTTCGGTCAGGATAAGGCCATTGAGGCGTTATCTGAGGCTATTAAAATGAGTCGCGCGGGCTTGGGGCATGAGCACAAACCTGTTGGTTCATTCCTGTTTGCTGGCCCAACTGGGGTTGGTAAGACAGAAGTGACGGTGCAATTGGCCAAAGCGCTGGATATTGAGCTGTTGCGCTTTGATATGTCTGAATATATGGAGCGCCACACGGTTAGCCGCTTGATTGGTGCGCCTCCAGGCTATGTTGGGTACGATCAAGGTGGCCTGTTGACCGATGCGGTTATTAAGCATCCTCATGCGGTTCTGCTGCTGGATGAAATTGAAAAGGCGCACCCGGATGTGTTTAACCTGCTGTTGCAGGTGATGGATAACGGGACGCTGACCGATAACAATGGTCGTAAAGCCGATTTCCGTAACGTCATTTTGGTGATGACCACCAATGCCGGTGTGCGCGAAACTCAGCGTACTTCCATTGGTTTTAAACAGCAGGACAACAGCACTGATGCGCTGGAAGAGATCAAAAAAGTGTTTACTCCGGAATTCCGTAACCGGTTGGATAACATTATTTGGTTTAACCACTTGTCACCTGCTGTTATCCAGCAAGTGGTCGATAAATTTATCGTTGAGTTGCAGGCGCAGTTAGATGCTAAAGGTGTATCACTGGAAGTCAGTGAAGAAGCACGTGATTGGTTATCTGATAAAGGTTACGACAAGGCGATGGGTGCGCGGCCAATGGCTCGGGTGATTCAGGAAAACTTGAAGAAACCGCTGGCTAACGAATTGTTGTTTGGCTCTCTGGTTGATGGTGGTTCAGTCACTGTTGGATTGGATAAAGAAAAACAACAGTTGGCTTATGAGTTCCAGAGCGCACAAAAACGCAAAACTGAAGGTGCAGTTCACTAAGTTAGCCATTTGCTAACTGTGCTGTAACTGCATATTTAGAACAAAATAAAGGGCGATAAGCTAATTTAGCTATCGCCCTTTTTATTTCTTTGCACATTTTACTTTTATTTGTATGGTGAATAAATGCACTAAATTGACAAATAAAAGAAAACGCAAAACGCCCTGCCATTAAATGGAAAGGGCGCCGGAGGTGGGGACTACATCCTCAGAGCTCGCCAGCCTTTAAACTGGCGACAGATTAGCCGATTAACGGCTACGGAAGACAATGCGGCCTTTGCTCAGGTCGTACGGGGTCAGCTCTACAGTGACTTTGTCACCCGTCAGGATGCGGATATAGTTTTTACGCATTTTACCGGAGATATGAGCGGTTACCACGTGCCCGTTTTCCAATTCAACACGGAACATGGTGTTCGGCAGCGTATCAAGAACGGTGCCCTGCATTTCAATATTGTCTTCTTTGGCCATCGAATCCTCTAGGTGTAACTACCTTAGTTTTTAACCGGCAAGATAATGCCGAAAAACCCACATTATGTAAAGAAGTGTTGGCGGTCATCGCACCATTTCAGCAAAATTAGTCTGCCGGGAAGAGGGGATAAAGCCTAATGTGGGGTTCTTTTCAACGGTTGAGTTTTACCTGCATCGTGGATGAAACATTCAACGATTGCGGTAACCAGCATTCAGCCGGTAGTGGACTAAACTGGAGTTGACTCAACTGTTGCAAAAAAAAGTTGCGTGGGATCTCAATCGCACCCAGCGACGCAGTGTGAGCGTTGAGGACCTGACAGTCAATCAGTTCTCCACCATGACGGGTAAAATGATGACAAAAAACCATTAAAGCGCTTTTTGAGGCATTATTAGCCCTGCTAAACATGGATTCACCACAAAAGAGTGAGCCCACTGAAACACCATACAAACCGCCAATCAGTTCATTTTTCAACCAAACCTCTACAGAATGGGCGTGGCCCAGTGTATGTAACTGGTAATAAGCTTGCTGTACATCATCCCCAATCCAGGTTCCCTCATCACGCAGGGTGGCACAGGCACGGACAACATCTTCAAAAGCGTGGTTGAGCGTAAATCGATAAGGGCAGTTGCGCAGAAAGCGCCGCATGCTACGGCTGATATGTAAATCTTCTGGGTACAATACAGCTCTAGGGTCAGGTGACCACCATAAAATCATTTCTCCAGGACTGAACCAGGGGAAAATCCCCCGTTCATAGGCGGCCAACAAACGAGGAGGAGATAGATCTCCCCCTAAGGCCAACAATCCGTTTGGTTCGCGCAGAGCCAGCTCAGGCGAGGGGAACGCAAATGATTGAGAAGAGAGCTGTGTGATGCGCATAAATCCCCTTGATGACACTTACAGGCCCATTTGGGCATCCCCGTTGTATTGGGAACCACAGCGCTATCGACGATGTATTCGCTGCATCTTCGGCTGTGGCTCTAATGACTTTGGATATAATCATCAATAACAATAATATTGCTTTGGTTTCAGCAGCTTTACTTAATACTAGCTATAAACTTGCTGATTATCTGTCTATTGTCTGTGTTTAGGCGCTTTACTTGCACACCATCTGCGTATTAATGCCGCTGATGGAACTGGTAGTAGCGCCCTTTGTTTTGTAACAAGTTTTGGTGGCTACCTTGCTCAACTATCTTTCCTCCATCCATAACACAGATTCGATCCATAAATTCCAACCCATACAAGCGATGTGTGACAATAATCAGGCTCTTATGCTGGCAGTGTTGGCGTAATAACGTGAGAATCTGTTGCTCAGTTTCTGCGTCTAATCCTTCGGTGGGTTCGTCGAGAAGCAGCAGCGGTGCTGGATGCAGCAGCGCACGAGCAATAGCTAAGCGACGTTGTTCCCCCCCAGATAATGGCCGCCCACCATCCCCCATCCAGGCATTCAGCCCTTCATCGTTATCTAGCAAATTAGCCAAGCCAACTTGTTTTAAAACAATTTTTAGCTGTTCATCTGTTGCAGTAGGGCAGGCCAGCAATAGATTTTCTCGCAATGTACTGCTGAAAATATGCACCCGCTGGCTGACCACTGTCATCATTTGGCGCAGTGTCGTTTCATCGAAACTGGCTAAAGGTTTCCCGTTTATCGTAATGACACCTTCATTGGCATCCCATGCTCGGGTTAGTAACTGTAATAGTGTGGACTTACCACAGCCCGTACGACCCAATAGTGCGATATGCTCCCCTGCGGCCAGTGACAGCGATATATTCTGTAAAACAGGTAAGGGTTGCTGTGGGTAAGTAAAACTCAACCCTGTCACTTCTAGCGCTACCTGTTGGGCTACAGCGGGGCCGCTGGTCGGGAATATCACTTCGGGTTTTTGTTCCATTAGCTGGCTAACACGAGTCGCTGATGCAATAACTTGCCCCAAGTGCTGGAAAGCACCTGCAACGGGTAACAGAGCTTCAAACGCCGCCAACGATGTGAAAACGAACAGCGCCAACAATGCACCTGGCTGGCTGTCACCTCCTATTCCGTCAGCGGCTCGCCATAAAATTAATGTGACAGTCAAACCTGAAGCCAGAATCATTAAAGCCTGAGATAAACCCGCCAAGGATGCTTGTTGCTTTTGGCGAATCATCCAACGCTGTTCAATCTCTTCTAATGAAGCACGAAAACGATGTAATGCTCCGAAAACCAATAGTTCGGCTTGACCTTGCAACCAAGAAGTCAGTTGTGAACGATAAAGGCCACGCAGGTTAGTTAAATCGCGGCCAATAGGCTTACCAGCACGATAGAAAATCAACGGCACTAACAATAACAACCCAAGTAGGATGGCACCGAGCGTCAATGCTAAATTGACATCAATGTAACTCAGGCCAAAGGTTACGGCAGCTATGATGACAACAGCAGCAACCAATGGTGATATGACCCGCAGATAGAGGTGGTCGAGTGTATCGACATCGGCAACCAGGCGGTTCAGTAACTCGCTCTGGCGAAAGCGAGCAATACCTGCAGGGGAAAGTGGTAAGATTTTCTGGAATGCAAATACCCGTAGATGTGCCAGCACTCTAAATGTTGCGTCATGGCTGACAACGCGTTCGGCATAGCGGCCTGCTGTTCGGGTAATCGCAGCACCTCGCACACCTGCCGCAGGGAGCAGATAGTTAAACGTATACAATCCTGCGGGGCCAGCAATGGCGGTTCCTGCCAAAAACCAACCGGATAAAGTGAGCAATCCGATACTGGCGAGTAGGGTGATGATTGCCAACACAATACCCAGGCAAATTAGGAACCAATGGCGGCGATACAGCGCCAGAAAGGGGAGAAGTACTCGCATGATTAAAGCTCCTCACTGCGGTGGGACAGCAGATTGGCAAATGAACCGTCAGCTTGACTTAAGCTGGAGTAATCACCTTGTTGAATTAAAAGACCATTATCCATCACCCAGATTTGATCATATCCCAACGTATCTTCCAACTGATGAGTGACCAGCAGTGTCGTCTGCCTACGAGAGGCTTCTTCAAGCGCTTTCATGACCAATTGCTCACTATGGGCATCCAAACTGGCCGTAGGTTCGTCTAATAGCAAGAGTCGGCATGGGTTCAGCAATGCTCTGGCAACAGCTACTCGCTGGGCTTGCCCAACAGAAAGTCGCGCTGAATGGTCACCGACCTCCGTATCTAACCCTTGCGGCAAGTCATTGAGGAACTCATTGATATACGCGCGTTCAATCGCCAGTTGTAATTGGTCATTGTTAGCATCAGGTTGGCCCAGCAAAATATTGGCAACCAGTGTCTGTTCCGGCAAGTGCGGATTCTGTCCGACCCAACTTAGCTGCTCACGCCAGGTTTGCGGATCCAATTCACGCAACTCTATATTGTTGATTTTTAATGAGCCGCGATAAGGTAAAAAACCCAATAGCAGGTTAAGCAATGAGCTTTTGCCCGCACCACTCAGACCAACGATAGCAACTCGTTTCCCCGCTGATAGGGAGAACGTTAGTGGCCCAGCCAAACGGGTACCCGTAGGAGATAGTATTTCCAGTTCATTTGCTTCGAGAGCGATGGAATCAGTGCCATCAAGAACTTTATCACCCCGGCCAATAGTTTCACCGTCAGTGCTCAAAAAGGTAACCAGTGATTCAGCAGCCCCAACAGCTTGTGCTTTGGCGTGATAAAACGTGCCTAAATCTCGCAATGGCTGGAAGAATTCAGGTGCCAAAATCAAAACCAGAAAACCTGCAAACAGTGTGACACCAAGGCCGTAGCTGCCAAAATTTAATTCTCCCAAATAAGAGAAGCCGAAATAGACAGCAACAACTGCGATGGAAATGGCGGCGAAAAACTCCAATACGGCAGAGGAGAGGAAGGCCATTCGCAACACTTCCATCGTGCGGCGGCGGAAATCTTCTGAGGATTCGCGGATTTGGTCTGTTTCCGCTTTAGCGCGGTTAAATAGCCGTAAGGTGTCCAGGCCGCGTAGACGATCGAGGAAGTTACCACTCAGGCGGGCCAATGCTACAAAATTACGCCGGTTAGCATCGGCTGCCCCCATTCCCACCAGTGCCATAAACAAAGGGATCAGCGGCGCGGTGACGAATAGAATTAAACCTGCCGCCCAGTTGATCGGGAAGACAGCAATGAGAATCAGCACCGGAATAAGAACAGCCAAATACATTTGTGGCAGATAGCGAGAATAGTAATCCTGCATATCTTCAATCTGTTCCAAAATAATCGTCGCCCAACTTCCGGCTGGTTTGCCTCTTACCCAGGCAGGGCCGAGTTGTTCTAATCGGTCTAATACTGTTTTGCGGATTTGTTGGCGCACTTTCATGCCGCAAATAAACCCCACTCGCTCACGTAACCAACTGATCACGGCGCGCACGGCGAAGGTTCCTGCCAGCAAACCAAAATCAGTGATTAATTCTGCGCGGGGGACTTTATCGATAATTAAAGATTGCAGCAAGGTGGCTAACAGCCATGCTTGAGCAATAATCAATAATCCGCTGAGGAGGCCAAGTAACATGGACAGGCGGAGCCAACGTTGCGCGGGGGCGCTTTGTTTTTTCAGCCAACGAATCAACTCATACTGTCGTGTTTTATTCATCGGGCAATTTGTCTGCGCAAAGTACGGGAAAATGTCAAAAAATGGTTGTCACCTTTCGAGATGGCAAACCAGCGAGGGGCAATATTACCTCGTCATGCCATGAGGTGAAACCATAATGCTTGTGATAGTTGCCGCATTAGTCGATATCTATAATTTGCTGTTTTTCATTGACATGCTGAGATACAAAATAAAGGGCCAATAGAAATTAAAAACGGGCAGCTCACATATTTGTCAGCTGCCCGTTTGTATTCGGTGGATCAATTATGTCAGATGCTATTTATCGTTAACTAACCCATCAAGATAGCGTTCTGCATCCAGCGCGGCCATACAGCCGGTACCCGCAGAGGTGATTGCCTGACGGTAGATGTGGTCCATAACATCACCCGCTGCAAATACACCCGGAATTGAGGTTTGCGTCGCATTGCCCTGAATACCTGATTGCACTTTAATGTAACCATTTTCCAGTGCCAACTGGTCACCAAAGATAGCGGTGTTAGGGCTATGACCGATAGCAATAAATACGCCAGCTACCGCTAACTCTTCGGTTTCATTGTTTTTGGTCGACTTCAGCCGCACGCCTGTTACACCCATATCGTCACCCAGCACTTCATCTAACGTACGATCAGTGTGCAACACGATATTGCCATTTTTCACTTTTTCCATCAGACGGTCGATCAGGATTTTTTCGGAACGGAAGCTATCACGACGGTGAATTAGATGAACTTCAGCAGCGATATTGGCCAGGTACAGTGCTTCTTCAACGGCGGTATTACCACCGCCGACGACGGCAACCTTTTGGTTACGGTAGAAGAAACCATCACAAGTTGCACAGGCAGAAACCCCTTTACCCTTGAATGCCTCTTCCGATTCCATTCCAAGATAGCGTGCAGATGCACCTGTTGCGATGATCAGCGCATCACAGGTGTACTCGGCACTATCACCAAATAGACGGAATGGACGATTTTGTAGATCGACTTTATGGATGTGGTCGAACAGGATTTCTGTCTGGAATTTTTCTGCATGTGCATGCATCCGTTCCATCAGCGCCGGGCCGGTAAGACCTTCCGGATCACCTGGCCAGTTTTCGACATCGGTGGTGGTGGTCAATTGACCGCCTTTTTCCATTCCGGTAATCAATACGGGGTTCAGGTTGGCGCGTGCCGCATAAACTGCCGCGGTATAACCCGCAGGACCAGAACCCAAAATAATCAATTTGCTATGTTTAGCCGTACTCATGAATACCTCTTTCCCACAATGGCGGACAATGTTAACGATTGTAGGGAAATTCGAGCATTAAAAAAAGCAGACAAAAATGTTGTTAGCGATTTGTTTGATAGGTAATGCCTATTTAATGAACTAAGTGTATTAAGAATCGGCAGTTAGCGGTTAAACAAAATTGAGTAATGGGCAAATTAGACCAAAATTCATTTTTACGTTATGGACAAAACAGCCTTAAAAGCCTTTGACCCCATAAAAAATGTGGCTTGCAAGCCGATAACGCAAAAAAAATTTGCAATTTCCCCATGCCAATTTTGCCATTTTATAGCAAAAAAATGGTGAAAAAATAGGTTAGTGAAGGGGACTGAGATTTTAATTCTGGCACGTTCTACTGATTTAACTTCTTTTACTTTGACAATCGGCTGTGCATTTGCGAAAACATCATAGGAAGAAGAAATTATCTGCGCGCCATAATTTCAGATTTGGTATCAGTGATACCAAGCGAAAACCCTGGAATGTTTTCGATTAATACTGGATGGCATGTGGAGTATGTTCCCGAACAACCGTAGGGGGGATGTTTCTGCGGTTGCTCGTGATGCGCTATCTCTTCCTCAACGCTAATAATCATCGAGTACCTCGCATGCGGTTGGACAGACAGGGTGTGAGATAACAACGTGTTGATATATTTGCATAAAACAGGCTGCGGGTCGTTGTTTGCAACAAGTTTTCAATCTATTACGGATTGGAGCCTGTCGCAGACTCAAGGAAATTAAGAGAGACTATAAGATGATAGATAATAAAAAACGTCCGGGGAAAGAGCTTGATCGTATAGATCGTAACATCCTGAATGAATTACAAAAGGATGGGCGTATCTCCAACGTCGAGCTTTCAAAACGAGTAGGGTTGTCACCAACACCATGTTTGGAACGGGTTCGCCGCTTAGAGCGTCAGGGCTTCATTCATGGCTATACCGCATTGCTTAATCCACAGTATTTGGATGCATCATTGTTGGTTATCGTTGAGATTACTCTGAATCGTGGCGCTCCGGATGTATTTGAGCAATTTAATGCTGCTGTAAAAAATCTTGAGGAAATTCAAGAGTGTCACCTGGTTTCCGGCGATTTCGACTATTTGTTGAAAACCCGTGTACCTGATATGTCAGCTTACCGTACATTACTCGGCGAGACCTTGCTTCGCCTACCGGGCGTGAATGACACACGTACCTATGTAGTCATGGAAGAAGTGAAACAGAGTAACCGCCTTGTTATTAAAACGCGGTAAACAGGCAGGTGCAAAACCTGAGTAATTTGGTTACACTCCTGTTTATTCATACAGTTTCAGCGCCGGGAGGGTTCTCGGCGTTGCTACTCATACCAGTTAACAGGAACCTGGAGAGCCTTTCTTGAGCCAGGAATATACAGAAGATAAAGAAGTTACTTTGAAAAAACTCAGCAGTGGGCGTCGTTTGCTTGAGGCTGTTTTGATTGTAGTAACGATTTTGGCAGCCTTCCTTATGGCCGCGCTGCTCAGTTTCAATCCTTCAGACCCGAGTTGGTCACAAACCTCATGGCACGAGCCTATCCATAATCTTGGAGGGAGTGTTGGTGCCTGGATGGCCGATACATTGTTCTTCACTTTTGGTGTATTGGCTTATGCCATCCCCGCCATTATGGTGATGTTGTGTTGGGCTGCATTCCGCCAACGTGATGCCAGTGAACATATCGATTACTTTGCTCTCTCGCTGCGCCTGATTGGCATATTAGCGCTGATTTTAACGTCATGCGGGCTGGCTGCATTAAATATTGACGATCTGTATTACTTCGCCTCTGGTGGGGTAATCGGTAGTCTATTCAGTAATGCCATGTTGCCGTGGTTCAATGGCGTTGGTGCGACCCTAACATTGCTTTGTATCTGGGCTGTTGGTCTGACACTTTTCACTGGCTGGTCATGGTTGGTTATTGCGGAAAAAATTGGTGGGCTCGTCTTAGGCTCTTTGACATTTATGACGAATCGTTCGCGTCGTGAAGAACGTTATGACGATGAAGATGACCAAATTGAAGAAGCGAATACCGCCGAGCAAGATAAGGGTGCCAATAATACAGCGATAGCGGGTGTAGCCGCGACTACCGCACTGGCGGCAAATTCAGCCTATGCAGATGACGACGATGTGTTGTTCTCGGCACCATCGGTAACTGACACACCTGCCAGTCCAATATTAGATGGAGCAATTCCGACAGATAAAATTGCGGCTGAAAGCAATGATCCATTAAATAATTATGATCCATTACTGAGTATATTGCGTGCGACTGATAATGGTGAACAACCGGTATTAGCATCTACAGGGAATCCGTCTGAACCCGTTATCAACCACGGTACAGAGCCGATGGCTGATAATGTCGCCGCGACACCGCCGCTCTATTCTTTTGAGATTCCACAAGAAGCGACGTCTCCTGCGCCAACACGTATGGCACCACCGGTTGAACGGCCTGAACCTCAACTGGGTTCATGGGATAAACCAACATCCCCTGTCAGCCATTCACCATTTGATTTTTCTGCGGCACAACAGCAGAGCGATCAGGTGGAAAATACACCTTATATGAACCCAGGATTAGGCACAGATACTGATAGTCTGGCTGCTATGGGGGCCGTCAATCGCCCTGAATCTACCGTTGGGATTGTCGCGGCAAGTGCAGCCGCAGCTACGTTTATGCCAGCATTTACCGCTACCAGTGATAGCAGTTCGCAGGTTAAACAAGGTATAGGACCGGAGTTGCCACGGCCTAACCCTGTTCGTATTCCTACAAGGCGCGAGCTGGCATCATACGGGATCAAACTTCCGTCTCAACGTATGGCGGAGCAGGAGCAACGTGAGCAAGAAGCACAAGCACCTCAGACGCCGTTCACCGCAGCTGTCGCATCTGAAGATGATGATGCATTAGAACAGGCAATCTTGCGTAAAGCCTTTGCTGATCAACAATCTGAGCGTTATGGGCAATCAGCCGATGCGGGAGTGAATACTTTCGCAGCGGTTGAGCCGGAAGATGAGCAAGCCTTGCAAGAGGCGGCATTACGACAAGCTTTTGCCGCGCAGCAACAACATCGTTATGGCGCAATGCAGGGTGAAAACAGTGACAATAGTCAATATGAACATGTTGCTGTTGAAGAGATGCAGCCGGTAGATACTCGCAGTGCCTTTACATTCTCTCCTGTTGCCGATCTGGTTGATGAGAGCCCGCGTGAGCCTCTGTTTACGTTGTCGCCGTATGTTGACGAAGCCGCACAGCCTGCACCGGTGCAAAGTTCTTCAGTACCAGAGCACACTGAACAGGTCTCGGGCTATCAGGTATCAGGGGTAAATCAAACTCATCAAACATATTCAGGTCAATCAACACCAGTGCAGCCTACGGCATCAACACAGCCCGTGTCACCAGTGCAGCCGATCCCGGCGATGGATAGTTTGATTCACCCATTCCTGATGCGTAATGACCAACCATTGGTGAAACCAACAACACCATTACCTACACTGGACCTCCTTTCTTCACCGCCAGCGGAAGAAGAGCCGGTCGATATGTTCGCTTTGGAGCAAACGGCTCGTCTGGTGGAAGCGCGTCTAGGGGATTATCGGGTGAAAGCGGAAGTGGTCGGTATCTCACCAGGGCCGGTGATTACCCGCTTTGAGCTTGATTTAGCCCCTGGCGTCAAAGCTTCACGTATCTCCAATCTTTCTCGTGACCTGGCCCGTTCGCTATCGGCCATTGCTGTGCGTGTGGTTGAGGTTATTCCTGGCAAACCTTATGTCGGATTGGAGCTGCCGAACAAACATCGTCAGACCGTTTATTTGCGCGAAGTGCTTGATTGCGCCAAATTCCGTGATAATCCATCACCGTTAGCTATCGTGTTAGGTAAAGATATTGCCGGGCAACCGGTAGTAGCTGATCTTGCAAAAATGCCTCATTTGCTGGTGGCGGGTACAACCGGTTCCGGTAAATCGGTAGGTGTTAACGCCATGATCCTCAGCATCTTGTATAAAGCCACGCCTGATGATGTGCGTTTTATCATGATTGACCCGAAAATGCTGGAGCTGTCAGTGTATGAGGGCATCCCTCATCTGTTAACCGAAGTGGTTACGGATATGAAGGATGCCGCGAATGCGCTACGTTGGTGTGTCGGCGAAATGGAACGGCGTTATAAGCTGATGTCTGCGTTGGGCGTACGTAACCTTGCCGGGTACAATGAGCGAGTTGCACAAGCTGAAGCTATGGGGCGACCAATTCCAGACCCATTCTGGAAACCCTCCGATAGCATGGATATTTCACCGCCAATGTTGGTGAAATTACCTTATATCGTCGTCATGGTGGATGAGTTTGCTGACCTGATGATGACGGTGGGCAAGAAAGTTGAAGAGTTGATTGCTCGTTTGGCACAAAAAGCCCGAGCTGCCGGTATTCATTTGGTTCTGGCAACTCAGCGACCCTCAGTGGATGTAATTACTGGCTTGATTAAAGCCAATATCCCAACCCGTATCGCATTTACGGTTTCCAGCAAGATTGACTCACGAACTATCCTTGATCAGGGCGGTGCAGAGTCACTACTGGGTATGGGGGACATGTTGTATATGGCACCTAACTCCTCAATTCCGGTACGTGTTCACGGCGCTTTTGTCCGAGATCAAGAAGTACACGCAGTCGTTAATGATTGGAAAGCGCGAGGCCGGCCTCAATATATTGAGAGCATTCTCAGTGGCGGAGACGAGGGTGAAGGCGGTAGCCTTGGCCTGGATAGCGACGAAGAGTTGGACCCACTGTTCGATCAAGCTGTGAGCTTCGTATTGGAGAAACGCCGGGCATCTATCTCCGGGGTGCAACGCCAATTCCGTATCGGGTATAACCGCGCTGCACGTATCATCGAACAGATGGAAGCCCAGCAGATTGTCAGTACACCGGGCCATAACGGTAATCGTGAGGTATTGGCCCCGCCGCCACATGAGTAGTCATATTTTGCTCTGAGGCAGTTATCATAGACAGGGCCGCTTTGCGGCCCTTATGCAAAAAAGCGTACACCCCATATTTATCAGAGAATTTTATAAGGTATTTAGAATAATGAAAAAACTGCTTGTAGCTTGCTGTCTGTTATCGGGGTTAATTTCGGCTCACGCACTGGCCGATGCCAGTTCCGACTTACAAGCTCGCCTGAGTAAGGTGAACAGTTTTCATGCTAACTTCTCACAAAAAGTGACCAGCTCAGAGGGAGCCGCGGTACAAGAAGGTGAGGGTGAGTTATGGGTGAAACGGCCTAATTTATTTAACTGGCATATGACTTCACCTGACGAGAGCATTTTGATTTCTGATGGTGAAACATTGTGGTTCTATAACCCATTCGTTGAGCAGGCAACGGCGACCTGGCTGAAAAATGCCACAGGTAACACGCCATTTATGCTTATTACCCGCAATAACCCGGATGATTGGAAGCAGTATAATGTGAAGCAGAAAGGTGACGATTTTGAGCTGACACCTAAGAGCGCCAGCGGCAATCTAAAGCAATTTGCTATCACAGTAACGCCAACGGGCACTATCAAGAGCTTTACTGCGGTTGAGCAAGATGGGCAGCGCAGCGCTTATACACTGAAAGGTCAGCAAAATAGCTCAGCGGATGCCAGCAAATTTAAATTTACCCTACCAAAAGGCGTAACGCTGGACGACCAGCGGCAGTGAGGTCAGTGTGAGTAATATGTCCCTCGACTTTTCCCAGAATGAGTTTCAGCCATTGGCCGCGCGTATGCGGCCTTTGACGTTGGAGCAATATATTGGTCAGCAGCATTTGCTGGCTCCGGGTAAACCGTTACCGCGGGCAATCGTTGCTGGGCAATTACACTCAATGATCCTCTGGGGGCCGCCGGGAACCGGCAAAACCACGCTGGCAGAGATTATTGGCCGTTATGGTCAAGCGGATGTTGAACGTATTTCTGCGGTGACCTCCGGCATTAAAGAAATTCGCGAAGCGATTGAGCGCGCCCGGCAAAACCGCGACGCGGGGCGGCGAACTATTTTATTTGTCGATGAAGTCCATCGCTTTAATAAAAGTCAGCAAGATGCATTTTTACCCCATATCGAAGATGGCACGATCACATTTATTGGTGCCACTACTGAAAACCCTTCATTTGAACTGAATTCGGCTTTGCTCTCCCGAGCGCGCGTCTATTTGCTAAAAGCGCTGACCGCCGCAGACATTGAAAAAGTTATCGATCAAGCGATGTCAGATAGCAGTCGGGGCTATGGTGGGCAGAATATAAAACTGCCAGATGAAACCCGCCGCATGATGTCTGAATTGGTGGGGGGCGATGCGCGCCGTGCTTTGAATAGCCTTGAAATGATGGCGGATATGGCAGAAATAGATGCCAACGGGGTGCGAGTGTTAACCCCGGATTTGCTGAAAGAAGTATCAGGTGAACGTAGCGCGCGCTTTGATAATAAAGGTGATCGTTATTACGACCTCATCTCGGCAGTCCATAAATCGATTCGTGGTTCCGCGCCAGATGCGGCCTTGTATTGGTATGCGCGAATTATCACTGCAGGTGGCGATCCGCTCTATGTTGCCCGGCGTTTACTGGCGATAGCGTCAGAGGACATTGGCAATGCCGATCCCCGCGCGATGCAAGTGGCGATATCTGCGTGGGATTGTTTTACCCGTGTTGGCCCGGCTGAAGGTGAGCGAGCGATTGCTCAGGCAATTGTTTATCTGGCCTGTGCACCGAAAAGTAATGCGGTTTACACGGCGTTTAAAGCAGCAATGCAAGATGCGCGTGATAAACCTGACTTTGATGTGCCGGAACATCTGCGTAATGCGCCGACTAAACTCATGAAAGAAATGGGTTTGGGGGCTGAATACCGTTATGCCCATGATGAACAATATGCTTATGCTGCCGGTGAGAACTATTTTCCACCAGAAATGGCCTCGACCCGCTACTATTTACCGTCATCCCGAGGTCTGGAAGGCAAAATTGGTGAAAAGCTGGCATGGCTGGCTGAGCAGGATCAAAATAGCCCGATAAAACGCTACCGCTAGCCTTGCTGTTGCGGTAAGGTTAGCGCTATATAGGACTGCTAAGCGGCTGTTTATGCTGCTTACGTGGTTAAATTATTTTCAATAACCCTTTATACCCCAAAGCATGGCGTTGCTAACAACACGGCAATTCCAGTTCAAGGGTGTAACCATAACTACAAGCACAGGACTAGCATGCTCGATCCCAATATGCTGCGCAATGAGCTAGACGCAGTAGCCGAAAAACTGGCTCGCAGAGGTTTTAAACTTGATGTAGAGATGTTGCGCCAACAAGAAGAGCGCCGCAAAGTTTTACAGGTTGAAACAGAAAGTCTGCAAGCAGAACGTAACTCCCGATCGAAACTGATCGGTGCGGCCAAGGCGCGTGGCGAAGATATCGAACCATTACGTCTTGAAGTCAACGAGTTGGGTGAAAAGCTGGATGCAGCCAAGGCCGAACTGGACAAGTTGCAAAACGAAATCCGCGACCTGGCATTGTCGATTCCTAACCTGCCAGATGATTCGGTTCCGGTGGGTAAAGATGAAAACGATAATCTTGAAGTCAGCCGTTGGGGTGAACCACGCCAGTATGACTTTGAGGTGAGAGATCACGTCTCCTTGGGCGAAATGGCCGGTGGGCTTGATTTTGCCGCCGCGGTGAAACTGACTGGTGCGCGTTTTGTGGTGATGAAAGGGCAAATTGCTCGTATGCACCGCGCATTGGCACAGTTCATGTTGGATCTGCACACTGAAAAACACGGTTATCTGGAAACCTATGTTCCTTATTTAGTTAACCATGCGACTCTGTACGGTACCGGTCAGTTGCCTAAATTTGGTGGTGATCTTTTCCATACCAAACCACTGGAAGAAGAATCTGACAGTAGCAACTATGCATTGATTCCAACGGCAGAAGTGCCGGTGACCAATCTGGTGCGTGATGAGATTCTGGAAGAAGAGTCTCTGCCATTGAAAATGACGGCACATACCCCTTGCTTCCGTTCTGAAGCGGGTTCCTATGGCCGTGATACCCGTGGCTTGATCCGTATGCATCAATTCGACAAAGTTGAGATGGTGCAGATAACCCGCCCTGAAGATTCTATGGCGGCATTGGAAGAGCTGACCGGTCACGCAGAGAAAGTGCTGCAATTGCTGGAATTGCCATATCGCAAAATGCTGTTGTGTACTGGTGATATGGGCTTTGGCTCCAGCAAAACTTACGACCTGGAAGTGTGGTTGCCAGCGCAGAATACTTATCGCGAAATTTCTTCATGTTCAAACATGTGGGATTTCCAGGCTCGCCGTATGCAAGCACGTTGCCGTAACAAAACTGACAGAAAAACCCGTTTGGTTCATACCCTGAATGGTTCTGGTCTGGCAGTTGGGCGTACTTTGGTTGCAGTGCTGGAAAACTACCAGCAGGCAGATGGCCGTATCCAGGTGCCAGAAGTCTTGCGCCCTTATATGGGTGGTTTGGAATTTATTGGTTAGTCACAGCGAGTCAATATCTCTCGCTTGATTATCAAGTAGTTATAAAGCGCCTTCGGGCGCTTTTTCTTTTTTGGGTTATGGCGAATACACAAAATTTATCGCGTAGGGATTTATCCAACAACATATCGTGCTATCGACTCTCGTGATGTAATTGACTTTTTTATCACCAGTGGCATGATGCGCTCACTTTTCTTGTCCCGACGGCTTCAGTCTTATTATGTCCGCATATTCTCGCCCGGTGCTGCTTTTGCTCTGTGGGCTTTTGCTGTTTACGATTTCTATCGCGGTTTTAAATACATTGGTTCCCTTATGGCTATCTCATCAACAATTGCCGACCTGGCAAGTGGGGATGGTAAGTTCATCGTATTTTAGCGGGAATCTGGTTGGGACATTGATTGCCGGGCGGATTATCCAACAACTCGGTTTTAATCGCAGCTACCATTATTCCTGTATTTTATTCGCGCTGGCGACATGTGGGTTAATGCTGTCGGTTGATTTCTGGAGCTGGTTAGGCTGGCGCTTTTTCGCTGGTGTGGCGTGTGCATTAATTTGGGTTATTGTCGAAAGTGCATTACTACGTAGTGGCACGGTAACCAACCGAGGGCAACTGTTGGCGGCCTATATGATGGTTTACTATCTGGGCACCGTCACTGGTCAGTTACTCTTGGGGGTAGTCTCGACTCAACTACTCAGTGTTATTCCGTGGGTCAGTGCATTGGTCATTACCGCAATGTTGCCGCTGTTATTTGCGCATTTTTCTCATCAAGATAGCGGTGATGTACCCCATATCGCCGTTTGGCCGATGCTGAAGCGCCGTAGTGCGCGTTTGGGGATTAATGGCTGCATTATCTCCGGTGTGTTATTAGGTTCGCTCTATGGTCTGCTGCCGTTGTATTTATCGCATCAAGGAATGAGTGATGCCAGTGTTGGATGGTGGATGGCGTTGCTGGTCAGTTCAGGGATAATTGGTCAGTGGCCAATAGGCAAAATGGCCGACCGCTATGGTCGTTTGTTGGTGCTACGGATTCAGGTGTTTGTGGTGATTCTCGGTAGTATCGCCATTCTGGGTAACTATGCGCTGGCACCGGCACTGTTTATTTTGGGGTGCGCCGGTTTTACCCTTTATCCTGTCGCCATGGCGTGGGCATGTGAAAAGGCGAGTGCCGATGAATTGGTCGCCATGAATCAGGCGCTATTGATGAGTTATACCATCGGTAGTCTGACCGGCCCGACCATGACTTCATTGTTGATGCAGCGCTATTCAGACAATCTATTGTTTATCATGATTGCGGGTGTGGCTTTGGTGTATTTAATGATGTTGCTACGTAAACCCGATCAGCAAAAAACGCCGTTCGCCGCGGTGTAACCGCCAAAAAAATACCGCCAGCGAGAAAATCTTGCATGGCGGTATTGATTGAAAATTAGCTAATATTTTGACAGCTATCAGTAGATCACTTTGTGACCATAGCTTTCAAGAATACCTTTCACGCGGTCCATAATCTCCGCGGTAGGGGGCTTGACCCCATCCAGTTTGTATTCTTCGCCCATGGCAATCCATTTGTGCTTACCTAGCTCATGATAAGGCAACAATTCGATTTTCTCGATATTGGTCATGTTCTGAGTAAATTCACCCAGCATATGGGCGGATTTATCATCATCCGACCAACCCGGCACGACCACATAACGGATCCAGGTTTTTTGATTGCGTTTTGCCAGATAGCGAGCAAATTCAAGGGTTCGGTGATTGGATACGCCGACCAGATTCTGATGCACGCTGTCATCCATCTGTTTTAAATCCAGCATCACTAAATCAGTGGCATCCAGTAATTCATCAATCACCGGATCATAACGGCGCACAAAACCATTGGTATCCAGACAAGTGTGAATACCTTCTTCGTGACAGGCGCGGAACCAATCACGAACAAACTCAGCCTGTAAGATGGCTTCGCCACCGGAGGCAGTAACACCGCCACCAGAAGCATTCATAAAATGGCGATAGGTAACGGCTTCTTTGACCAATTCTTCAACGGTAACTTCCTTACCGCCATGGGTGTCCCAGGTATCACGGTTATGGCAATACAGGCAGCGCATCAGGCAACCCTGGAAGAATACGATAAATCGAATACCAGGGCCGTCAACGGTGCCACAGGATTCGAATGAGTGAATGCGGCCAAGTACGGACATTGCAGGTTACTCCAATACTGGATAAATAAAGGCCCCACGAAGGTGGAGCCTTTTAGTCTAATCTATTTTAGTTAGAACTTATATTGACTGTGTGAATGTACGTGTAATCACATCCTGCTGCTGTTCTTTAGTCAGCGAGTTGAAACGAACTGCGTAGCCTGATACACGGATAGTCAATTGCGGAT
This sequence comes from Yersinia artesiana, assembly GCF_902726545.1. Classification (GTDB taxonomy): domain Bacteria; phylum Pseudomonadota; class Gammaproteobacteria; order Enterobacterales; family Enterobacteriaceae; genus Yersinia; species Yersinia artesiana. Next base: position 132,566 of record NZ_CACVAD010000001.1, on the reverse strand, counting down.
ATTTTTCCGGATTTTCCATCGCGTCTAACAGCATTTCGCGGTTCATTACGTTCACGTTCAGGTGTTGACCACCTTCGATGGACGCCTCGTGATGGAAGTAACCATCCATCAGACCTGCCAGGTTAGCTTTACGCACTTCGTCGTCTTTACCCAGTGCGTTTGGCACGATAGAGAAGGTGTAAGAAATACCATCTTTCGCGTAAGCAAACGGCAGTTTAGCAACAGAAGTCAGAGAGGCAACAGCACCTTTCTGGTCACGACCGTGCATTGGGTTAGCACCTGGACCGAATGGAGCACCAGCGCGGCGGCCATCTGGGGTGTTACCGGTTTTCTTACCATAAACCACGTTAGAGGTGATGGTCAGTACAGACTGAGTTGCGACTGCACCACGGTAAGTACGCAGCTTCTGAATTTTCTTCATGAAGCGCTCAACCAGGTCACAAGCGATGTCATCAACACGTGGGTCGTTGTTACCAAACTGTGGATATTCGCCTTCGATGTTGAAGTCGATAGCCAGGCCATCAGCATCACGAATGGTGCTTACTTTGGCATATTTGATTGCAGACAGGGAGTCAGCAGCAACAGACAGACCTGCGATACCACACGCCATAGTACGGTAAACATCACGGTCATGCAGGGCCATCAGTGCAGCTTCGTAGCTGTACTTGTCATGCATGTAATGGATGATGTTCAGCGCAGTAACGTATTGTTTAGCCAGCCAATCCATAAAGTGATCCATGCGTTCCATGACTTTGTCATAGTCCAGCACTTCATCCATCATTGGCGCTTCTTTCGGGCCAACCTGGATCTTCATTTTTTCATCAACGCCGCCGTTAATTGCATACAACATGGTTTTCGCCAGGTTGGCACGCGCGCCGAAGAACTGCATTTGTTTACCGACAATCATCGGGCTAACACAACATGCGATGGCATAGTCATCGTTGTTGAAGTCAGGACGCATCAGGTCATCGTTTTCATACTGTACAGATGAAGTATCGATAGACACTTTAGCTGCATATTTTTTGAAGTTCAGTGGCAGCTTTTCAGACCACAGAATGGTCATGTTCGGCTCTGGAGACGGCCCCATGGTGTACAGGGTGTTCAAGAAGCGGAAGCTGGTTTTAGTCACCAGAGTACGGCCGTCAACGCCCATACCTGCCAGAGACTCAGTTGCCCAGATTGGGTCACCAGAGAACAGCTCATCATACTCAGGGGTACGCAGGAAGCGAACCATACGCAGTTTCATTACCAAATGGTCAATCAGTTCCTGCGCTTCGATTTCAGTCAATTTACCTTCTTTCATATCACGTTCGATATAAACGTCGAGGAAGGTAGAAACACGGCCGAAGGACATGGCAGCGCCGTTCTGAGATTTAACCGCAGCCAGGTAGCCGAAGTAAGTCCACTGTACAGCTTCTTTGGCGTTAGTTGCCGGACCAGAAATATCACAACCATATTTGGCTGCCATTTCTTTGATTTGACCCAGAGCGCGATGCTGTTCAGCAATTTCTTCACGCAGCTGAATGGTCATTTCCAGGTCTTTACCGTTTTCCAGGTCATCCTGCAAAGAGTTGAACTGAGCCAGTTTGTCTTTCATCAGGAAGTCGATACCGTAAACGGCTACGCGACGATAGTCACCGATGATACGGCCACGACCATAAGCATCTGGCAAACCAGTCAGTACACCAGATTTACGGCAGTTCAGGATGTCTTTGGTATAAACGTCAAACACACCTTGGTTATGTGTTTTACGGTATTCGGTGAAGACTTTTTTCAGTTGCGGGTCAAGTTCACGACCGTAAACTTTGCAAGAGCCTTCTACCATTTTGATGCCGCCGAATGGGATCAGGGCACGTTTCAATGGTTTTTCAGTCTGCAAACCAACGATGGTTTCCAGATCTTTATTAATGTAGCCAGCATCATGAGAGGTGATGGTCGCTGCTACGTCGGTATCGAAATCAACTGGCGCATGAGTGCGGTTTTCCAGTTTGATACCTTCCATAACTTGCGCCCACAGCTTGTCGGTCGCTTCGGTAGAGCCGGCAAGGAAGGACTCATCGCCTTCATAAGGGGTGTAGTTTTTCTGGATGAAGTCACGAACGTTGACTTCTTTTTGCCAGTCACCTTGGGTAAAGCCTTGCCATGCTTTGGCCAATTTTTCATTAAGTTCGGTCATAATGCATCTACCTTTTAATGTGAATTTCTTCGAAAACCGTGTGCGGCCACACTTAGTGTTGCTGGTCACCGCGCAGATAAATTACCCAGTAAGTCAAACCTACCAATAATCCGCCACCGATGATGTTGCCGATAGTGACCGGGATCAGGTTATCAATAATAAAGTTACTTACGGTTAAGTTAGCAAATTGCTCAGGTGCTGCTCCTATGGATTGCCAAAATTCTGGGGGCGCGAAGTTTTTAATCACGATACCCATAGGAATCATAAACATATTTGCGATGCTATGCTCAAAGCCGCTGGCAACAAACATACCCACCGGTAAAATCATCGCAAACATCTTGTCCATTATGGTACGGCCGGAGTAGCTCATCCAAACCGCCAGGCAGACCATTAAGTTGGCCAAAATACCCAAACATACTGCTTCAACAAAAGTATGGTGCAATTTGTGGTCGGCTGTTTGTAAAACATTCAAGCCCCATTGACCATTTGCCACAGTATATTGGCCCGCGAACCAAATAAGGCACACGAAGAATAGCGCACCGCACAGGTTCCCAATATAGACATTAACCCAGTTGCATCCCAGTTGACGCCAGGTAATACGGCCACTGGCTTTGGCCACCGTAGTCAGAACAGTAGAAGTGAAAAGATCACCACCACATACCACCACTAACATTAGCCCCAGGGAGAAACAAATACCACCTACCAACTTGGCAAAGCCGAAAGGCACGCCAGCAGTACCGGTAGTCGCTGTAATATAAAAAACAAACGCAATTGAAATAAACACACCAGCAGTAATCGCTAAATAAAAAGTTTTTAGCGGATGCTTGGTGGCTTTATAGACACCGGCATCTTCGGCTACTTTAGCCATTGCCGCAGGTAATAATGCATCGAAGGGGTTGTCAGCTTTCACACTAACTCTCTCTTAAGGGTTAATAAAGCACAACGAGATACTAGCAAAGCAGTATAGCGTGAAAATTGATATGGATCATATTGCGCGAGTTTAGTTAGCCCTAAAACACTACAAAGTATGTGCTTAATTGGATTAACTATTTGATTTTTAAAATAAAAAAATATTTTAAGATTTGCAAAAAATTTTGATTCTGCTGTTTTAAAGCCGTTGAGAACGTTAACTAAAAGTAGTATTTGTAGCTATTTTAATTCATCGCTGTCATTAAATATTAACTATTTATTCACCTCTTTGTTTGTTTCCTCTGATTGGCAAATAATGTTTGTTTAAAGGTGCTGTTTTACCCTAGAGCGGCGTCAAAAAATAACGTTTTTTTATGACAAAAACAATTGTTGGCTGGTGTCATTGGTATTTATTTTGGTTAGGAATAATTGCAGAAATTAATAGCTGAAAAATTTGCGATACAAAAGCGGCGCAATGCCGCTTGAGGTTAATGACAAAGTTGCTGATAGTTCAGTGAGTGAAGGGTTTACCGCACCTAGGGGCGCTCCGGCGACTTACGTCGCTACGACCCCAACGGCACGATTCCCCTTCAATTGACTTTATCAGCTCCGACAGATAATTAACTGAAATCTATAGGGCCGAGGAGTTACTCGCTTTTTGCCCAATAACGGCGTTTCGCCGCCTGCAATTTAGCGTAAGCACCCAGCAGCGCTTGGTGTGCTGGCAGGGCTTTGAGATCTTCATCCACACTGAACAGGCCATTGAAGCGCTCTTCACCGGCGATGGCTGCGGATGCAGCCTCTACAGCTTCCTGACCATACATCTTCACGAATGCATTGTAATATTGCGCTGGGTCGCGGTCTGGCTCTTGGGTCAACAGCAACAGAGTTTGTAGGCAACGATAGTAGTTTGCCTGTTTTGCGGTAAAGACCGAAGAGTTGAAATCTTGCGTCCATTCCACCCAAATCAGTGCTTGCTCCAAATCACCGCCAGCCAGCGCCAGCATAGATTTCAACTCACCCACCCGCAGTGTATACCAGCCGTTATCTTTACCAGAGGCAATACCCAGCAGCTCGCGGACGCGGGCGAAATCATCCAACCCTTCATCATCCAGAGTCTGAATGAGTTCCAGATACTGCTCTGGTTGCCAATCACTGTCTGGCAGCGCCAGCAAGGTATCACGCAGGTGCACGCCCATGGTGTTGTTCGCCATCAGCAGATCTTCAGCTGGATAAATATCAGACATCCCCGGCACCAAAATTCGGCAAGCATACACTCCTAAGTGTTCATAATCGGCGATGTACACTTCGGCGTCTTCTTGCTTGAAGATAGCCATTAAGGTGGCAAATTCTTCTTCTGTCGTGCCTTTAAAGCTCCAATCCACGAAGGGATAATCAGCTTCTTGTTTAAACATATCCCAGCTGATTAAACCGCTTGAATCGATAAAGTGTGTTTCCAGATTGGTATGTTCGGCGACTTCTTCATCATCAAAGGTTGGCGCGGTGAATACATCTAAGTCTTTGAGGCTACGGCCTTGCAACAGCTCAGTGACGGTACGCTCAAGGGCTACGCCGAAGTCGGGATGTGCGCCGAATGAAGCAAAACATGTTCCGTTTGACGGGTTAAACAACACCACACAAATTACCGGGTATTTGCCACCTAAAGAGGCATCGTATGACAGGATCGGGAAACCTTCCTCTTCCAGTTTTGCGATAGCTTCTACCACGCCCGGATAGCGGTTTAACACCTCGGCCGGGATTTCCGGCAAGCTGATAGATTCCGCAATAATACGATTTTTCACTGAACGTTCAAACACTTCGGACAATGCCTGTACGCGAGCTTCATTGGCGGTATTACCCGCAGACATGCCGTTTGAAACATACAGATTGCCGATAATATTCATTGGAATATAGACGGTTTCTAAATCTGACTGGCGGGTGAATGGCAGAGAACAAATACCGCGCGCCGCATTCCCTGACTGCAAATCCACCAGGTCACTGGCGACCAGTTCGTTTTCTGGATCGTAAAACGCCAGCAAGCGCTCATCCAGAATACCTTCCGGCAACAAATCATCTTCAGGAATGGGGAACCATTTCTCATTTGGGTAGTGAACGAAATCACTCTCAGCTATTGCTTTGCCCAGATAGAAGTCGGCAAAAAAATAGTTAGTGGATAAACGCTCGAAATATTCACCCAAGGCCGACGCCAGTGCGGCTTTCTTGCTGGCACCTTTACCGTTGGTAAAGCACAGCGGGCAGTCACGATCGCGGATATGTACCGACCAAACGTGAGGAACTGGGTTCAGCCAGGAGGCTTCTTCAATATTAAAACCGAGGTCGCTCAGTTTTTGCTGAAAGCGGGAGATGGAGTCTTCCAGCGCGGCGTCTTTGCCGGGAATAAAGGTTTGGGTCATGGTCTTCACTTTTTGGCGGTACTAAAAACGCGCAATCATACGGGTTTTTAGTTAATAGCTCCATGTATTCCTAAAGCACAGTAAATGTCACAGTTTTAGTGTGGATATTCCGGATAATTCACTAGCTTATAAATGATGGAGTCATAATATGAAATCTATAAAGCTAACTGTCTTAGCCGGAATCTTAGCAGGGATCAGCGGTTCGGCCTTTGCTCTGCCCAATATTACTTTATTGGCGACCGGGGGAACTATCGCCGGTGGCGGTGATTCAGCCACTAAATCTAACTATACTGCGGGCAAACTGGGGGTCGATGCTCTGGTTAACGCCGTGCCAGAAATGAAAAAACTCGCCAATATTCAGGGTGAGCAAGTGGTTAATATCGGTTCTCAGGATATGAATGATGAAGTTTGGCTGAAATTGGCGAAAAAAATTAATGCTGATTGCGCCAAAACTGACGGATTCGTGATTACTCATGGGACTGATACATTGGAGGAAACTGCCTATTTCCTCGATTTAACGGTCAATTGTGATAAGCCCGTGGTGATGGTTGGGGCCATGCGCCCGGCCACGGCACTGGGTGCTGACGGCCCGCTGAATCTTTACAACGCCGTGGTGGTTGCCAGTGACCCTAACTCTGCTAAACGCGGTGTGCTGGTGGCGATGAATGATACGGTATTAACCGGCCGTGATGTCATGAAAACCAACACTACCTCGGTGCAAACCTTCCAGTCACCTAATACTGGGCCATTGGGCTATATCTATGATGGTAAAGTGAATTATCTTCATCAGCCAGCGCCACGCCAGCCTGCCTTTGATATCAGCAAGCTCAATGAATTACCGAAAGTGGGCATTATTTATAACTATGCCAATGCCTCTGACTTACCCGCTAAGGCATTGATTGACGATGGTTATAAAGGGATTGTCAGCGCCGGTGTGGGTAATGGCAACCTGTATAAAACGGTATTTGATACACTGGCAACCGCGGCACACAATGGCGTCGCAGTCGTGCGTTCATCCCGCGTCCCCACTGGCTCTACCACCGAAGATGCTGAAGTTGATGATACCCAATATGGTTTTGTTGCTTCTGGCTCACTTAATCCACAAAAAGCACGGGTACTGCTGCAATTGGCATTAACCCAAACGCAAAAACCACAAGAAATTCAAAAATTGTTCCACGCCTATTGATAGATCCAATCTTTGACGGAGGCTTCGGTCTCCGTCTCATTCAAGCACCCACAGTTTTTCCCCCTCAAGTGAATAACCGTTGCAGCAAGCGGAGTCGAATGATAAAACCGAGTGAGGATTTATAACGATGGCAATCTCAGTTGAGTGTGGTGAGGGGAAATGACACAGGTTTATAATTTTAGCGCAGGGCCTGCAATGCTGCCGGTCGAAGTTTTACGTCGTGCGGAGCAGGAATTACGTAACTGGCATGGTCTGGGTACGTCGGTCATGGAGATCAGCCATCGCAGTAAAGAATTTATGCAGGTAGCTGAAGAAGCAGAAAAAGATCTGCGCGATCTGATGCAGATCCCCGCCAATTATAAAGTGTTATTTTGTCATGGCGGAGCACGTGCGCAGTTTGCCGCAGTGCCACTGAATTTACTGGGTGACAGCCGCAGCGCTGATTACATCGACGGTGGCTATTGGGCGCACAGTGCGGTCAAAGAAGCTCAGAAATATTGCACGCCGAATGTGATTGATGTGAAGACGCATGATAACGGCGTGACAGGCATTGCTCCGATGAAACAATGGAAATTGAGCGATAATGCCGCCTATGTGCATTATTGCCCGAATGAAACCATTGACGGGCTGGCTATCAATGAAGAACCTGACTTTGGTAACAAAGTTGTGGTTGCCGATTACTCCTCATCCATTCTCTCTCGCCCGATTGATGTCAGCCGCTATGGTGTCATTTATGCCGGTGCCCAAAAGAATATCGGTCCAGCTGGTCTGACAGTGGTGATCGTGCGCGAAGATTTGCTTGGTAAAGCGCGCACTGAGTTGCCAGCTATCCTTGATTATAAGGTTTTGGCAGAGAACGGCTCTATGTTCAACACGCCGCCAACTTTCGCCTGGTATCTGTCCGGCCTGGTATTTAAATGGCTGAAAGAACAGGGTGGTTTAGGCGAAATGGAAAAACGTAATCAGGCGAAAGCTGCATTACTGTATCACGCTATCGACAGCTCTGATTTCTATCGCAATCAGATCGCGACCGTGAATCGTTCCTGGATGAATGTGCCGTTCCAAATGATTGATCCTTCGCTGGACAAATTGTTCTTGAGTGAAGCAGAGGCCCAAGGTTTACAAGCTTTAAAAGGCCACCGTGTTGCTGGAGGTATGCGTGCCTCTATCTATAACGCGATGCCAATTGAAGGCGTAAAAGCATTAACTGATTTTATGGCTGACTTTGAGCACCGCCACGGTTGATTGCTCTGAACAGACGCTCGTCTGCTCAGCTTTGTTTATCATTATGATTTAAATGTATTTATTTGGAATAACAACAGCCCCGTCCTGTGCGGGGCTGTTGCTCATAAAAGACTGGAGAGTGCTTTTCCCATGCTGGAATCCCTGACTTTACACCCCATTGCCCTGATTAATGGCACCGTTAATTTACCCGGCTCTAAAAGTGTTTCTAACCGTGCACTTCTTCTGGCAGCGCTGGCCGAGGGGACAACCCAGCTGAATAACTTGTTAGACAGTGATGATATTCGCCATATGCTCAATGCACTACAGGCATTGGGGGTGAAATACCGTCTTTCTGCTGATCGTACCCGCTGTGAGGTTGATGGATTGGGCGGTAAGTTGGTTGCAGAGCAGCCATTAGAACTGTTTTTGGGTAATGCGGGCACGGCCATGCGCCCACTGGCTGCGGCACTATGCCTGGGGAAAAATGACATTGTATTAACCGGCGAACCGCGTATGAAAGAGCGGCCAATTGGTCATTTGGTTGATGCATTGCGCCAGGGCGGAGCACAGATTGATTATCTGGAGCAAGAAAACTACCCGCCGTTGCGCATACGCGGGGGCTTTCGTGGCGGTAAACTAACCGTAGACGGCAGTGTTTCCAGCCAATTCCTCACGGCACTTTTGATGGCAGCTCCCTTAGCTGAACAAGATACTGAAATTCATATCCAAGGGGAGTTGGTGTCTAAGCCTTATATCGACATTACGTTGCATCTGATGAAAGCCTTCGGTGTGGATGTCGTTCATGAAAATTATCAGATTTTTCATATTAAAGGCGGGCAGGCTTACCACTCACCAGGTACCTATCTGGTTGAAGGTGATGCGTCTTCTGCCTCTTATTTCCTCGCCGCTGCGGCTATCAAAGGCGGAACAGTACGTGTAACTGGTATTGGTAAAAAAAGTGTGCAGGGCGATACCAAGTTTGCGGATGTTTTGGAGAAAATGGGCGCTAAAATCAGTTGGGGTGATGATTATATCGAGTGCAGCCGTGGTGAATTACAGGGTATCGATATGGATATGAACCATATTCCTGATGCCGCGATGACCATTGCTACCACCGCACTGTTTGCCGACGGCCCGACAGTTATTCGTAATATCTATAACTGGCGAGTGAAGGAAACCGACCGCTTATCCGCGATGGCGACAGAGTTGAGAAAAGTGGGCGCGGAAGTGGAAGAGGGGCAAGACTACATTCGGGTGGTACCACCTGCGCAGCTAATCGCAGCCGAAATAGGGACTTATAATGACCACCGCATGGCGATGTGTTTCTCGCTGGTGGCTTTATCTGACACGCCGGTCACTATCCTTGACCCGAAATGTACCGCGAAAACATTCCCTGACTACTTTGAACAACTGGCCCGATTGAGCCAGATGGCCTAATCATCAGCTTAAAATGGGTGTCGCTCGGCACCCATTTTTGATGAATTACATCTGCCAGAAAATAAATATTTCCTCACGAGCTGCCCTATCTCTTCTACACTTCTGCTACCGCCTATGGTTTTATTTTCAGCAACTAAACACCGCAGGGTAACAGTTCACTCCGATGCAGCGTATAATACTGCTCCTGTGTTTGCCCTGCCGGGTAGACAAGAGGTTTTGCCTACCGAAAGGAGAGATAAATGACGGCGTTAGCCCCGGTGATAACCGTTGATGGACCAAGTGGTGCAGGTAAAGGTACGCTTTGCAAAGCATTGGCTGAATCGTTGGACTGGCGTTTGCTGGATTCTGGTGCGATTTACCGTGTTTTAGCTTTAGCAGCGCTGCATCATCAGGTTGATATCAGCACCGAAGAGGCATTAGTTCCACTTGCCGCACATCTCGATGTTCGTTTTGTCTCACAGAATGGGCAGTTAAAAGTGATTTTAGAAGGTGAGGACGTCAGTAATGAGATCCGCACCGAAACTGTGGGGAATACGGCATCTCAGGCGGCAGCGTTTCCTCGGGTGCGTGAAGCACTATTGCGCCGTCAGCGAGCTTTCCGTGAACCGCCCGGCCTGATTGCTGATGGCCGCGACATGGGAACCGTGGTGTTTCCAGACGCGCCGGTGAAAATATTTCTTGATGCAAGTTCGCAAGAACGTGCACACAGACGTATGCTACAGTTGCAGGAAAAGGGGTTTAATGTTAACTTTGAACGTCTTTTGTCCGAGATACAGGAGCGAGATGATCGCGATCGTAATCGGGCTATTGCACCTTTAGTCCCTGCTACAGATGCGTTGGTACTGGATTCAACCAGTATGTCCATCGAGCAGGTGATCGAACAGGCGCTGGCTTATGCCCAACGAATTCTGGCGTTGCCGTTAAAAAAATAACGACAATGCGGTCAGTTCTGAGCTCTCAACGATTTATTTTTTAAATAAAATTATTTTTGATGAGCACTTTAACCTTGCTGCAAGGATGTGTGGCGAGGCATGTGAAACAACCCCATCCGGCGGGATGCTAGATGGACGTTAAACTTAAGAATCCTGAAGATTATAAACATGACAGAATCTTTTGCTCAACTCTTTGAAGAATCCCTGAAAACAATTGAAACACGTCCGGGCTCTATCGTCCGTGGTGTTGTTGTTTCTATCGATAAAGATATCGTACTGGTTGACGCCGGTCTGAAATCTGAGTCAGCAATTCCAGCAGAACAGTTCAAGAACGCGCAAGGCGAACTGGAAATTCAAGTCGGCGACGAAGTTGACGTTGCACTGGACGCTGTTGAAGACGGCTTCGGTGAAACTCTGCTGTCCCGTGAGAAAGCTAAGCGTCACGAAGCATGGCTGATGCTGGAAAAGGCTTACGAAGAAGCTGCAACCGTTACTGGTGTGATCAACGGCAAAGTGAAGGGCGGCTTTACAGTCGAACTGAACGGCATCCGTGCGTTCCTGCCTGGTTCACTGGTTGATGTGCGCCCAGTTCGCGATACTCTGCATCTGGAAGGCAAAGAGCTTGAGTTCAAAGTCATCAAGCTGGATCAGAAACGCAACAACGTCGTTGTTTCTCGTCGTGCAGTTATCGAATCTGAGAACAGCGCTGAGCGTGATCAATTGCTGGAAAACCTGCAAGAAGGCATGGAAGTTAAGGGTATCGTTAAGAACCTGACTGACTATGGTGCATTCGTTGATCTGGGTGGCGTTGATGGCTTGCTGCACATTACTGACATGGCTTGGAAACGTGTTAAACACCCAAGCGAAATCGTCAATGTGGGCGACGAAATCACTGTTAAAGTTCTGAAATTCGACCGCGAACGTACTCGTGTATCCCTTGGCTTGAAACAGCTGGGCGAAGATCCATGGGTTGCTATCGCTAAACGTTACCCAGAAAGCACCAAGCTGACTGGTCGTGTAACTAACCTGACTGATTACGGCTGCTTCGTAGAAATCGAAGAAGGCGTTGAAGGTCTGGTACACGTTTCAGAAATGGATTGGACCAACAAAAACATTCACCCGTCTAAAGTTGTTAACGTTGGCGACGTAGTGGAAGTTATGGTTCTGGACATCGATGAAGAACGTCGTCGTATTTCTCTGGGCCTGAAACAGTGCAAATCTAACCCATGGCAGCTGTTTGCAGAAACCCACAACAAAAACGACCGCGTTGAAGGTAAAATCAAGTCTATCACTGACTTCGGTATCTTCATCGGCCTGGACGGCGGCATCGACGGCCTGGTTCACCTGTCTGACATCTCCTGGAACGTTGCAGGCGAAGAAGCAGTTCGTGAATACAAGAAAGGCGACGAAATCGCAGCTGTGGTTCTGCAAGTTGACGCAGAACGTGAGCGTATCTCCCTGGGCGTGAAACAACTTGCAGAAGACCCGTTCAATAACTACCTGTCTGTTAACAAGAAAGGTGCTATTGTTACTGGTAAAGTAACTGCAGTTGACGCTAAAGGTGCTACAGTTGAATTGGCAGGCGGCGTAGAAGGTTATCTGCGTGCTTCCGAAGCAACTCGCGACCGCGTTGAAGATGCGACGCTGGTTCTGAACGTCGGTGATGAAGTTGAAGCCAAATACACTGGTGTTGACCGCAAAAACCGCGTAATCAGCCTGTCTGTTCGTGCTAAAGACGAAGCTGATGAGAAAGATGCTATTGCTACAGTTAACAACAAGCCAGAAGAAGGCAACTTCTCTAGCGCAATGGCAGAAGCGTTCAAAGCTGCGAAAGGCGAGTAATAATAACGGGGGCGGTTTTGCCCGCCCCTATACGGTAGTTTAGCTGCAAAGCTTGGAGGTAATATGACCAAGTCTGAACTTATTGAAAGACTTGCTGGCCAGCAATCTCACGTACCGACTAAGGTCGTTGAGGATGCAGTGAAAGAAATGCTTGAACATATGGCTGGAACACTAGCTGAAGGTGAGCGCATTGAGATCCGCGGATTTGGCAGTTTTTCTCTTCACTACCGTGCTCCGCGTGTTGGCCGTAATCCAAAGACCGGCGCTAAAGTTGAGTTGGAAGGTAAGTACGTTCCGCACTTTAAGCCAGGTAAAGAGTTACGTGATCGCGCGAATATCTACGGTTAAGTTGTTTTCAACTAATCGCGTTATTATGTAAAGCTGATCGAAACGGTGCCTCCTAAGGGCGCCGTTTTTATTGGTGTTTCGCTCTGTATTCCATTTGATTTACTCGTCGTAAAATAACGATCTTCACAATACTCTCCCGCACATTCCCACTTATTTTAGATACATCCCGCATTTCTTCTGCCGATTCTGCAACACGCTAAAACTGTTAGCGAGCCTGCACGGAACTCCTGTCATTGATACTGGCACTATAGCCCTTACATAGCGAAAATCAGCTTGTTACCCATAAGGTGAACGGATGGCAATGAGGCTATTCGAGCGTTATAAAATGGACGGTTGTTTATCACTTTATCAATTGATCATGCAGCACTCGCTATTATTGCCGGGCTTCTGCCCCTTACTGTGCTACCTCAGTTGCCTGGCGTTAGGATTATTAGCATATTACTGATATTGGGGGCACTGCTATGGGTTAGCGGCAATGCTTATTGTCAGTGGCTGACGTTGGCTTTGTTGAGCTTTGTATGGGGATGCTGGCAGGGTGATAACCTGTTGATGCAGATTGATCAACTGACTCAGAGAGAGCAGCAAGTCGTCGCCACAATAAATACCTCACATTTGACATGGGCAGAAGGTAATAAGGTTCTATTAGATATTCAACAGGTCAATGGGAAGAGGGTGTTCTCAGCGATAAAGGTTACTGTAACATGGCAAAAGGGCCTAAATTACTGCGCCGGGCAGCAATGGAAGCTTTGGTTACGAATGCGAGGGGTACATAGTTTACTCAATGAAGGTGGCTTTGATAGCCAGCGCTGGGCGATAGCAAACCGCCGCCCATTACAGGGGCGAATCATTCGGGCTGAGTTACTCAATGAGTCCTGTAACGCTCGCCAGCAAACTATCCGTGTTGTTGAACAGCAACTTGAGCCTTACAGACAGCGGCAGATCTTGCTGGCATTGGCTTTTGGTGAAAGAAGCCAACTGGATCCTCAGTATTGGACGCTGTTGCGCGATACCGGCACGGCTCACCTGATGGCAATTTCAGGTTTACACATTGCGATGGCGGCGTTATTTGGTGGAGTATTGGCACGAGCGGTTCAGTCTTTGCTTCCTGCCAGTCGTGTCGGGCCTTTGTTTCCGCTGGTTACCAGTTGGCTTGTTGCACTCATCTACACTTGGTTAGCGGGGGCGAATCCACCAGCGGTAAGAGCGGTGATGGCATTAACACTATGGCTGCTGCTGAGACTTTTTAGTGTCTCCTGTAGTGCATGGCAAATATGGTTATGGGCATTAGCACTCATTTTGCTTAGTGAGCCTCTCGCGATACTTTCGGACAGCTTCTGGCTCTCCTGTTTAGCTGTATTCAGTTTGATATGCTGGTTTTACTGGGTTCCACTTGCCCCGCGTTTTAAAACGGGTTGGCAGGGGCTGGCTATTCGTGGACTTCATTTACAATTAGGCATGATGCTGCTGTTGATGCCACTGCAAATCGTTTTGTTTCATGGCATTAGCTTACTTTCGATACCTGCAAACCTGTGGGCAGTGCCTCTTGTCTCCCTAATCACTGTCCCTTGTGTCTTATTGGCACTGGTTTTTGCTCTATTTCCCTCGGTTGCCGGGATATTCTGGTCGTTGGCTGATATATCGTTAGCTGCGGTACTTTTGCTTCTGCACCCGATGAGAATGGGCTGGCTATATACTGGCTCGACATCAATTATTATTGGATTTGGTGGCTGGCTGACCATGCTTATCTGGCGTTTTGCATGGTGGCGTAACTACTCCATCGGAGTCATGGTGCTTTGTGTGAATTTGGCCTTATTCATTCAGCGTCGTGATGAATGTCAGTGGCGTGTTGATATGCTGGATATCGGCCATGGTCTGGCGGTGGTAATTGAACGAGGGGGGAAGGCCATTATCTTTGATACTGGTAATCGCTGGGATACTGGTAGCATGGCGTCCAGGGTGATTTTGCCTTATCTACGCTGGCGGGGCATCACGATTGAGCAAATTATTCTCAGTCATGATCATCAGGATCATACCGGTGGGTTAGCTGAAATTCAGGCCGCTTTTCCTATGGCTACGGTTCGTGCTCCTTTTCCCTTAAAATACGCGCCAAATGCTTTGCCTTGTAAGCAAGGCTTGGTATGGCAATGGCAAGGCTTGAATTTCGAAGTTTTATGGCCTCGTGAGCAGATGATTAATGCTCAGAATGATGATTCGTGTGTTATCCGTATTGATGATGGAAAACACAGTTTATTATTGACTGGTGATCTTGAGAGGCGGGGTGAAAGAGCATTGATTAAAGATTCGCGAGCTAAATTAGCCTCGACATTGCTACAAGTTCCTCATCATGGGAGCAATACATCTTCAACGGCACCTTTTCTGCGAGCGGTGAAGCCGGAAGTGGCTTTTGCTTCTGTTGCACGCTATAACCAATGGCGCCTCCCGGCGAGAAAAGTGATACAACGCTATCAAAAAAATAACATTATCTGGCGTGACACATCGGTGTCTGGGCAACTAAGTGTTCATTTTTACAGCGATAGTTGGCAAATTAATGGTTATAGGGAACAATTAATACCTCGCTGGTATCACCAGCAATTTGGCGTTGGAGGCCATAATGAGTAGAATGGGCCGCTATTTCTTCTGGTGCTGGTATTTGCATGATGAATGATAAAGATCTATCCACCTGGCAGACGTTTCGTCGCCTCTGGCCATTGATCTCTCCTTATAAGACCGGACTTGTTGTTGCGGCAATAGCATTAATTCTTAATGCTGCCAGTGACACCTTTATGTTGTCGTTACTGAAACCCTTGCTCGACGATGGTTTTGGTAAGGCTAACAGCTCAATATTAAAATGGATGCCTCTCGCCGTTATTGGCTTGATGGTGGTTCGCGGCGTAACCGGTTTTGTTTCCAGCTACTGCATCTCATGGGTCTCTGGCAAAGTGGTGATGCATATCCGTCGCCGCTTATTCAGCCATATGATGGGGATGCCGGTCTCGTTTTTTGACCAGCAATCAACCGGTACGCTGTTATCGCGTATTACTTATGACTCCGAGCAGGTAGCCGCATCTTCTTCTGGCGCACTGGTTACAGTGGTGCGGGAAGGGGCCTCGATTATCGGTTTGTTTATTATGATGTTTTATTACAGTTGGCAGTTGTCGCTGATTTTAATCGTCATTGCGCCAATCGTGTCAGTTTCTATTCGCCTGGTTTCTAAGCGTTTTCGTAATATCAGCAAAAATATGCAAAGCACCATGGGGGAAGTTACCACCAGTGCAGAACAAATGCTGAAAGGGCATAAAGAAGTCTTGATCTTCGGCGGCCAAAAAGTTGAAACCGAGCGCTTTGAAGCGGTGAGTAACCGTATGCGCCAGCAAGGGATGAAACTGGTTTCGGCGTCTTCCATTTCAGACCCGATCATTCAGTTGATTGCCTCTTTTGCTCTGGCATTTGTACTGTATGCCGCAAGTTTCCCAAGTGTGATGGAAACCTTGACCGCCGGTACTATTACCGTAGTGTTCTCAGCCATGATTGCGCTGATGCGCCCGTTGAAGTCACTGACCAATGTGAATGCTCAATTCCAACGTGGGATGGCTGCTTGCCAGACATTGTTCACCATTCTGGATATGGAGCAGGAAAAGGACGAGGGCAAACTGGAAGTTGATCGTGCTAAAGGCGAAATAGAATTCCGCCATGTGACGTTCTACTATCCGGGCAAAGATACTCCAGCACTGAATGACATCAATATGCATATTGAAGCCGGTAAAACGGTTGCATTGGTGGGGCGCTCAGGCTCGGGTAAGTCAACTATCGCCAATTTAATGACCCGCTTCTATGATGTCAGCGAGGGCAGTATATTGTTGGATGGTCATGATTTACGTGATTACCGATTAGGGGCATTACGCAACCAGGTAGCATTGGTGTCGCAAAATGTTCATCTGTTCAATGATACGGTTGCTAATAATATTGCTTATGCCCGTGATGAGCAGTACAGCCGCGCTGAAATTGAAGAAGCTGCTCGCATGGCCTATGCGATGGACTTTATCAATAAAATGGAAAATGGCCTGGACACTGTTATTGGTGAAAATGGCGTCATGCTCTCCGGTGGTCAGCGCCAGCGTATTGCGATTGCGCGAGCACTCTTACGGGATTGCCCAATATTGATTTTGGATGAAGCCACTTCTGCGCTGGATACTGAATCTGAGCGGGCCATTCAGGCCGCACTGGATGAGTTGCAGAAAAACCGAACTTCATTGGTCATCGCCCACCGCTTATCAACTATTGAGAAAGCTGATGAGATCCTGGTCATTGAGGATGGGCGCATTGTGGAACGGGGCATGCATGCTGAATTACTGGCGAAAAAGGGTGTTTATGCTCAGCTTAACCGTATGCAGTTTGGCCAATGATTGAGCGTATCTGGTCGGGAAAGTCTTGGCTGTATTTGCTTCTGTTGCCGCTGTCCTGGCTATATGGTGCCATCACCTGGCTTATCCGCATCAGTTATACTCTGGGGCTGCGCTCAGCATGGCGCGCCCCTGTGCCGGTCATCATTGTGGGGAATCTGACTGCGGGTGGTAATGGTAAAACGCCGGTCGTTATTTGGTTGGTGGAACAGCTTAAACAGCGGGGTTATCGCGTTGGGGTTGTGTCCCGGGGTTACGGTGGCAAGTCAGATGTGTATCCATTATTGCTCTCCAACAGCACCACAACGGCTCAAGCGGGCGATGAGCCAGTTCTGATTTATCAGCGCACCGGCGCCCCAGTTGCTGTCTCGCCAAAGCGCTCTGATGCAGTCAAAGCATTACTGAAATCTCATGATCTGGATTTCATTATCACTGATGATGGTTTACAGCATTATGCATTACAGCGAGATTTTGAGCTGGTGGTGATTGATGGTGTGCGCCGCTTTGGCAATGGCTGGTGGCTACCTGCTGGCCCGATGCGTGAGCGAGCGGGGCGCTTGCGCTCAGTTGATGCAGTGATAACCAATGGCGGTATCGCTGCAACTGGCGAGATACCGATGCAACTGGTTGCACGGGAAGCTGTCAATTTGGTGACGGGAGAACGTTGTCCGGCACAGCAACTACAGCATGTTGTTGCCATGGCCGGTATCGGTCATCCCCCACGTTTTTTTGCCACATTGAACCTGCTCGGCATTACACCCAAAAAGGAATATGCTTTTGCTGACCATCAGGATTATTCATTAGCCCAACTGAGTTCGCTGACTTCCGGGCCACAAATTTTGCTGATGACCGAAAAAGATGCCGTTAAGTGTCGGGCTTTTGCTCAGCCTAACTGGTGGTATTTGCCGGTAGATGCGCAGTTACCTTCTGATCAAGCTGAACAATTACTGCTGAAGATCCAGGCACTACCCCGTCGTTCTGCATAATCTCAGTTAGAGACTCAGGGATGTGAGCTGCAGGGCTGCGGCGCATGCCATTAGCGAACGTTGCTGAGTTTCTTCATATAATTGCAGTTCATCGATAACTTCAGCTCCCAAAGCCTGTTGGAAATTCTGCTTGCTAGAGTGCCCGGTAAAATGACTTTGCCCTTTATCGCCTAAATTTGACTGGAAAATACCGGCGGCACTGACTGGCAGAAAATCTTCATAAACCAACGGCTCGAATTGGATGAATCCGGCATCAATTAACTCATCTAAGGTTAAACCTTGTATTAGGTCTACTGAGGCTTTAAGGCTTTTTTCTGTCGGGAAATAGCGGAAGAAAGCGAGTTTCTCCGCCCGCATTGTCGGGTAATCATCCGGAAATTGGCTAAACTGCTCGCTAAGAATAGCCATATATTGTGCCGCATTGTTCTCATTTGCCGGAACTTGCAGTTGATCTTGGGCTGCTTGCAGCAAACGGTCATAGAGATGACGGCCTTTCGCCGTCAGTGCCGTACCGCGCTGCTCTATTTCACCAAAACGGGCAGTATGATGTCCTTGAACAATTTTGCCATCAGGCGATACGAAAGCAACTTTTTCCTCCATGGCCTTGAAACTGGTTTGTCGCAGCAGTATTGGGCAACGGCGTGGAGGTGGCCCTTCGATTACTGCTTTAGGGGGAATATTGTGCTGTGGCATGGCAATTTGTACTGCGTCTATATCCAGTGTCCTTGGGGTCAAGTGGTTAATATGCGGCCCCTTAAAAGCCACAACATCGGCAATTAATCGATGCTGGTCATGCAGTTGCTGATAAACCTCTGCACTGACAGTCGCCTGGCTATGCCAGCGGAATGTTTCCAGTGACTGAATAATAAAATCATCTGCCTCCTGGCTGGTCAGCCCCCCGGCGGTTTCATGCTTAACAATCAATTCAATAGCGCGTGGCGTGAAAATGTTTCTTTTAGCAAGAATATCCGCAGCCCGTTGCCGTAATTGCGGTTGTTCAATCAATTCCAAACGCAATAAAGAAGTAAAAATTCTGAATGGGCTGGCTTGTAATGACACCTCATGCACAGCACGAAATGCTGTAGAGTGAACGGGAACCCCAGCGGGAGCCAGGTCGTAATAGCCAACAGGAAACATCCCCATAACGGTAAACAAACGGCGCAAGGTGGCCAGTTCGGCGGCAGTTCCCACCCGGATTGCGCCATGCCGTTCCAGATTTAATCGTTCAATTTCACCGGTTTGACGTAAATGGCGACTCAGCTCTGGCTGTTGCTCCATAGTGTGGCGATTCGTTTCGGCGACTAATTGCAATAAAGCCCCGTATAACGGAACTTCAACCTGATACATATCCGACATTGCACTGGAGAATCTGGCGCGAATCTCGTCGGGTTGGACAAATGTTTGGTGGATCATAATCAGGTTGCTCCTTTTGGCCCGCTGAGGCGCAAAATTGCCAAATAGTGACGTAGATGTTCAGTTTTTATTTTAGGTTCATCTCGAAAAATTGTGTGGATCTCGCGGATAATATTGGTTTTATATGCGTGGCATCTCATTGATGCTGTTGCTGGCAACATATTCCCAGATAAAATAGTTGCATGGAGATATGTTTTGTGAGTAAATAGCCACCGGCCTGTATTACAGACCTATTTATGTGTAAGAGTGTACGAGAGTAAAGTAAAGCAGTTCCTCCCAAGACGTTATCTTTTGATGCCGCTTCAAAGACGAACCTTCTAGTATCTCCGATAAGTAACTCCCATAAGTAATGTTCCTGTTGCAGACCCGCTATTCCAATGGCGTCGAGTGCCTTATGGCAGATTTATTAGTATTTGTATTTGATAGTAAAGGTAAGAATTATGTCTAAGAAGACTGGTCAGGTTAAGTGGTTCAACGAAGCTAAAGGTTTTGGTTTTATTGAACAGCATGATGGCGGTAAAGATGTATTTGTTCACTTCTCCGCAATCGCAACTGATGGTTTCAAGACTTTGGCTGAAGGCCAGCGTGTTGAATATACCATCCAAGACAGCCGCGCGGGCCGGCTGCTGCAAACGTTGTTGCTCTGTAATACAGAAATATAATGTTTGAATGATTCTGGAAATTGATGATGCTGATGTGTTAATCATCTCTCCGGATAGCAAAATTCTAAAACCCGCGCTTATGCGGGTTTTTTCATATAATCAAGCTCATAGAGGTTTAATCAGAAAACTTTAGGATGGGCAACTGCATCTAAACAATAAATAAAAATGAGTTGTTAGGATGCCCAGTAAAAGGAAATTTATTATGACGTTAAAAATGGGTCGCGTGAAATGGTTCAATCAGTCTGAAGGCTACGGTTTCATTTCACCACACGACGGTAGTTTGGATGTATATGTCAGCAAGACGGCTATCGCCAACACCAAAAATAAATCACTGAGTGAAGGGCAGGACGTTGAATTCTCTACTTATCGTAGTATTCACGGGCCGTCAGCAGCAGATGTGATCGCTTTCTAAGCAAACGGCTACCCAAGGGTAGCCGTTAGTTTTTTTGCCTCTGTTCGACAGTTTTTTCTGCCGCCGGGCCTTTTTGCAGGTGCTTCTATTTGTTTTTTGCGGTTTAGTTGCTGAAGTTAGCAAACAGCGCAATGATTTTATGGAATACTTTCATTTCTTACTCGATGTACATAATTGTGTGATGTCAGTCACAAAATAATACTCCTCGAAATTCAACATATCAATAACAAAACCAACATTTATTATCCCGGCCGTGGGTTGTATTTACTTATCTTGAGATTGATTAACATAACTCTTTGTTATCAATACCTGATATACGTGATGGTATCGACGCAGTTAACCTGCATCGGCGGATATGGTATCCTCGACCACTTTCCTGCTGGCTGAACTCCATTTTGGAGGATGTATGGACCACCGTTTACTCGAAATCGTTGCCTGTCCTGTCTGCAACGGTAAGTTGTACTTCAATAAAGAAAACCTTGAATTGGTATGCAAAGCTGACAATCTGGCTTACCCGGTGCGTGATGGCATCCCGGTATTGTTAGAAAATGAAGCCCGTCCACTGTCAATTGATGAGAAACACGCATGAGTTTCATTGCTATAATTCCCGCCCGTTATGCTTCAACCCGTCTACCAGGTAAGCCACTGGCGGATATCGCTGGCAAACCGATGGTGGTACATGTGATGGAGCGAGCGTTGGAGTCAGGTGCTTCTCGGGTGATTGTGGCAACAGACCATCCGGAAGTGGTGAAAGCGGTTGAGGCGGCGGGCGGCGAAGTGTGTCTGACCCGTGCCGATCATCAATCTGGTACCGAGCGCTTGGCTGAAGTCATTGAACGCTATGGTTTTGCTGATGATGACATTATCGTCAATGTGCAAGGGGATGAGCCACTGGTGCCACCAATGATTATCCGCCAGGTTGCAGATAATTTGGCTGCCTCCAGTGCGGGCATGGCAACATTGGCTGTGCCGATTGAAAGCAGTGAGGAAGCCTTTAACCCTAATGCCGTGAAAGTGGTGATGGATGCACAAGGCTATGCGCTGTATTTCTCGCGCGCAACTATCCCGTGGGAAAGAGAGCGCTTTGCGCAGTCTAAAGAAACCATTGGTAATTGCTTCTTACGTCATATTGGTATTTATGCTTATCGCGCCGGCTTTGTGCGCCGTTACGTTAATTGGGCACCGAGTCAACTTGAGCAAATTGAGCTGTTAGAGCAGTTGCGCGTGTTGTGGTACGGTGAGAAAATTCACGTAGCTGTAGCAAAAGCGGTGCCGGCAGTTGGCGTTGATACTCAAGAAGATTTAGACAGAGTTAGAGCCATTATGCTCAATAAGTAATTATTGCTCAGATCCCTACGCCAGACTGATAGGGTCTGGCGTCATTATTCCTGCTTTTTTATCCCATTCTATTCCGTTCCTGCTGGTTTGATTTTTATTGTGGATGTTATTTGATCTGCATTCTGGAAATATTCAGCCCATCATCTCATTATGAATTATCTATTTCGTCAGATAATCGGACAAAGCCTTATGGAACAGCTGAAAGCTGAGTTGAGTGTCGTGCTCGGGGAGTCTATTACCCGCCTTGAACGCATCAGCGAACAGCCCTATGCCCACCTGTATGCAATGTATAATCAGCAGGGGCAGGCTATCCCATTGTTGGCAAAGAGTTATGTCTGTCAGGGGATTGCGCAGCAAGAGGCCTATAAATTGTCAATGCTCGCGCGCGAAGGCGATATCCGCTTGCCGACGGTGTACGGTTTAGTCATGACTCATCAATCCCCTTATAAAGAAATTTTGCTGATGGAGCGCCTACGTGGCGTTTCGGTAGAAGCGCCCACTCGGACAGGGGAGCGTTGGAATGCGTTGATGGATCAGATAGTTGAAGGTGTATTAGCCTGGCACCGGATCGATAGTCATGGCTGTGTCGGCAATGTTGACAGCACACAAGAGAATGATTGGTTTAGTTGGTATCAGCAACGGGTTGAAGTGCTGTGGGCCACGCTGTCGAATATGAATTCACCGGTAATGACGTTGGATGATCGCGCAGTGCTTTATCGTGCGCGGGCATCGTTAAATGCACTTTTCGCCGGTTTTGACGACAGTTCGGTACTGGTTCACGGCAATTTGACTTTGCGCAGTATGCTCAAAGACCCCCGCAGTGATCAATTGTTGGCGATGCTCAATCCCGGCCCAATACTCTGGGCACCGCGCGAGTATGATCTATTCCGCCTCAGTGAAGATGGCATGCCAAGTCAGCTATTTTATCGCTACCTTAGCAAAGCGCCGGTTTCTGAATCTTTTGTGGCGCGGCGCTGGCTCTATACTCTTTGGGAACTGGTTTCCCGTTTTATTCATACCGGTAATCTGGATCGCGCTTTATTTGATAATGCGGCACAGCAACTTTTACCCTGGTTAGAATAGCTTTATTCATCATTTTTGTTGCCCGTTAACTTTTGCCACAATAGCCCCAATGTCTCATACCAGGCGCGCTCGGAGTGACCTAAATAGATGGCGGCTGGAATAGTGCGCTCCCAGCTATGTAATGGGGTAGTAATGGCTAATTGATTGGCCGGGGCAGGAATCGGATGCAGCCCCTTGGCGGTAAAGAATTTTATCGCTCTGGGCAAATGACTGGCTGACGTCACCAACAAAAAAGGTTTATCACCCACCAGGGTTGCCACTGCTGCCGCTTCTTCAACAGTATCTTTCGGTTGTTCCAATACAATAATATTTGCCGCCGGAACCCCTAAACTTTCCGCTACCTGTGCCGCTGTTTTCGCACTACTTTGGCTGTTCGGCCCAGCGCTACCGGTAAATACCATTTTAGCGTCGGGATGGGCGCGATATAGCCGGATCCCCTCCGTTACTCTCGGCAAACTATTTGCGAATAAATTAGCACTTGGCGGCCAATTCGGATTAAACGTGTAGCCGCCACCGAGGACAACAATGTAATCTACCGGGTCGTTCCCCTGATAGGTGGCGTATTGTTTTTCCAGCGGCAATAATAGGCGATCGGCGACTGGCTGCAGGCTAATCAGCAATAATACCAGCCAACTGAGTGCGAAAAGCGTTTTGCCACTTTTTTGCCAGCGGGTAAACCACAATAGAATTAGCGCCAACCCCATAACGATAAGCAGAAAGGGCAGTGGCATTAATAAGCCGCCAACAAACTTTTTTAGGGTAAAAAGCATAAAAACTGGGACCTTTTGGCTGAAAAAACGGCATTTGGCGATGATTACGGGCCAAGAAGATTTATTCTAAGTCAGGCTGTGCCAAAATAGCAGGTTGGTAGCCATTCTTTTTGCTGTAGCCATTGATTTGCGAGTTTCTATCAAGCCAGGGCGGCAAATCAATAGTGATAGCGGAGCAAGTGTCCATGCAGGATCGCAATTTCGATGATATTGCCGAGAAGTTCTCACGCAATATCTACGGTACGACGAAGGGAATGATCCGTCAGGCGGTGGTGTGGCAAGATATCACCGGGCTGCTAGCGCAGTTGCCGCAACGCCCGTTACGGATCTTAGATGCAGGTGGTGGTGAAGGGCATATGGCTTGCCAATTGGCGGCATTGGGCCATCAGGTTCTATTATGTGACCTGTCTGCTGAGATGATCCAGCGTGCAAAAGTTGCGGCTGAAGAAAAAGGTGTGAGCCACAACATGCAATTTGTACAAAGTGCGGCTCAGGACATCACCCAACATTTAGAACAGCCCGTTGATCTGATATTGTTCCATGCGGTTTTAGAATGGATTGCAGAGCCACAACAAGTTCTGCAAATACTTTTTAATGCGCTAAACCCAGGTGGTGCATTGTCGTTGATGTTTTTCAATGCCAATGGACTGGTGATGCGTAATGCGGTATTAGGTAACTTTCAATTGGCGATACCGGGCGTTAAAAGACGTCGGCAGCGCTCATTGTCGCCGCAATACCCTTTAGATCCCCCGACGGTATATGGTTGGCTTGAGCAAATGGGTTTATCCATTAGCGGTAAGACGGGAGTGCGGGTGTTTCACGATTACATGAAAAATAAACAGCAACAAGTTGATGAGTTTGCTGAATTATTGGCGTTGGAACAGCGCTATTGCCGGCAGGAGCCCTTTATCAGTTTGGGGCGCTACGTGCATGTTATGGCGTTTAAGCCGAATCTGAAGGACCCATTATGAGTGAATTTTCCCAGACAGTACCCGAACTGGTCGCCTGGGCGCGGAAAAATGATTTTTCGATTACTCTGCCAACAGAGCGTTTGGCCTTTCTTATGGCTATTGCTACCTTAAACGGTGAGCGGCTGGACGGTGAAATGAGCGAAGGCGAGTTGGTTGATGCATTTCGTCACGTCAGCAAAGGTTTTGAACAAACCACCGAAACCGTGGCAGTGCGCGCTAATAATGCCATCAATGATATGGTGCGCCAGCGTTTGCTTAACCGCTTTACCAGCGAAATGGCCGATGGCAATGCTATTTATCGCCTGACTCCATTGGGCATTGGTATCACCGATTACTATATCCGCCAACGTGAGTTTTCCACTCTGCGGTTATCTATGCAGTTATCGATTGTGGCGCAAGAGCTGCAACGGGCTGCCGAAGCGGCCGAAGAGGGCGGTGACGAATTCCACTGGCACCGTAATGTCTTTGCCCCACTTAAATATTCAGTTGCTGAAATCTTTGACAGTATCGATATGACACAGCGCTTGATGGACGAGCAGCAGCATAGCGTCAAAGAAGATATCGCGGCACTGCTGAATCAGGATTGGCGTGCCGCCATTGCCAGTTGTGAAATGCTGCTGTCAGAAACCTCCGGCACACTGCGCGAACTACAAGATACGCTGGAAGCGGCAGGTGATAAGCTTCAGGCGAATTTATTGCGTATTCAAGAAGCTACCATCGGCAATGCGGGTTTGGAGCTGGTTGATAAATTGGTCTTTGATTTACAAAGTAAACTTGACCGTATTATCAGTTGGGGTCAGCAGGCGATTGATCTGTGGATTGGCTATGACCGCCATGTGCATAAATTTATCCGTACAGCGATTGATATGGATAAAAACCGGGTATTCGCCCAGCGCCTGCGCCAATCAGTGCAAAATTATTTTGATAACCCTTGGGCCTTAACCTATGCCAATGCAGATCGCTTGCTGGATATGCGCGATGAAGAGTTGTCGCTGCGTAGTGAAGAGGTAACAGGGGAACTGCCACCGGATCTGGAATTTGAAGAGTTTAATGCCATCCGTGAGCAGTTGGCCGCCATGATTGAAGAGGCGTTGTTAGTGTATCAACAGCAAAAACTGCCGCTCAATTTGGGGGACGTCATGCGCGATTACCTCGCGCAATATCCGCGTGCTCGTCATTTTGACGTGGCTCGTATCCTGGTCGACCAGGCAGTTCGCCTTGGTGTGGCCGAAGCCGATTTCTCAGGGTTACCAGCCGAATGGCTGGCAATCAATGATTACGGAGCCAAGGTGCAGGCACATGTCATCAACAAATATTGAAGTAGTCATGCCGGTTAAGCTGGCTCAGGCATTAGCCAATTCACTGTTTCCGGCACTGGATAGCCAGTTGCGCGCTGGCCGTCATATCGGGATTGATGAGCTGGATAATCATGCTTTCCTGATGGATTTTCAGGAGCAACTGGAAGAGTTCTATACCCGCTATAACGTGGAGTTAATTCGCGCACCGGAAGGTTTCTTCTATCTGCGGCCACGTTCTACCACTCTTATCCCGCGCTCAGTGTTATCTGAACTGGACATGATGGTGGGTAAAATTCTTTGTTATCTGTATCTCAGCCCGGAACGTCTGGCTCATGAAGGTATTTTCGCCCAACACGAGTTGTACGAAGAGCTGCTGAGTCTGGCCGATGAGAGCAAATTGCTGAAGTTCGTTAACCAGCGCTCAACCGGTTCGGATTTAGATAAGCAGAAGTTGCAGGAAAAAGTACGCACCTCACTCAACCGGTTACGCCGTTTGGGCATGATCTACTTTATGGGCAATGACAGCAGCAAGTTTCGTATCACTGAGGCGGTGTTCCGTTTCGGTGCCGATGTGCGCAGTGGCGATGACCCACGCGAAGCTCAGTTGCGCATGATCCGCGATGGTGAAGCCATGGCGGTCGAAAATAGTCTGTCACTCCATGATGAAAGCGATGAAAACGACATCACCATGAGAAATGCAACGGACAGTGCAGAGGATGAACAGGAATGATTGAACGCGGTAAATTTCGCTCACTGACCTTGGTTAACTGGAATGGCTTCTTTGCCCGAACCTTCGATCTTGATGAATTGGTCACCACCTTATCCGGTGGTAATGGTGCGGGTAAATCCACCACCATGGCGGCTTTCGTCACAGCATTGATCCCAGATTTGACCTTGCTGCACTTTCGTAACACCACCGAAGCCGGTGCGACCAGCGGTTCTCGTGATAAAGGTCTGCACGGTAAATTGCGTGCTGGCGTATGTTACTCCACGTTAGATGTGGTCAACTCGCGCCACCAGCGGGTGGTTGTCGGGGTGCGCCTGCAACAAGTCGCAGGGCGCGACCGTAAAGTTGATATCAAACCTTTTACCATTCAAGGGCTTCCGACGGCGATCCAACCAACACAGATCCTCACTGAGGTTGTCGGTGAGCGCCAGGCGCGCGTGTTGTCATTGCAAGAGCTGAAAGAGCGTGTCGAAGAGATGGAAGGGGTGCAGTTCAAGCAATTTAACTCCATCACCGATTACCACTCATTGATGTTTGATTTGGGTGTGATTCCAAAACGTCTGCGCTCTTCTGCTGACCGCAGCAAATTTTATCGTTTGATTGAAGCCTCATTGTACGGCGGTATTTCCAGCGCGATTACTCGCTCGCTGCGCGACTATTTATTGCCAGAAAACAGCGGCGTACGTAAAGCTTTCCAGGATATGGAAGCGGCATTGCGCGAAAACCGCATGACCCTTGAGGCTATACGTGTTACCCAGTCTGACCGTGACCTGTTTAAACATTTGATTTCCGAAGCGACGTCCTACGTTGCCGCTGACTATATGCGCCATGCCAATGAGCGGCGTATTCATCTTGACGGCGCTTTGGTGTTGCGCCGCGAGTTGCTGGCCAGCCGGAAACAACTGGTGACTGAACAGTATCGCCATGTTGAGATGTCCCGCGAATTAGCCGAGCAAAGTGGGGCGGAGTCTGATCTTGAAACGGATTATCAGGCCGCCAGTGACCACCTGAGTCTGGTGCAAACCGCGATGCGCCAGCAAGAAAAAATCGAGCGCTACCAAAGTGATTTGGAAGAGCTAACTTATCGGCTGGAAGAGCAAAATGAAGTTGTTGCTGAGGCCAGCGAGCAGCAGGCTGATAACGAAGCTCGTGCCGAAGCCGCTGAGTTGGAAGTGGATGAGCTGAAAAGCCAGTTAGCTGATTATCAGCAAGCGCTGGATGTTCAGCAGACCCGCGCCATTCAGTATCAGCAAGCATTACAAGCGCTGGAACGTGCTCGTGAGTTGTGCCAGTTACCTGAGTTAACGGCGGATAACGCCGAAGATTGGCTGGAAACTTTCCAGGCCAAAGAGCAGGAAGCCACCGAGGCGTTATTGCAGCTTGAGCAAAAACTGAGTGTTGCTGATGCCGCACACAGCCAGTTTGAGCAAGCCTATCAGTTGGTGGTGAGCATCGCCGGTCAGGTTAGCCGCAGTGAGGCCTGGCAAACTGCCCGCGAATTATTGCGTGATTGGCCGTCACAACAACATTTGGCCGAGCGAGTTCAGCCACTGCGCATGCGTTTGTCTGAGCTGGAGCAGCGACTACGCGCCCAGCAGGACGCCGAGCGTTTATTGCAAGAGTTCTGCAAACGTCAGGGGCAAGCCTATCAGCCGGAAGAACTGGAAGAACTGCAACGTGAATTAGAATCACAGGTTGAAGAGCTTTCCCTCAGTGTTAGTGATGCTGGCGAGCGGCGCATGGAAATGCGTCAGGAACTCGATCAAATTAAGCTCAAAATCCAGGAATTGACGGCGCGCGCTCCGGTTTGGCTGGCGGCGCAAGATGCCCTGAGCCAACTGAGTGAGCAGAGCGGTGAAGCGCTGGAAGACAGCCGTCAAGTGACGGAATATATGCAGCAGTTGCTGGAGCGCGAGCGTGAAACCACCGTCGAACGTGACGAAGTGGCGGCAACCAAGCGCGCAATTGATGCACAAATTGAGCGCCTGAGCCAACCAAGTGGTGCTGAAGATTCACGGATGATTGCGCTGGCCGAGCGTTTTGGCGGCGTGCTGTTATCCGAGATTTACGACGATGTGACTCTTGATGATGCGCCATACTTCTCCGCGCTGTATGGCCCGTCTCGCCACGGTATCGTGGTGCCGGATTTGTCGCTGGTACGCGACCAATTGGCAGGGCTGGAAGATTGCCCGGAAGATTTGTATCTCATCGAAGGGGACCCGCAGTCATTTGATGACAGTGTTTTTGCCGTCGAAGAACTTGAAAAAGCGGTGGTGGTGAAAATTGCTGATCGCCAATGGCGTTACTCCCGCTATCCCGAAGTGCCACTGTTTGGCCGTGCAGCCCGTGAAAATCGACTGGAAGCGCTGTATCAAGAACGTGATAGCCTGGCAGAGCGCTATGCAACACTGTCGTTTGATGTGCAGAAAACACAACGTTTACATCAGGCATTCAGCCGGTTTATTGGTTCGCATCTGGGGGTGGCATTCGATTCTGATCCGGAAGCTGAAATTCGACTGCTGAATACCCGCCGTGGTGAAATCGAACGCGCTCTGAACGCGCATGAAGAAAGAAACCAGCAACAACGTCAGCAATTTGAACAAGCCAAAGAGGGTATTTCTGCCCTTAACCGTTTGATCCCACTGGTTTCATTACTGCTTGATGATACCTTGACTGACCGTGTTGAAGAAATTACCGAAGAGCTGGCAGAAGCACAAGAGGCGGCGCGTCATATCCAGAAACACGGTGCGGCCCTGACTAAACTTGAACCGCTGTTGGCGGTGTTGCAAAGCGACCCGCAGCAACACGAGCAGTTAAAAGAGAACTATGCGCAGGCGCAGAACAGTCAACGCCAGGCCAAGCAGCAAGCATTTGCTTTAGTTGAAGTGGTGCAGCGCCGCGCGCACTTTGGTTATACCGACTCCGCGGGCATGTTGACTGAAAACTCTGATTTGAATGATAAACTGCGTCAGCGCCTGGAACAGGCAGAAGCAGAGCGTACTCGCGCCCGTGAGCAGTTACGTCAATATCAGGCGCAGTTTACCCAATACAATCAAGTGCTGGCGTCATTGAAAAGTTCATATGATGCCAAACGTGACATGCTCAAAGAGTTGAGTCAGGAGCTGGTGGACATTGGCGTTCAGGCTGATGCCGATGCTGAAGCCCGCGCCCGCGCCCGCCGCGATGAACTGCATGCCGCACTAAGCACCAACCGTTCGCGCCGTAATCAGTTAGAAAAACAACTGACCTTCTGTGAAGCCGAGATGGACAGTTTGCAGAAAAAATTGCGTAAACTGGAGCGAGATTATCATCAGATCCGCGAGCAGGTGGTTAATGCGAAAGCGGGCTGGTGTGCAGTAATGCGTATGGTGAAAGATAATGGTGTTGAGCGCCGTTTGCATCGCCGAGAGCTGGCCTATATGGATGGCGACGAGCTGCGTTCTATGTCGGATAAGGCGCTGGGGGCATTGCGTCTGGCGGTCGCGGATAACGAACATTTGCGCGATGTGCTGCGCATGTCTGAAGATCCCAAACGGCCTGAGCGCAAAATCCAGTTCTATATTGCGGTGTATCAGCATCTGCGTGAGCGTATCCGTCAGGATATTATCCGCACTGATGATCCAGTCGAAGCCATTGAGCAAATGGAAATTGAACTGGGCCGTTTGACCGAAGAATTGACCGCCCGCGAACAGAAACTGGCGATCAGTTCGAAAAGTGTGTCGAATATCATTCGTAAAACCATTCAGCGCGAGCAGAACCGGATTCGCATGCTGAATCAGGGCTTGCAAGCGGTATCATTCGGCCAGGTTAAGAGTGTGCGGCTGAATGTGAATGTGCGCGAAGCTCATGCGACCTTGCTGGATGTGCTGTCTGAACAACAAGAGCAACATCAGGACTTGTTCAACAGTAACCGCCTGACCTTCTCCGAAGCACTGGCGAAACTGTATCAGCGCCTGAACCCACAAATGGATATGGGGCAGCGTTTGCCGCAAACCATTGGTGAGGAGTTGCTTGATTATCGTAACTATTTAGAGCTGGAAGTCGAAGTTAACCGTGGTGCAGATGGCTGGTTACGTGCCGAGAGTGGCGCACTGTCTACCGGTGAGGCTATCGGTACCGGTATGTCTATTCTGGTGATGGTGGTACAGAGCTGGGAAGAAGAATCGCGCCGTTTACGCGGTAAAGATATTTCGCCGTGCCGCTTGCTGTTCCTTGATGAAGCTGCGCGCTTGGATGCAAAATCTATCGCAACATTATTTGAGTTGTGTGAGCGGCTGGAAATGCAATTAATTATTGCTGCGCCAGAGAATATCAGCCCAGAAAAAGGGACTACCTATAAGCTGGTGCGAAAAGTCTTCCAAAATCATGAGCATGTACACGTGGTTGGTTTGCGCGGTTTTGCAAATGAAATACCAACATTGCCATCGATATTAGCTGAACAATGACGAAATGGTTAATTATTGTTCAGTGACAACGTAATAATAATTAATTTTCTTAGATGGCCGCATTGCGGCCATTTTTATTGTTGTCACATCTGAGGGTTATATTTTATAACCGAAGGAAATCTGTTAGCGTACATAAATGGTTAAATTTATATTATTGGCTACTTAGTGGTATTTCTGTTTGTATAATAATATTAATACCCAAAGAAAGTGGTATTGCAGTTAAACAATAAATCGTGCTGAGCCGCTAACATACTGCGACTTCAAGGAAGAAGGGTAACGACAAACTATGACGTACTTAGATAAGCATACCGGGGGCATAGAATGTCGGTAGAGAAGAAAAATCCGCAACGTGCATTCGCGTTATATTGCGCTTTAATTTGTAGCCTGATGCCGACATTTAGCGCATCAGCTACAGCACCTATTATGCCTGTAGATTCATCTTCGGCGCGCTCGCCCGCATCACAAAGCATGTCGGTGGCACAAAGCCGTTCCCAATTATTGGCGGTATTACCGAAAAACGTTACGCCGTTCTATCCTTCTGAATTGTCTGTGCTTTATGCCGCAAACCATATGCAACCTATGTGGCAAGACCGAGCCGCGGTTCAGCATTTCCAGCAACAATTAGCGGAAGTGGCACTCTCCGGTATCCAACCACAATTTATGCAATGGGTGAAATGGCTCAGTGATCCGGCGCTTACCGGTTTGGCTCGCGATGCTATTTTATCTGATGCGATGCTGGGCTATTTGCACTTTATCTCAGGTGTCGGTGCGAACGGCAGTGTCTGGTTATACAGCAATGTGCCGTACAAGATGGCAATGCCGCCTGCTACGATCCTCAATCGTTGGCAGCAAGCGGTACATGAGGGCACCACAGCGCCATATCTGACATCCCTGGCACCTCAGCATCCTCAGTATGAAAAAATGCATCAGGCGCTGAAAGAGATGCTGGCCGACCGCCGCCCGTGGCCACAAATGGCTAATGGCCCGAGCTTACGCCCTGGTCAGTTAAGTGATGATATTCCTGCTTTGCGGGAGATTCTCGACAGAACCGGCATGTTGTATCCGGTTGCGTCAGCACCGGTACAAACGCCGGAAGTCATTCCGGTTGATAATCCGGCAGCAGCGGTGAATGATGACCTCTCTGTTGATGAAGAGAAAAACCGTGCCCAAGCCCACAGTTTGGTGGTTAGCCCATCAGCGGCACCCGTTGCCGATACGCCAGTGACCGGTGGGGTGGTTGCCCCATCTTCTGCGCCTGTGACGGCTACAGTGACCGATAATGTCTACACACCGGAGCTGATGGAGGCAGTCAAACGTTTCCAGCGCTGGCACGGGCTGAGTGATGATGGCGTTATCGGTACCCGGACGCGTGAGTGGTTGAATGTTTCCCCACAAACACGGGCGACATTGTTGGCATTGAATATTCAGCGTTTGCGCATTTTGCCGGGGCGGGTGGATAACGGCATTATGGTTAATATTCCAAACTATTCACTGAATTATTATAAAAATGGCGCACAGGTGCTTTCATCTCGAGTGATTGTCGGCCGGCCAAGTCGTAAAACACCATTAATGAGTAGTGCGCTGAACAATGTGGTGGTGAACCCGCCGTGGAACGTGCCAACCTCACTGGTGCGTCAGGATATCGTGCCGAAAGCACGTTACGATTCCAGCTATTTCCAGCGCCATGGTTATACCGTATTGTCCGGTTGGAGTAATGATGCCGAAGTCATCGACCCTTCAATGATCGACTGGAGCATGATTTCACCGAACAATTTCCCGTACCGCTTGCGTCAGGCCCCAGGTGCCAGCAACTCCTTGGGGCGGTTCAAATTCAATATGCCAAGCTCGGATGCTATCTATCTGCATGACACGCCGAACCATGGCTTGTTCCAGAAAGATATTCGCGCACTGAGCTCTGGTTGTGTGCGGGTGAATAAAGCCTCTGATTTAGCCAATATGCTGTTGCAGGATGCTGGCTGGAATGATGCTCGGGTATCCTCGACGTTGAAACAAGGCGATACGACTTATGTCAACATCCGCCAACGCGTGCCGGTACAACTCTATTACCTGACGGCATGGGTGGCTGATGACGGCAAACCGCAGTTTAGAACAGATATTTACAATTATGATATGACGGTGAGATCAGGTTCACAAATCTCCCATCAAGCCGAACTTTTGCTGCAATAAATGCAGTAAAACTCAATAACTAATGGTCTCAATATCGGGTTGTCTTATGGGCGTTCCTAATGGAGCGCCTCATAAACTTGGGCTAAACGCACAGTGAATGCGAACTGCATGCGGGTTGACTGGCTCTCCATAGGCAGTTAAGGTTCGGGATGGCACATAGATACCCAAAGTCATTGGGGTTGCAGCCAACACAGTTGCGGCTTCAAATAATAAGGGGGCAGTGCTTAATTTTGACATTTTTGCCGGGTATTAACAGAGATCATGGATAAAATTGATAATCATCGCCGTAAATGGCTAGCGTTAGGGGGGGTAGCACTCGGGATGTCGCTGCTCCCAGGGCAAGCATTCGCTACCCTTTCAACTCCTCGCCCACGTATATTGACCCTGAATAATCTGAATACGGGGGAGTCCATAAAAGCCGAGTTCTTTGACGGTCGAACTTATAATAAAGATGAACTTTCCCGTTTGAATCATTTATTCCGCGATTATCGGGCCAATAAAGTCAAAACTATCGATCCTCGCCTCTTTGATCAGCTATACCGCCTGCAAGGCCTTCTCGGTACAACTAAACCGGTGCAGCTAATTTCAGGTTACCGCTCGCTTGACACTAATAATGAGCTGCGCGAACGCAGCCGTGGTGTGGCCAAACACAGCTTCCACACGCAAGGGCGAGCAATGGATTTCCATATTGAAGGCATTCAATTGAGTAATATCCGTAAAGCAGCATTAAAAATGCGCGCTGGTGGTGTAGGATATTATCCTCGCAGTAACTTTGTGCATATTGATACTGGGCCAACACGATCCTGGTAACGCGTATTTTTATGCCAGTGCTTTGAATCTATCCAGGGTGCTGGGGTTGGAGCTTTATGAAATATCAAATTATTCCGGTGACGGCCTTTAGCCAAAATTGCACACTTATCTGGTGTGAGGAAACAGGGCAGGCCGCCCTTGTTGACCCAGGTGGTGAAGCCGCCAAGATCATCGCAGAAGTTGCTCGTCACGATATTAAGATTAGCCAGATTTTATTGACCCACGGTCATTTGGATCATGTGGGTGCTGCCGCTGAATTAGCTGCGCATTTTCAGGTGCCGATTTATGGGCCAGAAAAAGAAGACACCTTCTGGCTAGAAGGGCTACCCGCTCAAAGCAGAATGTTCGGGTTGAGCGAATGTGAGGCCTTTACGCCAACGCGTTGGCTGGAAGAGGGCGATAAAATTACAGTGGGTGCAATCGAGCTCTCCGTCTTACATTGCCCAGGACATACGCCGGGGCATATCGTCTTTATTGATCAAAAAGATCGTTTGGCGTTAGTTGGCGATGTTATTTTTAATGGTGGGGTTGGGCGCAGCGATTTCCCGCGTGGTGACCATCAGCAGCTGATTAATTCCATCCGAACTAAACTGTTACCTTTGGGGGATGACATGACATTTATTCCCGGTCATGGCCCAATGTCGACGCTCGGACATGAACGGCAGACTAATCCGTTTATACGCGAAGAACCTGCTGTTTGGTAACAGTAACTGATTGGTATCATAAACTCTTAGCAGAGTGACAATATGGAATTACAAGAAGGGCGCCATTCGGTGCCTTTTTTATATTATATTTAATGGGCTGTTAAAGCATTTTGTGAAGTCATAATCAGCTATTTATGTAAACTATGAAGATAATGATGGTGTTTACCACGTAAGCATTACCTCTGTGATATCCATAAGGCATAGCATGGCTGAAAGATATAACTGATATTGACCCGGTAGGCATCTTTCTGCCGTTTGAGTTCGTCATATTAACGAGCGCCTTTCAATGGAATCCACTATGCCATTTCGTCGTTTCAGACTGAATAAATTCCTGTCCCGGCTAGGTTTTTCTTCTATGGTGTTATTGCTGTTTCTGTTATTAGGCGCAGTGGTGATTTACGCGCAAACAAAAAGCAATATGCACCAGAATGCTGAAGCCAAGTTATTTCAGGCCAGAGCGCGCTTCGACCAGATATTTAATAATTTGCAGCATGCGGCTATCCAGGTAGAAACGGGGCTTGGAAAACCTTGCTTGCAAGTGGTACAGAATTTACGCGATCAGGTGGTGTTGATTCCGGATGTTCGCTCTGTCTCTTTAGCCAAAGGCAGTAACATTTATTGTTCTTCAATATATGGGCCACTTTCTACTCCTTTTGATTTAGATGTATTTGTTGATGGGCAATTAGAGTTAATGCAAGGCAATGATGTGACACCTGATCGCGCGTTAATAGCCTACCGACAAGTTCGAGGTAACTACAGTATTCTGGTCGCAGTTGATGGTTATTATCTGCGTAGTATTCTTAATCTATTGAGCAGTGATATTGAACTGCAACTGAGAGTTGGTAATAAATGGATGGATGCAACTGGAGCGGTGCATTCAGGTAGTCCCCCGAATAGCGGTGAACCTTTATATCTGGCCTCAGATAAGTTTGCTTACTCATTAAGTACAGCACTGTCTAATCAACAATATTTGGCTTATGCATGGCAATATGCTCGGGGTAGCTTGATTTTCTTTATCTTAATGAGCTTTGGGTCAGCGGTACTTATTTTCTGGTTATCGGGAAGGGCTGCATCCCCGACTCAGGTATTAAAACAAGCATTAGACAATAACGAATTTATTCCTTATATGCAGCCGATCGTCAGCGGCAAAGACCAATGCTGGATTGGTTGTGAAGTATTAATGCGCTGGCAGCATCCAGGCCAGGGTTTAATTCAACCGAATCAATTTATTCCTATGGCGGAGGACAGTGAACTTATCGTGCCGATGACCCGTTCTCTTATGCTGCAAGTCAGCGCGAAGTTTGCACCTTACGTAAATCAATTACCTGAGGGTTTTCATTTTGGTTTTAATATCAGCGCCAATCACTGCCGTGATCTCAGTTTGGTAGATGACTGCCGTCATTTTATTCAAGCTTTTGGTGGTAATAAAATTAATATCACGCTGGAATTAACCGAACGGAAATTGATTGTTGCCGATGCAACTACAGATAAATTATTTGCTGAACTTCATGCTTTAGGTGTCTTTATCGCCATCGACGACTTTGGTACAGGCCATTCGAGTTTGACTTATTTGCAGAAGTTTAAAGTTGATTTTCTCAAGATTGACCAAAGTTTTGTCGGCATGATTGGTTCAGATGCGTTATCAAGCCATATAGTAGGAAATGTTATTGATCTGGCGACTCGACTGGGGCTGCAAACTATTGCCGAGGGCGTTGAAAACGAAACCCAAATGCGTTATTTGCAATCCCATAGCGTGGATTATCTGCAAGGTTATATGTACGGGCGACCTATGCCGATGAACGAATTTGCCAAATATTTATTTCATTAAAATTTTGGCCTGACAGATAAAACAAAGGGTGCCTGGGGCACCCTTTTTACATATAAATCACAGTGACTTAATTAGAGCACAGCAACGATAGCTTCACATAATGGTGCCATATTGTCTGGCGTCATACCGGCAACGTTAACACGGCCAGAATTTACTGCATAAACCGCGAATTCATTGCGCAGACGCAGCACTTGTTCTTTGGTCAGGCCACTGAATGAGAACATGCCATTCTGGTTTATGATGAAGCTGAAATCTTGTTTAGCCCCTTTTTCTTGCAAGGTGTTAACAAACAACTGACGCATACGATGAATGCGCTGACGCATATCAGTCAGTTCTTGCTCCCAAATTGCCCGCAGCGCTTTGTCACTCAGTATGGTCGCAACCACTGCGGCACCATGAGCCGGTGGGTTGGAATAGTTAGCACGGATAACCGCTTTAACCTGGCTAAAAGCGATATCAGCCACTTCGCTGCTTGCGGCAACAACAGTGCAAGCACCCACACGTTCATTGTATAGACCGAAGTTTTTGGAATAAGAGCTGCAAACGATCAGCTCTTGATGCTGCGCGGCGAAAATACGCAAGCCCTGAGCATCTTCTTCCAGACCTTTGGCAAAACCTTGATAAGCAAAATCAAACAGTGGCAACCAGCCTTTAGCCACTGACAGTTCAGCTAATTGGTTCCACTGGGCTTCTGTTGGGTCAATCCCGGTAGGGTTATGGCAGCAGCCGTGGAACAGCACCA
The DNA here is from genome assembly GCF_902726545.1 of Yersinia artesiana. Taxonomy (GTDB): domain Bacteria; phylum Pseudomonadota; class Gammaproteobacteria; order Enterobacterales; family Enterobacteriaceae; genus Yersinia; species Yersinia artesiana. Next base: position 95,322 of record NZ_CACVAD010000001.1, on the reverse strand, counting down.
CATCACCTGCCTGAGCTTCTGACAGGCTATTTAATAGCCCATCAAAGTCCAGCGCATGGTTAGCGGCATCATAATAGGCATATTCAACGACTTCTAACCCAGCAGCGGCGAAGACATTTTTATGATTTGGCCAGCTTGGATTACTGACCCAGACACGTTTGGCGCTGGTCTGATGGGCGATAAAATCAGCCGCGATACGCAGGCCACCTGTACCACCAGGGGTTTGAGCGGTGCGCGCACGTTTATCAGTAATAATCGCACTATTGGCACCGAACAGCAGTTCCTGAGTACAACGGGCGAAATCGGGCAGCCCCTCAATTCCCAGATAGTTTTTGGTGACTTCATTTTCCAGCAAATACTGCTCAGCTTTTTTGACGCTGGTCAGCACCGGCGTTTTCCCGGTTTCGTCTTTATAGACACCGATCCCCAGGTTAATTTTATTAGGGCGGTCATCCGCGCGGAAAATATCGGTCAGGCCCAGAATAGGGTCCGCAGGTGCAGCAGTGATTTTTTCAAACATGTCAGAGGCTTCCATGGCTTAGCGTTAAGCAAACAGAACCATCAGGGTAGCGCCAGTTGCGGCCTTTGCCAACCGTTTGCGATAAAAAGAAATGAATGTTGTGAGGCGAGGGGATTCGGGGTGAAAAATCGGCAAAATAGCCTGTTCGGCAGCGCAATATCCCTATTTTAGCCAGGGATAAAAACAAAAAGACAGAGCCGAAGCCCTGTCTTTTTTAACTTAGGTCAGCAGATAAACTGCCGGGTTAAGTTTAACTTAGAACTGGTAAACCATACCAACACCCACAACGTCGTCGGTGTTCAGACCGTTAGTACGAGTGAAGTCGTCTTCGTCCAGCAAGTTGATTTTGTAATCAACATAGGTAGACATGTTTTTGTTGAAGTAGTAGTAAGTACCAACAGAAACATATTTCAACAGGTCGTGGTTAGTATCTGTGTTGTTGTTCAGATCCTTACCTTTGGACTGAACATAACCCAGTGATGGGCGCAGACCGAAGTCGAACTGGTACTGTGCAGTGATTTCAATATCACGAGTCTTGTTCGCAATACCGTCATTACCGAATGGAGTCAGGTTCTGAGTTTCAGCATACATTGCAGCCAGGTATACGTTGTTTGCGTCGTATTTAGCACCAACGTTCCATGCCTGAGCTTTATCGCCTTCAGCTACATACAAACCGTTTGCCGGTGTAGTGTTCAGGTGAGCATTTTTCTGAGCAGTAGTACGGTTAGCTGTGGAGTAGCCAGCACCGAAACTTACGCCATAACCGATGTCATAAGTTGAAGACAGACCGAAGCCGTCGCCATTCTGTGTAGCCAATTCGTTGATGCCACTACGGCTAGTTTCATTTTTGCCTTGATATTGCAGGGCAAAGTTCAGGCCATCAACCAGACCGAAGAAGTTGGTGTTACGGTAAGTTGCCAGACCAGTAGAACGGCCAGTCATGTAGTTGTCAGAGTTGGAGATTGAATCACCACCGAACACTGGCAGCATGTCAGTCCATGCGTTGACATCATAGATTACGCCGTAGTTACGGCCGTAGTCGAATGAACCGAATTCAGCAAATTTCAGACCAGCAAAGCCCAGACGGGTTTTGTTGCCTTCAGCGCCTTGAGATTCAGCGTTGTTAGCCTGAATGTTATATTCCCACTGGCCGTAACCGGTCAGTTGGTCAGTAATTTGGGTTTCACCTTTGAAGCCGAAACGAACATAAGATTCGTCGCCGTCTTGTTTAGCGTTGTCAGAGAACTGGTGACGTGCGTCAACTTTACCGTACAGGTCAAGTTTGTTGCCGTCTTTGTTGTAGATTTCTGCTGCATTAGCTGCACCAGCTACTAACAATGCTGGGATTACTACTGCAAGAATATTGCGCTTCATCATTATTATTACCCTCATTGGTGTTATTCGGACACCTGCCACTGCCGCCAATAATTTTTTTGGAACTATTGTTGAGAGTTTGGTGTCGTCTGTGTCTGAACGCAGTGTTCCATTCACGAGGGTTATAATCCAGACCGAAAATGCTACCAATTACCTGAATATGTTTCATTGGGAAAGTATGTGTTACTAAATGTAAATTTAAGGGAACTTTGTGACTCAGATCGAACTTTAAAAAATGATAAAAGCCAGCTTAGCTGGCTTTTATTTGTACAAAATCACAATTTTTTTCTAAATGATGAATTTAGAAACTGGCATTTCTCGGTGTGCGTGGGAACGGAATGACATCCCGAACGTTTTGAACCCCTGTTACATATGAGATCAAACGCTCAAATCCAAGGCCAAAACCTGAATGTGGCACCGTGCCATAGCGACGCAGATCACGATACCACCAATAATCTTCTTTATTGAGGCCCATTTCTGCTAAACGTGCATCCAACACATCTAAACGCTCTTCACGTTGTGAACCACCGATAATTTCACCAATGCCTGGCGCGAGGACGTCCATTGCCGCCACGGTTTTACCGTCTTCATTCATACGCATATAGAATGCTTTGATATCTTTTGGATAGTTTTTAACTACCACTGGCGCTTTAAAGTGTTGCTCAGCTAAATAGCGCTCATGCTCAGAAGACAAATCTATGCCCCAGGAGACATCATTCTCAAACTTCTGGCCAGATGCCAGCAAGATCTCAATAGCATCAGTGTAGTCAACCTGAGCAAAGTCTGAGGTGACAAAACGTTGCAAACGATCAACCGCATCTTTATCGACACGTTCGGCAAAGAATTTCATGTCATCTGCACGTTCGTTCAACACCGCCTGGAAGACGTATTTCAACATTTTCTCAGCTAAACCGGCGACATCATCTAATGATGCGAAGGCGACTTCTGGCTCTACCATCCAGAACTCGGCCAAATGGCGGCTGGTGTTAGAGTTTTCTGCACGGAAAGTCGGGCCAAAAGTGTAAACTTTGGATAATGCACTGGCGTAGGTTTCGCCGTTAAGCTGACCGGATACCGTCAGGAACGCTTCTTTACCGAAGAAATCTTCACTGAAATCGACAGCGCCGGTATCAGTGCGCGGCAGGTTTTCCAGATCCAGCGTCGATACACGGAACATTTCACCCGCACCTTCAGTATCAGATGCAGTGATTAGCGGGGTGGAAACCCAAAAGTAACCGTTCTCATCGAAGAAACGGTGAATAGCTTGTGCCAAAGTATGGCGCACACGCGCCACTGCACCGATCAGGTTAGTGCGCGGACGCAGGTGAGCGACTTCGCGCAAGTATTCGATACTGTGCCGTTTTGCCGCCATTGGATAAGTATCGGGATCATCAACCCAACCGACCACTTTGATAGCAGTTGCCTGAATTTCAAAACTCTGCCCTTCACCCGGTGATGCCACTACGGTGCCAGTTACTTCTACTGAACAGCCGGTAGTTAAATGCAATACTTCGTCCTGATAATTAGGCAAAGTATTATTTACGACGGCCTGTAACGGGTCAAAGCAGGAACCGTCATAAACGGCAACGAAGGAGATACCCGCTTTAGAATCTCTCCGGGTACGCACCCAACCGCGCACGGTGACTTCACTGTCAACCGCAGCACGGCCTTGCAGTACGTCGACTACAGGCACTACGCTCATAGATTTCTCTCTTTAATAGTTTTGGATAATTTTGATATCGAAATAGTTAACAACCCAAAGAAATGGGGATGTTGCTATGTTACTTGTGGCGGTGCAGGACACAAGTAGAAATCATCAGTTCAGTGCAACATTGTTATAAAAATATACGACACAAACAGAGAAATGATTGAATAGTGGAATATAGAAGAGTAAAGCGAGGAAAAAAGTTCCAATTAGAGCGGAGCCGGGCAAGCATGTGCCGCCCGGCAATGACGTGTTAGCTGGCCTTCTTAACCAACGGCAGAGCGAATGCTTCACGTAATTCATCAACAAACGCGGGGTCATGGCAAATGGTTTTACCTGGGCTATCTGAAAGTTTAGCTACCGGCTTGTCATTACACTCAACCAGTTTAATCACGATATTTAGCGGCTTGACGCCCGGGATATCACAAGTTAAACGCGTACCAATACCAAATACTAACTTAACCCGTTGATAGAAGTGGCGGTATAGCAGTAGTGCTTTTTCCAGGTCAAGATTATCTGAGAACACCAATGTTTTGCTCATTGGATCAATACCCAGCTTTTCATAATGAGCAATCGCTTTTTCACCCCATTCAACCGGATCACCTGAGTCATGGCGCAATCCCTGATAGCGGTCAGCGAATGTTTTATCAAAATCGCGCAGGAATGCATCCATAGTAATACAGTCGGTTAAGGCCACACCAAGCTGGTTTGGATACTCATCTAACCAGACTTGTAACGCGACGCGTTGGCTGTTGGCCAGCACCGGGCTAATTTGTTGATGCGCCTGGAACCATTCATGAGCTTGAGTGCCGACTGGAGCTAATGACAATTTCCGTGCTAAATCGTAGTTACTGGTGCCCACCAGATAAGGAAATTCGTCTTTTAAATCACTCACAATAGCGTGCTGTATCTCGCGGGAGAAACGACGGCGTGTACCAAAATCCATTAACTTGAAATGCGTAATATCAATATCCGCACTGAGTGCGTTAAATTGCTGAAGTTTATTGCGCAGTTGCACCACTGCCTGCGCGGTGGTGACCTGCACGGAACGGCGGCGATGGACGATTTCACTGATTACCGCTAATAGTGGCACTTCCCACAGGATTGTTTCGCACCATAATCCGCTAATGCGAATATCTAATTTACCGTCATTGTCAGACACAGTGACTTGCTCGGGATTGAAACGAAAAGCCCGTAACCAATTCAAATAGTCATCTTTAAAGAAAGGCAAACCGGAGAGATACTGATACTCATCATCGGTCAGTGCCAATTGGCCCATCAATGTTATCTGGTGGCGGATTTCGTCGGCATATTCGCCCAGCAGCTCATCACCACGGCAGCGGAACTCAGCGGCAACGGTAATATGGCGATAACGATGGAACACTGCTTGTTGCATATGAAGTTTATAAGCATCTGTATCAAGCAATGAAGTCAAAATCGGTGAGGCGTCTTGGGTCATGGCGCTATATAGCATCCTCGTAGGAGCATTTTCCACAGTATAAAGTCGCAGAAGTATACCGGTATTGTCCTGTTATTGAAGCCTCATCACACCACAAATGCTCATCCGAGGTCTAGGATTAAACGTGCCATCGGCGCTCACCTGGGTTTTTTTCACAATTGTGATACATTGACAAGACTATCTGAGTCTAAGGCGAAGTCGCTGGCAGCCGTACTTTGAAGATAAGGTTTTGAACCCAAAGTTTGGCGCTAAAACGACCCTAAATACAGACTTGATAATCATATCCACAGATGACGTCCAAAGGGTTTTTATGACACAACAGCCGCAAGCTAAATACCGTCACGATTATAAATCGCCGGATTACACTATCACCGATATCAATTTGGATTTCGCACTTGATGCGCAAAAAACTACGGTAACGGCGATCAGCCAGGTAAAACGTCAAACGGCAGACGTGACACCGCTGGTTTTAGATGGTGAGGATTTAACGCTCGTGAGTATCAGCGTTGACGGGCAAGCATGGCCGCATTACCAATTGCAGGATAATTCGCTGGTTATTGAACAATTACCCGCGCATTTTACACTGACAATCGTCAATGATATTCACCCTGCAACGAACAGCGCACTTGAGGGATTATATCTTTCCGGTGAGGCGCTCTGTACCCAATGTGAAGCCGAAGGTTTCCGTCATATTACCTATTATTTAGACCGTCCTGATGTGCTGGCGCGTTTTACCACTCGTATTGTTGCTGATAAAACACTTTATCCTTATTTACTCTCCAACGGTAACCCGGTGGGGCGGGGTGTTCTGGATGATGGCCGCCATTGGGTCAAATGGGAAGATCCGTTCCCAAAACCTTGTTACCTGTTTGCTTTGGTCGCCGGTGATTTTGATGTGTTGCGTGATAAGTTCATTACCCGTTCGGGGCGTGAAGTTGCGCTGGAGCTGTTTGTTGATCGCGGTAATCTGGATCGTGCCGACTGGGCGATGACCTCATTGAAGAACTCCATGAAGTGGGATGAAACCCGTTTTGGTCTGGAGTATGACCTCGACATTTATATGATTGTGGCAGTTGATTTCTTCAATATGGGGGCCATGGAAAATAAAGGGTTGAATGTTTTCAACTCAAAATATGTTCTGGCAAAAGCAGAAACGGCGACAGACAAAGATTATCTGAACATTGAAGCGGTTATTGGTCATGAATATTTCCATAACTGGACCGGTAACCGGGTCACCTGCCGTGATTGGTTCCAATTAAGTTTGAAAGAAGGTTTAACCGTATTCCGCGATCAGGAATTCAGTTCTGATTTAGGCTCGCGCTCAGTTAATCGTATTGAAAACGTGCGAGTTATGCGTGCAGCGCAGTTTGCCGAAGATGCCAGCCCGATGGCCCATGCCATTCGCCCAGATAAAGTCATCGAGATGAACAACTTCTATACCTTAACTGTGTATGAGAAAGGGTCAGAAGTTATTCGTATGATGCATACTTTACTGGGTGAGCAGCAATTCCAGGCCGGTATGCAGCTCTATTTTGAGCGCCATGATGGCAGTGCGGCGACCTGTGATGATTTCGTACAGGCAATGGAAGATGCATCTAATGTCGATCTGTCTTTATTCCGCCGCTGGTATAGCCAGTCCGGAACGCCAATATTAACAGTGCGTGATGATTATGATGCTGAAAAACAGCAATATCATCTGCACGTTAGCCAGAAAACGTTGCCAACCGCGGATCAACCAGAAAAACTGCCATTGCATATCCCATTGGATATTGAACTCTATGACAGCAAAGGTAATGTGATTGCATTGCAGCGCAATGGTTTACCGGTTCATCATGTTTTGAATGTAACAGAGGCCGAACAGACCTTTACCTTTGATAATGTCGAGCACACCCCGATCCCGTCGCTGCTGCGTGAATTCTCTGCGCCGGTTAAACTGGATTACACTTACAGCGATCAGCAACTCACGTTCCTCATGCAGCATGCGCGCAATGAATTTTCCCGTTGGGATGCGGCGCAAAGTTTGCTGGCAACCTATATCAAACTTAATGTTGCCAAATACCAACAAAAACAGCCGCTGAGTTTACCTAACCACGTCGCTGATGCTTTCCGTGCCATATTGCTTGATGACAATCTTGATCCCGCGTTAGCCGCGCAGATCCTGACATTGCCATCAGAAAATGAAATTGCGGAACTGTTTACCACGATTGATCCGCAAGCTATCAGTGCGGTGCATGAGGCTATTACCCGTTGTCTGGCAAATGAATTATCGGACGAATTATTGGCCGTCTATGTGGCGAATATCACTCCTGAATATCGTATTGAGCACCGCGATATTGCCAAACGATCATTGCGCAATACTTGCCTGAGCTATTTGGCGTTTGGTGATGCAGAGTTTGCGAATAAACTTGTTTCTTCTCAATATCATCAGGCTGACAACATGACGGACTCGCTGGCAGCATTAGCCGCCGCAGTTGCTGCCCAGTTGCCTTGCCGCGATGAATTATTAGCGGCCTTTGACGTGCGCTGGAATCATGATGGTTTGGTGATGGATAAGTGGTTCGCTTTGCAAGCCACCAGCCCTGCGGCGGATGTTTTGACACAGGTACGCGCTTTACTTAAGCATCCTGCATTTAGTCTGAGTAATCCCAACCGTACCCGTTCGTTGATTGGTAGTTTTGCTTCCGGTAATCCGGCCGCATTCCACGCCACTGACGGCAGCGGTTATCAATTCCTGGTAGAAATACTCAGTGATTTGAATACTCGTAACCCACAGGTTGCCGCTCGTTTGATTGAGCCATTGATTCGTTTGAAACGCTATGACTCAGGTCGTCAGGCCCTGATGCGTCAGGCTTTGGAACAATTGAAAGCATTGGATAATTTATCCGGTGATTTGTACGAGAAGATAACCAAAGCATTAGCGGCCTAAAATAGGTTGTTTGCATGATAAACAGAGGGCAGCATTGCTCTCTGTTTTTTTATCCCTATAAATACCTTCAGTCTTTGCATGGCTTTACGTCGCAAACGTTTACTTTCCTGAGAGATGAATTTACCATTCCCGCATCAACGGCTAGTCACCGCTCGCTCAGGAGATCACATGTATTATCCACTTGCCAAAAAAGCACTATTTCAGCTTGATCCAGAACGCGCCCATGAATTCACTTTTCGTCAGTTAAAACGTCTTACCGGCACCCCACTGCAATTTTTGGTTAGCCAATCAGTGCCAACTAAACCTGTAAGCTGTATGGGCTTGTCATTCAAGAATCCATTAGGTTTGGCTGCGGGTTTAGATAAAGATGGTGAGTGTATTGATGCTCTTGGCGCGATGGGTTTTGGCTTTATTGAAGTCGGGACGGTAACACCAAAGCCACAGTCAGGAAATGATAAACCAAGGTTGTTTAGAGTGGTCGAAGCTGAAGGCTTGATCAATCGTATGGGATTTAATAATCATGGTGTTGATAACTTAATTGAAAACGTTAAGAAATCACATTTCGGCGGTATTTTAGGTATTAATATTGGTAAGAATAAAGATACACCGGTAGAGCAAGGCAAAGAAGATTACTTGATTTGTATGGATAAAGTTTATCCTTATGCCGGATATATCGCGATTAATATTTCATCACCTAACACCCCAGGATTACGATCTTTGCAGTATGGTGAAGCACTGGATGATTTATTAGCAGCAATTAAAAATAAACAAACTGAATTACATCAGCGTCATCATAAGTATGTTCCTGTGGCGGTAAAGATCGCTCCGGATCTTACTGAAGAAGAATTGATCCAAATAGCGGACAGTTTGGTGCGCCATAATATAGATGGCGTTATTGCCACTAATACCACTTTAGATCGTTCCCTCATTCAGGGATTAAATTATTGCGAACAAGCTGGTGGGTTAAGTGGCCGTCCATTGCAATTGCGTAGCACTGAAGTGATTCGCCGTTTATCGCAAGAGCTGCAAGGCCGCTTACCTATTATTGGGGTAGGGGGAATTGACTCTGTGATTGCCGCGAGAGAAAAAATGGCTGCGGGTGCTTCATTGATTCAAATTTATTCCGGATTTATCTTCCGTGGGCCAGGCTTGATTAAGAATATCGTTACTCATATCTAATTATTTATCTTCATTATTGGCCGGGGGGTTTATTTATTCCTCCGGCTCGTCTATATTTTACCCCAATGGATTAAATATACATCAAAAGCCTTATATGATTAAGTGCAATTAGATGGGTGATAACTCAAATTGTTGAGTCAATAATGTTGATGAGCGTGGCGGGAAGGGTAAAATATGCGGATTAAACCAGACGATAAATGGCGTTGGTATTTTGATACCGAACATGACCGACTTATGTTGGATTTAGCCAATGGTATGATATTTCGCTCGCGTTTCCCGTCTAAAATGTTAACCCCTGATGCATTTGATGAGTCTGCATTTTGTGTTGACGATGCTGCGCTTTATTTTGAGTTTGAAGATCAATGCCGCCAAATTAAAATGGGGCATGAGCAACGTTCGGAATTGATATTAAATGCGTTGGTTGCTTTCCGTTTTCTTAAACCATTAATGCCCAAAAGCTGGTATTTTGCACAACAACCTAAAACGTGGCTGCCACAGAATGCAGAACTGGCAGCAGTAAAAGTATTGGAGAACGGTGAAGAGATTAGTTTGTTAGTGGTTGAGTCAGGTGACACTGCCAGTTTGTGTTTATTAGCACAACCCCAGGTAGTATTAGCAGGGCGCCAGTTAGTATTGGGCGATGCGATAAAGATAATGAATGACCGCTTAACACCATTGGTTATTGAGAAACCTTATGCCGCACCGGCCTTTAATCTTGACCGGGCGGTTTAGTTAATCAGTTGCAGCTTATTTGCCGCTAAGCGTAATATCTCCTTTAGGTATGCAACTGCAACAAAGAATCGTTCCGTCATTTCCAATCGCACTTTGTTTTAGCGGTGCGACCTCGCCATCAACTAACGTAATTCTGCAACAGCCACATATTCCTGCCCGGCACGAGTAAGGAATGCGGATATTTTGTTGCTCCAACTGTTCCAATAATACCTGCTGATTATTCCCATTAAAGCGAATGCCATTATATTCAATGGCTACGTCTTTGGATTGATCCTGCGGTGCCGCAAGGCTTTCAACTACCGCTCCAGCGCCATAAGGGCGCGGTGGCTTGGTTGACAGAACTTCTACTTCATCCCCAACCCGAATAATACCGCTGTTCCTGGCCACCATATTCTGACCAAAATCGATATCGCCATTCTCGGCAGTTCGGAATGTCTGTAGTGTTTGTAATGGTTCGCCGGTTGGATGCTTGCGACCGCGCTCAACACTGACAGTGGTTAATACGCAGCGGCTACAGGGCTTCACCAAATCAAAAGTAATATCGCCCACTCGGATAACCTGCCAACTGTCTTCAGCGAATGCACTGGCACCGCTCACGACCAAATTAGGGCGAAATTGTTCCAGCTTAATACTGCCGGGGCAGCGTTGTTGTAACTCTTTAAATGAAGCTTCATTAATTAGCAGATAAGGGAAACCATCCGCGAATGACAGCGGAATTTCCGGCATTGGTTTTACCCGCCGGGTTAATTCTGGCCCCAGCCAGCGTAATTGTACTTCTCTTTGAAAATAACCACTGAGCCAGTTGTTAATAGCTGCAGGGGCAATGAGCGCGGTAAAATGATTCCCCCAAACTTCTGTCGGTTCGGCATTGGCTAAAAAATCATTAAAGCGGATACTGGCACTCTCGCCGTCAGGAGCAGTGAGATATAAACCGTCTGACATTAAGGCGGGGGTAAACATCACCATCTTCGGATATTGGCGCGCAGTAATAAAAGTGCCATCCGGTTCGGTAATCATAAATACGCGGTCAAAGGCCAATCCACTGCTGCTGACTTGGGCATGAGAAAGCTGCAAGCCGCGCATGGATTTTACCGGATGAACATAAAGTCGGGAGAGGGTAATCACCATTGCCTCCGTGCGAGTATTAAATAAGAGGGAGCAACTTTATGACAAGCTGCTGGGATTAGCTATAATGCGCAACAATTTTCTTTTTGGTGATAGTGCGATATGAACTCTCTGTTTGCCAGCACGGCGCGTGGACTGGAAGAACTGTTAAAAAGCGAACTCGAAGCGTTGGGCGCTCACGACTGTAAAATAGTGCAGGGCGGGGTACATTTTCAGGGCGACGATCGACTCATGTACCAAAGCCTGCTGTGGAGCCGTTTGGCTTCGCGCATTTTGTTACCGCTCAATGATTTTAAAGTTTACAGTGATTTAGATTTGTACCTTGGGGTGCAGGCGATTGATTGGCCGTCAATTTTTGGTGTGGATAAAACCTTTGCCGTGCATTTTAGCGGCGTGAATGACGAAATCCGCAATAGCCAGTATGGGGCATTAAAAGTTAAAGATGCCATCGTCGATAGCTTTACTCGTAAGCTGGATCAGCGCCCAACCGTGGCTAAACAGCAGCCGGATATCCGGGTGAATGTATTCCTGCAACGTGAGATGGCCAGTGTCGCGCTGGATCTCAGTGGCGAAGGTTTACATCAGCGCGGCTATCGTGACCTTACCGGTCAGGCACCGCTGAAAGAAAATCTGGCCGCAGCGATTATTCAACGTTCAGGCTGGCAGTTGGGCACACCGCTGGTCGATCCGATGTGTGGTTCAGGTACATTGCTGATTGAAGCGGCCATGATGGCATCTGATCGCGCACCGGGTCTGCATCGCGAGCATTGGGGCTTTACCGCCTGGAGTGCTTTTAACGAAGAGCTGTGGCGTGAATTAACCACTGAAGCGCAAGTTCGCGCGCGCCGTGGTTTGCAGGAGACGACCTCTCGCTTCTTTGGCTCTGATATTGATCGGCGTGTGATTGAGATGGCTCGGGCCAATGCCCGCCGCGCTGGCGTTGCTGAACTGATTAGCTTCAATGCCAATGATGTCAGTAAATTGGTGAATCCATTACCGGAAGGGCCAGTCGGCACGGTTATCAGTAACCCACCTTATGGTGAGCGGTTGGACAGTGAGCCAGCGTTGATTGCGTTGCATAATATGCTCGGTCGCATCATGAAAACCTCATTTGGTGGCTGGCGTTTATCCTTGTTCAGTGCCTCGCCGGAACTGCTGAGCTGCCTGCAATTGCGTGCAGAGCGCGAATTCAAAGCCAAAAATGGCCCATTGGATTGCGTGCAGAAAAACTACCAATTAGCGGCAAATCCACAAGGTGCGGCGGGTGTTCAGGTTGCTGAGGATTATGCTAACCGCCTGCGTAAGAATGTGAAAAAACTGGATAAATGGGCTAAACAACAGGGCATTGAATGTTACCGCCTGTATGATGCTGATTTGCCAGATTACAACGTGGCCGTTGACCGTTATGGTAGCAAGGTGGTGGTGCAGGAATACGCGCCGCCGAAAACGATTGATGCACAAAAAGCGCGTCAGCGTCTGTTTGATGTGATTAATGCCACTTTAGCGGTGTTAAATTTGCCATCCAATCAGTTGGTATTGAAAACACGCGAACGGCAGAAAGGCAAAAACCAATACGAGAAATTGGCCCAGAAAGGCGAGTTCCTGCTGGTGAGTGAATATAATGCCAAGCTATGGGTTAACCTGACCGATTATCTCGATACCGGCCTGTTCCTGGATCACCGCATCGCTCGTCAGATGCTCGGTAAAATGAGCCAGGGTAAAGACTTCCTTAACCTGTTCGCTTATACCGGTACTGCCAGTGTTCATGCAGGGCTGGGGGGCGCACGCAGTACCACTACAGTCGATATGTCGCGCACCTATTTGGAATGGGCGGAGAAAAATCTGCGGGCAAATGGTTTAACTGGCCAGCAGCACCGCTTGATTCAGGCCGATTGCCTCTCCTGGCTGAGTAACACCGATGAGCAATTCGATGTGATCTTCATTGATCCACCGACGTTCTCCAACTCCAAGCGTATGGAGACCACCTTTGATGTTCAGCGCGATCATTTAGTGCTGATGAAAGAACTTAAACGGTTACTGCGCCGTAAGGGAACAATCATGTTCTCAAACAATAAGCGCGGTTTCCAGATGGATTTGGACGGGATAAAGGCGTTGGGATTGGAAGCGAAAGAAATCACCGCGCAAACGCAATCTGAAGACTTTGCCCGCAATCGTCAAATCCACAACTGTTGGCTGGTGACTCACAGCCACGAGGAAAAGTAGAAACTATGTCGTTAATTAGCATGTCCGGTGCCTGGTTGTCGTTCAGCGATGCACCTTTATTAGATAATACTGAATTGCATATTGAGGCAAACGAGCGTGTTTGTCTGGTGGGCCGCAATGGCGCGGGCAAATCCACCTTGCTGAAAATTTTGAGCAAAGAAATTCCCCTGGATGATGGTCGCATCATTTATGAGCAGGATTTAATTGTTGCCCGTTTACAACAAGATCCACCGCGTAATGTAGCTGGCACGGTGTTTGACTTTGTTGCAGAAGGTGTTCAGGAACAAGCCGAGCATTTGAAGGCTTACCATGCCACGCTGCATGAGGTTGAACTTGATCCCAGCGAGAAGAACCTTAATCGTCTGGCGGCATTGCAGGAGATTCTGGATCACCAGGGATTATGGCAATTAGATAGCCGCATTCAGGAAGTGCTGAAACAGTTGGGTCTGAACGCAGATGCTGAGCTTTCCTCGCTGTCGGGCGGCTGGTTGCGTAAAGCGGCATTAGGTCGCGCGCTGGTTAGCTCGCCAAAAGTGCTGTTGCTGGATGAACCGACTAACCATTTGGACATTGAAACCATTAACTGGCTGGAAGGCTTCCTGAAAGAATTCCAGGGCAGCATTGTCTTTATTTCCCATGACCGTTCCTTTATTCGCGCGATGGCAACACGCATTGTCGATCTGGATCGCGGTAAATTGGTGTCATGGCCAGGTAATTACGAACTGTATCTTGCCAGCAAAGAGGAAGCGCTGCGGGTCGAAGAGCTGCAAAATGCTGAATTTGACCGCAAATTGGCGCAAGAGGAAGTGTGGATCCGCCAAGGCATCAAAGCACGACGCACCCGTAATGAGGGCCGTGTTCGCGCCCTGAAAGCACTGCGTATGGAGCGTTCACAGCGCCGTGAAGTGATGGGTACGGCCAAGATGCAAGTGGAAGAAACCGTGCGTTCGGGCAAAATTGTCTTCGACCTGGAAAATGTTAATTATCAGGTTGGTGGCAAAGTGCTGGTGAAAGACTTCACCGCTCAAGTACAGCGCGGTGACAAAATTGCGCTGGTGGGGCCAAATGGTTGCGGTAAAACCACCTTGCTGAAACTGATGCTCGGTCAGCTTAAAGCCGACAGCGGTAAAGTCCATTGTGGCACCAAACTGGAAGTGGCCTATTTTGACCAGCATCGTGCAGAACTTGATCCAGAGCGCACGGTGATGGATAACCTGGCTGAAGGTAAGCAGGAAGTGATGGTCAATGGCCGTTCACGCCATGTTCTGGGTTATCTGCAAGACTTCTTGTTCCACCCGAAACGCGCTATGACCCCGGTAAAAGCGTTGTCTGGTGGTGAGCGTAACCGTCTGTTATTGGCTAAATTATTCCTTAAGCCAAGTAACTTGCTGATCCTCGATGAACCGACCAACGACCTGGATGTGGAAACACTGGAATTATTGGAAGAAATGGTTGATAGCTATCAGGGCACAGTCTTGTTGGTTAGCCATGACCGTCAATTCGTTGATAACTCGGTAACAGAGTGCTGGATCTTTGAAGGCAATGGTCAAATCAGCAGCTTCGTCGGCGGTTATTATGATGCTCATCAGCAGCGCGCTGAGGCGAAACCTATTCGTCAGGTAGCACCAAAAGTTGAAGAAGCCAAAGCAGCAGCACCGGTAAAAAGTGCAGCTCCAGCGGCCAAACGTCCTGGCAAGCTGAGTTATAATCTGCAACGTGAATTGGATCAGTTACCGCAGCAATTAGAAAAACTGGAACATGAAATCAGTAAGTTACAGGCTGAGGTTAGTCATGCTGATTTCTTCTCTCGTCCACACGAAGAAACACAACAGGTTTTGAAGGCATTAGCCGATGCTGAACAGGCATTAGAAGTGGCGTTTAGTCGTTGGGAAGAGCTGGAAGCTCAGAAAAACGGCTAAAACGTATTTGCGCCGTTCTGTCAGGTGACGTGATATCCTACTTTATGATGATATTATGTCTATTGTTATAGTAAGTTACTTGATAGAACGGTGTTCAATCCCCTTGATAAAAGGGGGGCAGCCGTGAGGGATTCGATATTGTGTTCTGTAATTCAGCCTGAGCACGGCGAGCACACAGGGCAGTCAGGGAACGTTATCCTGTGCCGGCAGTGCGATATGTCAGTGGCCTTACCCTCCTTGCCTTATGGCACCAAAGCGGTATGTCCGCGCTGTAAAACCACACTGACCGCACGGTGGGATGAACCACGTAAACGCCCGGTTGGTTATGCTATCAGCGCACTCTTTATGCTGTTGCTGGCGAATATGTTCCCCTTCGTCAATATGCGTGTGGCGGGGATCACCAGCGAAATTACCCTGATCCAAATACCCCAAGTGATGGTGGCAGATGACTATGCCAGCATGGCAACGTTATTTATGGTTTTGGTTCAACTGATTCCGGCTTTCTGTATGGTGGCCATTATTCTGCTTTGTCTGCGAGTGCGTATGCCGCACCGCTGGAAGGCACTGATAGCAAAAGCACTTTTCCAATTCAAAACCTGGTGCATGGTCGAGATTTTCCTCGCCGGTGTGCTGGTCAGCTTTGTGAAGCTAATGGCCTACGGCGAAATCGGCATTGGCAGCAGTTTTATCCCTTATTGTCTATTCTGTTTATTGCAGGTGCGTGCTTTCCAATGTGTTGATCGCCATTGGATGTGGCAGGATATTGCTCCCGCGCCAGTGTTACCTCATCCATTGATTGCGGGCCGAACCGGTTTGCGTCAGGGACTGCGCTCTTGTGCGTGCTGTACGGCTATTTTGCCACAAGACCTGGTGGAATGCCCTCGCTGCCATACTCATGGCTATATCCGCCGGCGCAATAGCCTCCAGTGGACAATGGCATTATTAGTCACGTCAATCATGTTATATATTCCAGCCAACCTGATGCCCATTATGATTACTGAAAGTTTAGGGAATCAGATGAATTCAACCATCATGGCTGGGGTGATTTTCTTGTGGAGTGAAGGCTCTTATCCGGTGGCAATGGTGATTTTTATTGCCAGTATTATGGTGCCATCATTAAAAATGTTAGCGATCGGTTGGTTATGTTGGGATGCAAAAGGCAAGGGTAATACCGACACTGAACGGATGCATTTTATTTATGAAATAGTCGAGTTCGTTGGCCGCTGGTCAATGATTGATGTTTTTGTTATCGCGGTGCTGTCGTCATTGGTGCGTATTGGGCAACTGATGAGTATCTATCCGGCGATTGGTGCCCTGCTATTTGCCATGGTGGTTATTTTGACCATGTTTGCTGCATTAACCTTCGATCCTCGTTTAACCTGGGATCGGATAAGTGAAACAACCCAAAAGGAGCCGCAAGGTGACGGACAATAATCCCAGCCAAGGTGTGGCAGAAATTGAAAAAATCAAGCGGTGGTCCCCGGTGTGGATCATCCCAATTGTCACTGCGCTGATTGGCGCATGGATACTGTTTTATCACTTTAGCCATCAGGGGCCGCAGGTGGTTATGACCACCTTGAACGCTGAAGGCATTGAAGCGGGTAAAACCAAAATAAAGAGCCGCAGTGTTGATGTCGGCATCGTTGAGCAGGTCACGTTAAGTGAAGATCTCAACCATGTTATCGTGAAGGCACGGTTGAACTCCGGCATGAATACGTTGCTACACAGCGATACGGTTTTCTGGGTGGTCAAGCCGCAGATTGGTCGCGAAGGTGTTTCGGGCCTTGGCACACTGCTTTCAGGGGCTTACATTGAATTGCAACCGGGTGGTAAAGGTAAGCCATTAAATGAGTTCGCATTATTGGATTCCCCACCACTTGCCTCGCCGGATGCCAAAGGGCTGCGCATCATACTTGACAGTGAGCAAGCCGGGCAGTTGAATGCTGGCGATCCTGTGCTGTTCCGCGGCTATCGTGTGGGTTCCGTGGAAACCAGTGCTTTTGATGCGAAGTCACGTCTGATGCGTTATCAGCTATTCATTGGCGCACCTTATGACAGTCTGGTCACCAGCAATGTGCGTTTTTGGAAAGACAGCGGGGTGGCGGTAGATCTCTCCTCACAAGGGATGCGCGTCGAAATGGCCTCTTTGGCGACTTTATTCAGTGGTGGTGTCAGCTTTGATGTGCCAGACGGTTTAGATCCGGGCAAGCAAGTTACCGAGTCTAAAGCTGAGTTCAAGCTGTTTGATAACCGCAGCAGCATTCAAAATTCACTGTACACCGAACATGAAGACTTCTTGTTGTTCTTCTCTGACTCTGTGCGTGGTTTGCAGGCGGGAGCGCCAGTTGAATTCCGGGGTATCCGTATCGGTACTGTCGGGGATGTACCTTTCTTCGCGAAAGGAATGAGACAGCGCGTTGATAATGACTTCCGTATTCCGGTATTAATCCGTATTGAGCCTGGCCGTTTCCGCGAGGACTTAGGCCCGGATGCTAATTTTGAAAAAATACTGAAAACAGCCAAAGAACGCGGTCTACGGGCATCCTTGAAATCAGGCAACTTGTTGACCGGCGCACTGTTTATCGATCTGGATTTCTACCCGGATGCCAAACCGTGGAAAGGGCCAGTGGAAGTGGCTGGCTATCCATTGTTGCCAACCGTCAGTGGTGGTTTAGCGCAAATTCAACAAAAAGTGATGCAAACACTGGATAAGATTAATAATCTTCCTCTGGACCCAATGGTCAATGAAGTCACCAAAACACTGGCTGAAAGTCAGAAAACCATGCGTGCAACCCAGAAAACACTGGAATCACTGACGGCCCTCACTGCCAGTCCGGCAATGCAGGATTTACCGAAAGATCTGCAAAAAACCTTGAATGAATTGAACCGCAGTATGAAAGGTTTCCAGCCAGGTTCACCAGCCTACAATAAAATGGTGGGTGATATGCAGCGGTTAGATCAGGTGTTGCGTGAATTACAACCGGTGTTGCGAACGCTGAATGAAAAGAGCAACGCGCTGGTATTTGAAGCGGCAGGAAGTCAGGATCCTCAGCCTAAGAAGGCCAAAAAATGATGAAATGGATGGCAGTTATCGCAGCGTTATTACTCAGCGCTTGCAGCAGCACACCCAGCAAAACGTACTATCAGTTACCAGCACTCAGTGCGCCTGCTGGCGCGACGAGTAGTGTTGCATCACGGCAACTGTGGGTTGAGCATGTTGGTGTGGCGGATTATCTGGCAGCGGCCGGTGTGGTATATCAAACCAACGATGTGCAATACGTGATTGCCAGTAACAACCTTTGGGCAAGCCCATTGGATCAGCAGTTGCAGCAAACCTTGGTGACTAATCTGAGCAATGCGCTACCGGGCTGGCTGGTGTCCTCACAACCACTTGATAGCGATCAGGATGTCCTGAATGTCACTGTCACCGGGTTCCATGGCCGCTATGATGGGCGCGCCATCATCCGTGGTGTTTGGATACTCAAACATCAGGGGCAGCTGATTAAACAGCCGTTCGATTTAGAGCTTAAGCAGAGCGAAGATGGCTATGATGCACTGGTTCGCACTTTGGCAGAGGGTTGGCAGCAAGAAGCTAAGTCGATAGCGGCACAGTTGCGGTGATTTAAGTCATATTTTGTTCCAAATCTGTCTAATCCTCTTTCATCGATAATGATAAATTTATCGTGAAAGAGGATTTTTTATCATATATCAATCAGTTAACACCGTTCACCCCAAATCAATCACTTAGCAAATTCAGCGGGCATAGCTCACAAATATGACATTGGCGTGAATTTTGCGCATTGCTTTTCTGTTTCCTAAGGTCTATCACTTAACTGTGACTGAACATAAAGTAGTCACTGTTTTCTTTCCACCAGACCGAAAGATGAGGGAAACGAGGCATGAAGAGACAGAAAAGAGATCGCTTGGAAAGAGCGTTGTCACGTGGTTATCAAGCAGGTATTTCAGGGCGTTCAAGGGAAATTTGCCCCTATCAAGCTTTAGACGCCAGATCGCATTGGTTAGGAGGTTGGCGACAAGCCATGGAGGACAGGGCTGTGACCGCTTAAGCGGCTCTCTGTCAGACTAAGGGATAACCTCCGCTTTATGCGGAGGTTATTGGTCACTTTAATCAACCCAACGTTTTAGCAAGATACTCGCATTCACCCCACCAAACCCAAAACCATTTGAAAGTGCATAGGTCATTGCATGAGGCTGCGCTTTACCTGCTATCACATTCAGCCCGGAGGCGGCTGGGTCCAGATTCTCCAGATTCAATGTTGCGGGCACGATTTGATCACGCAATGCGAGCACGGTGAAAATTGTTTCCAACCCGCCAGCAGCACCCAGTAGGTGGCCAGTCGCTGACTTGGTTGATGTGACCGCTAAGGTATCACCTTCGCCAAACAAGTGTTTAATCGCGTTGATTTCGCCGAGATCGCCTACCGGTGTTGAGGTTGCATGAGCATTGAGATGCTGAACCTGAGCGGGTGTAATACCTGCCTGGCGTAACGCAATCTTCATAGCACGGTATGCTCCATCACCGTCTTCGGCGCCGGAGGTCATATGATAAGCATCGGCACTGGTACCGTAGCCGACAATCTCGGCTAAGGGTTTTGCGCCACGCGCCAAAGCATGTTCCAGTTCTTCAATAACCAGTAAGCCAGCACCTTCACCCATCACAAAGCCATCACGGGCACTGTCAAAGGGGCGAGACGCTTTTTCAGGGGCATCATTAGAACCGGTTGATAATGCGCGCGCGGCCGCAAAACCAGCCAGGCTGACTTTATCGATTGCAGCTTCAGCGCCGCCACATAGTGCAATATCAGCCTCATCATTGCGGATAAGACGAACTGCATCGCCGATGGCCTGAACACCGGCAGCACAAGCCGTCACTGGCGCGCCAATCGGCCCTTTGAAATGATGCTTAATGGAAACATGGCCTGCGGCCAGATTCACCAAAAATGAGGGGACGGTAAAAGGTGACAGCCGTTTTGGCCCACGGCTATCCGTGGTACGTACCGCATTTGCAATCGATGGGAAACCACCAATACCAGAACCAATAATGGTCGCGGTGCGCTCTTGTTTCTCGGTATTATCGGCTTGCCAGCCAGCATGGGCAATGGCTTCATCTGCGGCGGCCATCGCAAATTCAATAAAGCGATCCATTTTCTTTTGATCTTTTGGCGCAACAGCTTTATCTGGATCGAAGCCTGCTTCTGGATCTGCTGCGAGTGTTGGCACTTGTCCACCAATTTTGGCCGGTAAATCACTGACAATTTCATCTGGCAGAACACGGATACCCGATTGCCCGGCTAGCAGGCGTTGCCACACCATATCGATACCGCAGCCTAATGGGGAAACCACACCCATTCCTGTAATTACTACACGGCGCATATTCATTATTTTACCTTTTGAGACTCAATTGAATGGGGGGAATACCTGACATTGGCTACATCTTTCTCATGCATCAATGCCAACCGTTTATTAATTATATCGCTCCTGACCGAGCCTGCCGCGATGGTGACATCCTCTGCCCGAATAGGTTGCTGAGTAGTATTGTTCAGCAAAATTGGATCGACCGGAGTACCGGTACGGCGATTGGCGAGGATGACCGCGGGGCCGTCTGGCGCAAAATGTTGATTACCCCAGTGAAACAGGGCTGCAATCACCGGGAAGAAATCATTGCCGCGCTCCGTCAATAAGTATTCATAGCGGGCGGGGCGAGCTTGATAGAGCTGTTTCTCCAGGATACCGCTTTCTACTAAATATTTGAGGCGGCGGGTGAGGATAGTGGGAGAAAGCTGCAAACTTTGTTGAAATTCATCAAACCGAGTGAGCCCTTGAAAGGCATCACGGATAATCAGTATGCTCCACCATTCACCGACTCGTTCAAGAGAACGGGCCACCGGGCAGGGCATATCTTGCAGGCGAGTTCTTTGCATACCACTCCTCGGATGATTTTTGTGGGCAGAGCGAGCTGTGCCAAAATTAAATGTAACTTAGTCACTACATTTATTGTAGTAACTAATATTAAAAAAAATGCCATTGGCATCGTAGTTCATTGGAATCATAGTTAATGTGCAGGGGAGTCAACTGCCCCTGCACGGGAAAACGGGTCTAAATATTAGAAGGCGTTAGTATCTTTAAACAGGCCTACTTTTAAGTCGGTGGCGGTATAAATCACTTTGCCATCTACCAGCACTTCACCGTCAGCCACACCCATAATCAATTTACGCATAATAATGCGTTTAAAATTAATACGATATGTTACTTTTTTGGCATCTGGCAGAACTTGTCCGGTGAATTTCACTTCACCGACGCCGAGTGCACGGCCTTTGCCTTCGCCACCCAACCAGCCAAGATAGAAACCAACCAACTGCCACATGGCATCAAGGCCCAGGCAGCCAGGCATTACCGGGTCGCCGATAAAGTGGCAACCGAAGAACCATAGATCCGGATTAATATCCAGTTCCGCTTCCACATAACCTTTGCCATAGGTACCGCCGTCTTCTGTCATTTTAACAACACGGTCCATCATTAACATATTGCCTGCTGGCAATGGTGGCCCGCCAGCGCCAAACAGTTCGCCACGGCCTGATGCTTCAAGGTCTTCTTTTGTATAGGATTCGCGTTTATCTACCATGTTCTCAGTAAGCCTTATTTTAATGAAGTGCGCAGAATAGCGTACAGCTGTACGCTGAGCAAGTCCGATCAGCCCTGGTTGAACCAGTTGAGCCAGCGTAATGGCCAAGGCCAGCGGCGTCTGTCCTGCGGATTTACTTGTGAGATTCGCTCTTGAATTATACCTAATAAGCTAGGTTGCTGCTCATCGGCATACACCACGCCCGTTAATAACGGCAGTGCCTCAGCGACGGTATCTACAGCCCACAAATGGAACTGACCTTGCTGTACCGCCTCAATCACCGCTTGATTCAAGCATAAATGACGGACATTTGTGGCCGGTAAAATAACCCCCTGGCTGCCTGTAAGCCCACGACGTTGGCAAGCTTCGAAGAAGCCTTCGATTTTTTCATTCACGCCACCAATAGGCTGTACGTTGCCAAATTGGTCAACTGAACCGGTCACAGCGATTTGCTGGTTAATCGGCTGCTGTGACAGGGCGCTGATCAGTGCGCAAAGCTCTGCCAGTGAGGCACTGTCGCCATCAACCTCTCCATAGGATTGCTCAAAAACAATGGAGGCCGAGAACGGTAGCGGCTGATCAAGTTCCAGTTCTGAAATCAGGAAGGCTTGCATAATCATCATGCCTTTAGCATGAATGTTACCGCCTAATTCAGCTTTACGTTCGACATCAACAAATTCGCCGTCACCTAAATGGACAACGCAACTGATGCGAGCGGGTTCGCCGAAAGCATAAGGGTGGCCCGGATATTCCAATACCGACAGGCCATTAATTTGGCCAACAACCTGGCCTTCAGTCTCAACCAGAATTTGCCCTAGCTCAATTTCATCTTGCATCCGTTCAGCAAGGTAGCTATTACGCCAGTCGCGGGCATTTAGTGCGGCTTCAAGCGCATTGGCGGTAATCGTGTCCTCTTCGGCATAGAGTGCAGCTTCAGCTAACTGGCGAGTGAGCCATTGCGGGCATAATGGCAGGCTTCCTTGGTCACCGCTGTAGCGTACAGCCTGACGGAATAGGACCGGCCAGGCATCGGCGGATAACGAAGGTAACTGCTTTTGCTGCAATAGCGCATTGATATAGCCGCACCACAACGTCATGCCATCAATATCGACCAACGGCAGTTCAACTTCGAATTCACCGTAGATAGCCAATTCGCCAAGCTCAGGTTCCATATCATGGAAATCACCCAGACCAAGACGATCGCCAACCAGAATCAAACGCAGATCCAGTGGCATTGAAGGGATATGTACCGGTAGAGGACGAGTTTCGTCAGGTGACAGCCAGTCGAAGCGCTGCTGAACTATCATCTGCTTCAGACGTAGCCACATCAGTGGTTGAGCCTGTAATGATCGTACCGACAGGATCAATACACCGCCATTAGCTTGATGAACCAAGCCAGGCTGGAGACTTATTTGATCTTTATGCCATCTAACGCAGCCAAATAGCTGTTCTGGTTCTACCCATTCCTGATAGAGGCAGCGTGAAATCGCCGCAAACGGCTCATCACCGCGTTGTGCGGGTTGCCAGCTGACCTGATGCCCATGCACCAGGTAGTCTCCGCCAAACAAGGCTGAGGCCTCAGGCTGGAGCTCTTTAACAGCTTGTGCGATCAATGCCAGATACTCAGTGCTCTCCTGTGCTTTAATCAACATAAAACGCGGCAGTGATTGTGGATGACAAAATAGTGTCATTCCATTCTCAAGCCGGGGTTGAATCGCCGCGAAAGAAACAGGCTCCAACTGGGAGGCAGTAGCAAATAACGCTTCATATGGCGTTGTGTTCGGCAGCAGTGACTGCCATTCAAGTCTGTTATTGGTCAAAGTGATAGATGCAATCGTCAAAAAGGGAAAGGGCGATTATACAAGAATAAACCAGACTTCATATACGTAGAGTCGTCGTTGATGGTAAGGAGTAAGATATCGACAGTGTTTCGTACAAAAAACAAACTAAGCATGCACTTTTAGTAGGGTGAAATTCTGCGTAAAACTGTTATGCTTAACTTAAGTTACACGGTCACTAAAGAGCTCACGATGAAATATCAGCAACTGGAAAATCTGGAAAGCGGTTGGAAATGGGCGTATTTGGTTAAAAAACACCGTGAAGGTGAAGCCATTACTCGTCATCTAGAAAACAGTGCAGCTCAGGATGCTGTCGAGCAACTGATGAAGTTGGAAAGTGAACCGGTGAAGGTGCTGGAATGGATTGATACGCATATGAATATGCAACTGGCTACCCGGATGAAGCAGACTATCCGCGCCAGACGTAAGCGCCATTTTAATGCGGAGCATCAACATACCCGTAAGAAATCAATCGATCTTGAGTTTCTGGTATGGCAACGTTTGGCTGCGCTGGCAAGGCGTCGAGGCAATACGCTATCAGAGACAATTGTTCAGTTAATTGAAGATGCTGAACGTAAAGAGAAGTATCAGAATCAGATGTCGTCGTTGAAACAGGACTTGCAAGATATTCTTGGTAAAGATGTTTGAGCCGCACGGGCATGAATCAATATCAACACTGCAAAATAGTGAAATTAAGAAAATGTGATTTAATCCGATTTTCTTAATTTCACTATAAAAAAAACCCCGCATTGCGGGGTTTCTTACGGAAGCAGTAAACTTAAGCCTGTGGCTGAGTTACAACTTCTTTGTAGCCTTTAACTTCGATCTCTACGCGACGATCTGGTGCCAGGCACTCAATCAGAGCAGCACGTGGTTTCACGTTGTCACAGGTGTTGCCTGTAACTGGGTTAGCTTGGCCTTCACCGCGAGCGGTGATTTTGTCAGCAGGGATACCTTTAGAAACCAGGTAATCACGCACGCTGTCAGCACGACGCTGAGACAGAGCTAAGTTAGGAGCTGGTTGACCGATACGGTCAGCGAAGCCCAGAACCACTACAGAACCATCTTTAGGATCGATAGAGCTCAGTTGTGCATACAGTTGGTCCAGAGCTTGCTGGCCTTCTGGTTTCAACGTTGCTTTGTTGAAAGCAAACAGCACGTCAGATTTCAGTGTGAAACGCTTGGTGTCAACAACTGGCGCTGGAGCTGGAGCTGGAGCAATTGGAGCTACTGCATCTTCCTGACCGAAACGGTAAGAAACACCTACGCTCAGCATGCCGTTGTCTGGACGAGCACCAACGGTAGCTTTATCACCGATGTTGCTAACCCATTGGTATTCCATACGGGTTGCCCAGTTTTTGGTCCATGCGTATTCAGCACCCAGCGCTACCAGTGGAGAAACACCGGTGTCATGAGCACTATAACGTGCGCCATCAATAGAACCATCGGTATCTGCACGCCATACCATACCACCCAGACGAGTGTACACGTCCAGATCCTGAGCTACTGGATAGCTCAGTTTAGCAGCCAATTGGACGCCTTGAGCTTTGAAAGCGCCATTGTTAGTGTCGCCTTTGTAAGGCATACGGCCAAGCCAGTCGTATCCCATTTCAAAGCCGAGGTATTGGTTTGCTTGGTAACCCAAGAACGCACCAGCACCTACTTGGTCTTTATGAGTAGGACCGTCATTGTTAATGATGGAACCTGTGTCTTGGAACTGAGACCAACCCAGTTTACCACCGGTATACCAGGTGTTATCTTTCGGTGCGGCTTGCGCTACTGTAGCGAAACCAGCCAGTGCCACTGCTAATGCGATAGCTGTCTTTTTCATTTTACGCCTCGTTATCATCCAAATAGGCAATGAGCTTTAAAAGCTAAGCCCTTGGTTAAAATTCTTCGTCAAGGTTTTAACGCTCCCGTTAATCACGCTGCCAGTATAATTTGGCGTTTTAGAGCAACCTTGGCGATGTAAAGTCTACAACGTGGCGAGAAAGTTACAAGTGTGATGTGATAAACCGGCTGAAAAAAAAGCGAAATAGTGCATAATCTTTAACGATTTAGCAGTAAAAATCAGCATTTCCTAGACCTTGTTTTCCGCTGCAAGCCGCATTCTGACTCGTTTTATGTCGATTTAGCAGGAGTAAGCCCTAAATATTGTAATAATTCATGGGATAAATCCTAAATTTACTTAATGATACAAAGAAGAATGAATTTTTAACGTTGCGCACTGTCCTTGGTCGAGTTTTGTGTCATTCAGCGGACGCATAACAAACCCATAAGCATTGCCTAACTTTGCTGCCATACGCAATCTAATGCGGTCATTTTCTGACAACTCGGGCAGCCATCCAAGAACGACACTATAATTCCCTGTCAACAACGCTTTTTCCATTGCATCAACCGTGGATAATGGATTGACCTGCCTTGCCTGAACGACTTTACTCATTGGTAAACCTGATTGCTGTAACCATAAACGACTCAATTTCTGTTGTGGAGTCAACCACAAGAGCCATCGGGACTGTTTACCAAGCTGTTGTAATAAAGGAAGCAGTAACTGTGCTACCGCAGGCTGATTTTCACTGTACACAAGTTCACTGATAAGGCCACTATCTGTTGGTGTATCAACTCTTGTTTGTGTGTCACGGGTAATAAGAGAATGATAATTAGCATTATAAGGTTTTAGTGATTGAGTACGCATGATGAACCTCGCCTGTAGTGTGCTGTATGCATATACAGTAGTCACTGTTTGTTCGAAGATCAACTAAATTTTTACAAGGCGCTTCGCATTATTGCGATGTAAATACGTAAAAGTTGATTTTGTATTTGGCTCAGTTATCCATATTGCGTATTTTTTAATTAGTTTTTCCTCTTACACTTATTACAACTGAAAAGGGACGTTGGATCGGATTTTTACTAAAGGAGTAGTGATGAAAAAAGTATCAGAGAACAAGATAATGCAGGCTCAGTGCCGTTTTGATTTTTTGGGCAAAATCACAGTCCGCTCACAATTTGGCGGTTATGGCCTGTTAGCCAATAACATTATGTTTGCAGTCGTTTCGGAAGGGGAGTTGTATTTACGTGCTAATGACTTGGTAGAAAACTTATTCCTCACCAGAGGAATGGTTAATCTCATTTATGCCAAACGTGGTCTTCCTGTTTCACTGCGTTATTATTGGGTCGATTCGGTATTGTGGGATGATGATCTTGCATTGCGCCACTTTGCAAAACAGGCATATCAAGGGGCTAAATCCGAAGTTTTAAGTAAAAAATGCCCCCCAGTTCGTTTGAAGGATTTACCCAATCTCAGTGCCAGTCTTGAACGACTCTTATGGAAAGTCGGCATCCAGAGTGCAGCAGAGCTGAAGCTTGAGGGGGCTAAGCGTTGTTACCTGAAGTTACGCACGTTAAGGCGCACATTAGGCGTCAATGTATTACTGGCTCTTGCAGGGGCGATCAGTGGTCACCACTGTGCGGTGTTGCCGTTAATGATGCGTAGCGAGCTGATTGAATGGTTTGAAATGTATATTCGGTCGGTTGATGTCGCACAATATGAAACAATATAGAGTAAGGCCATTAATAGAAACTGGCCCTGGGTTTCATTAGCCGGCCTGGCCAATGCGTTTATTAAGCTCACTAAGCTCAGGTAATAATTCGAGCAATAAGCCAATCTGTTGTAAAACCAATTGATCTTTGCTCTCCGGCTCAGGATTACAGTTCTGTAGCCGGGTTAATAAGCTCGCTAATACTTGTGTCATTTTTGTACTGTCGAACTGTTCTTGCTCAAGAGCACCTTCAACATAACAAATAGCATCGTCGAGTAAATTCAACGTGGCAGTATTAGCCAGTTTTTCACGGTGGGCACCTAATGCAGAAATATAACTCAACATGGTGTGGTTGAGGCAGAGAAAGCGAAATGCCGCCTCCTGCGTTTCTTTGTCGTTCTTGGGTTCCGCTGACATATTTGAAATAACGGATGCCAATTCAGCATCGCAATTATGTGCATCACGCCGGGCAATACGGTATGACAGGCTGTTATCTTTACCTTGATAATATTGCACTAAAATAGCATCCAGATAACGGCAATTCGCATTAAGTGTTTTGTGAACCACGGCAGGAAGTTGGCGGAATTTCCAGTCAGGCCAGATAAAGCTCACCGCGACCCAGGCAATAGCACAACCAAGCAGCGTGTCAAACACCCGCGGTGCAGCAACTTCAAATCCTTCCCCGAGTAAGTTAAAACAGAGCAAAACCAACAAAGTAATGAACATTGTTGCATGAGCATACTGAACATTGCGGAAAGCAAAAAAGAGTACGCCGGTAATGACGATCAGGATTAGCTGACCCTCAATAGATGGCACGAAATAAAGGATGGGTAGCCCGATAAGTATACCTGCCAAGGTGCCAATGATGCGTAACGCCAGACGACGCTTTGTTGCATTGTAGTTGGGTTGGCAGACAAAAAGGCTGGTCAGCAAGATCCAGTAACCATGGCGCATGCCGGTAAGTTGAATAAACGCATAGCCCACGCAGAGCACAACGGACATGCGTACAGCATGACGAAAGAGTGCTGATTGAGGGGTTAAATGACGGCTGATGCGTAACTTGATATCGCTCCATCCGGTGATGCGATCGTCGGATAAGCGGCTTTCAGGTTGCGGGCCTTCTGCTAATACTTGTTCTGATTCAATGCCCGCCAGTTGAGCATCAATAGCTCTTAGGTTTTTGAGTAAATGAGACAGT
This sequence comes from Yersinia artesiana, assembly GCF_902726545.1. Taxonomy (GTDB): domain Bacteria; phylum Pseudomonadota; class Gammaproteobacteria; order Enterobacterales; family Enterobacteriaceae; genus Yersinia; species Yersinia artesiana. Next base: position 66,942 of record NZ_CACVAD010000001.1, on the reverse strand, counting down.
GCTTTGACTTGCGGTACATTTTCATTCTGCGCCAGCTCTCGAGCCAATGCAGCATCTAAAAATGTAAATGCACGTTCGAAACGCGGGTCGTGCTGATATTTTTGTCTCATCAGAATGGATTGCGACAGTTGCCTACAGGCGCGGGCCTGCATACTCAGTAAGCGCTGAAAGCGGAACAACACGTCGCTGTAGCGGAATTTTTCTCGCAATACCTGATATTGAACATGTGATGAACTGGCGCGCTCATGAATATCTTGCGCGACAAAATAATAGTGTAGGGTGCGCCGGGTTTCGCGTTGACCACGATCACCTTTCAGTCGCGTAACAAGTGAGGTTTTGGCTTGGTTCAATGTTGAGACTAATGTACCGTTAGCCATCGCGACATCTATAAGTGGTTGATTGACATCTGATTCTATGTCTGGATCAAATAAATTGGCTTTTGCTTCAAGATATTGGGCCAGATGTTGATAGCACCGAGCCAGATTATCCTGCAAAGGGCGGATAGGGAAAATAAGATGCCCGCAAAGGGTCAGAACATTATACCAGACGGCACCGAGTATCAGTAACAGGGGTTGCTGATACCAAATATGGTACATAGAAGTACCTAACATGGTGTAGATGGCAATTAATAATGCGCCAAAGGCGATGGTAGCATAACGTTGGCCTAAGGCACCGAGCAGAATAAAGCCGCAGGTTGAAAAGGTCAGACCAAGGGCAAAAAGCCAAGGATAAGGAAATAACAGTTCAATGGAAGCCGATGCGACGAAAAAACATATAAGCGTAATGAATAAGTTGCGTAACCGCCCAGCCAGGCGGTCATCAAGGTCTGTTAGTGCTGCAGCTACAACTCCCAGTGTCAAAGGGATTGTCAATTTAGGTTGGTCAATCCACCATGGAACCGCCGTTACACCTACCAATGCGATAAATATACGAACATGATAAAGCAAGCTGCTATTGTAGATATAACGACGTAACCCAGTGATGAAAGTGAGCACAAAAAACCTCTAAAAACAGAATATTCAGCGTTGCTGATACTGGCGTTGAGCGTTAGCCATTCTCGCTTGTTGTGCCATTTCGACAGAAACGACACGGCGACCCACCGGCCATAACGCGATAGCGGCAATCTTAAAATTGGCAATCCCGACCGGAATACCAATTATGGTGATGCATTGCACAATTCCTGTTGCAATATGTGATAAACATAGCCACCAACCAAATAAAATAAACCAGACAATATTCAGTAAAGAACCGCCCGCGGAAAGCAGAGCATTACTTTTTTCTGGGTATAATTCATTGACATGGATCGCCTCATTGCCATAAGGGAGAAATGATAACTTGGTGATCTCCCAGCAAGAGCGAGTTAATGGTAAGGTGAAAATCAGGATGACGCTGACCACGGTTGCTAATAGCCAGCCTAATGTGGTGAAGAAACCACCTAAAACAAAATTAAGAATATTCAGTACAGTACGCATAGTGATTAATCTGCCTAGCTGAATAAAAAACCGCAATGCGGATGAGTGATAACAAGTGCTATCTATTCTATACCTATAGCACCGGTTAGTTTCCTTTGTTAACTATCGGATACCTGTTGTTTAAACTCAATTATTTTATTTACACTCCATCATGTTATTTCAATTCACTTAATACGAGTTATGGCGCGCAGATATGGAACTTAAAGCGACATCTTTTGGCAAGCATTTGGCACAACACCCCTATAATCGGGTGCGCTTGCTGAATGCGGGCATCGAAGTATGCGGTGATAAACATCAATACCTGATTCCTTTTAACCAGTTGGTTAATATTCAATGTAAGCGCGGTATTGTTTGGGGCGAGATGGAATTTGAACTTCCGAATCAGCAAGTTGTGCGTTTGCATGGCACTGAATGGCAGGAAACTCAGCGTTTTTATCATCATTTACTGGGCATCTGGCAACAATGGAGTGAGGAGATGAGCCGGGTGTGTGTTGACGTTTTGCATAAACAAGTTGAACTGATTAAGCGAATTGAACAACAGGATAAATGGTTTAAACGCAGCGAGTTAAGTCAGGTACAAGCATCTATCCGTGAGGCTTTTACATCACTGCCGATGCCGGTTCAGCGCTTAATCGAATTTGACACTTGTCGCGCAGATTATGAGCTTTGTTTGCGCTGGCTGGAGCATGGTAACCGAAGTGTTGACCGCCGCAATCAGCAATGGACTCATCGTATGCTGGAGGAACATCAGGATTTCTTCCAGAACGTAGAGACGTCTCCGCTGAATGAGTCGCAAAGTCGGGCGGTCGTCAACGGTGAGGATTCGGTATTGGTGTTGGCTGGTGCTGGCAGTGGCAAAACCTCTGTATTGGTTGCGCGAGCGGGTTGGCTACTGCGCCGCAACGAAGCTATGCCTGAGCAGATTTTACTGCTCGCTTTTGGCCGCCAGGCCGCAGATGAAATGAATAGCCGCATTAAGCAACGTCTTGGCGCGGATGATATCCAAGCCAAAACTTTCCATGCGCTTGCCTTGCAGATAATTCAGCAAGGTAGCCGTAAAACTCCGGTGATCAGCAAACTGGAGTCAGACAGTCAGGCCAGGCGATCCCTACTTATTAAACATTGGCAACAGCAGTGCAGTGAGAAAAAGGCACAAGCCAAAGGGTGGCGGGAGTGGTTAACCGACGAGCTTGAATGGGATATTGATGATGGCGAGTTTTGGCGTGATTCGCGGCTCGCAACCCGGTTAGCCGGGCGGCTTGAGCGTTGGTTAGGTTTGATGCGAATGCATGGGGGAAGTCAGGCTGAAATGATTGAACAGGCTGATGAGGAAGTGCGTGACCTCTTCCAAAAACGTATACGGCTAATGGCACCGTTATTGAAAGCATGGAAAACAGCGCTAAAAGAAGAGGGCGCTGTTGATTTCTCTGGTCTGATTCATCAAGCCATCAATTTGCTGGAAAAAGGGCGGTTTGTCAGTCCGTGGAAACACATTCTGGTGGATGAATTTCAGGATATTTCACCACAGCGTGCCATGCTGCTAACCGCTTTACGCAAACAAAATAAGCAGACCTGCCTGTTTGCCGTGGGGGATGACTGGCAGGCGATCTACCGTTTTAGCGGAGCCGAACTTTCCCTCACCACCGCTTTCAGCCAGAGTTTCGGTGAAGGGGCTGAATGTGCATTGGATACTACCTATCGATTTAATGACAGGATTGGTGAGATTGCTAACCGGTTTATTCAGCAAAATCCCTACCAGTTAAAGAAACCCCTGAATAGTTTGAGTAAAGGTAATAAAAAATCGGTCGTTATCTTGCCAAGTGAACAACTTGAATCGCTATTGGATAAGTTAAGTGGTTTTGTTAAGGATGATGAGCGGATTCTGATTTTGGCTCGATATCACCATTTGCGACCAGAAATTTTGCAAAAAGCAGCCACTCGCTGGCCAAAATTAACGATTGATTTTATGACGATCCACGCCAGCAAAGGTCAACAGGCAGACTATGTGATTATTGCTGGTTTACATGAAGGGAATGATGGTTTCCCGGCAGTGGCGCGGGAGTCCATTTTGGAGGATGTGCTGCTACCGGCCCCTGAAGATTTCCCTGATGCGGAAGAGCGGCGCTTACTTTATGTCGCCATGACGCGAGCAAAACATCAAATTTGGTTACTGCAAGATACAGCGAACCCTTCTATTTTTGTTAATCAACTTAGTGAGTTAGGGGTGCCGACCCAACGTAAACCCTAGTCAATATGGGCCAATTTTGTGCAAAATACCCCGGAGATGTTATCACTCCGGGGAGCATGATTATTTCAGGCGTTGCTGTAAGTAGCGCTCATAATCGGGGATAGCAATAGTCACTTCACTGCTAAATAAGTCGGAGCCAATCAAGAAATCGGCGGTAGAGCGGTTGGTCGCGACCGGAATGTTCCAGACGGTTGCCAGGCGTAGCAGGGCTTTGACATCAGGATCATGTGGAACAGCATTAAGTGGATCCCAGAAGAAAATCAAAATATCAATTTTCTTCTCAGATATCAACGCACCCACTTCTTGATCCCCTCCCATTGGGCCACTGAGCAGACAGCGAACATCAATGCCTGTTGCCTTTTGTACCAGGTTTCCGGTGGTGCCCGTTGCATAAAGTTCGTGTTGTGACAACAAATCTCTATTCTGCATGACCCATTCGAGCAGTGATTTTTTGCAATGGTCGTGGGAAACAAGGGCAATATGCTTGCGTGCCGCAATGGTGCGGGTGGTGAGTTCCATCAACTTTTCCTTTCATAAATGCCTGCGATATGCAGACAGATTACTGAAATGGCGTTTTAGTGCATAGCAGTAACGTAAAGAAATGCGAGGAAACAAGCATAAGCTGATGTTTAAGAACGATCTCAGGCTAAGTCTGTTACTTCGCGGGTTGTTTTTTAGCCCATAATAGGAAACGCTGCTGAGTGTCTGTATCGGATTGCAAGAACCAATATTGCAGCATCTGTTCTGCCACATTTTCACCCTGCAAATTGCTGGTTTTTGGTGGGGAATTCGTTCCTGCAACGGCAATCGTGGTTCCCGGTACAGCGCTAACCGGTGAGGGGGGAATGGTAGCAAAAGAGGGAACCGAAGCACTAAATTGCCCGACGTTATAAGTTGCCATGGCTGTTTCCAGGGTTGCCGCGGTATTAAGATTGTCCTGATGCAATACATCGTGGCGTACCGATAATGGCCGCCCATTATCGCCGATTAGCTGATATGACGGATTTTTAGAAAACTTGTTACCATCTCTCTCAGTCTCGATTACGGGCAATTTTATCGCCACAGACCGGATATTGCGGGTGTTAAATACCACCACTAATGGTGGGGAGGAATACAATACTTTTGGATCAGTCGGGAGAGGTTTGGCAACTTTGAATAGAATTTGATGCTGACCGCTATTCAGCTCCAGGCTATCTGCCCCTTTAAGCAAGGAACCTGACATATTTTTTCCATCGACCACCAGCAGGTCAATTTCCGGCGCGAGTTTTAAGGTCGTGGCTATAGCTGAAGCACTACAGCAAACGGCCAAAATCCCTGCGACCACCAGACCAAATTTCATGTGCTACTCCTGAGGGTGATATCCACTAACATTGTCAGACACGCTAGATTATGTGTCAAAGTCTTTCCGGTTGCCCATATTTATTTACTTTCTGAAACATCCAGTATAGATATGCGGCTTTTATCTTAATGAATTTTAAAGATAAAAGAGTCAATCTAACAGCTATTACTGCCATAACTATTACACCAAATCAATTAGGTGACGTTTATCATCGGTTTTCCGAGTGATATACACTGAGATGTCGCCTAATATTGGTAAATCCATCCGGATGCAGATGGATTGGAATATTCTTTTAGCGCATCAGAGGAACTGAAAAATGCACGATAAAGACATTGCTGACATTCTTCAACAGGTGAAGACGATTGCATTAGTGGGAGCCAGCGATAACCCCGCACGACCCAGTTACAGCGTGATGAATTACCTGCTAGAGCAGGGATATCAGGTCACCCCCGTCAGCCCTAAATTGGCCGGAAAGACGTTACTGGGTCAGCAGGTTTATGCTGAATTAGCCGATATCCCTTATCCTATCGATATGGTGGATGTATTTCGTAATTCTGATGCGGCATATGGTGTTGCGCAGGAAGCAATTGCTATCGGAGCTAAGGTATTGTGGCTGCAAATCGGTGTTATCAATGAACTGGCTGCAACATTGGCAGCAGATGCCGGGTTAAAGGTTGTTATGGATCGCTGCCCTAAAATTGAAATTCCGCGATTGGGATTAGAGAAAGAGTAATATTTTGGGCATCAATAGCCTTAAATTTCCCCTATAAAAAACCCGGCAACCAGTGCCGGGTTTTATCAAGAAATTTTAACGTCTAGTTGCGCAGACGCGGAGCCTGCAACTGATGGCGGATAGAGGCTGCCAATTCATCTAATGAAGGTTGTTCAGGATGAGCATCCATATCTTCATAAGTCAGTTGTGCCTCAGCCAGATAAGTGTGTACCGGTTGCCCTTCATCATCTTCAATTACCACGTGATACCAAGGCGAAAAACGCAAAGTATCGTTGTTTGCAACCTCATCAGGTGCGGGTGGCTCAAGCGAATATTCAGGATCGATATCAATCACTACACCCAAGTAGCCGTGGAGGCGGTGGCGAACCTGCTGCCCGATACCGAATTTGCTCGCGATCATATAACCTCCTGGGAAACTATTACGCTGCTTTCTATATGAGGGCAGCGCAGGGCATTTCAAGTCACATTATCCGACACGCAAATCCTTTCAGGTACAAACCTTCAGGATAAGTTGCGATGACGGGGTGATCCGCTGCCTGGCGGAACTGTTCTATAAATTGTATATCATGGCCTGCATCTAACGCAGCATCGGCTAAAATTTTCTGGAATAAATCAGTTGGCATCAAACCAGAACAAGAGAAACTTAATAAGATACCGCCTGGGCGTAAAAGCTGTATCGCCAACATATTGATATCTTTATAGCCGCGACAAGCACTGGCCAGTTGGCTTTTATTTTCTACAAATTTCGGTGGATCCATGATGATCATGTCAAACTTTTCCCCTTGTGCGCGATAGTTGCGCAGCAATTGGAATACATCATCACGAATAAATTCGGCTTTACTTAGATCTAGCTGATTTAGCTCAACATTCTGTTTAGCGATATCCAACACGGATTGTGAAGTATCAACACTGATAACTTGTTGGCAATTCCCCATCAGCGCTGCAACAGCAAAGGCGCCGGTATACGAGAAGCAATTCAGAACACGGCGGCCATTGGCATAATTACGAGCAGCCAGACGGCTATCTCGCTGGTCTAAATAAAAACCAGTTTTATGGCCCTGCTGAATATCAACCAGTAACTGCATACCGTGTTCAGTGATAGGTAACAGTGCCGGAGGCATTTCGCCACAGACAGTACCTTGGGTCAGTTCCAGACCTTCCTTTTTACGCACCGAAACATCGGAGCGATCATAAATAGAACATTCCGGATAGCACTGTTGTAATGCGCTGACCAGTGCCGCACGTTGATATTCAGCACCTGCCGACAGCAGTTGCAATACCAGGAAATTTTGGAAGCGGTCAATGGTGATACCCGGCAAGCCATCGGACTCACCGGCAATGAGACGGTAGCCATTTAAGCCATCACGTTGTGCCAGCCAGTCCCGCCAGCTTTGCGCCTGCTGTAGACGGCGAACAAAGAACTCGCGGTCGATCTCTTCATCTTGTTGGAATGTCCAGACTCGCGCCACAATCTGCGACGCCGGAGAGTAAGCGGCGCGGGCCAGCCATTTCCCCTGACTATCAAGAATATCGATGGTTTCACCCGCGCTTGCATTGCCTTCAAGGCGTTGCACTGCCCCAGAGAAGATCCATGGATGGCGACGAAGTAAGGATTTTTCACGTCCTCTGGCAAGAAATAGGCGCATTATAATATTCTTTTAAAATCAAATGGTTGAAATTGATGGGTTATTATCAATCAAAATAAGGTCACAATGATATAGCAATATCATGCTACTCACTACCACGACTGTCTTGATAGCCAGCGCTCACTTAGGCGGCTTAGCCTCTCCTCGACTGCTCTCTCACATTCGAGAGAACGGCCAAAAATTTTTCGCTAACATATTCATAGAGCTATAATAACTTTCTTGGTTCAAACTTTCTTCATAGCAGGAGTCGCATCATGACGAATAAGCAAACTCACACAGAACTCACCGAAAAACAAAAAGAAGAAATTGATTTAATGGCACTACAGCGGGTTGACGCGATGAATAGCGATGAGTTTCTGTGTAACAGTATTGACCAAAAAATTCATTCGATGGAAGAACATCTTAAATCCTATTTCCAGTCACGTTTTTCGTTCCATTTAAAGCAAAAAAACAGTGAGAAATAGAGGTAAACTCCGTTGGAAAACATAAAAGAAATCATCATTTATCTCTCTCAGTCATTACAGCTGTTGCTGGAATTCTTGTCTGTTATTTGTGTTTTTGTCGGGTTGGTAAAGTCACTGCCCACTGCAATAACAAATTTTAAGAATCAGTCCATACTCCACTTAATGAGAACGCGTTTTGGTACCTGGCTGGCATTAGCGCTAGAGTTCCAATTAGCGGCTGATATTTTGGCTACGACAATTAACCCAAGTATGGAGGAATTGATCAAGCTGGCCATTATTGCTGTTATACGAACATTCCTTAATTACTTCTTATCTAAAGAGTTAGAGTCGGCAGAAAGTAATTTTGCCAACGCCAATAAAGCAAATACCAGCACGCATCATGGGAAAAAGTAACAATAGATGAGGAACTGATATGGCAAAAGTATGCACTGCTGCTTATGTTTATGGTGTCGTTCAAGGTGTGGGGTTTCGCTATAGCACACAACGTCAGGCACTGGCGTTAGGGGTCACAGGTTATGCCCGAAATTGTGATGACGGCAGTGTAGAAGTTGTGGCTTATGGCGAACAACAAGCGGTCGAGCAATTGATGGAGTGGATTAAGCAGGGCGGGCCGCGCGGAGCGAGAGTTGATCGCCTGCTGACCGAGCCTCATCCATCCACTCCATTTGAGACATTCAAAATTCGCTATTAGTCCATCAACCTGACTAATTCATTAGCATTAAATACATTTCACTGGCTTGGGCAATCCGGCAATTTTTGTGGCTTGCTTTGCCGGTCCTTTGGGGAATAGGCGATAGAGATAGCGGCTGTTGCCTTTTTCTTCGCCGTATTTCTGCGCCATGGCTTTGACCAGCATACGGATTGCCGGTGAGGTGTTGAATTCCTGATAAAATGCACGCACAAAACGCACCACCTCCCAGTGCGGTTCGGTGAGGGTGATGCCCTCTTGTTCAGCCAATATAGGAGCCAGAGCTTCACTCCAGTCAGCGCTGTTTTTCAGGTAGCCCTGCGCGTCGGTCTCAATTGTGCGTCCTTCAAACTCCAGCATACAACCTCAGTTATCCCATCAATCAAACGGCTGCTAATTTAGCAAATATTTGTCTGTATCCCAAACAAGTCTGTGCCCACGGGGAGAGGTAGCATAAAGAGTTTAGATAATAGAGCTGGTGTACAGTGAATCATCATCATGGTGATTAATTCAGCATTTGATAATTAGATGGTGTCTTTTTACCCGATTAAACACAAACAAGCTTTACAAGCGGCGGAGCTCTGTTTATAGTTCGGCTCGTTGCGGAGGGGTGGCCGAGTGGCTGAAGGCAACGGTCTTGAAAACCGTCGACGGGAAACCGTTCGAGAGTTCGAATCTCTCCTCCTCCGCCATCTTCTCTTAGCATCTTCTTATTTTTCAGCACGTAACCTCATAACATTTGTTTTATCCATGATGTCAGCTTACGTTGTTGAGCTAACTGGGTTAGCCCATTAGATTGACTGCTTCTTCGAATAATAAAATTGTCTCGTCACTAAGAGCAGCTTCCGAGAGGCTATTTGATAGCCTGATTCGAAAGCCGCATCATAAACTGTGACATACCAAACACTTATTTCATTATAAAGTCATACTGAATATTCACTTTGCTATCGTAGTAATCCAAGCGATCGCCTAATACGCTGCCATTCCGGTGTTCCCGAGCACGGTTAAGTGCGACAAATATTTTTAGCCCCTGTAATTTCCCTTGAGCTGCTTGCCAGCCAAAAAGCAGGTTCGTGCCAGCACCGCGTATTTGCACATCATGCTGATAGGTTTCATAACCATTGGTTAATGTTTCAGCAATGCCAATAAAAGAATTACCGGGCAGATTAAGTGTTGCGCCTAATTGATAAGACCACATATCGCTGTGATTACGGTCAATACTGAGATCAAAAGGGTATCCCAGATCAGTATCAATCCCCGCAAGCCGGTTTAACTTTCCTCCTGTTTTTCCTATCCCAAAAAATAATGAGCCGACAGGGTGGATATAGCTAAGCTGTCCACTGAGTAATGAGGTGTCCTTCGGCCCATCTAACGCAGCAGTTATCCCATCTAGATTGGCATAAAAAGCGGTAAATTCAGCTTTGAACTTATCTTTTCGACCCGAATCAAGTGGCAAGCATGTTGCGGTTTTAGCCATTAACTGCATGGCGACATCTTCCTGCCATGAGCCGCTGGTGGCGTAATAATGACATGAATCATGAAATACCACTGACGTTATATATTGTGGGCGAAAAAGATTGTGTTGATAATTGGTTGGATCTATTGGACCGGTTCGATGGACACCTTCCGCGACATCGGAATAATAATATACACCATAGCGGTACATCGCATAAATATCGTAATTCTTATCGATACTGTATTTCATTAATACAGCATCGGACAATGTTGGAACAGTACGTTGAGATGATGCATTAATAATCGGCAGATCTTCCTGACCACTATAAAGCGAGTCAGTGACCATTCTACCTGCTTTAATAGATAGTTTTTCTGAAAACTTTAATTTCAACGCCGCAGTATAACGGCCAAAACTATCATGCCCGTCGAGATACCAACGGGTACTCCAATTATCGCGAGCACCTAATTTATAAACGTAAAAACCGCCGACATCTACACCAATCAGATCCTGATAATAGCGACTGTTATATTCCAGTGCCGCACCTTGCACCCAAGCATAAATATCTTTTTCACTACCCGCACTGGCTCTTTCTGCCCGACGGAAATCATTCCTTAAACGCAATCTTAATGCATCTTCTTCATCATAAAAAGAAGCTGCTACCACTTGATAAGATAATAAGAAAACGACCCCAGGCAATATAATATTTATCGGAATTTTTTTCATTTGTATTTATTATCCAAAATAGAATGTTATTCGGTTTTTTTACGGTAGACATTTATCTCATGTAAGGAATCCAGGAATTCTTCGCTATTGGCTTTGCGTTTATTTATTTCACTGACAATTTCTTGATAACGTCTTTCTGTTAGTGGATATAAACACATTCCTAAAAAGGCTAAGAACATACATAACGCAGGAACTATGGCTACCGCCAGTTTTATTCCAGTAATCGTTTCGGGTGTTTGCACTTGATTTGAAACGTAACCGGAGGCAACCAGAATAAATGCCGGCAGTGAACCACCCAGTGCCTGACCACATTTTCGGGTGAATGAAAATAGTGAATACGTTAACCCTTCTATTCGGATACCGGTTTTATATTCGCCATATTCTACGGTGTCTGCCTCAAGCGCCCACATGACAGTCATGCATAGGCTGGCCCCGAATGATGCACAGGCAAATAAAGCGAATGCAGTATAGACAGATTTATCGAGGAAAAAGAATAGAATGAGATAGCTGACGGAAGCTATAACAGTACCAATAATAAAAGTTGTTTTCTTTCCATAGCTTTTCACCATTCGGGGAACCAGCGGGGCTGCCAAAATAGCACCGAGGAAGGTTTGAATAAAAATCAGCGTACTGAAATAACTCATATCATTGAGGATATAACGCACATAATACAGACCGGCCGCACTTAATGAGAATGTACCTGTCAGGGTGAAAATAGCCACGATACAAAGAATTAATAGTGGCTTATTACTTTTCACCGTATTCATACTGAGTTTCATTGAAGGCTGCTTGACCACTCGAGTAATATTTTCTTGGGTGGAAGCAAAACAAATCCAATATAATGCTACGCCAACGATGGCCAGACCAATAGTATAAGTTGTGTAGGTTGCCTGATGATGACCGCTGGTATCATTAATTGCCGGAGCAATAACAAATGCCAGTAGCGTATAGGTTAATGAGGCCATGATAGTCCGGGCGGCACCTAATTTAGCACGCTCCTCAGGGTGTTGCGTCATGGCTGTTGATAATGAACCGTAAGGGATATTCACCAGGGAATAAGCGACACCCAATCCCATATAAGTTAAATAAATATAGAATATTTTATAGCTATCATTAAGGAATGACGGAACTGAGAAAACCAAAACGCTGAATGTCATCAGTGGGACTGCACCAAATAAAATGAAGGGGCGGAATTTACCCCAACGAGTTTGGGTACTATCGACAACACGGCCGACAATGACATCAGCAACAGCATCAAACACCCGGACAAGTAATAACATGGTTCCCGCTACTGCGGCATTAATGCCCGCAGTATCGGTATAGTAATTTAATAAAAACATAGCGCCCATAGCAAAGGCGAAGTTGTTAGCAACATCGCCTAAACCATAGCCCACAATGTTTTTCCATGTGAGGCTATTCTTCATTTTATATTACTCCGTGATACGCGGCTTTTTAAAGGGTTGCTCCGAAGTCCAGCGTTCACGCAATACGAATGCTGAAGATTTAGGTTTTCTATCGCGGGTAAAGATACCTTTTTTATTACCACCTACCCGAATAATATTTTGCGAAGTGGCAAAGTCGGCAAAGTTCCATACATGCTCACCCACCACAGCACTTACGCGGTCGAATACCCGGTGATACATTTCAAGGAATTGATTCTGGAATTCTTCACTCCACATTTCGTGATATATCGAGTGCAAGCCGGCAAGTGTATCTGCGCCATATTCCGTAATAATAATTGGACGATGCAGTTTTTCTTGCCAGGCGCGTAATTCTTTTTCCAGTGCGCGTTCGGCTTTTGCCAAATTTCCAGATTGCATATACCAACCGAAATAGCGGTTCAGACAAACAACATCAAACAGGTCAGTAATGGTGTCAGTTTCTGGCGTACAGAACATCACGTTAACACAGGTAATAGGGCGGGTAGGGTCCAGCTTCCGTGTTGCTTCTGCCAGCGGAGCAAAGTAATCACGCGCGCCTTGCGGATTAGCATCCGGTTCGTTAGCAATACTCCACATCACCACCGAAGGGTGATTTTTATCTCTGGCAATCAGTTCCTTTATGGACTGCAAATGCGCTTGTTGGGTTTGCCCGTTAATGGCTTCCTCGGAGAATAATTTTGCTGGTTTTTGGGTCACATCAAAATTAAAACCTAGTGCCAAATTCAAACCAACCGCAGGGGTTTCATTAATGATGACGATTCCGTTTTCATCTGCCCATTCCAGCATCTCTTCAGCATAAGGATAGTGCGACGTACGGTAAGAGTTAGCGCCAATCCATTTCATTAGAGCATGGTCGTGGACCATCAATGCATTATCAAAACCTTTGCCGCGGATATCGGCATCTTCATGACGACCAAAACCGGTGAAATAGAAAGGTTCGTCATTGATAAGGAATTGCTCACCTACCACTTTTACCGTACGGATACCCACGCGAAGAGGGTACTCATCTGCCTGCCCGGCACCGCTGTTGGTCACTGTGAGGGTATAAAGGTAGCCCACACCCGGTTGCCATAAAGTCGGATTTTCTACCGATAAGGTACCTTGCGCGCCATTGCCCTGTGCGACAATTTTGCCATTGTGATCTTTCAGGGTGACGCTGACTGTATCCGGTGCAGTGACCTGATATAGCACATTGGCCTGACGGTGATCGGCTGAAAGCTCAGTGACCACATGAATATCACTGATGAAGTTTTGCGGTGTGGTATATAGCATCACACTGCGATGGATGCCCGCATAGTTGAAAAAGTCATGGAAATAGAGTTGTTCACGTTTACCTTGATCATCTTCAACAATCATACCCGGCGGGATGGTTTGCCAGTTCAGTTCATTATTGACACAGACAGTAATTCGAATGGTTTCGCCGGGTTTAATCAGGGAACTTATATCTTGTTCAAACGGGGTATACCCCCCCTGATGCTCCATCACTTCATGGTCGTTAACCCAAACTTTGCCGTAATGTGTCACGGCGTCAAAACGCAGCACGACTCTACGTTTGTCCCAGCCACTCGGGATAATAACTGTCCGTTGATACCAGACATTTCCTACATGCTGACGGATATCCGCATCGGCAAATTGTTCGTTAAAACTACCCGGTACGGCAATTGAGCGGCTATCAACTAAAGGTTCACGCCACCACTGTTCAGACAACCCCTTGTTTTCGGTATCAACGACAAAGGACCATAAACCATCCAGCGTTTTGATTTCTCTAGCTCGGTTTTCTACAGGACGTAACATCAGTTATCTACTCCGTTTCGTTAATGAAATGACAAACTGGTTGACCAATTTGTCATCAGGTAAACCAAATTGGTCTAATTGGTTTAACAAATATCATGCAGCGGGTAGGAGCGATAACGGGTCAATCTCAGAGTGATGCGTGGATCATAAAAGTTAATTCGCAATCACTGGAAAGGCGCGACAGGTCACGACCATGAAATACACCAGTTGACATTGCTTGTAAAATACCCAATCGAACGTTCGTTCTAATTATATGTGCAAAAAAATAAACCAGAATTAGTGTCTAATAAATTGATTTATTTGATATTAAGAAGGCCATGCATCATTGCCGTGAGGGTTGTTCTCAGTTGTTCTGGCGTGGTATTTGTACTCAGATTGGTATCCGCGAGTATGCCGTAAGTCAGTGATAACAGTAGTCCGGAGGCTGCGTTCAAATCGACATCTGAGCCGATAACACCTCGCTGCTGGCTGATTTTTAGATGGGATATTATCAACTCAATAATGGCATCGTATTTGCGATGTAACATTGCGGCTACGACGGGATTGCGCATACCTTCCGCCATAATTTCCAGCACTAATGAACGTTGGGTGCGATCCTCCTCTAACACTGCAATCATATTATCGATAGTTTTCCGGACAATATCGTCGTCTAACGTCTCTTCTGCGAAGCGCGCAAAGGCCCGGCTCTGATCTTCCAGGATGATTTCTTGAATCAAAGCTTCTTTACTGGGGAAATGGTGATAAAGGGTTCCGGGACTCATATCGCAGGCTTTACAGATGCTTTTCATTGATGCGCCGTGGAAGCCATCTTTGGCAAAACAGGTTCTGGCGGCCGCTAAAACGCGGCTTTTGGTGAGAGATTGTGGCTTGATATCAGCAGTGGTCACGATTCCTTATTCCTTTTTAGGCCCATAATATGAATGCTACTCAACTAATGAAGCATTTTGACATATTAGTTGGGTTAGATAATAACCCTATTTTAGATAAGTGCTTTTAGTGCTGAACATAACATTACCATAGCGCGAGTGGAGCGGCTGTCATCCGAAAAATCAGAGCCAGGCTCAAATAATAGGCAAAAAAAACCCTTACCAATCTCATTTGGTAAGGGATGCCAATTCGGCCAACACCAGGGAAACATTATAACCGTTTATTTATCATACGATTGATTTAGGTTACTGACATGACTTAAGTCAACTTTACCCACATTACATTAATATGTTTAATGTTTATATGTGTTTGAAGAATATTTTTGAGATTTTTTATGGGATAAATGTCTTAGGGAGGGCGATGTGAGTCAATTCAGATGGCGACTGATCAAATAAACAGCAAATTGTGCTGATTAAACTATCAGAGATGATTTCTCTCAGAAACAGTATGTGTTTAGGGGGTGTATGACATCGGGGTTGATGGTCATCTGAAGGTAAAAGCATCCAGATGGCAGGGTGAAAAATATAAAAAGCACAGTTATCATCTTATTGATCAGGTTATTTTGACGGCGAAAGATAAAGTTGCTCCTTTTGCCTCGGACGATAATTCTGTTATCAATAAAAAATTACTCATCATCATATCGGTTGCTTTCTTTGCCATCAATGCAGGTTACTTTCCAGTCGATCTTTAAGTGTTATTTTTCTAAGTGAGAAAATCTCGTCTAGCTTCCTTTCAGGTATATTATTAAAATTTACGTTAAAGAGTTTTAACATAATAAGAACCATAGTTTTTTAATTAAAACAACACCGTACACGCTCTTTATTTATGAGTGCAAACATTGAACGAGACTTAGTGAGTGGAGTAATAGCATGCCCGCTTTCTCTACATCGTACGTTTATTCTACAAACAGAGGGCCGGGTTTAAAGATTTTTGGCTCAGGGTAAGCTATAGGTGCGGGGTAATAGAATTGTCGGGATCTTTTTAAGAGAAAAGTGACATTAGACAGGATTTTTAGACCATAAATGGTTATAACGAAACAATGTTTCATTTCTTGTCTAAAAAGGATGCTGACGTGGACCGGAGTCCTCCGCTGTTTACTAATAAAAAATTTGTTTTCCTCGTCGCAACGTTTTGTTGTTTGTTGTGGGGCAGCGCCTATCCCGCCATAAAAAATGGCTACGCACTGTTCCATATTGCAGCTGATGATATTCCGAGCAAAATGGTTTTTGCGGGGTATCGTTTTTTATTGGCAGGTTTGGTATTGCTATTTTTTGCTGTCGCCAGCGGTAAGGCTATTGGTCGCCTTCAGAAGGGCCAATATAAGCAGATTGCTATTTTAGGGCTTACACAGACAACATTGCAGTACGTTTTTTTCTATATTGGCCTGGCATACACCACTGGGGTTAAAGGCTCTATCATGAACGCGACGGGCACATTTTTCAGTGTTCTGTTGGCACATTATATTTATAAAAATGACCGCCTGACTTTCAATAAAATCATTGGATGTGTCTTAGGGTTTGCCGGTGTCATGGTGGTGAATTTTGGCTCAGACTTAATGGACTTCAATTTCTCCCTGATGGGTGAGGGCTGTGTTGTGTTGGCCGCTTTCATCCTTTCTGCCGCCAGTATTTATGGTAAACGTATTTCACAAACCATGGATACCACGGTAATGACCGGTTATCAGTTAGCCATTGGTGGTCTGGTTTTAACGCTGGGCGGTTATCTGTTTGGCGGACATTTGAGTGACTTTGGCTGGCAGGCTTTATTACTACTGGCTTATCTGGTGCTGTTATCGTCGGCCGCGTTTGCACTTTGGAGTTTATTGCTTAAATATAATCGGGTCGGCATGGTGGCCCCATTCAATTTCCTTATCCCAGTTTCTGGCGCGGTGTTGTCCGCCATTTTCCTGAATGAAAGTATTTTGGAATGGAAAAACGCGGTGGCATTGCTATTAGTTTGTATGGGAATTGTGCTAGTTAACCGAATTAAACAGGGCAAAAGTTAGATGTTGTAATTGCATGAGATATTGCCACGGCAATAATAGCGTGCTAACCGGGCAAGGCAATGTGCGGTTAGCACGGCATGAAGATATCGCAGCCAAATAAAATATTCTGATTATCAGGCCTTATCAGTCACTATTTTAACCCCGACCCGGCTTACGCGGTCAGACTCCATTTCGGCAATTGTCCACGTCAGGCCATCCCATTCAATCTGGTCACCAATAACCGGTTCACCACCAAAGAGATAGAGCACGAACTGGCCGAGCGTTTGTTGCTTATCGATCCCCTGTTCCAGATTAAGGCCATAAATCTGAGAGATATCGTCAAGTTTTGCATCTGCATCGAGAATAAAGTCGCCAAAGAAACGCTCATCCAACTGGATGCTGGGCGACTGGCTAAACAGTTTCCCCAGTGCCGGTAAGTGGTGTTCCTGACCTATAACGCACAAAATATCGCCTTCTTTCAGGCGAGTATTGCCATTGGGATGCAATAAGTCTTTGCCACGAAACAGTGCCGCAATGCGCGTTTCCTGTGGCATTTTTAAATCGCGCAACGCTGCGCCGATACACCATTTATCGGAGCTGAGCTGGTAAATAAACTGTTCCCACTGGTTATTTTTATCAATGTCTAAACCAATCCGTGCCACTGGAGCGAGCGCGGGTGGCACCACCAATTTTGTTTTGCGCGCAGCAAATGACAAACTGGTGCCTTGCAATAATAGCGAAACCAGCACGACAAAAAAGGCGACATTGAAGAACAAATTCGCATGGGGAATTCCGGCCATCATTGGGAATACCGCCAAAATAACCGGAACTGCACCGCGCAGACCAACCCATGAAATAAAGATGCGCTCGCGCAGATTAAAACTGGGGAAGGGCAGTAAGCCGATAAACACTGACAGCGGCCGGGCGAATAAAATCATCCACAATGAGAGGATTAATGCTGGAATGGCAATCGGCAGCAATTCACTTGGGTTCAGTAGTAATCCTAATACCAGGAACATACCAATTTGACTGAGCCACGCCAGACCATCAAAAGTTTG
The DNA here is from genome assembly GCF_902726545.1 of Yersinia artesiana. GTDB lineage: Bacteria > Pseudomonadota > Gammaproteobacteria > Enterobacterales > Enterobacteriaceae > Yersinia > Yersinia artesiana. Next base: position 48,968 of record NZ_CACVAD010000001.1, on the reverse strand, counting down.
TAAAATCCCAGAGCGGTTGCGGATAGGGCGGTTACCAAGCATCAGGCCACAGAGATAGACCGCCAAAATTCCGCTGCCGTTCATTGCGGTGGCGAGTGAAAACACCAAAATCCCACCGCTGACGGCCAATAATGGGTATAAACCGCTGGGCAATTCTATCCGATTGATAAGCGATAACAGCAAGCCGCCTCCACCCAACCCGATGATAATGCCCAAACCAAATTGCTGAATCAGATGCACCAAAAACATCCAGCTCAGACTACTTTCTCCGGCGGATATCATGGAAATCAAAGTAATGGTCAGAAATACGGCCATCGGGTCATTACTGCCTGATTCTATTTCCAGAGTGGCGCTGACCCGCTCGTTGAGACCTTTGCCGCCTAACAGTGAGAAAACGGCTGCCGCATCGGTTGAACCTATGATCGCGCCAATCAATAAGCCTTGGATGATATCCAAATCAAATAGCCAGGCTGCGGCCAAACCGGTCAGGCCGGCAGTAATCAACACGCCGACGGTTGCCAGCGAGAGGGCAGGCCACAATGCGACGCGAAAGGAGGATGCGCGGGTACGCATGCCGCCGTCTAACAGAATGACGGCCAACGCCAGGTTACTGACCAGATACGCAACAGGATAATTATCGAAGGCAATCCCACCGATGCCGTCGGCGCCCGCCAACATACCAATGGCCAAAAAAATGACCAAGATGGGAATGCCCAATCGCGAAGAGAGTGAGCTCAGTAAAATACTGGCTCCCACCAGCACTGCGCCAATCAAAAAAAGGCTGTTAATAGTGATGGCGTCCAATGTGGGAGATCTCCTGATATGAAAATAAATGGCGGGTAGGGAGAAATATTATACACAGATTTAGAGGTGTCGATGGGAAGATATGACCCAATTCAATGTGTTAAATGAGACGGTATAGAGGAAATTATTGGGAGGTGTAGCCAGATCGCTCACCTTTCATTGCCCTGCGGGGAATCAAGGGTGAGCGTTGGATGAAAACTAGTCGCGTTTTAGTGCAGCCAAAGCTCTTTTCAGGGCTTCAGCCGTCACTGATTTTTCTTGTTCAGGAAGACTATCGACAGAAAGTTGTGAAAGTTCATTGACTAATACACTGCGATCTTTGCCGGTGATCGCGCTATCCAGTGCACCGCTAAGGCGACTCACCAAGGCAAATAAGGTGCTGAACTCGGTGACTGGCGTCGTATCAGATGTGGGATTATTCTCAATAGATTCTTGCTTACTCATCACAATTCCTCTTTTTGTTGTCACTGCAAGTGAAACAAATCCTGATAAGGAATCAACAGGATAGTTGCTCTGAAAGGAGAGCGCACAGTGAGGCATTTGCCATCCCGCATCTACATGATGGCCTGACAGTGTAGCGGTTTTATGACCAAAACGGTATGCGGATGAATCAATCGATTAGCAATAACGTTATTCCTTTGGATAATACTTTGATTACGCCGTTTGCTGCTGCGGCTTGCCTGAAAATAAGAATTTTAGTAAAGGAATGCGGCGATGTACCTCATACAACATAAACGAAATCAAGCAAACAAAGACCATTCCTAGTATGAAACCCAGCCCGTTGTTGTCAATTTGTGGTGTCACGAAGGCACCATAAACCAGGGTCAAAGGATGATGAACCAGATAGATGAAAAGAGAGGCATTGACCAGATAAGTCACCCGGGCAGAAGGGTAGTTGAGTAACCGATGCCCAAGAGAATAGATCACGTTGGTCATGGTCACACCGATTAATGCTTTGATGATCAGATCTAATTCAAAGGCAAAAAACTCAGCAGTATTAATATGTTGATTTAAATAGTAAGCACCAAACAATAGCACTGAAGCCACTAATGCACCCGGTGAGAAAGTGAGAAATACCTGTTTGAGCGGGGGATAGATAAAACTATAGGCACCCAGAAGAAAGAAGGGCAGATAAAAAACCGTCTCCATAACAAAGAAATTGAAGATGCTATTAAAGAGAATTTCAGGGTTGAGAAGAAATATTATTCTCCGGATAACTGAATAAACGAACACGAATACAAACAATGATAGTGAGACTTTTCCTATATTATTCATTCCTTTTATCAGAGCAGGGATTGAATGTTGTTTATTCTTCATTTTCTGAAACAGATAAAAACAGATGGCCGTTAACAATGCGAGCGTTAACAAAAACCATAAATGTGAAACAATTTCCCAAATAGCAATATTTATTTTTTGATAAATTGTAAATGAATTCCAATTTTGTAATTTATTGGTGTAATTCTTAAGTAAGAAGAACTGGGGCAGTGTAATGAGTGGAATAGCGGTAACGAGCGGAATGAGCACACGTTCCAGACGAACCTGAAGCCAGCGCTGGCGCTCATAGCGCTGATACAACATGAATGAAAAATAGCCGGAAATAACAAAAAATACCTGCATGCGAAAAGCATGGATGAAATCATTCAATAGGGTAAATGCTAATGAAGGGTGGCTGCTATTCACCGCCCAATGATTGCTGGAGTATATAAGAGAAAGATGAAAAGGAATGCCGAGTAACATCAAATAGGCGCGGATGGCGTCTAAAAAGTACTCCCGTTGATAAGTGTTTTTTTTCATACATATTCGCTAGTTGTTATCGGAATTAGAATAACGTATCCGATTTTGCCCAGAATGTTTTATTATCGTAATTATTCATTGGTAACTATATACGTTATCAATGGATCAGTGTGACGAGAAACACTACTATAAGGGTTAATGATTTTCCATAGCGTATTTTGGCTGGCTCGTGGCTTAGCCACTGGTTTAAACAATGAGCTCGCAGTGCCGCTTCAGGTTAAACAATAATCTGGATTTATCTGCTTGACCTGCTGGATAAACCGTCAATAATTTGGCTGTTGTGATTTAGGGGGAGATGTGGGAGTTAATATTTTGTCGAACGTCAATAGAATGTCAAAAGGGTCACGCGCGATCAGCGTTGGATGGCTGGGGGTTACTCTCTTGCTGTCATTATTCACTTCTCAGGCCATGGCTTTTTCGTTAGATGATGTGGCTAAGCAGGCACAAGCTCTGGCGGGTAAAAGTTTCGAAGCGCCGAAAAGTAATCTTCCATCGCAATTTCGTGAAATGAAGTTTGCCGACTACCAACAGATCCAGTTTAACCATGATAAATCGTATTGGAACAAACTGGATACGCCGTTCAAGTTAGAATTTTATCACCAAGGTATGTACTTCGACACACCGGTGCAAATCAATGAAGTCACTGCCACCAGTGTGAAACCAATCAATTATAGTCCAGACTATTTTAACTTCGGTTCGGTCAAGCATGATCCTGAGTCAGTGAAGAATTTGGGTTTTGCCGGTTTCAAAGTGCTATATCCCATTAACAAAGCGGATAAAAAAGACGAAATCGTCAGCATGTTGGGTGCCAGTTATTTTCGTGTGATTGGTAAGGGCCAGGTTTATGGTCTTTCTGCGCGCGGGCTGGCGATTGATACGGCACTGGCCTCCGGTGAGGAATTCCCACGTTTTCGCGAGTTCTGGATTGAGCGACCGAAACCTAATGATAAACATTTAGTTATCTATGCCCTGCTGGATTCCCCACGTGCAACTGGCGCTTATAAATTCATTATCTATCCGGGGCGTGACACCACTATTGATGTGCAGGCGAAAGTTTTCCTGCGCGACAAAGTAGAGAAACTTGGGATTGCACCATTAACCAGTATGTTCCTGTTTGGCCCAAGTCAGCCGTCTGCGGTGTTGAACTATCGCCCAGCGTTGCATGATTCCAATGGTCTTTCTATTCATGCAGGTAATGGTGAATGGATCTGGCGACCACTGAACAATCCTAAACACTTGTCCGTCAGCACTTATACTATTGAAAATCCGAAAGGGTTTGGCTTGCTGCAACGTGGCCGTGAATTCTCTCAATATGAGGATTTAGATGACCGCTACGATTTACGTCCAAGTGCCTGGGTTGAACCTCGCGGCGATTGGGGTAAAGGTAAAGTCGAGCTGGTGGAAATTCCGACGGCAGATGAAACCAACGATAACATCGTGGCGTTCTGGACTCCGGATGTCCTGCCGGATGCCAAAACTTCGCTTGATCTGAATTACCGCCTGCATTTCACCCGTGATGAAGAGAAATTACATTCCCCAGATGTGGCTTATGTCAAACAAACTCTGCGTTCAACCGGTGATGTGAAACAGTCGAACCTAATCCGTGAACCAGACGGTAGCGTCGCTTTTCTTGTTGATTTTGTTGGCCCAGCGCTAAAATCACTCGATGAAAATGCACCACTGGCTTCGCAGGTCAGCGTTGATGACAACGGTGAGTTGATCGAAAACAGTGTTCGCTACAATCCAGTGACCAAAGGCTGGCGTTTGACACTGCGGCTAAAAGTTAAGGATGCCAAGAAACCAATAGAAATGCGCGCAGCGCTGGTTAACGGCGATAAAACCCTGACTGAAACCTGGAGCTATCAGCTACCTGCCGATGAATAAGTCAAATCAATCTCCTGTACAGGATTATATTGCCAACTTGCCCCTGACTGCGCAGCAGCAAGGGGCGTTGCGCGATGCTTTACCTGAGGATGTGCTGCTGACCAGCACACCTGATGCCATACCTCGGGTTCATCAACAATTGGCGGCAGGCACTGCTGACAGTGTGAAATTCAGTGAACAAGACAGTGCATTGGCTTCGGTCAATGCCCGTTTGCAAGCTGCATGGCCTGATGCCCTCGATGATGGCAAGCTACTGGCGCAAGACGACGAAGGGCGCACGGTTATTCATGCCACGCCACCAATCAAGCGCACCAGCATGGCACCGCAGGCCTGGCGTACCAATCCAGTTGGGCGTTTTTGGGATTCATTACTGGGTCGCAGCCCTGTTTCGCGTGCAGAAACACATGAACAGGCGCTTGCCGAGAAGAAATGGCGTAGCGTCGGTTCTCTGCGCCGCTATATCTTGCTGATACTGATTGTGTTGCAAACCACCATTGCGACCAGCTACATGAAGACCATTCTGCCTTATCAGGGCTGGGCATTGATCGATCCGTTCGAAATCTGGAAACAGAACTGGCAGGTGTCGGTCATGCAGTTACTGCCTTACTTACTGCAAACCGGCATTCTTATTTTGTTCGCCATTCTGTTTTGTTGGGTCTCTGCGGGCTTCTGGACTGCGTTGATGGGGTTTCTGCAATTACTGATTGGTAAGGATAAATACAGCATTTCCTCCACCATTAAAGGGGATGAGGCGTTAAATCCGGCACACCGGACGGCGCTGATTATGCCTATTTGTAATGAGGACGTGGAGCGAGTGTTTGCGGGGTTGCGCGCCACTTATGAATCGGTGGCCGCCACGGGGCAGCTTGAGCACTTTGATATTTATGTGCTGAGTGACAGCTACGACCCTGATATCTGTGTGGCAGAGCAAAAAGCCTGGTTGGAATTGTGTCGTGATGTTGACGGGCATGGCCGTATTTTCTATCGCCGCCGTCGCCGTCGGGTGAAACGCAAAAGTGGCAATATTGATGACTTTTGCCGCCGTTGGGGCAGCCAGTATAGCTATATGGTGATCCTGGATGCCGACAGCGTGATGAGCGGCGGATGTTTGACCGGGCTGGTGCGGCTGATGGAAGCCAATCCGAATGCCGGGATCATTCAGTCTGCGCCGAAGGCATCCGGTATGGATACGCTGTATGCCCGCATCCAGCAATTTGCCACCCGCGTTTATGGCCCACTGTTCACTGCCGGTTTGCATTACTGGCAACTGGGCGAGTCCCACTATTGGGGGCATAACGCCATCATCCGGGTGAAGCCATTTATTGAACACTGTGCACTGGCACCGCTGCCAGGTGAAGGCTCATTCGCCGGTGCCATTCTCTCTCATGATTTTGTCGAAGCGGCATTAATGCGCCGTGCCGGATGGGGGGTGTGGATTGCCTATGATCTGCCGGGCAGCTATGAAGAATTGCCGCCTAACTTACTTGATGAGTTAAAACGCGATCGTCGCTGGTGTCACGGTAACCTGATGAACTTTAGGTTGTTCCTGGTTAAGGGCATGCATCCGGTGCATCGGGCGGTGTTCCTTACCGGCGTTATGTCTTATTTATCCGCACCCTTGTGGTTTATGTTCCTGGTGTTATGTACGGCGCTGCAAGCGGTGCATACCCTGATGGAACCACAATACTTCCTGCAACCACGCCAGTTGTTCCCGGTATGGCCTCAGTGGCGGCCGGAATTGGCGATTGGTCTGTTCTCCACCACTTTAGTGTTGCTGTTTTTGCCTAAGTTACTCAGTATTATTCTTATCTGGGCCAAAGGGTCGAAAGAGTACGGTGGGCCGATTCGTCTGTTGCTGTCAATGCTGGCGGAAATGCTGTTCTCAGTATTACTGGCACCGGTTCGGATGCTTTTCCACACGGTATTTGTGGTGAGTGCCTTCCTCGGCTGGTCAGTGCAGTGGAATTCACCGCAACGCGATGATGATGCAACGCCATGGAGTGAAGCTATGGTGCGCCACGGGCCACAATTGATGCTAGGTGTGGTTTGGGCCAGTGGTGTGGCCTGGCTGGATCTGCGTTTCTTGTGGTGGTTATCGCCTATCGTGTTCTCGCTGATCTTGTCTCCGGTGGTTTCTGTGTTCTCCAGCCGCCGTACCTTGGGATTGGCTAGCAAACGGGCGAAATTATTCCTGATCCCTGAGGAATATAATCCGCCACGGGAATTGGTCGCTACGGAAGAGTATCTGAAACTTAACCATCAGCGAGCGCTCAGCGACGGTTTCTTCCATGCGGTGATGAACCCATCCTATAACGCGTTAGTCAGCGCGATGGCAACGGCTCGTCATCACACGCGTGCGATTATCGAACAATATCGTGCCGAGCGGGTGGCGCAAGCGCTGCAGGCAGGGCCGGAGAAATTGGCCAAATTGCAGCGCTTAGAGTTGCTGAGCGATCCGGTATTGATCTCACGTTTGCACCAGCAAGTCTGGCAGCAGCCGGAACAGTATCAAATTTGGAACGGCCATTATCGCCAACTGGCGCATAATCCAAAGGCCTTCCCCGCCGCGAAATAGCGGGTAGGTCAAAATAGAAAAATGGGCTCAGGGATGGCCCATTTTTTCTGTAAATATGAAGTTTTCTGTGAATATGAAGAGCCGATTGAATCCATGTCTAAACTGAACTGTTGCGGGCATTCCTTGATGCGCATTATCATTCTCGGAGTCGGTATTATGGTGTTATCTGGCTGCGGCAGTATTATCAGCCGCACTGTGCCGGGGCAGGGCCATGGGCATCAATATTACCCCGGCGTGCAATGGGATATGCGCGCCGGGCCATGGAAATATGTCACGGTTATCGATGTTCCTTTATCAATGATTGTTGATACCTTTATGCTGCCGATTGACGCTCATCACGGCCCCTATGAATAACAGCAGGTGACCTCTGTATCCATCTCAATCCACCCAATCGCTCGACTCATCCGTTTTGCCAACAACCTCAGTGATGCGCGTTGCCAGACCCACGGATAATCTTAAATTAATCAGTGAGATGTATTGCCGTGGTCTGGGTTTTTCTGAATTAGGCAGTTTTGCCGATCATCAGGGATTTGACGGTGTCATTTTGGGACACCCACATCACGCGTACCATCTGGAGTTCACTCATCATCGTGGTGTACAGGTAGGGCGGGCACCGACGTCGGATAACCTATTAGTATTTTATCTGCCGGACGAGAAGCAATGGCACAATCAGTGTCAGCAAATGCGCACTGCGGGTTTTTGTCAGGTGACGTCTTATAACCCGTATTGGGATGTGAGCGGCAAAACCTTTGAAGACATCGATGGTTATCGAGTAGTGCTACAGCAACGTGAGTGGATTGTGTAAGGTTCAGGTGGCATCCTGAATGAAAATAACCGCTACAGGGTCGGGTTGAGGTTAATGAGAAAGTGCCCGTATCGGTGAAAACAGGCAGATCGTAAAGACGCCGTAAACCCATCCTTGGGGGCTCGAGCCGCGCCATCCCTGGCGCGGACGCTTTACTCCTCTGCCTGCCTTCACCTTGCAAGATCGAGTCCTTAGGCTTTGTCAGCACTCTGAACCCACCACTGGGGCGGGTTGAGAAATGCGACAGATTAAGTCTTGGCTATCAGGCGGTTTGCTGGCCCTGAGTGTTGTTCATCAACCGGCGAATAGGCACGATAAGTAATATCAATACCGCCGCACAGATAACCAACGCAATGGAGCAACGGGCAAACAGGGTTGGCAGCATATCAAGTTGATCCGCTTTAACATGACCCCCAATCAAGCCCGCAGCCAGATTGCCCAGTGAACTGGCGCAGAACCACAGCCCCATCACTTGACCGCGCATTCTGTCGGGTGCCAGTAAGGTCATAGTCGCCAGCCCGATAGGGCTAAGGCACAATTCGCCTAATGTCAGCAGCAGAATACTCATCACCAACCACAATGGTGAAACACCCGCGCCACCGCTGCTGAGGACATGTTGTGCGGCGTACATCATCACGGCAAAACCTGCCGCAGCACATAAAATACCAATCACGAATTTAGTGATACTGCTGGGATGAATCTTTTTCTTCGCCAGTGCTGGCCACGCCCAACTGAATACCGGTGCTAACAGAATGATAAACAGCGCATTAATTGACTGGAACCAGACGGTCGGGATTTCAAAACCCATCACCATGCGGTCGGTATAGTCATTGGCAAACAGGTTAAATGAGGTGGGTTTCTGTTCAAAAGCAGACCAGAAGAAGGCCGCAGAGACTAACAGGATAAAACATACCAATAAACGGGCGCGATCTTTACGGCTCATGTTGGCAAAAGCGAACAGATAGACAAAATAGAGTGTTACGGAGGCGGCAATAACATACACCAGCAAGCTGGCAATCATCACCGGATTGATGGGAATAACGCCCTGAGAAATAAGCGCAATAATCACTACCACCACCGCCATAATGGCGGTAACCCATTTGCCCACCCCCTGGCGCTGGTTGGTGGGTTTATTCCAGCTTGAATCCAGACCCACTTCTGCGTCATAGCGCTTCATGGCCGGTATGGCAAAACCACGGAAGATAAGTAATGCCACCAGCATCCCAATCCCGCCAATGCCAAAGCCCCAATGCCAACCGTGGGTGCGCAGCAACCAGCCAGAGAGCAGCGGTGCAATAAATGACCCCATATTGATACCCATATAGAACAGTGAGAAACCACCGTCGCGACGGGCATCACCCGGCTTATAGAGGGTGCCGACCATAACCGAGATACAGGTTTTGAACAGGCCGGTACCCAGAACAATAAACACCAAACCGATAAAGAACAGGTCATTGCCGAAGAAGGCTGACAAGGCAATGGACAGATGTCCCAATGCAATCAGAATCGAGCCGTACCAAACTGCGCGCTGTTGGCCCAGCCAGTTATCCGCCAACCAACCGCCGGGCAGGGCTGCCAGATACATACTCCCGGCAAAAATCCCGACGATAGCTGAAGCTTGTTCGCGCGGCAGGCCCATACCACCCTCAAAAACGGTGGCAGCCATAAACAGAATTAAGAGAGGACGGATGCCGTAGAACGAGAAACGCTCCCACATCTCGGAAAGAAATAGTCCACTGAGCGGATAAGGGTGCCCAAAGAACGTACGACCGCCAGGGGTGTTAATAGAGGTTTGCATAAAGTCTTCCCATAGAATCGCCTTAAAATGAGCGAATAAACCCGTCATACTTCAAGCGCATGTGCGTTGGCTGCCTTCGTGCACCCCAGTCACTGACTTATGTAAGCTCCAGGGGATTTACTCAGTTGCCGTCTTCCTGCAACTCGAATTATTTAGGGTGTAATTATCATCGAGTGCTATCTCATTGGCGCGTTGGCCAGTGGTCTGAATTAACACGCGTTACAGTAGAATTTAACGCAATAATAACGTCATTTTTTAATTTCCACCGGGGGTTATATCGTATTTTTAGATTAAAAGTCGACATGCATTACAATTATCAGTCAGTTTAAATCGAATCTGGTGGTTCTTTTCGCTGTTATTTTGTGTACTTTTTGGGCTTTTATGCTGAAAAAATGCACAGATATAGGCGCTTTAATTAAGAATAATATGTGGGTTCAGCGCGGTGGGTGTTAGCTATCTTGCCGCTGTTGGACTTCGCGTTGGTGCGCTTTTAAGGGTTGGCGTTGCAAACACCAGTAAGAGTAAAGGGCGTTAAACAGCACGACCACGGCCGTGACACAGAATACCGCGCGGAAACCATAGCTGGCAGACACCGCCGCACCAAGCAATGGGCCACTGACATTACCCACATCTCGGAATGATTGGTTATAACTGAAAATTCGCCCCGCGACCTGATTGGTACAGTTATAAATCAGCAAGGTTTGCACCGCAGGCAATAATGCGCCATCTGTTGCACCCAATAAAAAACGCAAAATGCCCAGTTGCAACGGGGTCTGAACAAAGGCCATTGGGATAAGAATCAGCACAGATAATGCCAACATGGCGATCAAAATGCGCTCTGGCCCGATTTTATCCCCCAGCTTACCTAATCTGGGGGCGCTGATTAGCGCAGCAACACCGGGCACCGAGGCTATCATGCCGCTGACAAAGGCCAAATTATGAATATCTCCGGCCAGTTCGCGTACATACAGTGTCAAGATGGGCGCAATCGAACCGGTCGCAATCTGAATGATCATGGTGGTGACAAACAGACTAAGGATTAACTTAGGGTTTTTCAGTGAGTTAAATACCTGCCGCCCATTGAGCATATCTTTTTTCAACACCGGTGCAAACTGCTCCCTGACATAAAACCAGGTCATGACAAAGCAGGCGAATAGCACCCCGGCGGTAATAAAGAATACTGGTCGTAATCCATAATTATCAGCCAGTAACCCACCAATCAGTGGCCCGATTAATGCGCCACTGACCCCGCCGGTTGAGAGCGTACCCAGTGCCCAGCCACTTTTATTGCGCGGCACTTGGGTGGCAATCAGCGCATTGGCATTAGGAATAAATCCACCCAACAGCCCCAGCAGGGCGCGTAGCGCCAAAAACTGCCAAATATTCTGCGCCATCCCCATCAGCACCATCACAATCCCCATGCCGAGAGCCGATCGCAACAGCATGATCTTACGGCCTTTACGGTCTGCCAGACTCCCCCAAAAAGGGGCGGCAATGGCTGAAAACAGGAAGGTAATACTGAACACCAGACCCGACCACATGTTCAATGACTGGTGGCCGCTCACCCCTAATTCCTCCACATACAGTGGCAAGAATGGCATGATCAGACTAAATGCTGCACCGGTTAAAAAACAGCCTAACCAGGTGACAAATAGGTTTCTTTTCCAGTTAACAGGTTGTGATGCCGGGGTCATAAATTACCGATTAAGCAAGGGATTGCTTCTCAAAAGCTGATCACTTTGCGTCTCTTTATTCGTCGATAGGGGCGTTTGAAGGGGCAACAAAGCACAAGAATAAAACAGTTAGCTTGATAAGTATGCGCTTATAGAGCATTCACATCAATGAGATGAATGTTAGTTTTTATTAAAATGGAAAGTGGGTTTGAAATGCGGGGATATGCTTATTCCATTTGGTAATAATGGAATAAAAAGCCACTGCACTTGGTGGCGCAGCAGCTTTTTTATCACATCAGCAGAGTGATGTTAGTTATCAGCGATAAGCTTCATTTTTGGTAACGGAATAACGACCGCTACCCAGCAACATAATAGCGACGCCGCCGAGGAAATACATTGCTTCGTTTTCCAAACCCCATGCACCCACTTGGGTCAGGGTGAAGAACTTACCGGTACCGACCATCAATACCGCCACCAGCAGGTTAACCGCATAAATAAATGCGGCTGGGCGGGTGAACAGGCCAAGAATAATCAGAATCGGGGTTACGATCTCGCCAATGTAAACACCATAAGCGACAAAGCCGGGAATGCCCTGTTCCTGTAAAGACGCGGCGATCCAACTGGTGCCGTGCTGAATTTTTGCCACACCATGAAATAACATTAAAACACCGAACGTCAGGCGTAATAATAGTTTGCCGCCGTTCGGGTGATCCGTAAGCCGTGTGAACCAGAGGTTGAGAGTTGCCAGCATATATAGATATATCCTTATGAAGAAAAAATATAACCAGAAAATAACTCAGAGAAATTAATTCAGTATCGTCAGACCAGCACTATATTTCTATTGGATAATACTGACAGATTGTATCAAAAAAACTGATGTAAACTAATTCTCATTATCATTGGTTATATTATTTTGATCTAAGCTAGTTACTCATATAGCGAAGGTGCGCCTTCGGGTCGGGTTTTAAAACGCCGGTGGAGCCACATGTATTGATCCGTCGCACGCTCAATCTCTTTTTCGACCACTTTATTCATAAATGCCGCGGCTTCGACTTCATTGTCCAGTGGGAAGTTATCCACCGCCGGCTGTAAAAGTAGCTGATAGCCTTTCCCATCCGGTAGTCGGCGCGGAGTGAAAGGAATAATGGCCGGTTTACCCATGCGCACCAGCAGGTAAGTTCCGGTGGTGGTGGCGGCTTGATCAACAGCAAACAACGGCACAAACACACTGCTGCGTGGGCCGTAATCATGGTCTGGTGCATACCAGATAATCTCACCCTGTTTAAGGCTGCGGACCATCCCTTTGAGATCTTTGCGATCCAGCATGGCTTTGTTGGAGCGCATGCGGCCCCAAGTCTGCATCCAATCCATGGCTTTATTATCATGTGGACGATAGACACCAATCCCTGGATTGTAGATGCCAAAAATACGCGCCCCCAGCTCCAGCGTCAGAAAATGTAAGCCTATCAACAAAACCCCTTTGCCTTCATCGCGCGCTTTTTGGATATGTTCCAGCCCGCTAACACTGCACCAACGCTCAATACGCCAATTGGGCCAAAACCATGCCATACCGGTTTCAAATAGCCCCATGCCGACGGATTCAAAATTCTTCACCAGCAGTTCGTCGCGTTCACTTTTGGGCATATCCGGGAAACACAACTCCAGATTACGCTGCGTAATGCGCTTACGTCGCTTAAGAAATCGCATGGAAAAGCGGCCAAGGGAGGTACCCATAGCATAAATCACTGGGTAGGGGAGTAGCACCAGCAGGTAGAGAATACCGAGGCCGAGCCAGGTCAGCCAATAACGAGGGTGCAGTAGTGAGCGATTAAAAGAAGGAGCTTGCATATCTGTTTTCATCGTCCTTGTCATTCGTTCGGACAGTTAACTATTTGCTATTGATGGTGCACTAGAGTTCATAAAAGAACCTCAATAGGCCCTGTACCAACCTGCTTATCTGTCGTTTTAAAGTAGACTATTGTGGCATTTTTAGCGGCTTACAGGAAAAAAGACCGCACCAAAAAGCCATTTTTATGCCTTTTTGTTGAAGTTTTCATCAGATAAAGCACTTGTTTGATTGTTATGTGACCAAGGTCGATTTGGCTATTTTATCGGATTTAATAGGCTGACTAATTCGGCCAGGCTATTGACGGCCATTTTTTCCATCACTTTGGCGCGATGGACTTCGACGGTGCGCACGGAGACACAAGCTCTATCCGCGATATCACGATTAATCAAACCTTGCATTACCCATTGGGCAATCATCTGCTCCCGTGGGGTCAGGGAGGCATAGCGCAGTTGTACCTGTCGGCGGGTGACAAGCTGTGCTGATTGCACAAAACCCTGTTGTAACGCTGCGATTAACGGTGCCGTAGCGACCGGTTTTTGCAGAAAATCGACGGCCCCTAATTTCATTTGTTCAACCGCTTGTGGCACTTCGCCGTGTGCGGTGAGAAATATCACCGCCAGCGTGCTGTTTAACTGGCGCATCTGGGCATAGACCTCAGTGCCATCAAGCCGTGGCATGCGAATATCAAGCAACAATACGCCAGGCTGATATAAATCAGCTTGCGCCAGAAAACGGTCGCCCTCATGCCACACTTTTACTTTGTAGCCGAGGCTTTCCAGTAAAAAACGGCAGGCATCAGTGACAGCAATATCGTCATCAACCAGGTGAATCAGTGACAAAACTAAGCTCCTTGCTGAGGTTAAGTGGCAACGTCACGATGACATACAGCCCCATATGGCCATTGGCGGCAACCTGATTGCGCAATAGCAGATTTCCGCCCTGGCTGTTTATTAGCCGTTGGCAAATCACCAGACCCAGGCCGAGGCCTTCACTTTTGCTGGAGCGGAAAGGGGCAAATGGTTGGCTGAGTTGCTCTGAGGTCAATCCTCCGGCGTCATCTTGCAATGTCAGTGTCACCTCGCAGGCTTGCTGATGAGCACTAAACCATAACTGACGTGCACCCGCTTGCAAACTATTGGTTATCAGGTTGCACAACACCTGATCCAGTAAGGTCGGCGGTAAATGTAGCGCAATCTGTGGGTCAATATCGGTATGTAGCTGGCACGGTGGTTGATGTTGCTCTGCCCCTAATAATTGCCACAGATGCAACAGCAGTTCTGGCAGCGGCTGGCTGACGGTCGCCCTGTCAGATGAGGGGGATTTCCCTGCCCACAAGCACAAGTTAGCAATGGTATCGGCCCCGCGTTGAGCCTGTTGGCTGATCTGCCCGAGAATGGGCAATAACGGATGATCCGCTTGCTCTCGTTGCAGGCGAATGGCGCAGCCGTCGGCATAATGTTGAATGGCAGAAAGCGGCTGGTTCAGTTCGTGAGCAAAGCCCGATGCCATTTCGCCCAGAATACTTAGGCGCTGGGCCTGTTCCAATGCGCCCTCCTTGATTCTGAGTTGCTGGTGTAGTTGTTCAAGCTGGTGGCTGCGGCGGCGCACCAGAAACGCCACCCAAATATGATTAGCGCCGAGCAGTAGCAGAATCAGCGCAATGGCGGCAATCAACAGCCGGTGCTGCTGCGCCCAATCGAGAATTTGTTGCCAGAAATAGGGCTGTTGCGGGTGCTGATTGACCGAGCGCAACAGGGTTTCAACCTGACTGGTGGAGGAGGGGGCGCCCCACTGCGGTGCCTTGCTGTCAGCGGGGTTGAGCAAAATTCGCGTTACATTATCGGCTAATTCATCCGGCACATGTGACAGCGCGGCAAATGACCAGTTTGGGTACAACTCGGTGCTGGTCAGACAGGGGATCGTGGCTTGTTTTGCTAGTAATGGCCGAAAATCGCGGGCATGTACCAACCCTTCCGCTTGCATATCTTCCAGCAAACAAGTGGGGACAATAGCCGCAGAAATGGCGCGATCACGCAGCAGATAAATTAGCGCATCCACCGGGAAGCCGGAGAAATGCAGCTTGAAATCCTCTTCAGGTTGTAGCCCTGCATCGCGTAATGCTTTGTATCCCAATAAGTAACCGCCAAAAGCCTCAGGTGACACCGCGCCGACACGTTTGCCAGTCAGCCCCAGTGGTGAGCGGATATCACTGTCAGCCCGCACCAAAATGACACTGCCAATCACATTGCGACTGGTGCCATCGGGCTCATGACTTGAGCGCAAAGAGACTAACCAGCGCAGCGGAAAGTGGCTATCAATCTGCACATATTGCGCCGGATTGGTGAGCAGAAAATCAATTCGATTCTGCGCCACGGCGTTTTTCATCGCATGTAAGTCCAGCGGTAATAACTGAAAATGCTGCTCCGGCAGTTGCTGATTCAAATTATCGACCAACGGTTGCCAATGTGCTTGTGCCTGAGCATCGCCACGCAGCGCCAACACGCCAATCGTCCAATCACGGGCGTGGGCGACAGAAATACAGCTAAACAGCATTATCGCCAGCACTCTGAAATACATGCATGTTCCTTTTTTATGATCCCCGTCGCAGGGTGCAATTGTCCTGGATCAAGTCCCTAAAGGGAATGTGGAAAACCACAATAGGGCTTCTGCTCGTCGATTTCTACACTCTCTGTATCAAGAAGAGGGTGAGAAAAAATGGATCAAGGGAAGAGAGCATTTCTACAGCGTCTGGGGGTGTTAACCGCCGGAGCCGCACTGGTGCCATTAGCTGATGCGGGCTGGCAGATGGCGCCGGTGCGCAAACAAGGTGATATCAAACGGCGCTATGCCATGTTGATTGATTTACGCCGCTGCATTGGTTGCCAGGCATGCACCGTCAGTTGCGCCATCGAAAACCAACTGCCACAAGGTCAATTCCGCACCACCGTTAATCAGTATCAGATTGCGCTATCGGGGGCAGAAAGTGTCACTAACGTATTACTGCCGCGCTTATGTAATCACTGTGATAATCCACCTTGTGTGCCGGTCTGCCCGGTACAAGCCACTTATCAGCGGCAAGACGGCATTGTGGTGATTGATAATACCCGCTGCGTAGGTTGCGCCTATTGTGTGCAAGCTTGCCCTTATGAAGCGCGGTTTATCAATCACAGCACTCAAACGGCAGATAAATGTACTTTCTGCGTTCACCGCCTTGATGCCGGATTATTGCCAGCCTGCGTGGAGTCTTGTGTCGGTGGGGCGCGGATTATTGGCGACTTGCGTGATGGCAACAGCACATTGCGCAAAATGCTCTTGGAGCATGCTGCTGACATCAAAGTATTGAAACCGGAGCAAGGCACCCATCCACAGGTGTTTTACCTCGGATTAAACGAGGTGTTTACCCAGCCATTATCAGGCCAACCGGCACTTTGGCAGGAGGTTCATGCATGAATCATGAAACGATGATCCGTGAAATTCTGGCGCGCCCGCAGGATATCGCCTGGCTACCCTGGGCCGTGCAATATTTCTTCTTTATCGGACTGGCGTGCGGCGCGGTGCTGTTTGCGGGCGGGCAGCGCATCTGCGCTCGTCAAGGGAAGCTATCCGCGCAACAAAGTCAATGGGAGTTCGCCGCACTGATGCTGGCGGTGACCGCCGTCGTGGTTGCCCCTCTGGCGCTAAATGCGGATCTTCATCAACCGGCCCGTGTTTGGCATTTTTATGCGCATTTCACCCCGTGGTCGTGGATGTCATGGGGCTCCATCTTCTTACCGCTGTTTAGCATGTTGGTGATGGGCTATTTTCTGGCGCTGATTTATAGCCGGTTAAAGGCCAAACCTGTGCCACGGCTGCTGGCTGGGTTGGCACTGCTTTGTGGGCTTTCCGCCATCAGCATTTTGCTTTACACCGGGCGAGAGGTATCAATATTACGCGCCCAACCGCTGTGGTTTAGCTGGTGGTTACCGCTGTTTATTTTCCTGACTGCCTGTCAGGCCATTCCCTCTTTGTTGGCGCTATGGCTATGGCGTGAACCGCAATATCAACGCCCACTGGCGCGCTGGCAACTGATCAGTTTAGGGGCGCTGGCATTAGTTACGCTGCTATGGGCCAGCGGCGATACCCCTTCCGCGCAAGCCCTGCGCCATTGGGCTGTTCAGTCGCCATTTATCGCGCTATTTCCGCTGGTGTTGTGGTTGCTGTTATTCGGGTTGACTCTATTCAATAGCAGAAAAACATTATCCACTCCCGTGATAGCAACTCAGGTATTGATCGCACTGACACTGTGCTGGTCAGTGCGCTGGTTGCTACTGATGCAAACGCAAACTTTGCCTAAATACAATGTGTTAGCTAATCCTTACACCTTGCCATTGGGCAGCGAGGGATTGCTGGCAATTATTGGTACTTTCGGATTATGGGTGGCAGCAATTATTGCTATCCGCGAAGGTGTCAAATGGCTTGAACAAAAAGTAACAGGTACAAACCGAGTGGAAGGGGAAATACATCATGGCTAAGTCTACACGGCGTCAATGGTTAAAGGGCAGCTTAGCCTTGGGTGGCGTAGTGGCGTTTGGTGCCAGCTACCATGCGGTGGCGCGCAAAACACTGGCTGGATTGGTGGATGGCAGTGCGGGCAAACTGACACTTGATCCCATCAGTGGTAATGCGTTGCCAACAGAAGGACGAGTCGGGCCACAGTGGCAAGCCAATCCTCAGCAGGCTGTTTCCATGACACAATGCTTTGGCTGTTGGACGCTGTGCGGCTTGCGGGTGCGGGTCGATACCCAGCAGAACAAGATCCTGCGCATCGCTGGTAACCCTTACCACCCCTTATCTCATGACCACCACTTCCCCTATCAATTACCGGTAGGCGAAGCGCTGCAACGTCTTGGCGGTGAGCAGGGCATGACCGGGCGCTCAACCGCTTGTGCCCGCGGGGCAACCCTGTTGGAAGGTGTCGATAGCCCTTACCGCATCACGGAACCGATGAAGCGAGTGGGGCCGCGCGGTAGTGGTAAATGGCAGCGTATCAGTTTTGAACAATTGGTCGCCGAGGTGACCGAGGGCGGCGATTTATTTGGCGAGGGACCGGTTGAGGGGCTGAGCGCTATCCGTGATTTGGCTACACCAATTGATGCTAAACAGCCCTCTTTAGGCCCGAAAGCTAATCAGTTGCTGGTAACCAATGCCGGTGATGATGGGCGAGATGCTTTTATTCGGCGCTTTGCAAATCAGGCATTTGGCACCAAAAACTTGGGTAGCCACGGTGCCTATTGTGGGCTGGCCTACCGCGCCGGTTCTGGTGCGTTGATGGGGGATTTGGACAAAAATGCCCATGTTAAGCCTGATTGGGATAACGTCCGTTTCGCCCTGTTTTTAGGAACCTCACCGGCGCAATCGGGTAACCCGTTTAAACGTCAGGGGCGACAGTTAGCCAATGCCCGCCAACGGGATGATTTCAATTATGTGGTGGTCGCTCCTGCTTTGCCGCTGACCACCACACTGGCCAATCAGCATAACCGCTGGGTTCCGGTACTGCCGGGAACCGACGCCGCACTGGCGATGGGAATGATCCGCTGGATTATCGAACAGCATCGGTTTAACCATGCTTATCTTGCCATTCCTGGTGAAATGGCGATGCAAGCCGCTGGGGAGCGCAGTTGGACTAATGCCAGCCATTTGGTTATCACCACAGAAACCCATCCGCTGGCGGGGCAGTTTTTACGCACCAATATGTTGAGTGGCGAACCCGTCGCTGAGGGAGAAGAAAGCCCGGTATTAGCGCAAGCCATCGATGGAACGTTGCATCCCGCCGCTCAGATGTTACAGGCCGAATTGTTCGTCACCCAAGACGTCACCTTGCATGATGGTCAAAAGGTACAAGTGCAATCGGGCATGACATGCCTGCAACAAGCTGCCGCGCGCTTTACGCTGGCCGAATACAGTCAGCAATGCGGCGTGCCGGAGGCGACAATTATCGGATTAGCCCGCGAGTTCACTGCCTATCAGCGTCAGGCTGCGGTGATTTCACATGGCGGCATGATGGGAGGCAACGGGTTTTACACCACCTGGGCAGTCATGATGTTGAATGCCATGATTGGTAACCTCAACCTGAAAGGTGGCGTGTCGGTCGGTGGTGGCAAATTTGACGGTTTTGCTGATGGGCCACGTTACCAGTTAGCCACCTTTGCCGGCATGGTTAAGCCAAAGGGGTTGCCGCTATCGCGCAGTAAACAGCCTTATGAAAAGTCAGAAGAATATCAGCAGAAAATCCAACAAGGGCAATCAGGTTATCCGGCCCGTGGCCCGTGGTATCCGTTTGTTGGCGGGCAGTTAACCGAACAATTAGCCCCAGCGCTGGCGGGTTACCCCTATCCGCTGAAAGCCTGGATAAGCCATATGACCAACCCGCTGTATGGGGTGGCGGGCCTGCGCAATCTCATTGAAGAGCGGTTGCAAGACCCCCGTCAGTTACCCTTATTCATCGCTATCGATGCTTTTATGAATGAAACCACCGCGTTGGCGGATTATATCGTGCCGGACACCCATAATTTTGAGAGTTGGGGGTTCAGTGCGCCGTGGGCCGGTGTGTTAGTGAAGGCCAGCACCGCTCGTTGGCCGGTGGTAGAGCCACGCACCGCCCGCACCGCACAAGGTGAACCGGTGGCCATGGAGAGTTTCTTGATTGCGGTTGCCAAGGCGATGAAGTTACCGGGATTTGGGGCCAATGCTATGCAGGATAGCGAGGGGAATAGCTTGTCGCTGGATCGCGCGGAAGATTATTACTTACGCGCGGCGGCCAATATTGCCTACGGTGGCGAAAAGCCGCTGCCAGCGGCCGTTGATGATGAATTGCGCTTAACCGGCGTCGATCGTCTATGGCCTGCACTTCAGCGCAGTTTGTACCAAGATGAGCAGCGGCGTGTGGCTTATTTGCTGGCGCGTGGTGGGCGCTTTGCGCCGTATGAAAAAAGCTGGAACGGTGACGCCACTGGGCCACAATGGAAGAAACCATTGCAAATCTGGAATGAAAATGTGGCGAAACATCACCATGCCATTACCGGCGAGCGCTACAGCGGCTGCCCGACCTGGTATCCGCCGCGCCTGGCAGACGGCTCGGATGTGTTCCAGCATTATCCGGCAGCCGACTGGCCATTACGCTTGATGTCATTTAAGTCTCACCTGATGAGCAGTTCAACGGCAATGATTGAGCGCCTGCGTGCGGTCAAATCCACCAATCTGGTGGCGATCAACCCGCAAGATGCGCAGCGCCTTGGTATTCAACATGGTGATATTGTGCGGTTAATGACCCCGGGAGGGCAGATGGAGGTGCAAGTCAGTCTATTGGATGGCGTTATGCCAGGTGTTGTTGCCATTGAACATGGCTATGGTCATCGGGAAATGGGTACCCGAGCTCACACACTGGATGGTGTTGTGATGGCGTCAGACCCACGCATCGGCCAGGGAACCAATTTGAACGATCTCGGTTTCACCGACCCCACCAGAGAAGTCCCCAACACCTGGCTCGATTGGGTGAGTGGCGCGGCAGTCCGGCAGGGGCTACCGGCTAAATTGCAACGAATAAACTAATACACGATAATTTTAATTGATGGATAAATAAATCCCTCTCACTTGCAGAGGGATTTATTATTTCTGCGTTATGATAGTGCCGATTTATCTATTGGTTAGTCACTTACGTGGTGTTATTCATTTATATCGGAGAGCCGTCGATGACAGCTGCAAAACTCAGTGCGGGATTATTGGTCGTCGGGGGCATATTGGGTTATTTCGGTGCCGATTGGCAGAGCAAAACGTTACTGATTACCGCTGGAGTTGCTTTACTCTCCGGCGTCGTTCTTTCCGCTTTTACCGATCGAGATTGCCGCTAAAGATGTGCCCGGTCGGTGTTTCAGGTATTATATGCGCCGCACGGGGTGACCGGTGCCAAAATATCAGTTCTATTGCGCGATGATTTACCGTGGTTTGCAGTCGAATGACTTACGTAACCCATTGAGCAGTAATTAAATATTTATCAGTAACCTCTCTGAAAGACAGGAAAGTACACCATGCCAGTGTTACATAACCGAATTTCTAATGAGGAACTTAAAGCGCGCATGTTGGCTGAAACCGAACCGCGCACCACAGTTTCTTTTTATAAATATTTCATATTGGAAGATGCAAAAGCCTTCCGCGATAACCTCTATAGTCAATTTGTTAAGCTCGGTGTTTTCGGCCGGGTTTATGTGGCCAAAGAGGGCATCAACGCCCAAATTAGCGTGCCTGCCAACCGTTATGATGAATTTAAAGTGGCGCTGTTTGCCGCACATCCTGCGCTGGACCAGGTGCGACTGAATGTCGCGCATGAAGATGACGGCAAGTCATTTTGGGTGCTGCGTATGAAAGTCCGCGAGCGCATTGTGGCTGACGGCATCGACGATGACAGTTTCGATCCCAGTAACGTCGGGCATTATCTGAAGGCCGATCAGGTTAATCAGATGATTGATGACCCCGATACCTTGTTCGTCGATATGCGAAATCATTATGAATACGAAGTCGGCCATTTCGAAAATGCGATAGAAGTTCCCTCGGACACATTCCGCGAACAATTGCCGATGGCGGTTGATATGCTACAACATGACAAAGAGAAGAATATTGTCATGTATTGCACCGGTGGGATTCGCTGTGAGAAAGCCAGCGCCTATATGTTGCATAATGGTTTTAAAAACGTCTATCACGTCGAAGGCGGGATTATCGAATATGCCCGCAAAGCAAAAGAACAAGGTTTGCCACTTAAGTTTATAGGTAAAAACTTTGTTTTTGATGAGCGGATGGGCGAGCGGATCTCTGATGATGTTATCGCGCATTGCCACCAGTGTGGCACACCGAGCGACACACATACTAACTGTAAGAATGATGGCTGCCATTTGCTGTTTATTCAGTGCCCCGCTTGTGCTGCAAAATTTGAAGGTTGCTGTAGCCCGATTTGTCAGGAAGAACTGAAGCTACCTCAAGAAGAGCAACGTGCTCGCCGGGCAGGACGTGAAAACGGCATTAAGATATTTAATAAGTCTAAGGGATTACTGCAAACAACGATGCATATTCCGATGCCCGAGAAGGGCGTAGATAAGTAATATCTGGTGCTATTAAAATAAGGCGTTGTCGGTTATTTTATCCGATAACGTCTTTTTTTTGCCATTTTGAGCCGTGGCGGTTCCAATACAAGGATTGATAATGACAAAACCTGTGGTAAGTGGCCAAGGGTTGCGCTTAGTTGCGATGCTGGCAATGTTGGTCGTGATTATGGCTGGAATCAAGGCGGCATCGCCTATTGTGGTTCCGTTTTTACTGGCCATATTTCTCGCCATTGTTTTAAACCCGTTAGTGAAATTACTCGAAAAAATAAAGATCCCCCGCACACTGGCTATCGTTTTACTGGTGACCATTATTGTTTTACTGATGGCATTACTGTTTAGCCGCTTAGGTTCTTCATTAAATGAATTTGCCCGTTCATTACCGCAATACCGTGGGATGATGCTGGAAAAAATGCGCGATTTGCAAGAGTTTGCGATGCGCTTTAATATCGAGTTCTCAGTGGATGACATCATGAAACATGTCGATCCCAGTACGGCGATGAACTTTGTTACTCGTCTGCTTAGCCACCTTTCTGGTGCTATGGCTAGCACGTTCTTGCTGTTAATGACCGTCGTATTTATGCTCTTTGAAGTCGAGCGCCTCCCTTATAAAATGCAGTTGATGTTTGATAATCCAGAGCAAGGGAATGCGATTCTCAGACGCGCACTGAATGGTGTGACACATTATCTGGTGATTAAGACCATTATTAGTATCGCGACAGGGATTGTTATTTGGCTATTTTTGGCCGCGATGGGTGTCAGGTTTGCATTCCTGTGGGGGTTATTAGCTTTTGTTCTCAATTACATTCCCAATATCGGGTCAGTATTAGCCGCCATCCCTCCCATCATCCAGGCTCTGCTATTTAACGGTTTTGCCGACGCATTTGCCGTAACCGGTGGTTATATCCTTATCAACCTGATTGGCGGTAACATTATTGACCCGCGCATGATGGGGCGCGGCTTGGGGTTATCAACGCTGGTGGTATTCTTATCATTGATTTTCTGGGGCTGGCTATTGGGGCCGATAGGTATGCTGCTTTCAGTACCTTTAACCATTATTGCCAAAATCGCACTGGAATTAACGCCTGCTGGCTATAAGTTTGCGGTGTTACTGAGTGACGGTAAGCCCACCAAAACTGAGCCGGAAAAGCCAATATCCTGACTTAAAATCTGAGGCCAGCAGGTGAATTCTATACCTATTGGCCCAACTCAACATGAGGGGCATGGTACGGACAGTGAATTAATAGAAAAAGAAATATATATCCAGAGCCAACAATGTGAGCCACAAACAGATATAGAGTATTAGATGCTCCCGTACATTATTGATAACCATTGAAAGCAATTTATTTAACATGCTGACTGCCTGCGGCTAAAATCATTGCCCATTATAGGTACTTTTAATTGGATAAACAATAAATTAACTGTCAATTCAATATTTTTTGTTGTGGAAAATATATAATTAATCTATGCGGTTATCTTCTTTTTAAAAACTTTAAAATAATATTGTGTATATTAACGCTAAATTAAAGCTAGTATAAATATTTAAATACATTATAAATAAAACATAATTCCAACCGGTTTCTGACTTTTATTTTCTCAGTAATATGGCGCTTATGTGAATAGACAGTGCTATCACTGATATTCAATTTTCTGGCTATACGATAGTTCGGCATTTCTGTCATCCAATAGCACATGACTTTATGTTCTTGTGGGCTGAACAGTGATGCGGGGCATGACAGATGTGACTTGCCTGTATCGTGTGAAACACGGGATAAGCTTTGAAGCAGTTCAGGCAAATGCTTTTTAGCCAGAATAGAAACAGAACCAGTTAGAGGGATTGGTGTTTCACTAAATGGATAGGCTGCATCCAGATAAATATAAACTTTTGCCTGATCACAACAACGTATAAAATGTTCTAATAATGGACAATGACCACCAAAACGACAATATTGGGTAAGATTAACAATTATTATCTCAGGATTAAAATCCTGGATAGTTGATGTTGCTTGTTCAACCGTAGGCACATCTCTTAAATTAAGAGATGTGGAATCGTTTAAATAAGTATTTACCCCAGAGCGGGTATAAAAACATTCGTCAATAATCAATATTTTCATGTGACATACATCCTTGTCTAACTGCAACCATACCTGACTGCATACAAGGGTAAGGTAATCCTCTGACGACTAAGACGTCAATTCGGGATTTACGATGTGTATTGACGGGTTTTGCGAGTTAACTTACTAATAATCACCATGCTTATGGTTTTTTATACTGAATTTGAACTGTGTGTAGTATAAATTAATTGCCAATGACTAACTTGAAGTATGAATAGTCATTGGCAGAACGTCATAAGTTCATTGTAGGTTTGTGTACTAAGCGTGAGTAAACCGGTCCAAAGAAAATGCAGAAATATCAATAGGTGACGCTTTATCTTGCGCAAAGAGTGCGGCGACTTCACCTAGTGCGGTGGCAAACTTAAACCCATGACCACTTAAGCCCGTCACTACCATAATATGGGGGTTATCCGGCAAGGTATCGATGATGAAATCTTCATCCGGACTCATATCATAACTGCATGCAGCACCATGTAGACACACACCCACGCCAGGTAAAAAATGACGCAAAAAGCCAAATACTTCGGTTCCATCTTCAGCATAACCACCAAATGGCTTACGTTGTGCGGCTGATTCTATCGGTTGACCGCCATTATGCTTACCGAGCTTCAGTTCATCATTTTGTGAGGGAAAACCGTAGTAATGAATGTTATCCGGAGTTTCTACTGTAAATGCCGGGAAATGATTCCCTTCACTGTAGCGACCATCGGCATGGTGCCAGGAGAAGACTTTGCGTATGGCTGTTATGGGTAATTGCGGTAGTAACTCTTTGACCCAGGTTCCGGCGGTGACCACCACTTTCCTGGCGCTGTAGGTACCATCGATGGTTACGACATCAACCCCATCATCCAAGGGTTCAATCGCGGTAACCGGGCAGTTAAATAAAATGCCACAACCCGCTTCAGTGACGGCTTTAATCAGTGTTTTTATCGCCAGCTCAGAACGCAGATAACCCGCTTGTGGTTCGAACACACCAATATAATTATCCGGAATGGTAAATACTGGCCATTTTTCGCGAACCTGTGCGGCATTTAAAGTATCGACCGGTAAATTATAGTGTTGCGCGCTGAGTTGTGCATTTTTGAGGAAAATTGAATCATCAGGCCCCAAATTGAGTACACCACTGGCCTGAAACAATTTTTCACCGGTCTGAGCGGAGAGTTGATCCCACAGTGCTTGTGCGCGTAATACTAATGGCACATATTTTTCGCCTTCACCGTATGCATGGCGAATAATTCTGGTATCGCCGTGGTGACTACCTGCCTGGTGAGGGGGCATTGCGCTGTCAATCATCAGCACTTTTAAACCAGCTTGTGAGGCGTAGTAACCTGCGGCGGAACCGACGGAGCCACTACCAATGACAATCAAATCATAATCCATATTTTTCACCTTGGTGAATATCACTGCCGACTTTATTTACGCTGTTTGATGTGTAACGCAGTTTTTATCCTGACAATAATCAGAACGATTTAAATGAAAGGCAGCAAGTCGCGATAAAATTAAAACGATAGTAATAACACGTGACCGAAAGGAGCAAAAGGGATGTTAGCGCTATTATGATGAGAGCGGTTAATAAAAAGGCACCCAGTAATATTTATGGGTGCCTTGTTGTGAGCTTTGAGAAATTAATTGTTGGTGATAATTAATGCTTACGGTGGTCCAAATCTTCGTATTCTGATGACTCAATTTTAGCAATGCCTGCTTCTAAGATATTTATTAATTGGCGTGCAACATCAGTCGTCAGCCAGAGCGTCCTATCAACCAGCGCATCTTCTGGCGGTTGATCCATGGAAGACAGGTAATGAAGACGTATCATCATCGCGTCATATGCATCTACAGTGCTGATATCCCAACCTACGAGCGGGTGAGTCTGGATAACTTCATCATTTCTGTCCATAAAGACCCCTTATATAGTAGTTACTAACTGGAGTGACTAACGAGGATCAATGCGACTCAATACTAAGTGAACTTTTTTAGTATACGCAAGCGCTGGTGAATGTGGAGATTATCAACAGATCTTTACAAATTATTTATTTTCTGATGATTAATTAAGCGAAGATTAAAATGAAAAAAGCCGAGGAGCGATTCCCCGGCAAAACAGCATTTATCTATACCCGTCATACTTCAAGCTGCATGTGCGTTGGCTACGCTCAATAACCCGAATCACTTACGACACAGTAAGCTCATCGGGATTATGAGCCTCATTAGAGGCTCACCCTACGGGCCAGCGCAAGCGCTGTTCAAAATGGTTTACAACCAATTTGTCTCTCGCTTGCCGCCTTCCTGCAACTTGAATTATTTAGGGTATACAACATATTTTTTATTGTGATTTATTCCGCATCGAACCAGTCGTCTGCGCTTTCCCATATTTCTTGTAATATTTCAGAGATAACATCTTTATCAGTTTTTGCGCCACCTAAAACAGAAAGATTATTGGCACTGGCATAACGTACCTGAACTGCAGTAGTGGTATCCGGGAATTTAGTCTTCAGTCGTTTACTCAATTCATTGGTGAGTGCTTCGATAGCACCTGCGGGTAACTGGTTTTTTTTATCAACGCTGACTTCAACACGCATATTTAGCCCTCCGAATATTTATACTGGCTATTTATACAGTATAAGTATTCGAGCTGCAACTGGCTGATAAAAAAATTTGAGACAGCAGAGAAAAAAGCGCTCTACTGCCATAGCTATCAAGCTTTAACTGACCAGTTGATGGTCTGGCCGGCAAGGAAAGGAATAATAGATTCATTTCCGAGTGATATTTCTTCTGGTTGTTGGAAAGGAGCCCGAACCAATTCAACGAAATCTTCGTTAACGGGCAGGCCATAGAAACGTGGGCCGTTCAAAGAGCAGAATGCTTCCAGATGTTGCAATGCATTCATTTCTTCAAAAACGGTGGCATATGCCGCAAGTGCCGAAGGTGCATTGAACACACCCGCGCAACCACAGGATGACTCTTTACGATGTTTGGCATGTGGGGCAGAGTCAGTCCCAAGGAAGAAGCGCTCAGAGCCACTGGCAACCGCCTGACGTAAAGCCTCTTGATGAGTGCCACGTTTCAAAATAGGCAGGCAGAATAGGTGAGGGCGAATTCCACCAACCAGCATATGATTACGGTTGAACATCAAATGCTGAGGGGTGATGGTCGCACCAAGAAAACGATTGCCTGCCAGCACATAATCGGCTGCGTCTTTGGTGGTGATATGCTCAAAGACAATTTTCAGCTCCGGGAATTGACGGCGTATCGGTTCCAGGATTTGGTCAATAAAGCGCGCTTCACGATCAAAAATGTCCACAGCCGCATCAGTGACTTCCCCGTGGATCAGTAACGGCATACCTATCTTCTGCATTTGTTCAAACAGCGGATAAATTGCTGGTATATCAGAAACACCATGGGTTGAGTTGGTGGTGGCATTGGCCGGATATAACTTGGCGGCGGTAAACACACCTTGTTCAAAACCGAGAGTCAGTTCATTGACGTCCAGAGTATTGGTCAGGTAGCACGTCATTAGTGGTGTGAATTTATGGCCCGCAGGAGTTGCCGCCAAAATACGTTCCCGATAGGCAATGGCACTGGCAACTGTGGTTATCGGGGGTGTCAGGTTTGGCATGACAATGGCCCGAGCAAACACCTCGGAAGTATAGGGCAGCACGGTACTGAGCATTTCGTCATCACGTAAATGAATATGCCAGTCATCCGGGCGGCGAATTTTCAGGGTTTGAGGTTGTGCAGTCATTCAACGGGCTCCGCAGTCATGGAATATAGGAATTTTTGTGCTGTTTCCGGCGGGGTCTAAGGATAAGCGGAAAGTGCTCCGGATGCATCTGATTGTTACGGCTAAGTTGAAAACAATACAAAAAGGGGCTCTTATAGAGAGGCTCTGGGTAAAATTGCCTATAGGGTGAGCGATTGATTTATCGTCAAATACGCTAATTAAATGTACAGATGGGAGAATAACTATGGAAGTTCGTGTTATTGCCAGTTTAGTGGCGAAACCTGAGTTTATTGCTGAGGTTACAGCCGCAGTTCATCAGGTTATCGAACCGAGTCGTGAAGAGAAGGGGAATCTACAATATGACCTCCATGCTGAAAACGACCAAAAAGGCTCTTTTGTGTTTTTCGAGCGCTGGGCATCCGAGGATGCATTAGAAAAACATAATAAAACCGAGCATTTTAAAGCGTTCGTTAAAGCAATCGAAGGTAAGCTGGAAAGTCTTGAGATAAAGAAAGTGAAGCAAATCGCGTGATAATCTTTGCTCAATAAAAAACCCGCCAAATGGCGGGTTTTGCACTATTAGGGTCGAACGATATTGCTACTATTCAACCGATTGTGGTTTTGTCGCCGGAGCGGTAGCCAGAGTTGCAGCCGCATGACCACCCGCAGAACCTTTACCTGCAAAATCAAAGGCTGGACGTTCCCAATGGCCTTGACTTGGCGATGCTGGTTCGTAATCAGGTGCTGGTGCTTTGGTCATTGGCGCTGAAGCATAGTGCTTGAATAACACACCTTCAGGATGAGCAACGACTGGCTGCTGCGGTGCAACGGCCACAGGAGCAGTGTCGGCTGGTGATTCAGTGACAGTAGCTTCTTCTGCCACAGCTTCTTCAACCACTGTTTCCGCCACGATTGGTGCTTCAACCACCGCTTCTTCAACTGTAACTTCTTCAACTGCCATATCTTCAACTACAGCTTCTTCAGCGACTGTCGCGTCTTCAACTGCAGCTGCTGTTTCTTCAACAACAGGCGCTTGGGTCACGACTTCTTCCACGACAGCGACGGGTTCGATTGTCGCTTCAACCACAGTTTCTGGTGCCACAGCGTCTTCAGTCACGGGTTCTTCGGTCGTGATAGTTTCTGCTTCTGCTGCAATGTCAGTTACCTGAGTAGGTTCTTCAGCAGCATGGGTTTCAACGACTGGCGCTACAGCTACCGTTTCTACAATTGCGGTTGCCACGATTGCCGTTTCTACTATTGCTGTTTCCACAACAACCGGCGCACGGCCCGGTACGGCAGCAGCGGACGATGAAGAACCACCTGGTTTGTGTTGTGGGGCTGGAGTCGGCGCGGCAGCAACAGCAGGTGCAGCAACGACAGCAGGTGCGGCAATAACAGCGACTTGTTCTACTACAGCAGCAACTTCCTGTACGTATTCAATTGGCTGTTGTTCTTCAACCGGATTTTCCACAAAGGCAGGTTCAAACGGTTGAGCTACAGGATAACGCACCCACACTTTACCTGATGCCATTTCTGGTGAGGCGAAAGCACCCGCCAGCGGCATAGCTGACTGGGTTGGGTAGCGCTCATCACGATAGCGGCGACGGCGTTGACCACTGACACGCAGGTGGCGAGGCGAGCGGCGAGAGCGACGTGGCATGCCATTTTCATTGTTGCCATTACGGTCATTCGTTGCTTCATCATCGGCCTGAGCACTTGCTTGCGACAGCAATTTCACTTCTTCCTGCACCACTGGGGCAGCAATGTGGGAAACTGGTTCGCTAACAGGTGCTTCCAGAATATTCAGCTCATCATTCGCGGATTGAATACGGACTTTCTGATTCAATTGGCGACGTTGACGGCGCTGCATCACCTGTTGACGTTCTTCTTGCTCTGGTTGCGCTTCTTCTACGACTACAGCTGTGACGATATCCGCATCAACTTTAGCTTTAACGTCTTGTGATACCTGGCGTTTATCATCTTGTGGACGACGGCGTTGGCGATCACCGCGACGCGCTGGCTGCTCTTCACGCTGTGCTTTATCTGCTTCAACAACTTCAGTCTGCGCTTGTGGTGCCGTTGCTTGCTGCGCCGGGCGTCTATTATTGCGACGTTGATCGTCACGGCCCTCGCGATTGCTATTATCGCGGTTAGCATTGTCACGGTTGCCGTTATCGCGAGTGCTGTTATCACGGGCATTGTTGTCGCGATTACTGTTATCACGACCTTCACGCGGCGTGCGGTCACCACGGTCTTTGCGACCATTATTCTGGCGGCGCGGATTACGACGATCGTTACGACGATTTTCGTTGGTTTCAGTTTTCTCAACTTCAACCGGTTTCACTTCAGTTTCTGTTGAACCACCGAAGAGGCCTTTCAACCCACTGAGCAGGCGGCTAAGGAAACCAGGTTGTTCTGCCACCGTAGCAGTTGCGGCCTGTGGTGCGGCTGTTGGTTTAACATTTGCAGCAGGGGCTGACTCTGGTGGCACTTCTGTTGGCAGGGAGAACGTCGCCAGCGCAGGTTGCTCTGGGCGTTTACGTTCGATGGTCGCTTCTTCCAACGGTTGTGCCATTTCAGCTTCATGCAACTGTGGCAGCAAGTAGCTGAGAGAAGGGACTTCTTCGCCTTTGCGCACGCGCAGCACAGAATAATGTGGCGTTTGCATTTGATCGTTTGGCACGATCACGGCACGCACACCACCCTGGCGTTTTTCGATGGCATTAACAGATTCACGCTTTTCGTTCAGCAGGTACGATGCAATTTGTACCGGCACAATGGCGTGAACTTCATGGGTATTCTCTTTCAGCGCTTCTTCTTCAATCAAACGCAGAATAGAAAGTGACAGAGATTCGTTGTCACGAACGGTACCGGTACCGCTACAGCGTGGGCACACATGGTGGCTTGACTCACCCAGTGATGGGCTGAGGCGCTGGCGGGACATTTCCAGTAAACCGAAGCGAGAGATACGACCAATCTGGATACGCGCACGGTCTTGACGAACGGCATCACGTAAGCGGTTTTCTACTTCACGTTGGTGGCGTACCGGCGTCATATCGATAAAGTCGATGACAATCAGGCCACCTAGGTCACGTAGGCGCAACTGGCGGGCAATTTCGTCTGCGGCTTCCAGGTTGGTATTGAATGCCGTTTCTTCGATATCACCACCACGAGTTGCTCGGGCGGAGTTGATATCAATTGCTGTCAGGGCTTCGGTAGTATCAATAACGATAGAACCACCGGAAGGCAGACGTACTTCGCGTTGGAACGCAGATTCAATTTGTGACTCAATCTGGTAGTGACTGAATAAGGGGATTTCGCCACTATACAATTTGATTTTGCTGCTGAAATCCGGGCGGCCAAGTGCTGCAATATGCTCTTTAGCCAGTTCGAGAACTTTAGGGTTATCGATCAGGATTTCGCCGATGTCCGGGCGCAGATAATCACGGAAAGCACGGACAATCACGTTACTTTCCTGATGGATCAGGAACGGCGCAGGGCGGCCTTCAGCAGCTTTTTTAATCGCATCCCAGTGCTTCAGACGGAATGATAAGTCCCATTGCAGCGCATCAGCAGATTTACCCACACCGGCGGTACGAACAATCAGGCCCATGCCATCAGGCAATTGCAGGGAGGATAGGGCTTCTTTCAGTTCAGTGCGATCATCACCTTCGATACGGCGAGAGATACCGCCAGCACGTGGGTTATTAGGCATCAGAACTAAATAACTACCTGCCAGGCTGATGAAAGTCGTGAGTGCGGCACCTTTATTACCGCGTTCTTCTTTATCAACCTGAACAATAACTTCCTGGCCTTCGCGCAGCACATCTTTGATGTTTGGGCGGCCATGAGAGGAATAATTACTAGGGAAATATTCGCGAGAAATTTCTTTTAATGGGAGAAAACCATGTCGTTCAGCGCCGTAATCAACAAAAGCGGCTTCCAGACTGGGTTCGATTCGGGTGATTTTACCTTTGTAAATATTCGCTTTTTTCTGTTCATGACCTGGGCTTTCAATATCCAAATCATACAGCCGCTGTCCATCTACAAGGGCAACACGCAACTCTTCTTGCTGAGTTGCGTTAATCAACATTCTTTTCATCTTTAACTTACTCGTTTTTTTTACATTGGCGTTAGAACTGCGGGCAAAATAACCTCTATGGTCGGGTAAACCGATGACCCCGAGTCTTCTAGCAAAGCCGTCAACCTCACGGTTGTCGCCTGCATAGGGGCGCATTATTTCGGTAAGCCTGCGTTTCTTTCTGAAAAACAGCGCTTTTTATATAAAGGGTAGCTTCTGAATATAAGACAACAGAGCCTGACCCACTTGCCGACCAAGCTGCAACCCGCAGCCCGCTAATTGCTTGATTTCACATTACGTCTTACGCCATTGCTGCGTTTTTGTGTGATCAGGCAAAGTTTATTATTCCACAAGTCTCTTGGTCTAACGAGAATCAACGCAGAATTAATCACATTATTCCATTGCTGACACTGATATAGCAAGATGACTTTACCTGTCTACGTAAAGATTCTTTTACTGTATTCACAGTGTCGGCGGCTATCGTTGTCTTATTAAACAATAAATGCACGCAAACGTTATCTTTAAATAGCCAGATTGACAGTTAAGCACAGAAAAAGGGGTGGCGCTAATTCCTCGGTGTAATTAGAATCGCGCCCCATGAAAACGAATAATCCAGCAGTACAATTAATCACCATTTCTGCCGACGAAGCGGGTCAGCGGATCGATAACTTTTTGCTCACTAAATTGAAAGGTGTGCCAAAGAGTATGATCTATCGCATCGTCCGCAAAGGTGAGGTTCGCGTTAATAAAGGGCGTATTAAGCCAGAATATAAATTGGCTGATGGTGATGTGGTACGTGTACCACCGGTACGTGTTGCCGAACGCGAAGAGATTCAGGTATCAGCTAAACTTGATAAAGTGGCTGCGCTGGCTGATTGCATTCTATTTGAAGACGATTATCTCTTAGTGTTAAACAAACCTTCTGGTACGGCTGTTCACGGCGGTAGCGGTTTAAGTTTCGGGGTAATTGAAGCATTACGCGCACTTCGCCCTGAAGCGCGTTTCCTGGAATTGGTTCACCGCCTTGACCGTGATACCTCTGGTGTTTTATTGGTAGCCAAAAAACGCTCGGCTTTACGCTCTTTACATGAACAACTGCGCTTGAAAGGGATGCAAAAAGATTATTTGGCTTTGGTGCGTGGGCAATGGCAATCCCATTGCAAAGCGGTACAGGCGCCGTTGCTGAAAAATATTATGCAAAGTGGCGAGCGTATGGTGAAAGTCAGTAGCGAAGGCAAACCCTCTGAAACGCGTTTTAAAATAGAAGAGCGTTTTGAGCATGCAACTTTGGTGAAAGCCAGCCCGATAACGGGCCGCACACACCAGATTCGCGTGCACGCCCTACATGCCGGCCACCCGATCGCATTTGATGATCGCTATGGTGACCGAGAATTTGATAGTCAATTGCAAGGGACAGGGTTACATCGCTTATTCCTGCATGCCGCTGCTTTACGTTTTGAACATCCGAATACCGGTGAAACCATGCGCATTGAAGCTCCTTTGGATAATCAATTGCGCCATTGCCTGGCGGTATTACGTAAGAAAGCCGCGATTTAAAATGCGGCTAGCTGTTTTAACGCTACCCGTATTTTAAAAGCTATCCGCATTTTAAAGTAAGGGATTGACCCCTTGCTCAATTAACATTTGAGTGAGGGCGATTAACGGCAGGCCGATGAGCGTATTCGGATCACGGCCCGATAACTTGTCAAATAAAGTGATGCCCAACCCTTCACTTTTAAAACTGCCTGCACAATTCCACGGTTGTTCCCTAGCTAAATAACCCTCAATTTCTGCGCTATTTAATCTGCGGAAATAAACATCAAATGTTTCGCAAAGGCAATCATGACTACCGGTTGCTGTATTGAGCAGCGCCAGCCCGGTATAAAAAGTGACACATTGGCCGCTGGCTTGTTCTAACTGCTTGACTGCATTGGCATGATTATGGGGTTTGCCGACGATTATGCCGTTGATAACACACACTTGATCAGAACCGATTATCAAGTGTTGTGGGTATTGAACGGCCAGCGCCTGGGCCTTTGCGCGTGCCAGTCGTTGCACCAGCGCGCTTGCGCTCTCGCCTTGCAATGGGCTTTCATCCGTTTGCGGCGCAGCAGTGATAAAGGGTAATTGCAGTTTCTCCAGCAATGCGCGGCGATATGATGATGTTGAGGCCAGAACTAATTGCGGCATAATATTTTCCATAAACCGTGGCGTAATTTAATCAGGCATTTTAAACTGTCTGCCGCTTCGGAAGCGAATATTGGTGAAAGGTGCAGTAAAACGGCCTTTTTCTTTGACTCTATGTCGTTACAAAGTTAATATGCGCGCCCTATGCAAAAGGTAAAATTACCCCTGACCATTGATGCGGTTCGTACCGCTCAGAAACGTTTAGATTACGCAGGTATCTATTCGCCTGAGCAGGTTACACGAGTAGCCGACTCAGTGGTAAGTGTGGACAGCGATGTCGTGGCCTCATTATCGTTTAATATCGATAATCAGCGCCTGGCGGTTATTACAGGTCATGCGGACGTCGATGTAACATTGATGTGTCAGCGCTGTGGTAACACGTTTGCACACCATGTTCATACAACGTATTGTTTTAGCCCGATCGTCAATGATGAGCAGGCTGAAGCATTACCGGAAGCGTACGAGCCGATCGAAGTCGATGAATTTGGCGAAGTTGATCTGCTGGCTATGATTGAAGACGAAATTATTCTTTCACTGCCTGTCGTTCCGGTACATGATTCTGAACACTGTGAAGTGTCCGAGGCGGACATGGTATTTGGCAAACTGCCTGAAGAGGCGGAGAAACCTAATCCATTTGCCGTATTAGCCAGTTTAAAGAAAGTAATTAAGGAGTAAGGTCAATGGCCGTACAACAGAACAAACCCACTCGTTCCAAACGTGGCATGCGCCGTTCACACGATGCGCTGACCACTGCCACTCTGTCTGTGGACAAAACTTCCGGTGAAACTCACCTGCGTCACCACATCACAGCCGACGGTTTCTACCGCGGCCGCAAGGTTATCGGCTGAGTAGTACTTGCTAATCTTCTTTAGCAAGGCGATACCTTGACTTGTCTAACCCTAGCGTTAGATGCAATGGGTGGGGATTTCGGTCCCCACGTCACAGTGCCTGCTTCATTGCAGGCACTGGCCTCTAATCCAAAACTAAAACTCCTGCTGGTCGGGGACCCCGACACCATCACTTCGTTACTTGTTAATGCCGATCCTTTGTTGCTGGAAAGGTTACAGGTAATCCCCGCTGAGCATGTTATTGCCGGCGATGCTAAACCCTCACAAGCGATCCGTGCCAGTCGTGGCACCTCAATGCGTATTGCATTGGAGCTTGTCAAAAACGGTGACGCAGCAGCCTGTGTGAGTGCAGGTAATACTGGGGCATTGATGGGGCTGGCGAAGATGATGATTAAGCCACTGGATGGAATAGAGCGCCCGGCATTGATGACGGTCATCCCCAATCAGCAGCGCAGCAAAACTGTGGTGCTGGATTTAGGGGCTAACGTCGAATGTGACAGTACGATGCTGGTGCAATTTGCCGTCATGGGTTCGGTGATGGCAGAAGAAGTTGTCGGCATAACAAACCCGCGTGTTGCTTTGCTCAATATTGGCGAAGAGGAAACCAAGGGGTTGGATAATATCCGCGAAGCCGCCGCCGTATTAAAAAATACACCGGCTATCAACTATATTGGTTATCTGGAAGGCAATGATTTGCTGACAGGCAAGACTGATGTGATGGTTTGTGACGGCTTCGTGGGTAACGTCACTCTAAAGACTATGGAAGGTGTGATAAGAATGTTCTTGTCACTGCTCAAATCATCGGGCGAAAGCAAAAAACAGTCGTGGTGGCTTAAACTTATTGGCCGTTGGCTGCA
Organism: Yersinia artesiana; assembly: GCF_902726545.1. Lineage (GTDB taxonomy): Bacteria > Pseudomonadota > Gammaproteobacteria > Enterobacterales > Enterobacteriaceae > Yersinia > Yersinia artesiana. The sequence goes on along the minus strand of NZ_CACVAD010000001.1, from coordinate 12,853 downwards.
AAAACGTGTGGCTAAGCGGTTCGGTCATTTGAACCCCGACCAGTATAATGGCGCATGTCTGTTAGGATTACGGGGTATCGTAATCAAGAGCCATGGCGCTGCGAATCAACGCGCATTCGCCGTTGCCATCGAACAGGCTGTGCAGGCGGTGCAGCGGCAAATCCCACAACGGATTGCCGCGCGCCTTGAAGCGGTTTTACCCAAGAGTGACTGATCGTACATGTATACTAAGATTCTCGGTACGGGGAGTTATCTGCCCGAACAAGTGCGCACTAATGCTGATTTAGAAAAAATGGTGGATACCTCGGACGAGTGGATTGTCACCCGAACAGGTATTCGTGAACGGCGTCTTGCTGCCCCTGATGAAACTGTTGCGACTATGGGTTTCCACGCAGCTGAAAAAGCGCTGGAGATGGCTGGTCTTAAAAAAGATGATGTCGGGCTGATTATCGTAGCGACCACCTCGTCAAGCCATGCTTTCCCAAGCTCGGCCTGCCAGGTGCAACAAATGCTAGGGATCAAAGATGCTGCCTCTTTCGATCTGGCCGCAGCTTGCGCCGGTTTTACCTATGCACTTAGTGTTGCTGATCAGTACGTGAAAAGTGGTGCAGTCAAATATGCGTTGGTCATTGGTTCTGATGCACTTTCTCGTGCACTGGATCCAGAAGACCGCGGCACCATTATTCTGTTTGGCGATGGTGCCGGTGCCGTGGTATTAGGTGCCTCGGAACAGCCGGGCATTCTCTCGACTCATTTGCACGCAGATGGTCACTATGGTGAATTGCTCAAATTGCCATATCAGGATCGCCTACACCAAGAACAGCCAGCCTATGTCACTATGGCGGGCAATGAAGTGTTTAAAGTTGCGGTAACGGAGCTTGCCCACATTGTGGATGAGACATTGCAAGCCAATAATCTAGATCGCTCAGCGCTGGATTGGTTGGTGCCGCATCAGGCCAACCTGCGTATTATTAGCGCAACGGCTAAAAAATTAGGCATGGGGATGGATAAAGTGGTGATAACCCTCGATCGCCATGGTAACACCTCTGCGGCATCCGTACCTGCGGCACTTGACGAAGCAGTACGAGATGGGCGAATTCAACGTGGGCAGTTAGTGCTGCTGGAAGCGTTTGGCGGCGGCTTTACCTGGGGCTCAGCGCTGGTTCGCTTCTGATTTAACAGGACCTTTTTTGGTTTAACAGGAAAGCAAAATGTCGAAATTTGCAATGGTATTTCCAGGCCAGGGTTCTCAATCCCTTGGCATGCTGGCCGATTTGGCCGCACAATTTCCGATAGTTGAAGAGACTTTCAGTGAAGCCTCATCAGTACTGGGTTATGATCTGTGGCAGCTAGTACAACAAGGTCCGGCTGAAGAATTGAATAAAACATGGCAGACGCAACCGGCTCTATTGGCGGCATCTGTTGCTATCTGGCGCGTTTGGCAACATCAAGGCGGTAAACTGCCTGCGATGATGGCGGGCCATAGCTTGGGTGAATACTCAGCTCTGGTATGCGCTGGTGTGCTCGATTTCACACAGGCGATTCGTCTGGTTGAATTACGCGGCAAATTGATGCAAGAAGCGGTACCTGAAGGTACCGGCGCCATGTATGCGATTATTGGTTTGGATAATGAATCCATCGCCAAAGCTTGTGAAGAGTCAGCTCTTGGTCAAGTTGTCTCGCCCGTTAACTTTAACTCTCCGGGTCAGGTGGTTATTGCTGGTAATAAAGAGGCAGTAGAACGCGCGGGCGCTGCTTGTAAAGCCGCTGGCGCAAAGCGTGCCTTGCCATTGCCTGTTAGTGTGCCATCTCATTGTGCGCTGATGAAACCTGCGGCAGATAAGCTGGCTATAGCACTGGAAAACATTGAATTCCAGGCACCGTTATTCCCTGTCGTCAACAACGTAGATGTGAAAACTGAAGTGTCACCAGAGGCGATTCGTAGCGCATTGGTGCGTCAGTTGTATAATCCGGTACGTTGGACTGAGAGTGTTGAATTTATCGCAGCAGAAGGTGTTGAGCTGCTGTTAGAAGTTGGGCCGGGTAAGGTCTTGACTGGTTTGACCAAGCGTATCGTGGATACTTTGGCCGCAGCACCGGTAAACGATGTCGCTACGCTGACCAGTGCGCTTGAAAACTAAGAAAGAGGGTAACATGAGCTTCGAAGGAAAAATTGCGCTGGTAACCGGCGCGAGTCGCGGTATTGGCCGTGCGGTTGCAGAATTATTGGCTGAGCGCGGTGCCCGTGTTATTGGTACGGCGACCAGTGAAAAGGGTGCTGAAGCCATCAGCGCCTACTTGGGTGACCAGGGTAAAGGTTTAATGCTGAATGTCGTGGATCCCGAATCAATCGAGTCTGTTCTGGAAACGATTCGTGCGGAATTTGGAGAAGTCGACATTTTAGTGAATAATGCAGGGATTACGCGTGATAACCTGCTGATGCGTATGAAGGATGATGAGTGGCAAGATATTATTGACACCGATCTGACTTCTGTATTCCGTCTGTCAAAAGCGGTATTGCGCGCTATGATGAAAAAGCGGTTTGGGCGTATCATCACCATTGGTTCTGTAGTTGGGACAATGGGCAATGCAGGGCAGGTTAACTACGCGGCAGCTAAAGCGGGTCTGATCGGTTTTAGCAAGTCTTTGGCGCGTGAGGTTGCTTCACGTGGCATTACTGTCAACGTTGTCGCACCTGGCTTTATTGAGACAGACATGACTAAGGCGTTGACAGATGATCAACGCGCAGGCATTTTAGCCCAAGTACCAGCTAGCCGGCTTGGGGAAGCAAAAGAAATCGCCAGCGCTGTTGCATTTTTAGCCTCTGATGAGGCCGGCTACATCTCTGGTGAAACGTTACATGTCAATGGCGGCATGTATATGATTTAAAAATCACGAAAGTATTTGCGTTATTTGAGGTAAAAACCGCAAAATAGCGTAAAATCGTGGTTTGACCAGCCGAGATTTAGTTGCATCTTTTTCAACATTTTATACACTACGAAAACCATCGCGAAAGCGAGTTTTGATAGGAAATTTAAGAGTATGAGCACTATCGAAGAACGCGTTAAGAAAATCATCGTTGAACAACTGGGTGTTAAAGAAGACGAAGTGAAGAACAGTGCTTCTTTCGTTGAAGATCTTGGCGCGGATTCTCTGGACACCGTTGAGCTGGTAATGGCTCTGGAAGAAGAGTTTGATACTGAGATTCCAGACGAAGAAGCAGAAAAAATCACTACTGTTCAGGCAGCTATTGATTTTATCAACGCTAACCAGCAGTAAGCGTACATGCTTTAAGTTTTGATAGTTAGGCGGTCACTCGACCGCCTAAGTTTTTTTTGTCCTAAGTGTTATTTTCCCTCCTTGGAGGACAACCGTGTCTAAGCGTCGAGTTGTTGTGACTGGACTGGGCATGTTGTCTCCTGTCGGTAATACAGTTGAATCCACATGGAAAGCTGTGCTTGCCGGGCAGAGTGGCATCAGCCTGATCGACCATTTTGATACTAGTGCCTATGCAACTCGATTTGCTGGCTTAGTAAAAGATTTTAATTGTGAAGAGTTCATTTCGCGTAAAGATGCGCGCAAGATGGACGCATTCATACAGTACGGCATTGTTGCTGGCATGCAAGCCATGCAAGACTCCGGGCTTGAAGTCACCGAAGCCAATGCTACCCGTATCGGTGCCGCTATCGGTTCTGGTATTGGTGGGCTGGGTCTGATTGAAGAAAACCATACTGCGTTGGTGAATGGTGGGCCACGTAAAATTAGCCCATTCTTCGTACCATCAACCATTGTTAATATGATTGCTGGTCATCTGACGATAATGTGTGGGATGCGTGGGCCAAGCATCTCAATCGCTACAGCATGTACTTCAGGTGTGCATAACATCGGCCATGCGGCGCGTATCATTGCTTACAATGATGCTGATGTCATGCTGGCGGGTGGGGCTGAAAAAGCCAGTACGCCATTGGGTGTCGGTGGTTTTGGTGCTGCTCGTGCATTATCGACTCGAAACGACAACCCGCAAGCGGCAAGTCGCCCATGGGATAAAGACCGTGATGGTTTCGTTCTGGGTGACGGCGCAGGCATGATGGTGCTGGAAGAGTATGAACACGCAAAAAAACGTGGCGCAAAAATCTATGCAGAAGTTGTTGGTTTTGGGATGAGCAGCGATGCTTATCACATGACCTCTCCACCGGAAGACGGTTCTGGAGCAGCTCTGGCAATGGTAAATGCATTACGTGATGCGGGTGTGAGCACATCTCAGATTGGCTATATCAATGCCCACGGCACGTCAACTCCTGCTGGCGATAAAGCCGAAACGCAGGCAGTTAAGTCTGTATTTGGTGAAGATGCCTATAAAGTGATGGTCAGTTCCACCAAATCCATGACTGGGCACTTGCTAGGCGCAGCAGGTGCAGTTGAGTCTATCTTTACTGTCTTAGCTCTGCGTGATCAGGCCATTCCTGCAACTCTTAACCTGGATAATCCAGATGAAGGTTGTGATCTGGACTTTGTTCCGCACGAAGCTCGTCAGGTAAACGATTTGGAGTACACCCTGTGTAACTCCTTCGGTTTCGGTGGCACTAACGGTTCTTTGGTTTTCCGCAAAGTATAACCTTGACCGTTACGCTCCAACTGCTCAAAAGACCCGGTTTCTGGGTCTTTTACTCGTTTTGCCCTGCATTAGTCATAACATCCCTCCATAATAACTGTCTCAATAAGAGATAAATCTGAAAACAGCCACGGGTTTAAATCTGATACTGTCAGCAGGTACAATTTATATTTATGGGCAATCCTGCTTTCCCAACTGAATATAAAACCAATACTCCCATTTAAAGAGAATCTGAATGTTCTGGATTAATGGTGTTGAACAAAATTTGATTTCAGCTTCAGACCGCTCTGTGCAGTTTGGCGATGGCTGTTTTACTACCGCCAGGGTTTATCTTGGTCAAGTCGTGTGGCTGGATAAGCATATCTCACGCTTGCAGCAGGCGACTGAACGACTCTTAATCCCCGCAGTAAACTGGAATGCATTGAGCAAGGAAATGGTTGAGGCGGCAAGCCATACTGAAGACGGGGTGTTGAAAGTGATTATCAGTCGGGGAAGTGGCGGACGAGGTTACAGTGGTACGGCATGCCAGCATCCGACTCGGATTATTTCCCTTAATGATTACCCGGTTCATTATCATAGTTGGCGTGAACGGGGGATTTCTTTGGCACTTAGCCCGATATCGCTGGCACGCAGCCCCTTGCTGGCGGGGGTTAAGCACTTGAACCGCCTGGAGCAGGTATTGATTCGCGCGCATCTTGAGCAGACAACGGCGGATGAGGCGCTGGTGCTTGACACTGAAGGTATGCTGGTGGAATGCTGTGCCGCTAATTTATTCTGGCGTAAGGGGGAGGAAGTCTTTACCCCAGACCTGCGCCAATCAGGTGTAGATGGCATTATGCGTCAACGAATTATTAGCTGCCTGGCTACGCATGGTCGGCAGGTGACAATTGTGGCACAACCGGTGGATGTGTTGGCCGATGCAGATGAAGTTATCGTTTGTAACGCACTGATGCCGCTGCTCTCGGTGAATAGGATTGAGCCGGCCAATCGTGCTGAACCCTGGGTTTACCACTCACGCCAGTTATTTGATTTCTTAAATCTTCATTGCTGCGAAGTATAGGCTGCATGAGGATTTTGATTTTTGCCCCTATGACTACCTTTAATATGAAGATGGCCGCCCGATGAAAATAAAAAGCACCAGAGCATTAATCCTTTTTGTCGCTATCTGTTTGGGATTGCTGCTGTTGGGTTACCAGAGAGTACAACATTTTGCTGATAGGCCATTGGCTATCCAGCAAGAAACCATCTTTAAACTTCCTGCCGGGACAGGGCGAGTGGCTCTGGAGAATTTGCTGCAACGTGACGGCTTGATTAAAAATACTCGCTGGTTCCCCTGGCTGCTGCGCCTTGAACCAGAATTAGCCAAGTTCAAGGCGGGTACCTATCGCTTTACTCCCGGGATGACAGTGCGCGGTATGTTAGAACTGCTCGCCAGCGGTAAAGAAGCCCAATTTACCGTGCGCTTTATCGAAGGCAAGCGGCTGCGTGATTGGATGGATGAATTACAACAATCAAAATATATAAAGCATGTATTGGATGGGAAGAGTGATGCCGAAATTGCGGTATTACTGGGATTAAAGGACAGCGAACATCCCGAAGGGTGGCTTTATCCAGATACCTATTCATATACTGCCGGAACCACTGACCTGGCATTACTCAAACGTGCCCATGTGAAGATGGAAAAAACAGTCGATGAAATCTGGCAGGGGCGCGATAAGTCGTTGCCTTACAAAACCCCAGGCGACCTGGTGACGATGGCGTCAATCATCGAAAAAGAAACGGCGGTTAATGAAGAGCGAACCAAAGTGGCGTCGGTGTTTATCAACCGTTTACGTATTGGTATGAGATTACAAACGGACCCGACGGTTATTTACGGCATGGGAGATAGCTATAATGGCACCATTAGCCGTAAAGACTTAGATACGCCAACGCCTTATAATACCTATGTAATATCTGGTTTGCCGCCGACGCCGATTGCGATGCCGGGGCTGGCATCACTTACGGCCGCCGCTCATCCGGCTAAAACGCCTTACCTCTACTTTGTAGCAGACGGCAAGGGCGGCCATACTTTTACCACCAATTTAGCCAGTCATAACCAGGCGGTGCGAGTTTATCGCCAATCGCTAAAGGATAAAAATGAACAGTAAATTTATCGTTATTGAAGGGCTTGAAGGGGCAGGGAAAACCACCGCCAGAGACACCGTGGTTGCCACATTACGCGCCCAGGGGATTAACGATATTGTTTTCACTCGCGAGCCAGGGGGAACGCCGCTGGCAGAAAAGCTGCGTGATTTGATTAAGCAAGGTATTGACGGTGAAGTCCTGACGGACAAAGCCGAAGTGCTGATGTTGTATGCTGCGCGCGTGCAATTGGTTGAAAATGTGATTAAACCGGCACTGGCCCACGGCAGTTGGGTGGTGGGTGATCGCCATGATTTGTCATCGCAAGCCTATCAGGGCGGCGGGCGCGGGATTGATATTAATCTGATGACATCATTGCGTGACACGGTATTGGGTGAGTTCCGCCCCGACCTGACACTGTATCTCGATTTGCCGCCAGTTATCGGGCTGGCACGCGCTCGCGCTCGCGGTGAATTAGACCGGATTGAACAAGAGTCACTGGCCTTCTTTGAGCGCACCCGAGAGCGCTATCTCGAATTGGCTGCAACCGATTCGAGTATCAAAACTATTGATGCTTCACAACCGCTTGAGCAAGTCAGTGAATCTATTAGCCGGGTACTGAAGCAATGGCTGACCAGCCGAGAAACAGCGTAATGAAATGGTACCCATGGCTTACCGCGCCTTACCGTCAGTGGGTAGGGCAGCAGGCTGCCGGGCGAGGCCATCATGCATTACTGCTGCACTCTTTACCCGGAAATGGCGAAGAAGCACTGATTTACGGTATTAGCCGTTGGTTGATGTGCCAGCAACGACAAGGCGAGAAAAGCTGTGGCGAATGTCATAGTTGCCGCTTGATGCTGGCGGGCAATCATCCGGACTGGTATGTGCTGACACCGGAGAAAGGTAAAAGCAGTCTCGGCGTTGAGCTGGTGCGCCAACAGATTGAAAAACTCTATTCCCATGCTCAGCAAGGCGGGGCAAAAGTCGTGTGGCTGCCCCACGCGGAGTTGCTTACCGATGCGGCGGCGAATGCGTTGTTAAAAACGTTGGAAGAGCCGCCAGAGAATACCTATTTTCTACTTGATTGCCATCAACCTGCCAGTTTGCTTGCGACACTGCGCAGCCGCTGCTTTTACTGGCATCTGGCCTGCCCAGATACCGCGCTTAGCCTGCAATGGCTTCAGCGGCAGATCCCAGCAGAACCTGTCTCGATGCTGGCGGCACTTAAATTGAGTGAAGGTGCGCCGTTAGCGGCCGAGTGTTTACTGCAACCGGAACGCTGGGCCACCAGAACCACTTTGTGCCATGCATTGCATAGCGCACTGCACAGCTCGGATTTACTGTCGTTAATACCGCAACTTAACCATGATGATGCTCCAGAACGCTTACAATGGATCTCTTCATTGGTGTTGGATGCGTTGAAATGGCAACAGGGCGCAGGTGAGTTTGCTGTCAACCAGGATCAATTGCCTCTGGTACAGCAATTGGCTGGCATGGCCGCAACACCAGTATTGCTCCATTCAGCCCAGGCGCTGGGCCATTGCCGCCATCAATTATTATCGGTGGTAGGTGTTAATCGTGAATTATTACTCACCGAGTTCCTGCTTAACTGGGAAACCGCTCTGAGCACGGGCACTTATTCCACCTTATCTTCGTTGTAATTGGGTTTAAAATTATGTTGTTAGTAGATTCTCATTGTCATCTTGATAGCCTTGATTACCAGACGTTGCACCGCAATGTTGATGATGTATTAGCTAAAGCGAAGGCGCGTGATGTCGGGTTCGTGCTGGCGGTTGCCACTACATTACCGGGCTTTTCAGCCATGACCTCCCTTATCGGGGAGAGAGAAAATGTGGCGTTTTCATGTGGCGTTCATCCACTCAATCTGGATGGCGGCTATGATTTTGAGCAATTGGCAAAACTTGCGGCGGCAGATAACGTGGTGGCGATGGGGGAAACCGGGCTGGATTATTTCTATCAGCAAGACAATATTCCACTGCAACAAGCCTCTTTCCGTGAGCATATCCGTATTGGCCGTCAATTAAATAAACCGGTGATTGTGCATACTCGTGATGCCCGTGAAGATACGCTGGCAATCTTGCATGAGGAACAGGCGCAAGAGTGTGGTGGAGTTTTACATTGCTTTACAGAAGATAAAGCAACCGCCGCCACGCTGTTGGATCTCGGTTTTTACATCTCTTTCTCAGGTATTCTCACTTTTCGTAACGCCGAACAGCTGCGTGATGTCGCGCGCTATGTGCCACTTGATCGGTTGCTGGTCGAAACCGATTCGCCTTATCTGGCACCGGTTCCGCACCGTGGTAAAGAGAACCAACCAGCCTATGTGCGTGATGTTGCTGAATATATGGCGGTGCTAAAGGGGGTTAGTCTTGAATCCTTAGCCCAAGCCACCACCGACAACTTCTGCCGGTTATTTCATCTGGACTCTGCACGGCTGACCAGTGGAACGTCCCAACTTCCTTAAGAATACTTTTTTTTAAGCTCGTAATTAATCGTCGAAACGAGTAATGTTCTCACCCGATTTAGTGGGTGAGGGCAGCTCTCATTGACGTTTTTTTACAAAAAATGCGCGATTTGAAGCAAATTAAGCGCTTTCTTGAAAGAAACGTGACTGCCATCAAACATTAAGCAGGCTATTTATTTTACTCTTCGTAAAAATTAAAGGGGTGCTTTAGACACCCTGATTCGCAAAGGCTTACTCCCCCCTTTGTAACGCCAATAAACGCGAGAAAAAGCAGTAAAAAGCACTATTACTCAGGAGCTCACTCAACTATGTTTAAGAACGCATTTGCAAACCTGCAAAAGGTCGGTAAATCGCTAATGCTACCGGTATCCGTATTACCCATCGCAGGTATTCTGCTGGGTGTCGGTTCCGCGAATTTTAGCTGGCTACCAACGGTAGTCTCTCACGTAATGGCAGAAGCGGGCGGTTCCGTTTTTGCTAATATGGCATTGATCTTTGCTATTGGCGTTGCACTTGGCTTTACCAACAACGACGGTGTATCCGCGTTGGCAGCCGTTGTTGCTTACGGCATCATGGTGAAAACCATGGCGGTGGTAGCACCACTGGTCTTGCATTTGCCAGCAGAAGAAATTGCTGCCAAGCATTTAGCTGACACCGGGGTGTTAGGCGGGATCATTGCAGGTGCGATAGCAGCCTACATGTTTAACCGCTTCTACCGTATTCAGTTACCTGAATATCTGGGCTTCTTCGCCGGTAAACGCTTTGTGCCGATTATCTCTGGTTTCACAGCGATCTTCGTTGGCGTGATTCTGTCCTTCGTGTGGCCGCCAGTGGGTACTGCTATCCAGACTTTCTCCCAGTGGGCAGCTTATCAAAACTCCGTAGTCGCCTTTGGTATCTACGGTGTGGTAGAACGTGCGTTGGTTCCATTCGGTCTGCACCATATCTGGAACGTACCATTCCAAATGCAAATTGGTGAATACACCAACGCAGCGGGTCAGGTATTCCACGGTGACATTCCACGTTATATGGCGGGTGACCCAACTGCGGGTAAACTGTCTGGTGGCTTCCTGTTTAAAATGTATGGTCTGCCAGCAGCTGCAATCGCTATTTGGCATTCTGCTAAACCGGAAAACCGGGCAAAAGTGGGCGGGATCATGATCTCCGCAGCACTGACCTCATTCCTGACTGGTATCACCGAGCCAATCGAATTCTCCTTCATGTTCGTGGCGCCAATCTTGTATGTTATTCATGCAATTCTGGCAGGCCTGGCCTTCCCAATCTGTATCCTGCTTGGGATGCGTGATGGTACCAGCTTCTCCCACGGCCTGATTGATTTCGTAGTTCTAAGTGGCAACAGCAGCCGTATCTGGTTGTTCCCTCTGGTGGGTATTTGCTACGGTCTGGTCTACTACACCATCTTCCGTGTACTGATCGCCAAACTGAATTTGAAAACACCGGGTCGTGAAGACACGACGACAGAGCAAACTGTACAGGGTGGCACTGAAATGTCAGCAGCACTGGTAGCAGCATTTGGTGGTAAAGAAAACATCACTAACCTGGATGCATGTATCACTCGTCTGCGTGTTAGCGTGGCTGATGTGTCCAAGGTTGACCAAGCTGGTCTGAAGAAATTGGGTGCTGCGGGCGTTGTCGTTGCAGGCTCAGGTGTTCAGGCTATCTTCGGGACGAAATCTGATAACCTGAAAACAGATATGGACGAGTACATTCGTAACCATTAATTCAGGTGTGGGGAGTGCAAAGGGGAGGCGAAAGCCTCCCTTTTTTTGTTTGTTTTACGTTGATTTTATTGAATTATTTATTTTCACTGTCCGCATTGTGACCTTCACTCAAAGATTGACCATCTTCAGATACAAAAAAGCCCGCGCGTGGCAGGCTGTTTGAAAACGGTTAATTATCAGAATGCTAAATCAAATTGTTCATCACCCAAATGCCCTGACAAAAACAGATCGTGGGGTAGGGTTGCGGTGTTATTACGGCTGGGGCGGGATAGGATTTTATCGACTGATTGCAGCGTGGTGAAGGTACTGCGGCAAAATCTGGCCAACAGCCGGATCATCATGGGCGATGCGTTGGATCAGGCCGCGACTAATACAGATAATGCGATTAACGGCGAACCTCTCAAGCCATTTCGTCGGGCGGCAGATGCGATTGAAGCCTCTGGGCTTGATTACACTATTCTTCACCCGGCCTGGTTAACGAATGAAGGTACGATTGATTATGAACTCACCGCTCGCGATGAACCGTTCAAAGGTACCAGCGTATTGCGCAAAAGCATCGTCTATGAATCACACATTTTATGTAAATACCTGCAGCATCACGATGCTTATAAAATATAAGAGAAAAGACCGCGAAAAAGCCCTTTCGTCAATATAAGTCAATCAGGTAACTTCACTGATGAAATTATTGGTTAACTTTCTTGGCTATCATATTCGAATTCAATGCTTAGTTTTATTTTTCTAAATCGAACGCCATTTCACAACCAACCCATTCAGGTAGCCCATTTGTAGGGCCATGTTCCAAATAATACTTTCTAAGTTCTACAATTAACGGAGTAAGGTCACTGACGGCACCATCATAGGGGGCAAATCAGTCATTTGTACCTGCCGAGTCAATATAATCGAACTCGTATTCTCCTCCATCACCTTCTTTTTCCATGTCCCCTTGTTCAGGTTTGCATCCATCGGAACAAAATTAAGCTTTTCTCCCGGCCCATCAAAAATGCTCGCGAGCAAATGTCTGCCTTCATCACCAGCATCACCACTTTTCTCAGCCTTGATCATCTGTATGATATACTTTATTCCCATCAACTTTATAAATTGTATTAGGACTAGGCTTGTTCAGTGGTTTGATCCAACTGCCTTTTTCTCCAGCTTTATAATGGTAGTTTGATGCTGAGTGAGTCAGAATGATTATTCTGGAAAACTCTAAATCCGTGATGATTTTTTGTCGGCCACTACACTTGGTTCAATAGTATTCGTTGTTGTGCATCACCTGCTTCCTTACGTCGTGTGATGAAGATGCACGGATTTGGTTTTCTGTTTATCAATTACCCATCGCTCCATGGTCAATGCCATGACACTAATTTTGAAAAGAAATATGTATCCTTGCTGAATGCGCTCATCTATTTAAGAATTATGATGTATTGAGTTTTATAAAAATTTTTATAGTTTCAATAACAATTATTAGTAGACATGTCTATGATTTATTAATGATGAGCAGTTCATCTATTCGAGGTGACTATGTTCCTTAATTACTTTGCGCTAGGTGTCCTTATTTTTGTCCTCCTCGTGATTTTTTACGGGATAATAATTCTTCATGATATTCCCTATCTGATCGCAAAATCACGTAATCATCCTCATGCTGATGCTATTCATGTCGCAGGATGGGTAAGCCTGTTTACTTTGCATGTTATATGGCCATTTTTATGGATATGGGCCACCCTATATCGCCCTGAGCGTGGCTGGGGTATGCAAGGTCAGGAGGCTTCATTTACCCGTCTTCAACAGCGTGTAACTGACTTAGAAATAAAACTGGCCGATAATAAAACCCCTCCGGTGGAGTAATATCATGGATTTACTCATTATTTTAACATATGTTGCGTTTGCCTGGTC